>JBAROV010000235.1:0-28131 GCA_049642465.1 Vicinamibacterales bacterium
CCCCGACACGCTCGCTCGCGGGGACCCCTGCGCCCCGCTCCGCTGCGCGTGGCTCACTCGCGTCGCTCGTTCGCTTGGCCGTCTTTGCAATCAGTTGCTCCGCAGGAACGCGACCACATCGGCGACATCCTGCGCGCTGAGACCCAACTGCGCCGCGCTCATCATCAGCGACTCCCGCATACGCCGGCGGTTCGCGACTCGGTCTGTCGGGATAATCTGCGTGGCCCCGCCCATGTTGCGCACCATCAGCGGATCCCCTTCCTTGATGAGCAGCCCTTGAATCGTCAATCCGTCCTTGGTCTTGATCTCGGTGCCGTCGTAGCCGTGCGCGATCTCGGCGTTCGGCTGGACGATCGCCTTGGCGATCACGTCGACTGACTTGCCCCGCGCCCAGCCGTCGAGCGCCGGGCCGAGTTCAGCCCCGGCTCCGCCGATGGCATGGCACATCTGGCAGCGCGTCGCGGTGGTTTTTCCGCGCGAAGCGTCACCGTTGAGACGGGCGATCTCCTCGATCGAGAGCTCGGGCAGATCCGCGGTGGGTCGCGGGATGATCGCTTCGCGTAATTCGATGGCTTCGGGATCGTAGATGCCGGCCGCCTTGAGCGCCGGTCTCAGTTCGTGGTCCGCCCAGTCGTTGGAGAGACGGTTCAGCAGCCACCATGTCGCCGCCTCGCGCAGCGGACTCTCCGGCTCCGCGAGACGCAGCACCGCCTTCGATGCGGCGGGATCGTCGATGAAGGCGAGTGTATCCAGCGCCAGTCGCCGCTCGGCTGCCGATAACTTCGCGGATCGTGCTCGAGCGACCAAATCCGGGATGGCGGCGGGCACGTGCAAACGCCACGCAATGCGCGCGAAGGGATTGGACCACGTGAGGGGATCCTTCGCCCCAAGCTCGGCTCGCAGCCGCTCGTAGAGCGCCCGCTCTTTGCCGGCGGCGCCCGTGCCAAACGCTTCGAGGTAACTGCGATCCTGCCCATCGAAGCCGCGCGCGATATCCACGAGAATGTTCAGTGCCGCGGCGGCCGGCTGGTCGCGCAGCGACAAGGCCACTTCTCGCCGAACGCCTGCGTCTGCATCGCGCGCGAGTTTAGCCGCGACTGGCATCACGTCGACGCCGGCGCGCCTCATCGCTCGATACGCAGCGATCCGTAGCGCGGGGTCGGACTGCGACTCCGGCGAGCCCGCGCGCTGACGCCCTTCCGGTCCGAGCTGATAGAGAAGATAGATGGCCCGACCACGCAGATACGGGTTGGGATCGTTGAGCAGTGCAGCAACCGCGTCCACGGCCGCCGCACCGCGCGACTTGAGGCCCTCGAAGCCGATCGCGCGGACATTGACCGCCGGCGATCGAAGCGCCGTGATCAGACCCTCGATCGCAGCGGGGTCGAACGCGGGAACCTTGGAGGCGAACCCTTTCGGCGCGATCCGGTAGATCGCGCCGGACAACGTCTGATCGAGATCCTGGTGGCCGCCGACGCGCGCGTCGATCCAGTCGCTCACGTACAGCGCACCGTCGGGACCCACGGCGATGTCCGATGGCCTGAAGAGCGTATGAATCGCTCCGGTGACGCCGGTGGTCCCCATCACGAAATCCGAGCCGGCGTACTGCTGCTTGACGTTCGAGGTCAGAAAGATCTTCCGGTCGAGACGGAAGCCCGCGCCTTCGCGCTTGGGCTGATACGAGAAGATCTCGTTCCGCCCGGCGTCTGCGGCGAGGAACGTCCCTTCCCACGATGCGCCAAGTGCGCCGTTCTCGTAAAAGACATTCCCGGTCGGCGAGCCACCGCCGTACACATCACCCGCCGGCGTCATGCCCGGATCATCCTGACGCCACTCCGCTACAGGAATCGATTGACCAGGGCGGCGATCCGCCTGCCAGGTGCGCTGGCCGTCGTTCGACGAGAATCCGAAATTGGCGTATTCCATCACCCAGCTCACGCGACAGGCGGGCGGGTCGTCGTTGTCGTTCTGGAAGACATCTCCGAGCGAGGTCACCGATTGCTCGTAGCTGTTGCGGTAGTTGGATCCGATGATCTCGGCGCTGGTCCCATCCGCATTCATCCGTACGGTGAATCCGCCCACGTACACGTAGCCATCGTCGCTCGCCTTTCCGGCATATGCAGCGGGATCGTTCGGGAACTTGAACGGACCGACCGGATTGGGACGGTACGAGCCGAAGATCCGGAACGTTTTACCGGATTTGTCCGTGAACATCGCCCCGGTGTTGCCGGCGTTGAAGATCCATTTTCCGTCCGGACCGACGGTCACCGAGTGCAGCGAGTGGTCGTGGTTGATCCCCTGAAAGCCCGTCAAAAGCACCTCGCGCTTATCCACTTGCGGATCGAAGCGCAGATTCCGGTCGACGTCGGTGTAGACGATCAAGTCGGGCGGCTGTGCCACGACGACCTTGTTGTCGATGACGGAGACACCGAGCGGAGCAATCAGCGCGGGTTCCTGCACGAACGTATGCGTACTGTCAGCCTTGCCATCGCCATCAGTGTCCTGCAAGACGATGATGCGATCGCCCTCGGGCTGACGGGCATGATGGGAGCGATAGCGAACCCCTTCGGCGACCCAGATCCGTCCGTTTCGATCGATGTCGATGTTGGTAGGGTTGTGCAGCAGCGGCGACGATGCCCAAAGCGTGACCTCCAAACCGTCCGGCAACTCGAAGAGGTCAAGCGGAATCTGGACCGGCTGCGCGGGCGGAGTGGGTTGAGCAGCGGGAGCCTGGCCGCTCTGCGGAGCAGGCGCTTGAAACGCCTGCTGTGGCGCAACGGCCGTCAACATCAGCACGAGCATCACAGTCAGTGGGGAAAAGCCAAGTCGACGCATAAGTCTCCCTGAGAAAAGGCTTCTTGACGTCCAACTTTATACGAATGTCGACGGCGTCGCGAAGAGCGGTATCGTCAGCCGAGGTCGAGCCGCGTGGCTCCGGGCGCGGGAACGTCGAATGCCGTCGGAAGATCCAGCCGTGAACTGCGATCCGACGTGAATCGCGGGACGAGCGCACCAGCGACGAGCGCGCCCCAGAACGCCGCCGCGGCACTGAGGTCGGTGAGTGCGAAGGCTTCGATTCGCGCGAATATCGAGATGGCGAACAGTCCGCCGACCAGGACCGCCGGGCCGATGGTGTTCAGATCGGCGGTAGGGGCGTAACTCGCCACAAAGGGCAGCTGCGTGGCATTGAACGTCATGAACGAAAGGAACGCAATGCCCAGCAGCAAACCCGACAGCGTGTGCATCAACGCCCTTTGTTCACCGAGTAAATAGAGGTTTGCGGGCAAGAGCACGATGACCACGGGCACGACGATACTGATCACTGCTGCGCGTCTGACGCCCGCGAGAAACGCCTGCGTGTTGCCCAGCCAGGCGAGCCGGAAGAGCCTGTTGCCGCGGAGGTCGGCCGGCAGCCGCATGATGTGACGGACACCGGCGAGCATGATCATCAAGGCGGTGGTTTGCGTGGAGAAGGCCCATGCCGGTACGGCCGACGCGTCTCGCGCAACGGCCCGGCTGACGGCGGCCAACAGCAGAATCGAAATGGCGAGCGACAGAGCCGTGCACCCCGCCAGGACGACGCGATGCGGCGCGCTGCGGAACAGGCAGTGCAGCGTCAGGAAAAAGCCGGCCTGCGACGCCGGCGCGCGGATGATCGTCCACCTCGTGGCGCGACTGAGAATACCCGGCGCACGGTACTTCGAGGCGCGACCGCCGACAAGCGGTAGCGGGAGCTGGCGCGAGTTCCAGTAGTAGCCGCCGACTGCGAGGAGCAGGGAACCCATGAAGGCTGCGACGGCGCGCCAGGCAAGCGGCCTGAGCCTGGCCGCGTTCTCGCGGTAGCGTGCGGCGGCGCGTTCCTCCAGGGGCTTGATGCGCGTCGGCAAATCCGGGGGCGGCAACTCCGTCACCAATCGTCCGGCGAGTGTTTCGTGCAGGCCGAGAAACCACACCGGCGGCCACAACCTGGCTTCGCTACCACCCTGCGTCGCGCGAGTGAGGATCGCGGGCAGCAGCAGGAAGCTGGTGATCACCGCAACGATCAGCAAGGCTTGCACGGGCGCCGACACCCGCGTGAACCGCACGCCCAGCGCCGCGCGCAGCAGCTCCCGCAGGACCACGATCGAGGCAAACGCGAACAACCCGGCACCAATCGTGATCACCAGGTGTACCGCAATCAGCGTGAGCGCGGGGACGACACCAATGGGCAGTCTCGCCACCATCAACGTTGGATGGAAGACGCTCGACAGCGCGCTGATGGTGAGGGCGAACCCGCCCGCGACGATTGCGATCGCGCGCAGTTTGGCCCTGACGATCACCGCCTGCGGGATCGGCAGCGAACCCAGGATGGCGGTATCGCGCGGGTCGAGTGAGAGCGCATCCCAGGTGATCACGGCGACGAGCGCCATGACAATCATCGCGCTGGCAATGAAGAAGAATCGGTCGTAGATCGCCAGATCCGCGGTGCGGCCGGGTGACGGGAAGGGCATGAAGAGAAACTTCAGGGAGATCAAGATGCTCACGAACAGCGCGAGCGCCAAAAGGCCGCCGCAGACCATGGCGATCGCATCGTGACGGTCGGCATCAGGCGAGACGAGATCGTTCTCCAGGAACCGCTGCAGAAAGTGCTGGGTGAGCAGCCGTTCACGCACCGTCGGTCACCACATCCGCAATGTCGCGGGCTGTCTGTTCAGGGTTCACTTCGAGGACCAGTTCCGCGAACACCTGTTCCAGCGACTCGTGCGCCATCAGACTGCGCAGCTGTTGGATCGTGTCCTGCGCCACGATGCGTCCGCGATGAAGGACGATGACGCGCGTGCAGAGCTTCTCGACGACCTCGAGGACGTGCGAGCTATAGAGAACCGCTTTGCCCCGAGCGGCCAGCGTCTGCACCAGGTGGCGAAGGACGAGCAGGGTGGTGACGTCCAGCCCGGAGTCCGGTTCATCGAAGATCAACAGGTCCGGGTCATGCAGCAGTGCTGCGATGATGAGGACCTTCTGCTTCATCCCTTTCGAATACGCACTGATCGGTTGTTCGCCTGCATCAGTAAGGCCGAACAGTTCGATGAGCGCGTTCATCCTGCGCTCCATCGACGTCGCGGGTAACTCGCGGAGGCGGCCGAGGAGCCGTAGTTGCTCGCGCGCAGAGAGGAACGGATAGAGCATCGGCTCCTCGGGCACGTAGCCAAGCCGTCGCCTGAAACCGATGGGGTCGGCCGAGACCGCACGGCCATCGAAGAGGACGAGGCCGCTCGACGGTTCGACCAGGCCGGTCAGCATCCGTCCTGTCGTCGTCTTGCCCGACCCGTTGGGACCCAGATAGCCGACCACCTCGCCCGGTCTCACGACAAAGCTCACGTCATCGACAACCGTGACGCCAAAATACCGTTTAACGAGGTTGCGCGCCTCTAACATCGCAGCGCCTGATTTGACACCCTTCCGGGCGATTTGTGCCAGTGATAACCGCGCGCCCCAGGGGTGTCTGCTCGTATTCCTTCACTTTCCATTGGGACGCTCCACTAGAATGTCGGCCTTTCGTCCCATGATGAACTTCGATCTGCAGGCGCGCGGCACGACAACCGCGCGCGAGGTGCGTGGCGGTTGTGCCACATTCCTGACGATGGCGTACATCCTGTTCGCCAATCCGTCGATCCTTGCCGCCGCGGGAATTCCGTTCGAGCCGGCGGTGGCGGCAACCGCAGCGGCCGCCGCAATCTGCACGCTCCTGATGGGCCTGGGAGCGAACTTTCCCCTCGCGCTCGCGCCCGGCATGGGCCTCAACGCCGTCGTCGCCTTTCAAGTGGTGGGGCAGACCGGCTCGTGGCAGGCAGCCATGGGTCTCGTGGTGCTGAACGGTCTCGTCGTGCTCGCGCTGGTCCTCGCAGGCGTTCGCGAGGCCGTGATGAACGCGATTCCACTCGACCTTCGACGCGCGATCAGTGTCGGCATCGGTTTGTTCATCGCGCTCATCGGCGCGGTGAACGCACGGCTCGTCGTGATTCCGCCCAGCTCGGTGGCGGCGCTCGCCAGAGATCCCCTGGCGGCGGTTCCACCCGTCACCCACGGATCGTTGCACGCGCCCGAGCCGTTGATTGCGCTTGGCGGCTTGCTGCTCATCGCGTTCCTCCTCTCGAGACGCGTGCCCGGCGCAATCGTGATCGGCATCGTCGGCACCACGGTTGCCGCGCTGCTGCTCGGCATCTCGCATTGGCCCGACGCCTGGTTTCGGATGCCGCGGTTCGACACCGCTTTCGAGGCGGATCTCCGGAGCGCGTTGGACGTTCGTTTTGCTCCGCTACTGCTGTCGATCGTCATGGTCGATTTCTTCGACACGCTCGGCACGGTGACCGCCATCGCGGAGACCGGTGGGCTGCACGATCGACTGGGACGGATACCACGGCTGCGCTCGATTCTGGCGATCGACTCGATCAGCGCAGCGATCGGCGGAGTCTTCGGCGTGAGTTCGGTGACTTCTTACGTCGAGTCCGCCGCCGGCGTCGCCGAAGGCGCGCGAACCGGCCTGCACAACGTCATCGTCGCCGCACTGTTCGCCGCCTGCATGTTTGCTGCGCCGCTCTTCGCGATCGTGCCCGCGGCCGCGACCGCTCCGGCGTTGATCGTCGTCGGCTTCCTGATGTGCCAGCAGATCGTCCGGATGGACTTTGCCGCGCTGGACACGGCGATTCCGGCGTTCCTGATCCTCCTGATGACGCCGCTGACGTTCTCCATTTCGCACGGCATCGGCTACGGGTTCATCGCGTACGTGGGGATCAAGCTGCTCCGCGGGCGCCCGGGCGACGTGCAGCCGATGATGTATGCGGCGGCGGTGTTCTTCGTCGCCTATTTCGGTTCGGCCTGATTATGACTGACGCGTGTCAGTCGCTAGTCGCTAGTCCGTCTGACGCCTGTCAGTCGCTGAGTCGTTAGTCGTTGAGTCGTTAGTTGTCAGGTCTTGGGTCGCCGGCGGCGAACGGCGATCAATCCTCAATACAATCGACAATCGTCAATCCAATCCGCAATCGTCAATCAATGCAATCTGCAATCGTCAGTCCTCAGTCTGCAGTCGGTTCAGTTCTACATAGTCCTCGACCACCGTCTGGTCGCTTCGTGCCCCGAGCCGCTCCAGCAGCGCGACGATGATGGCCGCTTTGTCCTGAGCATCGCGCCGGGACCAGGTGCGGGACTTCAGCTCGAGGAAGTAGCCGTCGGTTGCGGGCTTCAGCAGGCGATCGAGGTGTACGTAGAACTGGACGCCGCGATAGCCAACGAGCCAGCGGCGACGGTCTTTTTCGATCTCGCGTTCGCGCTCCGGCTTGAAGTACTCACGGTAGAAGCGGGGCGAGTGCGTCGCGGGCGCGAGGAAGCGGGAACGGAAGAGCAGAACCGAGCCAAACGCCTCTTCGTGAGAGAGGCCGGTGAGCGTCAGCCGCGCGCGCACGTTTGTTACGTTGTCGTGCTCGTCGAGTTTTGCGTCCTCCCGGTAGCGCAATCGGCCCTGTTCCGGATCGTCGAAAAAGAAATACGTGTCGAACTGGTGGTAGTGAACGGCGCGAATGACGGTGATCTCGTCGCTCGCGAGCGCTTCCAGTATCGGGTCCGGAGACTGCAGGCGCGCCTTCACCTGGACCTCGAAGCTCTCTTCCTCGGTCGCTCCGCCAATCGCGATCAGCTTCTGCAGCACGCTCTGCTCTCGCTCGATCAGAAACATGTCGACTCGCCGCGCGATGTCGGCAGCCGCGGATCGCAACTGCTCCTCGTCGAGGGTGAGGAGGTCGCGGTCGCGCAGCAACCATCGCCCGTTGCACATCACGTCGACTACGTCCGAGGCCTTGCTGGCATAGACCAGCTGGGCGTAGATGCTGTTCGGATCGCGGCCGAATCGCGGCACATTGTGCGGCTGATTGAGGTCCACGACGATGAGGTCGGCGCGCTTGCCAGCCTCGAGCGATCCGGTGATGGCGTCACAATGCAGCGCACGGGCGCCGAGCCGCGTCGCCATGAGCAGCGCCTGGCGGGCTGGCAACGCCGTTGGATCGCCGCTGACGCCTTTGGCCAGCAGCGCCGCGAGTCGCATCTCCTCGAACATGTCGAGGTCGTTGTTCGAGGCGGTGCCATCGGTGCCGATGCCGACAGTCGCTCCCAGCTCGAGCATCTTGACAATCGGTGCGACGCCCGAGCCGAGTTTCAGGTTGCTCGTCGGGTTGTGTGCGATCCCCGCACCGGCGTCCTTCAGCGTTCGGATCTCCCCCTCGTCCACGTGCACGCAGTGCGCGGCGAGCACGCGCGCGTCGAAGAGCCGCTGCTTCTTGACCCAGGGGACGGGCGGCATACCGTGTTCACGACGAGATTGCTCGACTTCGAACGATGTCTCAGAGAGATGGGTATGCAGCGGGACGTCGAACTCGCACGCCAGGTCGGCGCACGATCTGAGGATGTCGGTGGTGCAGGTGTACGGCGCGTGTGGTGCGACCGCGGGGAGAATCAGTTCGTGCCCCCTCCAGCGCGCGATGAAGTCGCGCGCGCGGTCAAGGGCGTCCTCGAAGCTGGCGGCATCCGGGGAGGGAAACTTGAGCACGGTTTGCGCGCAGAGCGCGCGCAGTCCCGCGGCGGCCGTCGCCTCGGCGACGGATTCTTCGAAGTAATACATGTCGGCGAAACATGTCGTGCCGGATCGAATCATCTCGGCACAGGCGAGTTGCGTGCCGAGCGCGACGAAGTCCGGCCGCACGAACTCGCGCTCGACCGGCATCATGTACCCCATGAGCCAGACGTCGAGGCGGAGGTCGTCGGCCAGTCCGCGCAGCAGCGTCATCGGCGCGTGGGTGTGGGCATTCACGAGGCCAGGCAACACCACGCGCCCGCGGCAGTCGACGGTCTCGAGCGGCTCGTAGGCTGATTCGATGTTGCCGACCGAGAGAATCTTGCTGCCCTTGATGGCGATCGATCCTGGCGCGTAGGCCGTAAACGCGTCGTCCATCGTCAGGACGTGCGCGTTGGTGAGCAGGATGTCGCAGGGCGTCCGCATCTGGGGTCAGATCTTGTTTCTTGCAGATTTGCCCTCTTTAGGAGGCAACTGCGGCGACGAGAATCGACATGGATCCGAACGGGTGCATCGTAGCCGAATGTCATTCGTTGAGGACATCGCTGCAAGAAACAAGATCTGACCCCCTACGTCCGCTCCCCATCGATGAACACGGCTTGCACGCTGAGATCAGCGGCGAGTATCACGAGATCCGCTCGTTTGCCCACTTCGAGGCTGCCGATCTCGTGGCTCCATCCGACGATTGTGGCGGGCGTCAGGGTAGCCATGCGTACGGCAGCCGGGAGCTTCACGTCCGCTTCTCGATGCAGGTGGCGAACCATGAAGTCCATACCGCGTACGCTACTCGCCAGACTGTCGGAATCGGGAAGGAGGCCGACGGATCCATCACTGTAGAATCGCTCTCCGTCATCGAGTGGGCCGAAAATGTACATCCCAGGCGGCTGATCCAACGCACGATTGCAGTCTGTGACCAACGCGGTCTTGTCTGCTCCCTTCCACTTCGTGACAAATCGCAACAGTTCGGCCGAGAGGTGTCGTCCATCCGCGATGACTTCCGTCGTGACATCCTCGGTGTCCAGTACGAACTCCATCATGCTCGCCTGCATCGGCGTACCACACCGCTCGCGCAGGGAGGACACGCTGCTCATGGCGCAATAGAAATGATCCACGTGTCTCACGCCGAGCTGGTGCGCGACGGCCATCTCCGCCCACGTGGCGTTCGAGTGCCCTGCGTTGAGACGGATCCCTTTCGCGGCAGCCGCGCGAAAAAAGTCTGCGGCCCCGGGGAGTTCCGGCGCACAGGTTGCCGTCAGGATGGTGTCAGCAAAGCTCAGATACTGTTCGAACTCAGTGCGTGTCGGCGGCCTGACCGACTTTGGATGGCAGCCGACCTTCTCCTCGGCGAAGTAGGGTCCATAGAAATGCGCTCCGAGCGTACGGGCCAAGCCACGTCGTGCATCGGCGCCGCGGCGCTGCAACGTCCGGGTGTTGTGCAAGAACGTCATCGTTTGCTCGTGTGACGCGACGGTGCTGGTCGGGACGATGCTGGTGACACCGTGACGGGTGTGAGCCCGAATGGCAGTTTCGAAGGCCTCGATCGAGCCGTCCATGAAATCCGCGTTGTCGCCGCCGTGCACGTGCAGGTCGACATAGCCAGGGGCGACGAACGATCCGGTGGCGTCGAGCGTGGATCCGGACCACGCGGGCAGCTCCTGCTGGCGCCCGACGGCGGTGAGCCGGCCGTCCGATATGTCCACGGCGCCGCCGGTGACGAGCCGGTCTGGAAGAATGAGCGTGCCGTTGGCGATGCGCAGTGGTTCCGAGCTTCGGGCCATCAGGAGATTTTATTGGACAACCGGCAAAGTGTGCTGCGCAGACCCAGAGCACGCGCTCCGTCACGGATCGCGAACTTGCGTTGAGCTGCCGACGGTGGCAGTCTCTCGGCATGCCGACTCGACTGATCGTCCCGCTGCTCCTCGTCGCCGCTGCCGTAGGCGGTTATCAGCGCGTGCCCGCGCCCACCCACGTCTTCCACAACGGCAAGATCGTCACCGTCGATCCGCAGTTTCGCATTGTTGAGGCGATGGCGGTTCGCGACGGGCGCATCGCAGCAGTCGGTACGAACGCCGATATCGTGAAGCTTGCCGGTTCAGGCACGGAGCGGGTGGATCTCGGCGGCAAGACGGTTCTGCCCGGGCTGATCGACTCGCATGTCCATGCGCCGAGCGCGTCCATGTACGAGTTCGACGGCCCCGTCCCGGATATGGAGAGCATCGAGGACGTGCTGGCCTACTTGCGGACGCGGGCCGAGAAGACTGAGCCGGGACGCTGGGTTACGCTGTCGCAGGTATTCATCACGAGGCTCCGCGAACAACGCTATCCAAGCCGTGCCGAGCTCGATCGAGTGGCGCCGCGGAATCCTGTCGCTTTTCGTACCGGGCCCGACGCGTCACTCAACTCGATGGCATTGTCGACGAGTGGCATCGACGCGAAGTTCCGTGTGCCCGAAGGGGAGCCCTGCCGGGTCGAGCGCGACGCGAAGGGAGAACCGACAGGCATCCTGCGCAATTGCGGGCGCTACATCAAGTCAGGATCGGGAGGTTCCACGCCGACCGAAGCCGACCGTCTCGCCCGCTTGAAGCAACTGCTGGCCGACTACAACTCCGTCGGCATCACCAGCATCGTCGATGCGAATGCCGATCGGGATGGTGTCGAGCTGTATCGAAGACTTCGCGAGCAGAACGCACTCACGTGCCGTACGTTCCTGGCCTACGGCGTGGACGCGCAGGCGCCGTTGGATCGGATTGCCGCGACGATTCGCGAGGTTGCGTCGAATCCGCTCCACCAGCACAACGACATGCTGTGGCTGCGGGGCATCAAGGCGTTCCTCGACGGCGGCATGCTGACGGGCAGCGCCTACATGCGCCAGCCGTGGGGCGTCAGCAAGATCTACGCAATTGACGACCCGCAGTATCGCGGCGTCCGGTTCATCGAGCCCGACAAGCTCTATCAGATCGCCAAGCTCGCCTTGGCGAACGACCTGCAGTTCACCGCCCACTCACAAGGCGACGCGGCGGTCGATGCGATGGTTGAGGCGTACGAGCGCATTAACCGCAGCGACTTTCCGGTTCGGGACCGGCGGCCGAGCATCACTCACGCGAGTTTCATGAGCAAGGAGGCGATCGAGAAGATGCGGACGCTGGGCGTCGTCGCCAACCTGCAACCCGCCTGGCTCTTGCTCGATGGTGCGACACTGCGTCAGCACTTCGGGGTCGAGCGCCTTACCTACTTTCACCCGTACCGCACCCTGGCCGAGCGGGGGGTGACCGTGGGTGGCGGCACGGACCACATGCAGAAGATTGGCAGCCTGCGCTCGATCAATCCATACAATCCTTTCCTGGGGATGTGGACGACGATGGTGCGAGTGCCACGCGGGAGCGATGCGCCGCTGCATCCCGAGCAGAATCTGACGCGCGAGCAGGCAATCCGCCTCTACACGATCAACAACGCGTTCATCACCTTCGAAGAGACACGGAAGGGATCGCTCGAGCCCGGGAAGTTAGCCGACTTCATCGTGCTCGATCGTGACATCCTCAGCTGCCCGGTCGAACAGGTGAAGGACATCCAGGTCGAGGCGACCTACCTTGGCGGCTCGCGCCTGTACTCGCGCCGTTCGCTCGCGTTCGGCATTTGACAAAATGGCCACGACAATGAACACCCGCTGCGTCGTTGCGATCTGCTGTGCGCTCCTCTCGTCGGGCACTCTTGATTCGCAGGCCAGAGCGCCGCGACCAAACATCGTCTACATCCTTGCCGACGACCTCGGCTACGCCGATGTGGGGTTCAACGGCGGCCGGGAGATTGCCACACCCCGAATCGATCGGCTGGCCGCCTCGGGCGCGCGGCTCGAACACTTCTACGTGCAAACGGTGTGCTCTCCGACGCGCGCCGCCTTGATGACCGGGCGCTATCCGATGCGCCACGGACTGCAGGTCGGCGTCGTCCGTCCGTGGGCTCAGTACGGATTGCCGCTTGAAGAACGCACGCTCGCGCAAGCGCTCAAGCAAGCGGGATACGCCACGGCGATCATGGGGAAGTGGCATCTTGGACACTTCGAGCCAGCCTATCTGCCGACAAAGCGCGGCTTTGACATTCAGTACGGCCAGTACAACGGCGCCATCGACTATTTCACCCACGAGCGGGACGGTGGCCACGACTGGCACCGTCAGGATCGCGCCAGTTACGACGAAGGCTACAGCACGCATTTGCTGGCGCAGGAGTCGGTGAAGTTTGTCAACGCCCAACGGAGCGGCCAGCCGTTCTTCCTCTACGTTGCGTTCAATGCGGTGCACGCACCGCATCAGGTCCCCGACATATACAAGAAGCGGTACGAAACACTCGCGGAACCGCGACGCACCTATGCCGGCATGCTGGCCGCTATGGATGAAGGGATCGGGCAGATCCTCGATGCCCTGAAGCAAAAGGGGCTCAGTGACAACACGCTGGTCATATTTTCCAGCGACAACGGCGGCCCCGCGCCGGGAGCTGTCACCGATAACGGACGGTTGCGCGGCGCCAAGGGAACGCTTTACGAAGGAGGCGTCAGGGGCGCGGCGAGCGTCGTCTGGCCGCGGCACATCAAGCCTGGCACGGTCGTCACGCAGCCGCTGCACATGGTGGATTGGTATCCGACGCTCGTACGACTGGCCGGCGGTTCGCTCGAACAAAAACTTCCGCTTGATGGACGCGACGCGTTGCCGACGATCGTTGCTGGCCAGCCTTCACCGCACCAAGAGATTCTGATCAATGCGGCGGTCATGGGGGGCGCACTTCGCGCGGGCAACTGGAAACTGGTGCTCAACGGCAACGGCCACGGAGCCGAAACGAAAGTGCGCGAGAGCGGAGGCGAGCCTTCAGCAACGTCGGCGAAGATTGAGTTGTTCGACCTTGCCACCGATCCCGGCGAGCAGCGCAATCTCGCCGAGGCCAATCCTGGAAAAGTTCAAGAGCTGCGCGCCCGTTATCAGGCGCTGGCGGATCAGGCCGCGCCATCGAAGCTCAAGCCAAGGGATCCGAACTTCAAGACGCCGAAAGTCTGGGGAGAGCGGTGACGCTAGCCTCGACGGTCAGGACGCGAGACGCGTCCACGATTAAGAGATTCCTATGAAGAAGCAGATTGCCCTCGGCTGTGTGGCTACGCTGGCTCTGACGGTCGTGGTATGGACCTCGGAGCCGATTCAGGCGCCGCGGCTCAACGTGTTGTTCCTGATCGCCGACGACTTGAACAACGATCTCGGCGCATACGGCGCCCCTGTCCGTTCTCCTAACATCGACAAGCTGGCAGCCCGCGGTGTGAAGTTCGACCGCGCCTACGCCCAATACCCGCTGTGCAGCCCGAGCCGCTCGTCATTGCTGACGGGGCGACGGCCGAACGTGACCGGTGTGCTGACCAACCCGCCCGCCACGAATCCAATGTCACCACATTTCCGCGAGAAACTGCCGACGGCGGTAACCCTGCCGCAACTGTTTCGTACGAATGGGTGGTTCGCCGCACGCGTGGGGAAGTTGTATCACTACGGCGTGCCCCTCACGATCGGGACGGGCGGGCTCGATGACTACCCATCGTGGGACCTCACCATCAACCCGCGAGGCCGCGATCGTGAAATCCACGACCGGATCTTTTCGCTGAGGCCGGGGCAATTTGGCGCCTCGCTGAGCTGGCTGTCGGACACTGCAGCGGATACCGAGCACACCGACGGGATTGCGGGGGCGGAGGCGGTGCGACTGCTCGAGCGCTTCAAGCGAAACAACGAGGCGTTCTTCCTCGCGGTGGGATTCTACCGGCCGCATACCCCGTACGTCGCACCGAAGCGGTACTTCGATTGGTATCCACGCGATCGAATCGAATTGCCGAAGCTTTCCGACGCCGACCGTTCGCGTACACCTGAAGCCGCCTATCGCAGCGCGTTCAAGGAACAGGATGCGATGAGCGACGACCAGAGACGGGAAGCGATCCAGGCCTATTGGGCATCCATCAGCTTCATGGACGCTCAGGTCGGACACGTTCTCGACGCGCTCGATCGACTCGGGCTCGCGAATACCACGATCGTCGTCTTCGCGAGCGATCACGGCTACCACCTGGGGGATCATGGACTGTGGCAGAAGATGAGCCTCTTCGAGCGCAGCGCGCGCGTCCCGCTCATCATCGCCGCGCCGAGCGCGAAGGTCCGCGGCGTGGCGCACGGCCTCGCGGAACTGGTCGATTTGTATCCCACGCTCGCCGACCTCGCGGGCCTGAAGCCGACGGGTCCAGTCGACGGGGTCAGCCTGGCTCCGATGCTGCGGGATCCGGCACGCATGGTGAAAGATGCCGCGTTCACTCAGGCTCGGAACGGATATTCGATCAGGACCGATCGGTGGCGATACATCGAGTGGGCGAACGGCGAGCAGGGTGCGCAGCTTTACGACATGGACCACGATGCCGCCGAGTCCGTAAATCTGGCGAATGGTGCGCAACACGCCGCCACGGTGAAGGAGCTTCGCGCGCGCCTCGCTGAGTATCAGCGTTAACCACGACAGGATCGTCGGGTGGTCAACATGATTCGAACCGCTCGGTTTGCTCTCGCGTTCGTTCTGGCGGCACTCGTTGTGGCGGCGCTTGCCGTTATCTCGAGCTCCCCCGTCGCGTCTTCACTATCACCCTTGGTCGCACCGCAGGCTGGCCAGGGCGCGCGAACCCAGCCTCGCAACGTCATCGTCGTGCTGACCGACGATCATCGCTACGACGCACTTGGCTTCATGGGCCATCCCTTCCTCGAGACGCCGAACCTGGATTCGCTCGCGAGGAACGGCGTGCATTTCCGCAACGCCTTCGCCACGACCGCGCTGTGTTCCCCCAGCCGTGCGAGCATTCTCACGGGCCAGTATGCTCATCGACATCGCGTCGTGGACAACAACAATCCGGTGCCGCCGGGCACGACGTTTTTCGCGCAGCAGCTCCAGCGCGCCGGCTACGACACGGCCTTTGTGGGCAAATGGCACATGGGCGGTGAGAGTGACAATCCGCAGCCCGGTTTCAACCACTGGGTGAGCTTTCGCGGTCAGGGAACATATCTTCCGAGCGAGAACGGCCTGAACGTCAACGGGATGCGCGTGCCGCAAAAGGGCTATATCACCGACGAGCTCACGGACTACGCGCTCGACTGGCTGCGGCAGCGCGACCCCGGCCGTCCGTTCTTGCTGATGCTGTCGCACAAGGCGGTCCACTCGGAGTTCATTCCGGCCGAACGCCATCGCGGCCGCTACGCCACCAAAGCGTTGCCCGTGCCGCCGACGCTGGCGCCACCGCCAGCCGACTGGCACAAGCCGATGTGGACGCAAAACCAGCGAAACAGCTGGCACGGCATGGATTTCCCCTACCACAGCGACCTGGACATCGCCGAGTACTACCGCCGCTACGCCGAAACGTTGCTGGCCGTGGATGAGAGCGTCGGGAGGGTACTCGAATGGCTCAAGGAGCGGAAGCTGTTCGACTCCACCCTCGTGCTATACCTGGGCGACAACGGATTCATGTTTGGCGAACAAGGGCTTATCGACAAACGTGCGGCGTACGAAGCGTCCATGCGCATTCCATTTCTGCTGCAGTGTCCCGACCTGTTCAAGGGGGCCACGGTGCTGACGCAGATGGTGGCGAACATCGACGTTGCGCCGACGTTGCTTGACGTAGCCGGTGTGAAACCGTCGTCCACGATGGATGGGCGGAGCCTGCTGGCGCTCGCGCGAAATCCGCCGCCGTCGTGGCGCGATGCCCTGCTCTACGAGTACTACTGGGAACGGAATTTCCCGCAGACGCCCACACAACATGCGCTGCGGACTGACCGTTACAAATACATCAGGTATCACGGTCTCTGGGACAGCGACGAGTTATACGATCTCGCGCAGGATCCGCACGAGACCCGGAACCTGGCCCGCCGGACCGAGCATGCCACCACGGTGCGCGATCTCAACACGCGACTGTTCGAAACGTTGGCCAAGACCAACGGGCTCTACATTCCGCTGTATCCCGATAGAGGCGGAGTGAACAGCTCGCGGCGCCAGGGGGGGCCGCGCGGTGCCGACTTTCCGGCCGACTACTACGTCGCACCGAAACCGCCGCGCTAGATTGGTTCACTCCTCCGGGCCGGGGTTGCTCATCAGCAAGAATTGACGTATATTGTTTCAGAAGAAAGAGGGATCCGATGGCGCGTGCCGCGGTTCGACCGGCGGTTTCCGAAGGGGCAGTCATCACGAAGGCGGCCCTGCGGGCAGCAGGCCTGATGGGCCTGTCGAACAAGACCCTCGCCCGCATTCTTGGACTTTCCGAAGCCAGCGTCTCGCGTATGGGGTCTGGCACCTACACGTTGACTCCCGGCGAGAAGCCGTTCGAGCTGGCCGTGCTCTTCGTCCGGTTCTATCGCGCGCTGGACGCGGTGGTTCACGGTGACGATGCCGTGGCGCGCGCGTGGCTCGCGAATCCCAACACGGCGCTGGGCGGTCGGCCACTCGCGTTGATTCAGTCGGTCTCCGGGCTGGTTCATGTCGTCGGGTACCTGGACGCGCGCCGCGCTCTCGTCTGAACGACGCCGAATGTCGGGCGTGTGCTGGCGCATGGTCGAGGCGCAACATCGGGTCTCGACCATGAAGCTGGTCGACACGCTCGCGGAGCAAAGCGCCCTCGAATCGCTCGTGGACGCAACGAAGCCGCCGCTGCCTCCGGAGTGCCGCCACCTCCACTATCTGCAGTCAACCCCTTTTCGATACGGCGCGCCGTACCCGTCAGGGTCTCGCTTCCGCCGGGCGGGATTGACGCCTGGCGTCTTCTACGCTTCGAAAGCCGCGGCGACGGCCGTCGCGGAGATGGCCTTTCATCGGCTGTTGTTTTTTGCCGACTCGCCCAACACACCATGGCCTGCGGATGCGGGCGATTACACGGCGTTCTCGGTGCGCTTCAAGACGGCGTCCGGGCTGGATCTCATGGCGGCGCCCTTCGACGCTGCCCGCGCCCGCTGGGCGCATCCGATCGACTACGCGCCGTGTCAGACGTTGGCCGATGAGGCGCGCAAGGCCGACGTGGACGTGCTGCGATACCCGTCAGCACGGGATCCGAACGGCGTCAACATCGCGCTGCTGGCCTGCCGCGCGTTCGCCGCTCCAGCGCCGCTCGAGCGCCAGACGTGGCGTATCAACCTTAGCTCGTATGGCGCGCGAGCGGTGTGTGATTTTCCTGAGGCGCGCCTTGAGTTCGATCGCAAGGCCTTCGCCACCGATCCACGAATCGCCACGCTACGCTGGGAGCGGTGATTTCGCACCGCGCTCGGCCCCTCACCCGCAGCCAGGCCCTCCAGCGACACACCTACTGTCCCTCCTTCGAAGGGCAGGCTAGTATTTGCACTGCTCTTCCAGTCCGCGTGCGATGACGGTGAGCAGCGAAAGGGGCAGTCTGAATGTCAGCGACTAAAGCCCGGAGCGATCGGGTGGCAAGTATTTCAGCTGCTGCTTTCACATTTGCGCTGACGGTCGCAAGTTTCGCGCAACAACCCGCGTCGCCACCCAATCCCAATGCCGCCGCGACGGCGGCCGACCACAAGGACATGATGGAGCAGCTCGGCATCAGGCGGCTTCGCCCGGGTCCGAGCGGCAACGAGTCGGCCCCCAACCACGCAAATTACGACGAAGCGCTCGCGAATCCGTACCCGAAGCTCCCCGATCCACTCACGCTCAAGAACGGAAGGAAAGTCACGAGTGCGGAGGTCTGGTGGAAACAGCGCCGGCCCGAAATCGTCGAGGACTTCGATCGCGAGGTGCTCGGGCGGGTGCCGAAAAACGTACCTGACGTCGCGTGGCGCGTAAACCGCACGGAGCAGTTCGACGTTGGCGGTCGACGAGTGATCGGAAAGGAATTGGTTGGAGCGGTGGATAACTCGGCGTATCCGGATATCGCCGTCGAAATCCAGATGACGCTCGTGACACCCGCCCGGGCGAGCAAGCCGGTGCCGGTGATGATGATGTTTGGAGGCCGCTCCGGCATGCCGTCGGCGCCAGGCGCACCACCGGCCGCCGCGCGTGGATTCGGTCCGGGCCGCGGTGGCCCTGGAGGCGCATTTCAGTCCCCCGCCGATCCTCCGGCCATCGAGCAGCTGATTGCAGACGGCTGGGGATACGCGACGATCAGCCCCGCCAGCATTCAAGCGGACAACGGCGCGGGACTGACGAAAGGCATCATTGGTCTCGTCAACAAAGGCCAGCGGCGCCGCCCGGACGACTGGGGTTCGCTCCGCGCATGGGCGTGGGGCGCGTCGCGCGGGCTCGACTACCTCGAGACAGACAAGGCGGTGGATGCGAAGAAAGTGGGGATTGAAGGTGTTTCGCGCTTCGGCAAGGCCGCGCTCGTGACGATGGCCTACGACCAGCGGTTTGCGGTGGTCCTGATTGGCTCGTCAGGTGAGGGCGGGGCCAAATTGCACCGCCGAAATTTTGGCGAGGCAGTCGAGAACCTCACAGGGTCGGGTGAGTATCACTGGATGGCCGGGAACTTCCTCAAATATGGAACCGAGGAATCCGTTTTCGGACGCAAAACTGCAGCGGACATTCCGGTCGACGCGCACGAATTGCTGGCGCTCTGCGCCCCCCGGCTCACGTTCGTCAGCTACGGCATCCCCGAGCGTGGCGACGCAAAATGGCTCGACCAGCAGGGGAGTTACATGGCAGCCGTTGCGGCGCAGCCGGTATTCAGACTGCTCGGCGCCAAGGATCTTGGCGTGTCGGACGATTACACGAAAGAGAAGATGCCACCGGTCAACGCCGGTGTACTCGAAGGTCAGCTCGCCTGGCGGCAGCACGACGGCGGGCACACCGACGGCCCGAATTGGAAGTACTTCATTCCGTGGGCAGACAGGTTCCTGAAGCACTCACGAGAGGAACCAGACAACGGCCCTGCAGATCGAGGAGTCCCGCGCACTGACGCGAATTCCATCATCGCGCACGCCCAACTGCTGGAGAAGGCGAAGCTAGGGAAGATCGACATCTATTTCGTCGGCGACTCGATCGTACGGCGCTGGGGGGCGCTCGACTACCCGGAGCTGCTGGAGAACTGGAAGCAGAACTTCCATGGATGGAACGCCGCGAACTTTGGCTGGGGTGCGGACCGCACGCAGAACATCCTGTGGCGTCTGGAGCACGGCGAGCTCGATGGCGTGAACCCGAAGGTCATCGTCGTGCTGGCCGGCACGAACAATGTCGGGGCGCAGCCGCGTGACGAGCAGACCATCGCTGAAATTGCCCGCGGCATCAAAGCCATCCTCGAGGCATGTCAGAGCAAAGCGCCGAATGCCAGCATCGTCCTCACGGCTGTGTTCCCGCGCGATGACAATCCGGCCGTGATGCGGACGATCGACCGCCTCAACCAGCAGCTCGCGACGTTTGCCGACGGCACCCGAGTACGCTTCCTGAATGTGAACGATCGGTTTTCGGACGAAAAGGGTGGGCTCGTCGAAGGCGTAATGAACGAGCGCGACAAGCTGCATCCGACGATTAAGGGTTACCAGATCTGGGCGGACGCCCTGAAGCCGATTTTCCGCGAATTGCTTGGTCCGCCGGCGACGACGGATCTGGCGCCGCCTCCCACTGGCGATCCCGGCGCAGCCGGCCGTATCCGGTGAGGCGCCTCGGGCGCTGAGGCAAAGGTATCGTTACTGCGATGAAGCCCACCCGCTCCGGCATCATCGGACTGCTCCCGCTGATCCTCGTGGCCTTGCAGTCCGCCACAGCGCCCGATCTGATCATCACCGAGCGAATGCATCACTTGCGTTCCGGCGAAGCACGAGAGTGGGCCGAGTTTGCCGAGCGGGCCGAGGGCGCCGAGCTGGTGCTCCGGTTCCAGGCGAAGCCCAACGAGGCTGAACAGACGCTGCGGCTGCGGCATCGGGATCTGAAGCAGCCCTGGCTGGCGCTGTTGAACGGCAAGGAGATCGCGCGCCTGCCCCTGGACGAGGCAGACACCATCACCTATTGGGCCGTCCCAGCAGGATCGCTGAAAGAAGGCACGAACGAGCTGCGGATTCGCTGTAACAGCCGCGCGTCCGATGACGTGCTGATCGGACAGGCGACGCTGATCGGCCGGCCCAGGGAGCAGGTACTGTCGGAGGCCACGGTGGACGTGTCGGTGTACGAAGAGCCGCGCGGACGGGCGACGCCGAGCCGTATCACGGTGGTCGACGAGAACGGGACATTGGTCTCGCTCGGGAACGTGTCCGCCCTGCAGCAGGCGGTCAGGCCTGGAGTGGTCTACAGCGGCGGCAGCGCCGTTCGACTGAAGTTGCCGACAGGCCGGTATGTCATCTACGCGGGGAGGGGTTTCGAGTACAGCGTGGCGAGCGTAACTGTCGATGTCGCGAGAGGTTCCACCACGTCGCGGCGGCTGACCATCCGGCGCGAGGTGGACACGGACGGTTGGGCGGCCATGGACACGCACATGCACACGGGGACATTCGCACGGCATGGCGATGCGTCCGTCGATGAGCGCATGCTGACGATTGCGGGGGAAGGCATCGAGCTTCCCGTGTCGACCGAACACAACATGCGCGTCGCGTTCGATGCGCGCGCGGCAGGCGCGCCCGGGCTTTTCACTCCAATCGTGGGAAGCGAGGTGACCACTCCCTCGCTCGGCCATTTCAATGTATTTCCGATCGCATCGGCAAACGAGATCGATCAGCGCGCGAAGGATTGGACACGGCTCCGAGAGACGATCGCGAGCGCGGCTTCGGGGCCGGTCATCGTGTTGAACCACGGGCGGGACCTGCACGGCGGTTTTCGGCCGCTCGGGCGAGCGCGCCACATCAGCGTCGCAGGGGAAGACCTCGAGGGCTGGTCGCTGCCCGCCAATGCCATGGAGGTCGTGAACTCGGGAGCCGTGATGACCGACGCGTTGGCGCTGGCGCGCGACTGGATGGGCATGCTCAATCGCGGACTGATCCTCACACCCGTGGGGGCCAGCGATTCGCACGACGTGTCGAGATATATCGTCGGGCAGGGGCGCACGTACGTCCGATGCGACGATCGCGACCCCGGCCGAATCGATCTGACGCAGGCGATCGACCGCGTCCGGCGTGGGCACGTCATGGTCAGCTATGGATTGCTGGCCGAGATAGATGTGGACGGGAAAGGCCCCGGTGAGATGGTGCATGCCAGGAACGCGCTCGACGTGCGGATCCGCGTGAAGGGACCTGGCTGGACCCGCGCGCAGCGAGTGGCGCTGTACGTCAACGGCGTAAAAGTCCGTGAGGAGGAGGTCGAAAAGGGAACTACCGCCGGCGTGAAGTGGCTGGCAACCTGGCGGCTGCCCGCGCCCTCCCACGACGTGCACCTGGTCGCCATTGCGAGTGGGCCGGGGATTGCAGCGCCCTATTGGCCGACCGCAAAGCCGTATCAGCCCACGTCTATTGAGTTCACGCCCTATGTGCTCGGATTGAGCGGCGCCGTCTTCGTCGATGCGGACGGAAGCGGAAAGTTCGAGAGCGCCTTCGAGTACGCCCGACGCGAAGTATCGGCGGCGACCGACGAACGGGCGCTGGTTGCGAGGCTCGGCTCGTACGACATGGCCGTCGCAATACAGGCGGCAAGCCTGTTGCGCGTCCGGGATCCCGCCGCCTTCGAATCGAGAATCCGCTCGATGATCCAGGCGGCGCCGGCACACGTGGCCAAGGGACTCACGGCGTATCTGGATGCGTGGAAGGAGAGCCACGACGGGGCTGGCGCTCGCTGATCGCGTCGCCGGTCGAACCTCTGACGAGTGGCAGCCGGACGATGAATCGTTCCTCTTCAGCCGCCCACACCGCGGCACGGCCGGTCGCGATCCGAAACCGCTCCCTGAGGTTCGCGAGACCCATGCCGGTCGTGCGTGCCGTTTTCGGCCCGGGCCGGACCGTGTTCTCGAAAATCAATGTCGTGTCCTCGACGCGGACGCGAATGTGCAGCTGAAGCTCCGGCGCGACGGTGTTGTGTTTCAGCGCGTTCTGAAACAGCTCCGCCAGCGAAACGGGAGGGAGGAGCAGTTGGTGCGCGTCCTCGGGCTCGATTGTGACGTCGAGCCGAACGCCCCCGCCATAGCGGATGTCGGCCAGAGCCCGGTGCCGTTCGAGCGCCTCGAGCTCGTCGGCGAGGGGTACGAGTGCCCGGCCACGACACTCGAGGACGTATCGATATGTGGCGCTCAGAGTTCGTATGAACCATGGGGCCGCTTCACTCCGCTGCTCGATCAGGTGTGCGAGCGCGTTCAGGTTGTTGAACAGGAAGTGCGGATCGACCTCTCGTCCGAGACTCTCGAGCTCGGCCTCGAGCCGTGCTCGTTCGAAGCGGGCGCTGCGCAGCCGGTCGCTTTCCCAGTCCCGGAGGAGGAACACCGTCTCGTAGACATGGGTAATGGCCACCACGAGGGCGACGACGGCGAAGAGAGCCGTGGCCAGCGCGTACTGGCGCGTCCCCGTATCTCCGGTCGCTTCGCGCCAGAGCCAGAGAAGCACGGCGGCAACGGGGATGGTGTAGAGGCTGATTACCACCAGCAGCAGGACAAGCCGACTCCAGGGCCGTAGCAGCCAGTCCTCGCGGCGCGGCAAACGGAAGTACAGTCGCCGATTTCCCTCCCAGACAAAGAAGGCCACCAGAGCGAACCATGCGTACGAAGCGACCAGTGCGCCGATCGAATGCTGCGAGTGATCGATCAGGCCAGACAGGTTGGCGACGAGCGCGCCGAGAATCGGGCTCGCCAGCAGTCGCGGCCAGAAGTCGTGGATCTCGCGCGGATTGACTCTCGTCCCGGCTCTGCCGTCGTCCATCCCGCGCTAACGGTATCAGCGAACCCGACGGTGGCTAATGGAATGGGACCGATGGGGTGACGAACGAGAGGGCGCCGACTGGTCGGACCGCCGTGGCCGTTAGATGTACATCGGACGCCCGTCTTTGAGCGCGAGCCATCCGCGAGCGATTCGATAGATGAACCAGATTCCAACAAACGCGAGCGGCAGCCACGCGATCAGAATGCCGATGCCCAGCGTTCCGACGATGAATAGAATGCAGAGGCCGACCCACAGCAAGCCGTACCAGAACGTGCGAATCTGCCAGCGGAAGTGCGACTCGAGCCAGGTGCCGCGGACATCGCCCCGCTTCACATAATTCAAAATCACGGCGATGATGGACGGCCAGCCGAAGAGAAACGCCCCAACGACAGTGGCGGCGCCGAGGATCCCCATCAAGAGACTGAGCGCGTGCAGGGCATAGATTCCCTGCGTCCAGTTGAACAGCGGACCGTCGGTGGTGTGGGTGGTCATCGAGACGCTCGCACTCCGGAAGACGAGGGCAAATCGTAACATCCTGCCCCAAAGCAAACCTCCCGGCTGGCTTTTCCGTCTAAACCCATTACCAAGAATGTCTGGGTAATGCGGCCTCCTTAATTAATGTTGCCCCTGAAGCCCCCGAACGCGCTCCTCCACGGCACGCTGGACGCCTTGATTCTCAAGACGTTAGAGCGAGGCCCCCGCCACGGCTACGCGATCGCCAGATTCATTGAGGACACCACTGGCGAGGCGGTGCTCATCGAAGAAGGGTCCTTGTATCCCGCGCTCTATCGGATGGAGCGGCGGGGCTGGGTGGAGGCCGAGTGGGGGACGTCCGAACTCGGGCGGCGAGCGAAGCTCTACCGGCTCACCGATGCCGGTCGCGAGCAGCTGGCCGCCGAACTGGCGAGCTGGCGCCGGTTCTCGGCGGGTGTGGCGAAGGTCTTTGCCACGTGAAGCGCTCCCTTCGTTCGTGGTTGTGGCGGGTACCGGTCGTTCGGGAAGTCGACGAGGAGATCGATTTTCACCTCGAGATGCGGACGCGCGAACTGGTCGAGCGCGGCATGGATCCGAACACGGCTCGCGAGGTCGCGATGCGCCGCCTCGGCGATCTGAGTCACCTCAAACGAACCTGTGTGGATTTGGGGATAAGGAGAGATCGCACGATGCGCCGCATGCAATGGGTCCAGGAGTTCCGGCAGGATGTGAGCTTCGCGCTCCGACAGTTGAAGAGCGCGCCCGCGTTTACGAGTGTGGCGGTGCTGACGCTGGCGCTCGGTATCGGCGCCAATAGCGCCATGTTTGCCTTGGTCGATGCCACACTCCTGCGCCCGCTTCCATTTCGCGAGCCGGACCGACTGGTAATGGCCTGGGAACGGAGCGCCTCGTCCATGCGCAGCAGAGTGGCGCCGTTGAATCTTCTCGACTGGACCGAACGCAACCAGACGTTTGAGGCGATGGGCGCATTCGTGCCGAACGTCGGCGGCATGGTGATGAGCGGTGCGGACGGTCTTGCTGAAACTGTCCCTCGCCAGTGGGCCACGTCCGGTATTTTCACCGCCCTCGGCGTCCGGCCCGTTGCCGGACGGACGTTTCTTCCCTCGGACGACGCCCAACGTGCGAGGGTCGTCGTCTTCAGCGAGGCGTTCTGGCGTTCGCGATTCAACGCCGACCCGACGGTCATTGGCCGCGACATCCGCTTCGATGGCGCGCTGTACACGGTCATCGGCGTCGTTCCCAACGAAGCGCAATTGATCGGCAGAAGCGCCATGTGGGCGCTCACGTCCTTTCCCCGCCGTCCCGGTCTGCGAACCGCGTACGCTTTGCAAGTGATCGGACGGCTCAAGCCAGGCGTCACGCTCGAGCGCGCGCGTGCGGATTTGGACGGCGTCGCGGCGGGGCTGGCCCGTGAGTTCCCTGATACGAACAAGGGTCGCGGCATCACGCTCGCGCCGCTGCACGAGGCAATGATCGGGAACGAACTTCGTCTCACATCACTCTTGTTTCTGGGCGTCGTCGGTTTCGTGCTGCTCATCTGCTGCGCCAACGTGGCGAACCTGCTCCTGGCGCGTGCCACGGTGCGCACGCGCGAGTTGGCCATGCGAACCGCACTTGGGGCCGGGCGCGGCCGTCTGATCCGACAATTGCTGACAGAGAGCCTGGTGCTCGCGGCGATTGGGGGTTTGTTGGGCGTCGGAGTTGGCGCGGCGATTCTCGACGTGGCCCCCGCCGCCATCCCCGTGGGGCTGCTGCCAGGTGCGGTGACGCTCAGCTTTGACGGCCGCGTGGTCGCGTTCTGCGCGGCAGCGGCCGTTTTCGTGGGTCTGCTGTTTGGTCTCGCGCCGGCCTGGCAGGCGACAGGCTTCTCAACGGCACAAGTGATTGCATCTGACAATCGGGCGGCGACCGGGCGTGGTGGCCTGGTACGCGGAATTCTCGTGACCGTGCAAATCGCGACCGCCGTCCTACTCCTGTTTGGCGCCGGCCTTTTGCTCCGGACCTTGCTGGCGGTGGAGCATGTCGATCGCGGGTACAGGGCCGAGAGCATTCTGACGATGGTCGTTGACCCGCTGGGCGCACGATATCCGACCGAAACGGCACTGCTGCAGTTTTTCGATGCCGTCCAACAGGAAGTCACGGCCCTGCCTGCGGTCCGCAGCGTGGCATGGGCGAGCACGCTCCCGATGGGTCCGTCCTACGCTGGGGATTCGTTCTTCGAGATCGTCGGCGACCCGCCGCTCAACGAGAGTCAACGTCCCGCTGCCGACTATCAGATCGTCAACCCCACCTATTTCCGTACGCTCGACTTGCCTCTGGTCGCCGGCCGGGGCTTCAGCGACGGCGATACGCGCGACACTGTTCCGGTCTGCATCGTGAACGAAGCGCTCGTCCGCTCGCACATTCACGGGCGATCGCCCATCGGCGTGCGTCTGGCGCTTCGCTCGACGCCAACTGCAAAGCCTGTCGTCAGGGAGATCGTTGGCGTGGCGCGGCAGGTCAAGGGCCGGCCGGACGAGCTCAGCGAGCTTCTGCAGATCTATGTGCCGATGGCGCAGGACGCGATGGACGACATGTTTCTCGTCGTTCGGCCCTCGTCGGGGAGCGCGGCGGCGTTGACGCCCTCCGTGCGCGCGGCAATCGGCCGCATCGACAAGGAGCAGCTGGTCAGCGTGAGAGAGGTGATGACGCTCGACGACATCGCGTCGGACGCGACCTCCCGCCATCGTTTTCGCGCGGTCATGGTTGTCACCTTTGCCGTCCTGGCGCTCCTGCTCGCGATGGTCGGTGTCTTCGGGATTCTGTCGTACTCAGTGCAGCAGCGGGTACGGGAATTCGGCGTACGACGGGCGCTCGGGGCCACCTCGAACGACGTGCTGGGTCTCGTCGTCTCGAGCGCGGCGCGGCTCGTCGCGTCCGGCGTCGCGATCGGCCTGGTTGTCGCGGCGATGCTGGCGGGAGTGCTGCGCAGAGTGCTCTTTGGCGTCGCGCCGCTTGATCCGATCACGTTTGCCGCGGTGACCGCCGTCTTGATCATCACCGCGGCCGTGTCGATTGCCGGACCGGCGTGGCGTGCCACTCACATCGACCCGGCCAAAGCCCTGCGCGGCGAGTGAGATGGCAGCCGCCGAAGCGGCTGCCTGTGGGATCTCGAACGGCCGGTTAGCCGGTCACCCCTTGATTTCCAGGAGCCGCTTGTTCGTCGGCGGCACCGGCAGGGTTGGCATTTCAATCTGGAGTACGCCTTCCTTGAATGTCGCCACCGCGTCCTCGGCCTTCACGTGCTCCGGGATCTCGATGCGGCGGAAGAAGGTCCCGTAGGTCCGCTCGGTCCGATAGAAGTTCTCCCGCTTTTCCTCCTTCTCGAGTTTGCGCTCTCCCGTGATGGTGAGTTCGTCGTGGGCGATCTCAATCTTCACGTCTTCCTTTTTGAGCCCAGGCAAATCAACGCGAACGAAAAACTTGTTGTCACGCTCGTACACTTCGAGGTCGGGCGTCCACGCTTTGCGATAGAGCTCGGGGTATCCGGGCACATCCGGCTTCAGGCCGAATGCCCGATCCAGCTCCTCGGTCACTCGCCGCATAAAGGTGAACGGGTTGGTTTCCTCGGTTTTCTGCAGGAATCTGGTCATTGCACACGCTCCTTAGCTGTATCTGTGGACCGGCGTGGCGGCGAACGGGCGTTCGAAGCGAGCCGAGTCCCCGAAATCTCAGAGGGCGAGTGAAGGCGCCGCAACTACGGCGGGGTCTCGTCGGTGAGTTCGCGACAAGAAGATGCCGCAACGCGGATGCCAGCGTAAATGGTTGATTGGTGCGCGTCGGGCTGCGAAATCTGAGGAAATTCCCGCGCGCCGCGGGGAGAGTTCCGCGCAAGCTGAGCGGCTTTACGCCGTTGCCTCGGCTCGGCCGGCGCGGTACTGGCGGGGACGGATGCCGCCGGGAACACCGTGACCGAGACCGTCCAGGTCAGCGTGCCGCTGACACGCGAAGGGCGCTGATACTTCAAGCGACGCTACGACCGCAGCAGCATCCGTCGCGCGTGCGCCAGCTCCCGCGTCATGGCTGGCGTAACGACCGGATACCGAAGATTCAGAGATGCCAGTGCGTCGATCACGGCGGCCGCCACGACAATCCGAGTAAACCACTTGCGATCGGCCGGCACCACGTACCAAGGTGCGTACTCGGTCGCCGTCCGCCGGATGGCATCTTCATACGCGTGCTGGTACC
>JBAROV010000125.1:0-2057 GCA_049642465.1 Vicinamibacterales bacterium
GGGCAGGCATTGTATCCCGCTGTGTTAAGCTTAGGGTTTCTTCGCGTTTTTCACGCGCCCTTAGCTCAGTTGGATAGAGCGTCTGGCTACGAACCAGGAGGTCGCAAGTTCGAGTCTTGCAGGGCGCGCCAAAACTCCTAAGAAAATCAGTCGTTATTCAAATCGGTGATAAGCGGAGCTCTGCGCCGACTGACAAATGAAAATGACAATCCGCGACTGCGCAAAGTGGTTCGAGGTGGTTTGCAGCTGTCGGCGGCGGGTGCGATCATGAGCCGCCGCGGCTGAAACGCAGACGTCCGACCGAAGCGAAGCACTATGAAGCTGGTTGCGATATCGATCGTGTCCTGGGCCGCCGGGCTGGTGGCCTATCTGGCTGCTCTCCGAGGGTTCTGGGGGCAGGGCATCGGTCCGGGCGACCTGGGCGCCGTGATGTTCTGGTCAGCGCTCGCAGCCACGGTCGCAATCGCAACGGCGTACGCACCGACGATGTTTGCGCTGCGAAATCGGCTCCGTCACCGACGAGTGGCTGGCTGGGTGGTATTCCCGATCGTCGGAATGGCCCTCGGGGTTCTTCCAGTGCTGTTCATCGTTGGCCTCTGGAGCAACAGCATCGGGCGTGCTCTCATGTCTCCCGAGGCCGTCCTGTTTTATTGCATGTTCGCCGCGTTCGGTGCTGTGTTCGGGAGCGGGTTCTTCCTCGCGTATGGGCGTCGCTCGGTCCAACAAGCGCCTGCACCATACGGCGGCCGCTCAAATCCGTGGTGACTCGAAGGGTCCAATAGCGGCCGGCCGCGGTGAGTCGCAGCTGTGTCAAATGCGTTGCGAATCACCCGAGCCTGGCTAACGCCCGCGCTTCAGCCGCGAAGACGGGCGCGGCCGGAACGCTTCCTCACAGTTCGATGACGCGCCTTCGTCGGCTGCAAGCGCTTGCTAGGCTGCGCTTGGCTGACCAAGGGGTACCGCTCCGGATGCGTCAGTGACTCGACCGCCAGATCGATATCGAGGTCCGGCCAGTACAGGTGATGCGCAGTCGGCAACTCAACGCGACTGATCTCTCGAATCGAGGCGTCTCTAAACCACGGGAAGTCCTTGAACGGGACGAACAGCTCCTGGTCGCGCACAAAGAGCCAAAACCCGTGTGGCGACACGTTCGTGACTTCAACCAGGGAAGTGCTTCGCCCAAGCGCTGCGGATTTCATCGACGTGCTCCTCGACCAACTTCTCGGCTTCGGCGAGTCGCTTTGCCTTCAGGCCGTAGTTCGCGTGCAGTTCCACGGCCGGCTCGATCCAGAACTTGGCCTCACCCTCGGCATGCTGCACATGCACGTGTGGGCGGGGTTCTTCGCGCGAGAAGAAGTAGAATCGAAACCCCTTGACGCGCAGGACCGTCGGACTCACTCGACCAGAATAGCCCAAGCACGGCTGGCCACGCACACGGGGAGTAGCGCGAAAGCGCGGAGACGGCTCGCCCGCGCTGCGGCCTCCAGCCTCACCTATCCAGCTTGACTTCCCTCCTGGACGAGAGCAACATCTAGCCCTTCCATTGAGGCGGTTCTAGGCCCCTGGTTTCGTCTAGAGGAGGCCGTAATGAAGCGTTTGAAACCGATTGGTCCGCTCCTCCCATTACTCCTAGTCGCGCTGTTCGCGTCCGGGCGCATCGCGCATGCGGCGCAGATCGGCGGGACCGTCACCACAACGGTGACGATCGTCGAGGACAGCGAGCTCGTAGACGATGTGACCTGTGCGGTGACGGGTGCGCCGTGCATCGCGTTCGGCGCGTCGGGCATCACGCTGAAGTTGAACGGCTACACGATGACCGGCCAGGGCAATGCCAAGACCGGTTGCGGCGGCACTGCCACCGCCGGAGAGTTCGGGATCGATGTCAACGCGCGACAGGACGTGACGATCCTCGGACCCGGCCTGGTTCGTAAATTCCGAAATCAAGGCATCCGCGTGTTGAACAGCACGGGAGCGATGATCAACGGCGTGATCACCTCAACGAATTGTTCTTCAGGCATCATCGTGATCGGCGGGGGCGAGAACCACCTCCACCAAAA
>JBAROV010000245.1:0-5876 GCA_049642465.1 Vicinamibacterales bacterium
CCACACGCGTCTCTTGCGTCACTTGGCCAAGCGCCCGCGACAGCTTGGCGATCACCTTCGTGAACTGCGTCTCCGATTGCGGTAAGGCGAGCGGCGTCGCCCTGAGGGAAATTGCGTCTGGCCGCGCGCGCACGAATCTGACGGTCTCGGCAGCCGAGAACCCCCCTGCGCTGACGGTGACCAGCGCCGTGCCGATCTGGCGGGGTGCATAGAGCAGTGATCTTGCAATCCCGTCCGCGCCGGTCGGCACATCCGACAGCACGCGCGTTTCGGTGTTCGGCGAGAACGAGCCGTTTGTCGTTTCGAACTTCACCGTGCGAGGGCTGAGGCTGGGATTGGCCTCGGCGCGGATCTGGATGCTCGACGCGCCGTCGGCCTCGAGCTCCATGCTGGACAACGCGAGCCGTATCACCCTCGAGGTATCTACGGGCTGGAAGGTCACGGTCAGGGTTCGCGAGGCCTCCACGGTGTCGCCGCGTTTGACGTTGGCCGTGACCAGGACCGACTGTGGCACCGTCGTGCTCTTCAACAGCGTCGATACTTCGCCGTTCGAGTTGGGAGAGAACGGAGTCGTCGCGATCGTGCCTGCAGATGCCGTGAAACTGATCAGCAGCTCACGATCGACCCTCGTCGCAAGCTTAGCGGTGATCGTCGTGGTCGAGAACCCATCGGCCGGTATCTCCGTGGGCAATGCCGTCAGAAGCATCAGATCGTCCGGCGCGGTGACATCGTTGCGACCGTAACAGCCGACCACGGTGACTGCGGCCACCACCACGAACGTGGCCGACGCTGCGCGCAACAGGATGGGGTTCATAGCAGATCAACCAGGCAAGCTGTCCCGCTCGTGCCAGGTACGTCGAGTGAGACCTGAAACGACACGAGACCGGCGCCCTCTCCATGGACTTCAGTGGGAAAAGTGAACTTTCTGGCGGTCTTTGGAATCTTCTCCTCGAACTCGATCTGCTTCAGACGCCTTCCGGCAGAGAATGACAGGTCGTTGTCCTCCTCCAGCCGCAAAAGGAGCCGGTGCGTCCCAAGCGGATTCGCCGGTGTCGGATCTGCCGGCGCCTCGTCGTCTCTGAGCTTCACCGTAAAGGTGATGGGCTCCGGCAGCGATACCTCCTTGGGCTTTGGTTCAAGATCCTCGACAATGATGAGCGCCATCGCGCGTACTCCAGCTCTATTGCCCAGGAAAAAAGTTCTTGAGCAGAGCCCCCAGATTGATGTCCACGGCCAGCGAGACGTATGGGGTCGCCGCGACCGACTTCTGCGTGATCAACGGATTGGGATCTGTCTCGTTGAAGATCAGCGCGCCAGCGCCGACGCGGATGCTCGGCGTCACCCGCAGTCCGCCCCCGAGAAGCAGCGAGTTCGTGCCATCCTCGCCCGTGGCAGGACGGAGGTCTTGGGCGCGGCGACTCGCGTCCTTCACCGACGTGGTGACGCCGATGGTGAGCGCAAAGCGACGCCCGAAGCTCCCCTTGAGGCGGAGCGGCGCGTTTTTGTTGATCGGCCGGAAGTACACATTCGTGCCGGCGTAGAAGACCATGCTTTCGAGCTGCCAGGTGTACGCCATGCCGGTGTCGAGGCTCACGTAGGCGTTCCGGTTCATGTCGGCTGTGAGCACGCTGGAGCCGATGCCGACCCTGACTTCCCGTGCTTCGAGTGCGACGCGGTCCACCGCCTGCTGCGCGGCATCGCGCAAGTCTTCGTAGTTTCGACCGAATGCGGTGGCCATGTCCTGAAGTGCGCCGACGTGGCGGTGTATGCCGGCGATGGCCTCTGCCGCGGCATTCTCGTTCTTCTGTCGAGCAGCGGTTTCCGCTTCGGCAAGCATTTCCGAGACGTCGGTGAAATCGTACTCCTTGAAATCGAACGGCGCCCTGCTCGTGATCGCCAGCTCACGTCTCGGCAGCTGCGCGGGGGGCAGCGAACCGGTGATGGCCGGTATCAGGAACGGCTTCGCGCTTTCCGGCGCATTGTCGAGCGCCGCCTGCAGTCCCTTGAACCGACTGTTGTAGTCGGTCTCCCTAGCGAGCAGCCGGCTGTAGGGCTGAATCAGCCTGGACAGGATCTTCACGAAGGGCGTGCCTCTCTCAATCGGTGTACTGGCGTGAAAGATGTTGCCCTCCGGAATGACTGCTGGGACAGCGCGCACGGCGCCAAGCTCGGTGATCCGCTGCGCCAGCCGCTCGTGCATTCCTTTCGCGAGCTCGACGCTGACGTCGCCGCTGGCGGTCGGTGCGCTCGGCCCGAGGAAGTGCACCGTGACCTGGCTCAGAATCTCGCGCGCGGATGCTTCGATTTCGGACGGGGCGACGAGACCTCGGGACAGAAAGCAGAACACGTAGTAGCGCTGCGGGTCGAGCGCATCGACGAGAAGGACGAACTCGCTGGCGCCCGCCTTCCCCTTCCACGATGATCGTGAGACCGTGCGCACGCCAAACTTCGTATCGGGGACACAGTTCGTCGTGTCGCGCAGCTGCGATGCAATCTCTGTGAGAACGGCTTTGCTCGGCGTGCGGAAAGCCGTCATCGCCATGTCGGTAGCGAAGTCCGGCGGTTTGCCTGTGAGGTAGAAGGGCACGTCGAACGGAAGTCGCCGCTGGAAGATGCCGTCGTCCAGCGACACCGCGACCTTTGTACCAGGACGATCGTCCGCAGCGGTCTCGGGATCCGCTGCCTCGACGGCGGGTGGTTCCTGAGACAATTCGGGCTTTACTGTGGCTTGCCGGGACGGCTCGATGTTGGTTGCGGCGGGCTGTGCCGTGGGTTTCTGCTGAGCGAGGCGGCCGAACGACGATTGCGCCGACAAGTCACCCACGCAGTTCAGAACGATCCCGCAGGTGACGAACAGACGTACCGAGAGAGCTCGACAGCCATCAAATGGCATCTCGCGCCTCGTCGTCGAGGGGGAACAGTTGGATCCGTGGAGTGTTCCGCCTGGCATGTTGCGGCACGTGCGCATCCTACACTCGCAGCAACCGTTCAAGGTATGTTTTCTGATTGGACGGCTACCAGACGCATTCCCTGGATTGGGCGCTTGGCCCAGCGGGGCGGATCACGACAGATAGGTCAAGATAGCGGTTGCTGGTCGGCCGTCTGTCGGTTTTCAGAAGGAAGGGACCCTAGCTTTTCAAAACCTTTCCCCCCTGACTTGTCCAGTCGCCTGAGCGCGGTTCGTACGCCGTCAGGGTGCCTTACTCACCCGATTTCTGTCTACACTTTCGCCTTCTCGATTGGTCGATGGCAAGCCGACAGGCGCTTGGCGGCGGTCGCGGGAGCGCCGATGCTCGAGGAGGGCTGCCGCCGAGCGCCCCACCATCGAGCGTGGCACAGCGTGCGCCTCATCGCGAGCGTTCCTTGTCCTTGGCGACCCGCGGCTTGAGTCGCGGCCGATAGGAGTCTCCCTCGATGACGAGGTCATAGGCATTGCTGGTGAAACGATCGATCGCGCTCTGGGCTCGGACCGGATCGGCAAAGGTGGCGAGCCATTCGTCCGGTCCGCGATTTGAGGTGACGATCACGGACCCGGTGCGATACCGCTCGAGCAGCAGGTCGTAGAGATCGCGACTCTCAACGGTGTCGAGGACGTCAATCGCAAAATCATCGAGGATGAGGAGGTCGACGACCACGATTTTCCGCAGCTCCGCTTCGTAGCTGTTATCGAGCCGCGCGTGCTTCAGGCTCTTGAGCATTTGGTCGGTGCGGACGGCGAGCACGGAGGCGCCGCGTCGGCAGGCGATGTGGCCGAGGGCATGTGCGAGAAAGGTTTTGCCGACACCCACGGGCCCGACGATCGTGACGTGCGCGTGGGCGTCGAGAAACCGCAGCGAAGCGAGCTCGTTGAGGAGCGCGCGGTCGAAGGTCACCTTGGCGGTCGCGTCCCAAGCCTCGAGGCGCATCGCGGGATCTAAGCGCGCCTTCTGCACGCGCAGCGTGACGGCGAGGGTCTCGCGGCGGGCGACTTCGTCACTCAGCACCTGCAGCAGGAGGTCCTGATGCGGCATCTTTTGCTGGCGCGCGAGCGTGAGGCGCTCGGGCAGCGTGTCGAGCATACGCGACAGCTTCAGCCGCCGCAGGACGGTCTTGAGATCCGGCGTGATCCCATCGGTCGTGGTCATGAGGACTCCTCTCCTTCAGCAGCCGCGCCCGCCAAGGGCAGTTTGTATTGCGTGGGCGGGCGGAGATAGCGCGCGCGCGGAATCACGCGCGCGGGTGGTGCGGACGGCGGTGGCGCGACGCCCTGCTCGAGCATGCGTTTCAGGCGATGGACATCGAGCATGTCGGCCGCGAGCGCGATGGTGCAGACCTCGGTGACGCGCGGGGCCCCGTACCGACGCACGAGGCCGAGGAGCGCGTAGACGCGGCGCATTCGCGTCCACGGCAAGGGACTGTCGAGGAGCGCCGCCGCGTAGCGGCCAATGACGTCGCCGGCGGCGTCGGCCTGGCGCCGCAGCGCGTCGACATTCCGCATCGCGTAGACGCTGCGCTCGACCGGATAATCGTCTGCATCGATCGATTGCCCACTCGGGGCCTTCCGCGGATGCGTTTTGATCAGGAGCCCGCGGGCATAGAACCGGACGATCTGGGCATCGGCACGCGCGGTGACCCACTGCCCGACGTAGGGATGCGGGATCGAGTAGAGGGCTTTGTCGACGACCGCGAGTTGATCGCGCCCGACTTTCGGCTCACTCCACAGCGGAATGTCGTAGGGCGCGGTCGGCGGTGGCAGCAGGAGGCCCTGCTCCTCCGTCTGAAAGTGCTCGAGCGGTCGACGCTGCGTCCGACTGTGGCGCCGCAGGCCGTAGTCATTGAGGCACCAATGCTGGCCCCACATGCGCGCTTCATCGAGCGTGGGCAGGACTTCGCCGGCGAAGCAATCGTCCCGCACGCCGGGCACGGCGCGCTCGACGCGGCCTTTGTCGCGGGCGTGCCGCACGCGCGCCGGGTCGATGTGAAAGTGGCGCGCCTGGGCGTACTCAAGAAACGCGGGCGTGATACGGGCCGCGAGCGGGTCCGCGTTAACGACGATGGCCTTCGTGTTATCTGGGATGATGACTTTGAAAATGCCGCCAAAGAAATCCCACGCGGCCTCGCACGCTTCGATCGCCCGCGCGGTCGTCTCCTCGAAGGTCGGATAGACGAAGCGGTGCCGCGAGCGCACCGCGGTAAAGATCCACGCGCGAAACCGTCGTTTCTTCCCCTGCGGCAGCGTGAGCCAGCCGACCCAGCCCGTATCGAGCTGCACTTCCTGTCCAGGCTCGCCATCGAGCACGGGGATCGTCGTCGCCGTTTTCCCAAACTGGAGCTCGAGGACCGCGAATCGGTGCAACGTGGGATACGCGATCTCGACGCCCTGACGCACCAGCAGCTTGCGAATCTTCGTCAGGCGCAGCCCGCCTCCGAGCCAGCGCTCGATGGCGGCGCGATGGTCCGCACAAAGGCCCCATCCATCGCCGCGGGGCCGCCCGCCGGCGGGATGGAGCGCGAGCAGGACTTGTCGCACCTCCTCATCGCTGATGGTCGCCGTCACGCGGACGCCGGCACTTTGCGCCGCTGTGAGATAGCGACGCACCGTTTTCGGATCGAGCCCCAGCTGGGCGGCGATTCGCTTCTTCGGCAGGCCCTCGCCTCGCAACCGAAGGACCTCTCTGACTTCGATCATCGTGACCTCGCGATACATCCACGCCTCCTGGCCCCGGGGCGCGGCCCGGGACCGGAGACGTCTATCGCGCGGTCAGGCGAAAGGGGGGAAAGGTTTTGAAAATCTCGCCCCGGAAGGGGGGAAAGGTTTTGAAAAACCTCACTCCAGAGGGGGCAAAGGTTTTGAAAAAGTCGTCAGGAAAGGGTCCCTAGGTTTTGAGAACCGACAA
>JBAROV010000250.1:0-2248 GCA_049642465.1 Vicinamibacterales bacterium
AGCACGCGGTGGCCTCGTATACGGAGATCGCAGAAGCGAAAGACTATCGCTGGCCTTTATCGGCGCTGCTGCCCGGCGTGCTCACGAGCTTCGACCTGCCGGACTGCTACCGCGAGTTGAAGAAGAAAAACCTGAAGCTGATAGAGCCGTGGGGCGCGGATCCCACTACGTGACGGGTTGGCGCTTCTTTCGCGCCGCCTCCCGGGCCTTCGCTTGTTCCGCGGCCTCTTTCGCCCTGAACCTGGCAATGCGCTCGATCAGTCTCGCGGGAACCGGCTCGGAGAGCGGAAAACGTATCGTGCCCTTGCCGCTGACCTCATACCGAGCGATGTCGTCTTTGAACGCCGCGAGCAGTCGATCGGTGAAGGGGTACAGAGAATAATGCTGCTTCCAGCCGGCGAAATAGATGACGTACCGGCCATTCATCTTGTAAGAGGGGATTCCGTAGGAGATCACTTCATCGGCCTTCGGTATGGCCTTGCGGATGATGCCGCGCACGCGCGTGAGTGCACGCCGCACGCGCGTTGGTTGCGAAGCGATGTATCCAGTGACAGAGCTGATGTCCCCCTTAGGCAATAGTCTCCTCCCTCGCAGCAGAACAAACGCAACTTCACCAGCCCGGAAGGTGAGGTCGTGGCACCCTTCGAGTCACTTCATGAGAACTCGCCGGTACCCGCCGGCGATCAGCGCCGACACGTCGGCCAGCAGACGAGCCAGGCGAAGACCGCCCGGATACGCGAGATAACGCGGCTGCCACACGGGATCGAATTTCTCCTTGAACGCCCGCAGGCCTTGAAAATTGTAGACCGACTCTCCATGTTCGTACAGGAACGAGCCAAGCCGGGTCCACAGCGGCGAGACGGGCGAGTGCTCAAAACCCGATAGCGGCGCCATGCCCAAGGGGAACCAACGGTATCCCTGCGCCTGCCCCCACAGGATCAGGTGGACGAACAGCGCGTCCATGACGTCCTTCGGCGCGCCACGAGCGTAGCGCATCAGATCGACAGAGAGCTCGTGGCGCTGCGGCCCCGGCCACACGTTCGCGAATGCCACGATCCCGCCGGCGTGTTCGACCACAGCCACTGGAAAACGCGCCAGATAGGTCGGCTCGAAGAATCCGAGTGAAAACTGCTTCTCGGCCGCCGCCCGGTGTTCGAGCCAGTCATCCGAAACGCGGCGCAACTGGTCCATGACATCGGGGACCTGCGCCGCGGGAATCACGCGAAACGAAGCCTGCTGCCGCTCGAGACGATGCAAGGCCTGCCGGAACTTTTTTCCGCGGCTCCCCTCGAGACTGAAAGTCGTCAAGTCCACCCGAGCTTCCTCCCCGAGTTTGATGAACGTCATCCCCAAATCGGCATATCGGTGCAGATGCTCGATGGAGACCTCATAGAACACGGGCACGCCGCCCAAATCCGAACAGCGTTCGAGAAAGAGGCGGATGAGTTCTCCAACGCGTTGCTGTGGGCCCACTGGATCACCCAGGGCGGCCCAGGTCCGGCCTTGCACGCCGTACATGACGAACGCCGATTTCGCGTCGTCAAACAGCAGTGCCTTGTCGCGGAGAAACACGAGATAGGGGAACGTTCGCGTCTGCGCCGCGATGATCGCCGCGGCCGCCTCCAGATCCGTTTGGGTTGGTTGTGGCGCTTCGTGGCGTGCGTAGCCAATCAGTCGCGCAAAGGCAAACAACAGTAGCGTGACGCTGGCGCCGACGGCGGCCCGCAGCATCCTCGATGCCTCGCCATGCAGCTCGAATTGCCACCACAGCTCGTTCGAATACTCCACGTGCTTGAACGAAAACCGCCCGAGCCAGACCGACGCGCCGACCGCGGCGGCGACAGCCACAATCCACGCAGGTGAAAAGCGTGTGTCGAACAATGCGGCACGCCGATCGAACGCGGGTCTTGCCCGCCACAGGAGCAAAAGGATGGCCGCGAGGATGGTCGCCTCCTCGAAATCGGCTCCTTTCAAGAGCGACACGGCGATTCCGGCCACCATCGCAAACATCGTGAGCGCGTAGGCGGCGTCCAGTCGCCGTGCCAGCCCTTGTGAGAGAAGCAACAGCGCCGCGCCGACGATGCTGCCGGCGAAATGTGAAAGTTCAATGAACGCCAACGGCAGCACGCGGTTGAGAAGACTCAACCGGCCAGCCGCCGCCGGCGTCGCACCGGATGCCAGGAGGACGAAACCGGCCAGGAACGCCAGCAGCGCAAGCACCGGCGGCGTGAGCTGATCGGTAACTGAA
>JBAROV010000255.1:0-37631 GCA_049642465.1 Vicinamibacterales bacterium
GCTCTACAGTGCGCGCACGCCTGACGACTTTGCCTACCTCGCCGAATTGAGGAAGCTGGTCAGCGAAAAGAAACTCGACCTGGCGATCACGGCCACGCGCGAGGTGCCACTTCGCTGGCGCGGCGATCGCGGGCGCATTACGCGCGAGCGGTTGACGACGCTCATCGACACCCCCGAGACCCTCTGCTTCGTCTGCGGTCCTGCGAGCATGGTGGACGATGTTCCGCGAATGCTGCGGGAACTCGGTGTGGAGGAGGCACGGATCAGGATCGAAGAGTGGTGAGGGAAGGAAGAAGGAATCCTTCTTCCTTCGTCTACGGTTGTACTTGCAGCGTCGATTTCACGTCGCTCACGCCGCTGATCTTTCGCGCGAGGGCGATGGCTTTCACCTCTTCTTCCTTCGTCTTCACGCGGCCCGACAGCGTCACCACGCCTTTGAAGGTATCGACATCGATCCGTAAACCGCCAACCTGCGGGTCATTCAGCAGCGCCGTTTTGACTCGTGTCGTGATGGTAGCGTCATCGATTGTCTCGCCAACCGTCTTGCCGCATGCCGCGAGCATCAACGGCCCCATGAGCGTGAGCACCAGGAGAACCACCGTCGCGTAGCTGTGCTTCTTCATCGAACACTCCTCTTCAAGACTTTCGCGAGCAAGCTACATGCCGGTTGCGTGATAGCCGCCATCCACCATCAGGATCTCGGCAGTCACGGCACGCCCGGCGGGCCCCAGGAGGAACAACGCGGCGTCAGCTACCTCTGCCGTATCTACCGTCCGGCGTAGCGGCGCGCGATCGCGATAATGCTGAAGAATCGAGGAGAACCCTGAAATGCCGGATGCTGCAAGCGTTTTGATGGGGCCGGCCGAAATCGCATTCACGCGGACCCCCTTCGGTCCCAGATCGGCTGCCAGATATCTGACACACGCCTCGAGGGCCGCCTTCGCCACCCCCATGACGTTGTAGTTCTGGAAGACGCGCTCGCTGCCCAGATAAGTCAGTGTCAGGATGCTCCCGCCTCCACGCCGTTCCATCAACGGCATCGCCCCGCGTGCCAGCGCCACGAGCGAGTAGGCACTGATGTCGAGCGAGACTCGAAACCCTTCGCGGGTTGTCTGGACAAACGGCGCGGCCAATTCCTCCCGGGGAGCGAAGGCGGCACCGTGGACCAGAAAATCGAGGCCGCCGAATTCCTTGTCGATCGCGGAAAACACGTTGGCGATCTGAGTATCGTCCGTCACGTCGAGGGGGAGGATCAGCGGGTTCGACAGTGACTGGCTGAGTTCCCTGACGTTTTCTTCGAGGCGCTCACCCTGATACGTCACGGCCAATCGCGCGCCGGCCGCAGCCGTGGCTTGCGCGATCGCCCATGAGATGGAGCGCTTGTTCGCAACTCCGACGACTAATCCGTACTGGCCGCTCAAATCCGACATTCAACGCCTTTCGTCACCGCACCCGCGCCGGTAACAGCCTCTTCGGGAACTTCGCGACGATGCTGTAGTTCGGATCAACGACGTTGGCCACACGCGTGTGGCCACCTTGTGAAACGACCTGGTAGGCGTCAAGTTTGTCGAACCCGTAATCCTCGACGAGCCATTCAATCAGCTCGACCTGCGCAATGCGGAAGGCATCGACGAGCGGCCGGCCACTGCCGACAACCATGATGTCCTCTGCATCCTCCATGCGCGGCCAGCGGATCCGTCGGCCCTTGATAAGGTCGAACTGGAAGGTGACGTCCATGGTTGTTTCGAGACCGGAGCCGCAGATTTCGCCATCGCCCTGCAGCGCGTGACCATCGCCGAAATAGAAATACGCGCCGTCATGGAAGATGGGCAGATAAACCGTCGTGCCTTCACGCGCGTCGGCGGCATCCATGTTTCCGCCGAAGTTCCCGGGCCACAGGCCCCCGAAGGCTTCGTCCCCGGCGGGCGCAACCGCGAGACGGCCGAGCATGGGTTTGAGCGGCATCTCGATCCGTTTGGAGGCGGAGCCGGGGAGATCGAGGATGCCGACATTGCGAGTGCGATCCAGCCGCCACTCGAAGCGCCTTGCCGGCAACGGATCGTTGAGCATTCGAGTGCGGGAGTCGCCGGCGACGGCGCTGATGCCTGACGGATTGACCGCGGACACGGCGCTGTCTCGATTCGGGCGCAGCGAGAGAATGCGAATGACGAGGGTGTCGCCCGGTGTCGCGCCTTCGATGTAGAACGGACCGACCTCTCCGGGCCAGGGGCCTCCAGTTTTTTCGTAGTAATCGCCAGGTTTCGAGAACGTGCGGCTTCGTACGACCGCGCCAGGTTTCAGGCGCAGAACAGGATCGCGAACGGCAAATGTTGGGACGCCCTGCGTGGGCTCGAAGGTAATGGGCGCCGGCGTGGAAGACTGCTGTACGAGAAACGCGAGGAGAATCAGCGCGGAGAACATGCGACGGGATTATCCGCGGCCCTTCTTGCCTCCGTGTCTGGGCTGGCCGCCACGAAAGCCCGTTTGCGATCCACCGCGGCCACCAGGCCCCCTGTGCTGTCCCCCGGGTCGGGCGTTCTGGAAGCGGCCACCACCACCGTGCGCACGGTTTCCGTTGACCGGACCGCCGTTGCCGCGGCCCATCGTCCGGTGATCGCCGGCGCCGCGCATCTTCGATCGATCGCCGCGAAATCCGTTGCCGCGATTCCCCGCTTGCCGAACCGTAAATTCGGGGACGGGGCGGCTGTCCTTTTGTCCCTCGGGACGCGGAAGCTTCGCGCGCAGCAACTGGCGATGCACGGGACCGTCAGGTTCGTCGTTGACGCGGGGGGCTTCCTCCTGCTCGTCGGGCAAGGGATCCGATTCGGTCTGGTCGTCGGGGGCCGCTGCGACGCTCTCGACAGGAACTGTCGGAGTCTCCGGCAGGTCAACGATGTTGTCGGGCACGGTCACGGCGAGAGCTGGGGTTGACTCCTGATCGGGCATCGCGGCTAGAACTTCCTTGTAGAGAGCGGCTGGCGTTTCCGCTTTGCGTCGTTTCGGAGCCCGCCCTCCCTTGTACACGTGCTCGGCGTCGCAGGTCGTGCAACGCGTCTGTTTGACCTCGTCCTCGATCATCGCGACGACTGCATGATTCGTCACGCGGCGTTCGCGCGGACAGTAGTCGTCCAATATGTCTCCGAGACGCAGCCGTCGCTGGTCCATCGTCGAACTCGCTCCCCCGAGATTTCCGATTGCCGTGTGAATTGGTTGGAAAAGCCGCTTGCGTAGGTAAAGGCGAGTCTAGCAGACAGGCTCTACCGAGCGCAACCGGATACCCGCAAGTCTGCCTTTCGGCAGACTTCGTATTCACTTCGTCCCAGCTTGTCACGCCGTGGCTTTCTGGCCTCGCCGTAGCCTTGCGAGGGCGGCTTGACGCGCCGTAGCCTCAGCGAAGGCGGCTTGACCGCCGTAGCTTTAGCGAAGGCGGTCAATCCACCGGAGCGCCGCATCCATCGTGCGATCCTCCCCGGCGGCCAGCGATCCACGGTTCAGCGGGACGATTTCGTCTGGGACAACGCCCCGGCCTTCGAGCCGCGTTCCGTCGGCTGCCACGAAGTCACCATAGGCGTGGATCAGAACATCCCCGTTCGGCAGTTTGTCGAAGAGCGCCGGCAAGGCTTGCCCCATCGATACCTGACCGAACACACGCGCGCGTTTGATTGCCTGCATCCCACCCGCAAAACACTCCGACGCGCTGCCGGTCATTCCATCTACAAGGATCGCGACAGGGCCGGCGAATGGCGCCACCCGTTCCCCTGCGGCGTTGACGAGACGCGGGTTGGCGACGAAACGCAATTCCGTATCGCGCGTCTTCATCGTTCCCAGCACCTTCCGCTCGGCAACAAAATGTCCGGAAATTCCCATCAGCATCGCTGCCAGGCCGCCGGGATTGCCGCGCAGATCGATGACAATCCCGTTCGTATCGCGGAGCGAGTCCATGGCTTTCTGAAACTCACGATCGACAGCCGCCATCCAGACGTTGAACCGGATGACTCCTGCCGACCCACCGCCGGTCAGCGGACGCCTTTCCGAGGCCACGCGCACGAACATCGTCGGCAGGTGGCCGACGGTGACAGCCTGGCCCGACTCGGTTTGCCGTTCCAGCACGACGTCACGTGACTGTCCCTTCTCGTCTTCGAACGTCACGCGGACATTCGTGCCGGCCGCACCACGCAACCGCTCGTGTGCAATCCGCCAAGCCTCGACTTGCCGAGTGCGTATCTCAGAGGGAAGCTCACCGAGCAGCGGAGTCACCGGCGTGCCGGCAACAGCCACAATCTTCCAACCAGGATTGACTCCGACTCTTTTCGCACCGCTCTGAGGTTCGACGTTCGTGACGACGAGTGCGTCGTCTATCAGGCGCACGTCGATCCCCGGGTCCCCCGACCTGTCGGCGATCGTCTTCAGCGGGCTGTCGCCGCTCCCTGGAATGATCGCGAAATGCGATTGTCCGAACCGCCCGAGCATTTCCCGGATGACCGCACGCAACTCACCGGCGTCTTTCGCCGCGGCCGCGCGCGGCCGCAGTTCGGCTTTGACCGCATTCCAGTCGAGACCGTTCAACTTCGGATCGAAGTGGGTGTCGCGGATGATCGTCCAGACGGCGTCGAATGTCTCTGCTCCGGCGACGTCGCGCGAAGCCAACGTTGCCAGTCCAACGGTCTGAGACCCCTGGACCCCCACGTCTGCCGCCCGGAGGAGGCAGACCATTGAAGCGAGGAGAAGACCGATGGCAGGCAGCCGATTGGTCACTTGATGAGGGCTTTGATTTCAGCCGGGGGTTCGAACGCGGCCGGCGGAACCGTGTCGAACTCGACAGATGCGATTGTGATCACCTGCTGCATGCCCATCATGCTGTTTTTCAATGTGGTCGGCAGCAGAAGGTTGCCGAACTTCTTATAATCCGTTTCGACCGACGTAGCGGTAATCGTCCCCATCGGTGTTTCACGGGTCGCGATGTGGCCGGCCTTGAGACCCGTTTCGACGTCATAGAACTCGAAGTCTTCACCGCCACTCTTCCGCACGAGCTTCACTTTGTAGCAGGGGCGTCCTTCGAAATCCGTCTTCTCGACGGTTGCGATCGACGCGTACCGGCTGTCGTCGTGCAGTTCGCCGAAAAAGTCGGCGTCAAACCGCTTGTCTTCGAGCTGCTTGCCTTCGAGAAGCATCGGACCTGACATCGGTGAAAGCATCCATCCACTCTTCCCGTCATATCCCTCCAGCACGTCGCCCACGCCCGGAATCGTGACCTTGATCATGTTCTTGTCAGGCTTTGCGGCAATCACCTCGAGCGGGCCAGTCATGCCCGCAGAGGCGACGCTGAATGTCCCGGTGGCTCGCGTGGACGAGTGGCTGAGCACGGCCTGCTTGCCGCCAATCCCCGCGATGTGACGATCCAGGATCGATCGGGCGCTGGGTAGCGGTGTCTTCGGCGTCTCGATCGCAGGCGATACCTTCGGCGCCGGGGTTGCGGGCTTTTCAACCGCAGGAGTCTGCGCGCTTGCAGATGCGGGCGCAAAAGTGAAAGCGCCAGCGACCATGACGACGACAGCGACACGCACGGCGAAGCCCTGCCGGAAACGCATACTCATCTTGAACGGCTCCTGTGTGGCTCGTTTTGGCCGACCGTATAGTCCGGCTGGGGCCAGACGGGCAGGGTCGGATCAGTCGGGGAGTGCCTATAGTGTAGCACTCCACCCTGATTCTCGTGGCTTCCGGCACGAGGCCGGAAGAGGTCTTCCGGTGGGCAGGGCTCAGGAACGCCGCGTGATTTGCGTCACCACTCCCAGCATGTAGTGCAAATCCACGGGGTCACCAGGTTCCAGCGCCCGCGGCACTGATTCCGGACCCACACGCGCGAGGCTCACCTGGCCGTCCAGGTCGTCGGGATCGACGAAGTACACATCGAGCGAGATTTGCCCGTGAATACTCACGGGCTGAATCTTCTTCACGACGGCAGCCTTTGTGCCTTTGAGCATCAGCGCGTCGCCCCTTCGACCAGGCTCAGGGCGTCCCGAGCATTGTCGCGGGACGAGGCCTTTCTCGCAAATACCGCACCAGCGCCGAAAACGGCGTCTTCCTTGGGCTGTTTCCGAAGCCACGCGCGCAGCGCCGCCGTGGGGGAAACGATCACGGCATTCTCCTTCTGATCGAACACGACGTCCAATCCAGACACAGGCGCGTGCGAGCGAAGCTGTTCGTTGAGCCAATCGTAGGAAATCGGCGTGAGTTCCAGACGATCGCCCTCGAGGTGGACGCGTAGCAAGGCGTGCGCCGGGATGAGAAACGACCCATGATCGGCGCCTCGTGCGGGCATGACGTCGAGAAAGCGCTCATCGCCAATCGACGTGAGATATCCCGTCAAGCTCCCGCTCTCGCTCGGGTGAACGTATCTGATTCGATACGACCTCCACTCGCCGCGTTCGATATCGAGCGACGACTTGTCGTCGGGGTCGTCCCAGTGCCCCAGGAGTGCGGGATCCCAGCCGATGGTTTCGCCGTCGTAGACGGGATTCAGGCTGATGACCAGGCACCCCGGCGCCAGCATCAATCCGATGAGCAGTGCGGCGAGGCGCCTCATTCGAGTTGCCGGCCGCGTGTTTCAGGAATGGCGATCCAGGCCACGGCCGCACAGACAAACGCCACAGACGTCAGCGACAGCGCCGCCCGGAAGCCGCGGGTCTGGGCCAGCGAGCCGACCGCAAACGGCGCAACCGCGCTCGCGATTCGCCCGACGTTGTAGGTGAACCCTTGTGCGGTCGCTCTGATGGCTGTGGGATAGATCTCCGCTGTGACCGCACCGAATCCACTGAAGTATCCCGTCGCAAAAAATGCCGCGAGCGGACCAAGAACCAACAGCACCAGCGTCGCGTGCACCGAAATGAACGCAAAGATAAGAACCGCTGCGAGCAGCAGGTAAGCGACATACGCGCGCTTTCGACCAATCGCGTCGCTGATGAATCCAAACGTCACGTAGCCAAACCACATGCCGACCTGCATCGCGACGATGAGTCCGGTCATGGCCTCAGAGGAGAAGCCCATGCCGCCAGCAGGCGAGGGCAGCGACAGATACCCCGGCAGCCAGAGATTGAACCCCCACCACGCGAACATCGTGCAGGCGTTCATCGCGGTGACGGCGATCGTCAATTTGAGCATGCTCCCGTGAAAAACGTCAGCGAATCTGGCGCGTCTCGTATGGTTTGACACCCTTCCGCGCGCTTCGAGCCAGATGCGTGGTTCCTTGACGTATCGGCGGATCCAGAGGGTGAGCAGCGCCGGCAGAATCCCCACGAAAAAGACTCCGCGCCACCCCCACTGCGGCAGCACGACCATCGTCACGATGGCCGCCAGGCCGTAACCGATAGCCCACGAACTCTGCATGAACCCCAGGGCCTTGCCACGATGTTCGGGCGGCCATGTTTCGGATACCAGTGCGGCACCGCTCGCCCACTCGCCACCGAACCCGAGGCCAAGCAGCACCCGGAAGACGGCCAGCTGCGTTACTGACTGCGCGAAACCACAGGCCGCCGTGAAGATCGAGTAGATGAGGACGCTGGCCATCAGCGCGCGAGTGCGACCGAACCGATCCGCGATCACGCCAAAGATCATTCCGCCAAGTGCAGACGAGATGAGAGTCGCAGAACCAAGCAAGCCCGCTATCTCTGTTGTGAGACCGAACTCGGTCATGATGGACTTCAGGACGAGTGCGTAAAGCATGACGTCGAAGGCGTCGAGCATCCAGCCGAGCGCCGCCGCGATGAGCGCGCGTCGCCCCTCGGGTGTTCCCTCGTGCCACCAACCGAGCCAGCGATTTGATTCGAAGCGGAGGGCGGGCGTCATGCCGGCAGCGAACGCTGCGCACCGACGGCTCGGACGCGTACGCCGGCACGCTCGAGCGCATCGCGAATGCGACGAGTCAGCTCGTGCGACCCGGGAGTGTCGCCGTGGGTGCAGATGGTGTCTACGCGCATGGGTAGATCTCGACCGTTCATGGCTGTCACGACACCTTCCTGCGCCATGCGTACTGCGCGCCGGACAACTTCTTCCGCGTCGTGGATCACGGCACCGGGACGATCGCGCGGCGTCAGCGAACCATCGGCCTCGTATGCACGATCCGCAAAACCCTCGGCTGCGACTTTCAGGCCCGCGGCCTCTCCCGCCTGCAGGAGCTCGGTGCCCGGCAAGCCAAACAGAACGAGCGTCCGGTCAAACGCAACCACCGCGCGAGCGATCGCTGCCGCCAGCTCCCGATTGCGAATGGCCATGTTGTAGAGCGCACCGTGCGCCTTGACGTGCTGGAGTCGAGCGCCCTCAGCCGCGGCGATTCCCGCCAGGGCGCCCACTTGATAGATGACGAAGTCCTCGACCTCTTGTGGGGTTGCCGAGATGTTTCGCCGTCCAAAGCCAACCAGATCCGGAAAGCCGGGGTGCGCTCCGATCGCCACGCCGGCCGCCTTCGCGCGGCGCACCGTTTCGCGCATGACTCCCGGGTCACCGGCATGAAACCCACACGCGATGTTCGCCGACGTGATGCTGCGCATGACTTCGACGTCGTTTCCGAGCGTCCACCGCCCGAATGATTCCCCCAGATCCGAGTTCAGGTCGATGAACGTCATCCTAAAACTCGAGGAGGATGCCCGCCGACGGGACGATGGGAATCATTGTCTCGAAGAGGTGAGAGACTCGCCACGTCCGCGAATCGATCGACGGCGGATTCGAGCGAACGTTGTCGCGATCGAGCGCGTTGATGACTTCGCCGAAAAGCGTCATCCGCGCGCGGGCCCACGTGAACGTTCGGCTGGCCCGGATATCCAGCCGGGAGTAGAAGGGCAACCGTTCGTCGTTGCGGCGATCCGAAATGAAGTAGCTGCCCTCCTGCTGCCGGTAATAACCAGGCACCGGAAAGTTCGAACCCACGCGCAACTTTGCTCCGACGTTCCAGTGCGTAGACACTCGGTAGGAAACGTAGGCATTCAGGGCGTGCCGCTGATCAAGGTCTCCCCAGAATGTCTCGCCGGTCACCGTATCCGTGTACCGCAACTTGCCGAACGAGTAGGCCAGCCAGCCGGTCAGGCCGTTCGGATCGCGCCGCTGGATCAGAAGTTCCGTCCCTCTCGCATCCCCCGACAGTCGGCTGGCGTACCGGGCCGTCTGCGAGCCTCGCACCAGCCGGCCGTTGACGATTCTGGTTTCGCCGCCAGGGCGCCGGATGAATGCTCGCTCGGCGCGATCGAATGTCGAAAGCGTGACGCGCCATTTATCGCGAAAGGTTTGCTCCACGCCAAGATCGAATGTCGTCGCCCGCTCGGGCGGCATCCCCTCGACGCCAAGGAGCCCCACGACGTGCTCGAACTCGGGGAATTGCCGGTACGCACCCGCCGCCGCCCGAACGCTGAAGCCTCGGCGCCCCCGCCATTCGGTCAGGAGCCACGGTGAGGCGGTCTGCTGACCCGTGAGACTCCAGTGATCCACCCGGGCACCAGGCATGAACGAGAATCCGCGACCCGCATCCCATTTGACGTGCGCATACGCACCGCTCCGGATCGCATCCGCGTCAAAGGCGTTCACGGTCCGAATGGTGTTGCCCGACTCGCGGTCATGGTGCCGAGTCCGATCGTCGCGCTCGGCCTGAATGCCACCGTCGAGTTCCAGCCCCTTGCGAATCATCACCGCAAAATCCGCTCGCGCGCCGAGCTGGCGATCCTTGCCCCGATCCATCGCGACGCCGAGAATCGTGTCGTTGTGGAACTCGTTGGTGCCGGCAAAAACGCGTGCCGCAACGAAACCGCGGGCGATCGACAAGTGCCAGGTGCCGATCACCGCACTCGACGCGTTGCTTCCCGAGTAGAAGTCACTCTCGTCTACCTCGCTAGGCGAACGCTCCAAACGGGAGCGACCGGCAATGAAGGCGAGTTCCAGCTTCTGCCGGCGAGTGATGTCGTACACCGCTTTCCCCTGGACGTCCGAAAAAGAGAAGCCGAGTCCCTCGTCCGTCAGGCGGTCGATCAACTTGTCGAGATAGCTCTTCCGGGCGGAGAGCAACCACGATCCTCGGTGCGAACGACCGAACGGCCCCTCTGCGACGATCGATGCGGCGGTCCCCCCAACAGCCACGCGGAGCTGGGTTCGATCGCGCGATCCGGATCGCAGGCGAAAGTCGAGCTCTGCACCAGTCCGGTTTCCAAACCGCTGCACGTAACCACCGCTGAGAAGCGTCGCCTCCTCGACCACGTCACTGTTGACCATGGCGACAGAGCCGGTGCTGGCGCGGTCCTCGATGACGCGGACCGTGTGGAGGAGGAAGGGCGCCTGAAAGCCTTCGACCGTGAAGTTCATGTGATTGAAGTCGCTGCCGCGGACGCTGAACTCACTTTTCAGGTCGTCTCCGGTCGCGACGCCGGGAAGGACCTGTACGGCCCGCAGCGGGTCGTCGGCGAGGACGCCGCGGAGAACCTGCAGTTCGGCGCTCCCCAGCGTCTGCTGCACGACCACGCCAGGCTCCGCGGCCCGGAATGGCGCCGCGGTCACGGTCACTGTTTCGGTGTAGGTCCCCGTCCCTCCGGCGACCGGGATCCGCAGGTCCACCACGTCACCCTGGGTCAGGTCCACCACGCGTTGAACGAGGATGTACCCGACCACGGAGACGGTCAGGCGGACTTTCAGCCTTGGAAGACCTGCGAATTCAAATGTGCCGGTGTCTGTGGTGAGAGTCTCCTGGCGGTCATCCACCCGCACAAGCACTCTGGCAAGCGGTTGCGCCGTCCCGGCATCCACGACGACGCCGCGAATGAGTGCCGCGGGAGCGGCAACCGGCTGCTGCACGCAGATTCCGCCCGCCGCCAGCAAGCCGTTGATGGCGAAAACTGTGATCGCGCTCACAGAACCGTAGGGAACGTATCACCAACCCGCGAAATTACTCAGGAAATCCGAAGGTACACCGCTTGCTCAAATGGGCGACGCAGGCGGCCTGAATATTTACGGCAGGGAGCCGTGAGTTGCTGGGGAGCCGGGTCGCCCGCAAAACACCGGGGCATCGTCATAACGGCGATGCCCTTTTTTTTGAAAAAGGGGACAGTCCCCTTTTTCCAGAAGCGGTCATTCGAAGAAAAGGGGGACTGTCCCCTTTTCTCGCAGATGTCCGGTTTCGCAAAAGGGGGACTGTCCCCTTTTTCACACCGCCGCACCTTCGGGGTACTGCAGCGCAAGGCGTAGCTCCTTCGCCAGCGAATCCACGGTCGTCCCCGATCGCTTCCACGCCCCCTCGGTTTCGAACCGCAGATCCCCAATGCGACGGCCCCAGGGTGCAATGACCCTTCCGATCGCCCGGAAATCGGTTCGATCCGCGTGCTCCTGATCGAGACGACGGACGACGTCTGGGGCGACCCGAATGAAGGCCCGGAGCGCCGCCGCACTCTTGATGCTGTACTTGCGTCCGTTCCACGCCGCGTTGAAAACCTGTGCAACCTGTTTGAGGTAGTTCACGAAAAACTTCTTCGATTCCTCGCGAAACGCGTCCCCTTTGCGTCCTGCGCCGAACGCTTCGGCGGCGAAGAGCTTCTTCAGTTCCTGTGCCAGGGGCGCCTGCGCAACGCGTCCGCTGCCCACGCCGAGAAGCTTGATTTCACCGTAGAGCGGCGAGTCCTCGCGATCGTTCAGCGCGCGGACGATGTCGTGCGCGGCCGCCAGACTCTCGTCGCGGTACAGCTGCCGGCCCGACAGGGAGACGAGGTGCGACGCGTTCAGCCGCGTGTGCTTCGCGTTAATCGTGACGAACATCTGCACGACGTGGTCTTCGGGAAGCCGGTCGAAAATGACTGCGGGAACCGTGAACTGTTCCTGGCCGAAACGATCGATGTCGGCATGCAGCGCCAACAACCGATGCTGACCATCGATCGCGCGGAGAATCCCCTCTCGCTCGGGCACTTTCAGCGTACCGAGCGATGAACCCTCTTCCGATGGCTCGAATTTCAGCGTCTCGTCGCAGGAAATGATGACGGCGCCCGGAATTGACGGCAGGTCGCGTGCCTGGCGGCACTGTTCGTAGTACTGGACCAGTTCATCGATCTTGCGGCGGATGATCTGGCGCTGGTATGCCTTCTCGCTCGACGCGATACGACGCTCGAGGAGGTCCCAGTTGACCTTCGACGGCACGGCAGACGGCGGCGCTTTCTTCCGCCCTCCCCGGACCGGCTGGGCCTGTTCGCCATAGCTCAGCACTTCGAAACGCACCAGTTTGTCGATATCGCTGGCCGTCAGTGATGCCTGATAAAAGTGCACACCGAACTGCTGCATGCGGATCGCCGCAACGCTGATCATGAGGGCCGATTGTATATTGCCTCTGCAACAGATTCACAAGGGGGGCCGCTACAGCTAGCCGACAGATCGTCACGGCAAGCGGAGGCGGGCTCCGGCTGGGACCGCCGGTTTCGACTCCCGCCATCGGCGAACCAACCGGTCTTTCGCGATTGAACAGACGAGCATCAACACGGAAAACACGAACAGCGCGATGACCGCCTCGCCAATGGAGAGCGAACGGTGCAGCGGACGGGAGATGAGCCCGTAGACGAGCTCCACGTGAATCCAATACACAAACAGCGAAGAACGTCCGAGTTGCCGGAGAGGACTCCACTTCCGGGATCCGCCGGGACGAGCCTCCCAGGCGAAGGCCCCGCCGATTGCCGCCGTCAGGAGGCCGGCGCGCAGAAAGAAATAGCAGGGGGACGTTGTCCAGAAGTGCGAGGACGGATAAGGACTTGGTAGGTATGAAGCGGCAAAGGATACGAGAGCAACAGTAAGGCCACCGATCGCGAGCCAGACGTTCGTCCGAGCGTCACGGGATGCCGGGGTGGCATCCAGGAGCAGACCGGGTATGGCACCGGCAAGCACGAACAGGCCCCAGGGAAACAGGACAAAGTTCGAGAGGTAAGGAACCGGCCGGATATACGCTTCGAGAGGATCGGGCAGCGACTGTATTGGCGCGATCCGGATGAGCGGCGTGAGCAGCGCCAGGGCCAGGGTCGCGGACGAAAATGCCATGAGTCGAGCCCGCGTGGAACCCGCCATGCCCCAGAGTGCCCCGGACACCGCAATCGATGGCCCCATGATGTTGAGGATGTCCACCTTGAGCAACGCCATGGGCGACGACCACCCCAGAATCCAGGCCTGAATTCGAAAGAGAAACGCCAGAAGGAAGAGTTGAAGCCCTCTGCGAACCACGGCCGCGGAGGCGGCGGCTGGATCTCCCGTCCGCCGAAGTTTCGCGGACGCCGAGAGTGCAACGGCGGCACCGGCAAGGAAGAGGAAGGACGGCGCGCCGAACCCCCCGATGATGATTGCCGCGGCATACGCGGGAGACTGCCGGAACTCGTCGGCCGTCCAGCTGTCGATGATGTGGGCCTCGAACATGACCAGCACGGCGATACCGCGAAGCCAATCGAGGTAGCCGCGCCGTCCCTGCATTCAGTTGCCAGGAAGAACGGATGCGTTGACCGTCAGGTCGATGTCCTGACGCAACGAATGCCAGACGGAGCAGTACTTTTCCCGGGATAACTGGATGGCGCGGTCCACCGCTTCTTGTGGGACGTTCCCTGTGACGGTGAACCGAAGGTCGAACGCCAGGAAGCGGTGAGGATTCGATTGCGCCCGCTCCCCCGATAGATTGACCCGACATCCGCGCAGGTCGTGCCGGCCCTTCTGCAGTACGTAGACGACGTCCATGGCCATGCAGGCGGCAAAACCCAAAGCCAGGGCCTGCATCGGCGACGGCCCCTCAGCGCCGGAGCTGTCGAGGGTGAGGGCCACGGGGCCGGAGCGACCGGCAAAAACCAGTTCCCGCTGCCAGACCAGTTCCACGACCGTTGGAGGTTTTGACGAATCGTCGGCCATAGGCTGCGATTGTAGCTATAAGCCGTCGCAGGCGGCGGACGCGGAAGCCGTCAGCCCGTCAGGCGACCTGCGAGCGTTGGGCCTGGGTACCGCGTTTCGTCAGGCTCGCAATGGCGAGCCAGCCAAGTGGCAGGGCCACGAGGAGGTAAGTCAAATACTGGCCGTAAATCCCATCCGGCCCATATGGTTCCGTTGCCGCATGCCACGCTTCGCTGCCTGGGAAGAGATTCGCCTCGGTAAGCTCGTGGAACCCGTAAATGAGCAGCTGGAAAACGAACACGAAGAGAAACACCGCGGTGACCTGGAAGAAACGGGCGAGATTCACACGATGGCCATATCGCGACCATAGCCAAGCGATGCCGGCGGCAAGAACGGTTCCGGCCATGGCCCCGCTGACGATCTGCATCGAGCGGACCTGGAACAGCAGCGCGTTCATCAGCAGGGCCGTTTCCATGCCCTCCCGCGTAATCATCAGCAGCGTAAAGACGAACACCCCAGCGAACGCGGCGCGGCCCGTCTTCAGCGAGGACCGCTCCAGCTTACCCTCGATATCCCGTTTCATCCGGCGTCCGGCGCGCCACATGTGCACCGTGAGCGAGGTCACGAGAACGGCGGCAGCGATGGCAAGGATGGCCTCCCAGAGGGCTTGGTTGCTCGCCTGAGCGAGCAGCACACCAGCGGCGATGCTGACCGCCACGGAGGCTGCAATTCCCCAATGCACCGCGGGGACGAGTTGATTTCTGCCAGTCTTCTTGAGGTAGGCCACGCTGATGGCCACAATCAGGAATGCTTCGAGCCCTTCACGCAACGTAATGACAAACGCCTGCAGCATCAGTCCGAATCCCTCTGGATTGCCGTTTTCTAAAGCCTATTCGGTGATGTCCGACCAGTCAAGTCGGATATATGCTCGAGCGTGGGGCGCAGCGCCTCGGCAACTCGGCGGTACCCGTCAGGGGAAGGGTGAAGGCCATCCGGGGAATCGAGCAGCAGATCCTCGCTGCGAGGGTCTGAACACGCCCGGCGAGTATCGACGAACTCGATGCGCGATTCGCTCGCGGCGTACTTTCGGATCCAGTCGTTCACCTCTCGCATGCGGATGTTCTGCTCGGCGGTGGCAGTGTTGAACGGAAGAATGCTGCCCGCGACGACGCTGATTCCTGCGCGGCGCGCACGCGAATACATGTCGCGCAGATGATCGACGGGATGGGCGGCGGGCAACCCCTGATAGATGTCGTTCACGCCTGCGATGATGATGACGATCTGAGGTGCGCTCTCGACTACGTCGCGGTCGAAGCGCCCCGCAATCTGATCGGTGCGTTCTCCATTGATGCCTCTGTTCAACACATCCCAGTCGGGATGCGTCTCTTTCAACCACCACGCATATTGGCTCTTGACGTCACCACGTCCGGCGGGAGGCGCTTCGAGCGGCGACAAGTAGCCTGGCGTCCCGGCAGTGGTGGAATCCCCGAGCGCAACGATGCGAGTCACTTCTCGAAGAGCGCCGGGGAAGCCGCCCTGCGGGACTGCAGGGATTTGGACACTCTTTCAACGGACTTCATGACCCGCAGGATGTTCTGCCCGGTGATTTTGAGAATGTCGTCATCCTTGTACCCGCGGCGCAGCAGTTCTGCGGTGAGTGCCGGATACGCTGAAACATCCTCTAACCCCTGCACCACGGCGGTGATGCCATCAAAGTCTCCACCGAGGCCGATGTGATCGACTCCAGCGAGGCTCCGAATGTGATCGATGTGGTCGGCTGCGTCCTGAATCGTGGCGCGCGGGGCTGGATGGGCCGCGGTCCACGCGGCCATGCCAGTCTTGACGGCGTTCTCGTCATTGGGAAATTGCAGCTTCAGCCGCGACTCTTCCGAAGCCTGGGTGGACGTCCAGTCGGCGACCTTTGGTGACAGGAAACCGGGTACGAACGTGACCATCACGATGCCGCCGTTCTTCGGGAGCATCTTCAGGACTTCGTCCGGGACATTGCGAGGAACGTCATTCAGCGCTCTTGCCGCGGAGTGCGAAAAGATCACGGGCGCCTCGCTCACGCGTATCGCGTCCGCCATCGTCTCCGGCGACGTGTGTGAAAGGTCGACGAGCATTCCGAGCCAGTTCATTTCGCGGACAACCTGTTCGCCAAAGGGAGAGAGCCCGCCGAGCACGGGCTCGTCGGTGCACGAATCCGCCCACGGGACGTTCCGCGCGTGGGTCAGCGTCATGTAACGCGCGCCGAGTTGATAGAACATCCGGAGCGCGCCAAGCGAGTTGTCGATGGAGTGGCCACCCTCGACTCCGACGAGCGATGCGATCTTTCCCTTTTTGAATGTGCGCTCCACGTCGTCGGCCGTCAGCGCAAGCTCGAACGTTTCCGGATACTTGCGCATCATGCGGTGCACGATGTCGATCTGCTCGAGCGTTGCAGTCACCGCGGCCTGGCCGGCAAGTTCGGCCGGGACGTACACAGACCAGAATTGCCCGCCAACGCCGCCGCTGCGAAGACGCGGGATGTCCGTCATGATCGAAGGCTGTGACCTGGTGATGTCCAGCTTGTCGAGATCCCGCTGAGCTTTTTCACGAAGCGCCCACGGGTAATCATTGTGTCCATCGATCAGTGGCGATTTTTTGTGCAGGGCGCGAGCGCGATCGATCAGCGCAGAATCAGGCATCTGCGCGGCGGCGGCGATGGCCATCGAGAAAAGAACACCTGCAACGGCGAGTGAATGCTGGGGCATGATCGCTTATCCTATAAGAGCCTGCCCGGATTAGCGGAGACACATATTGCGTATTTGGACTGCCGTTGCGGCCTCGGTCGCAGCGTTGTTGCTCGTGCCATCGGTTGATGCTCAGCGTCTGCAGGTATCCACGCAGATCGTCCGAGTGCTTGTCACGGTGACCGATTCCAGCCGACGCCTCGTGTCGGACCTCGAACAGGCTGATTTCGAGGTCTACGACAACGGGAAGGCGCAGCCCATAACCACGTTCAGCAACTTGCCGACGCCGTTCACAGCCGTGCTGATGCTCGATACGAGCGGCAGCATGACACTCAATCTCGACCTCGTGAAGGATGCGGCGGAGCAGTTCATCATTCGCATGCTGCCCGAGGACCGTGCAAAAGTTGGAGCATTCAACGACAAGATTCAGATTGAGCCTGAAGGCGAGGGGTTCCTGAACGATCGCGATCGACTCATCCGGATCATGAAGAACGAACTGGATTTCGGGTATCCGACGCGGTTGTTCGATGCCGTCGACCAGGCCATTGCGGCGCTTCGCGGCATTGAGGGACGCCGCGTCGTGATTGCGTTCACCGATGGAGACGACAACGCCAGCAAACTCGGTCGTGGCGATGTGCTCGAACGCGCGCGCATCGAGGAAACGATGATTTACGGCATCGGACTCGAGAGCGATTACTTCAATGGGGCCCAGCGGGTCCGCACGCGGCCCGATCGGGGGCTCAAGAACCTGGCGGAGGAGACCGGCGGCGGGTTTTTCGACCTCAAGAAAAAGGACGAGCTGGGTCCGGCGTTTACCCGAATAGCCCAGGAGCTACGAAGCCAATATGTGCTCGGTTTTGCACCTCCTGTCCAGGACGGCAAGGTGCACAAACTTGACGTGAAAGTGAAACGGCCGGGGATGACTGCCAGAGGACGAAAGAGTTACGTCGCTTCGCCCCAGGAAACCACGGCGAGCGGCAAACCACGCTGAACTTTTGTCACAAACTTTTGCCGCCTGCTCCCGTCTAACCCTGTGAAAGGCGGCAAACACCATGTTCGAGCTGAACTTCTCAAGCAACGCGGAGCGTCTGGTAGCGTTCCTGCTCGTGGCGGCGATCATCGCGGTCATCGTGTAAGTCGGGTCCGCGGAGTCAACCTCCCGAGATTGTAGGAATTACCTCCACCACGTCGCCGTCACGCAGCGCACGGTCACGCGCGTGAAACAGCAGCATCTCGTCGTTGACGGCGAAGTTGAAGACCGAATCATCCAGCTGATCGCGGAACCCTGGAATCCGCCGATCCAGCACGTCTATCAGCGCGGCGATGTCCCGCACGTCCTCGTGCACCTCGAGGACGTCGCCGGCCGCGGCATTCAACGTCGAAGGAAGGCGGACGGTAATCATAGGGTGCCAAAGTGCCACGGTGCCAAAGTGCCAAGGTGCCCGCGGGCTCTTCACGCGCCCATGGCTGTTTCCAATTCGCGGCGCCATTCATCCTTCGGTACGCCTTCGGGAGTGAGATTCGATATCTCGTAGAACCTCGTCAGCATCGCGTCGAACTCGGCGCGGTCGATGTGCTCTGTCTTGTACGGACCAACGGTAATCGGCTCCTTGAACCACCGCTCCGGAAGCGTGTCGTCGCGCCGGCGAACCCCGAGTCGTTCGTTGATGAGACGTTCGACCCCCATCACATTCAATCCAATCCGATCGAGTTCCGCGGGGGTGACTGAAAACCCGGTGACGTTGGCAATCTGCGCCGCGAACTCTTCCAGGCCGGGCAGCGACGGGCTGTTGAACAACTCCGTCGTGAAGCGGCACATTCCCACGGCGTCGCCCACCGCATACACGTTCTCGCACGCGCGCACTGCGTATTCCTTGCCTTCGTAACTGTTCGGCGCCGCGCTCACCGCCGCGCCGTAGAGACGAGTCTTGAACGCCGGATCGTCGTTGATGCGCGCGTTGATCTCGAGCGTCACGCGATTGCGCAGGTGATCCATTCCGCGAGTAGCCACTGCAAGTCCGAGCGCGAACGCCTTGAGAATGCGGGCGTCGTGCGGATCGCTCTGCATCAATCCCTTCACGGCCATGCGGTATTCGAGCGCCTGCGGCGGATAGTGTCCCTTCTCCACGGCCCTGGTACCCTCCGCAACCACCCGCCCGAATCCTTCCCGTCGAGAGATGAGGAACAAAAGCTCCTCGACGCTTTGCGCGTTGCCCCACGCGAGATCCAGGCCACCAGTAACATCGCGATCGATGATGCCCCGCTGATACAGCTCCATGGCCCAGGCGATCGAGGAACCTGTCGATGCCGTGTCCAGTCCGAGGTCGTTGCAGATGTTGTTGAGGCGAATGACGGACTCGATCCGGTCGATACCGAGATTGGGACCAAATTTGCCAAGCGTGACGTACTCCGGGCCATCGCCGCGCCCGTACTTGTCGTTGACATCCTGATTGAGCGCATTGAGCGGACGACAATTCACGGGACATCGAAAGCAGCCCGCCATCCCTGGACGGTACGGCGTGATGTGTTCGGCATCCAGACGGTCGGTCCACGTCGTTTCCTGATTGTTCTTCGTCCCCATCGCGCCGAGCATGCGGCTCGGCTTGTACAAGAACGGCGTCCCCATCGTCTTCAGCGCGTGCTTGACGACAGAGGTGTCGAGCAGTTTCTGTGCGATGGTGCGGTTGTAGCCCTTGTAGGGCTGCGCCGTTTCGAAATCCCGCGTGTGCCCCTGCACGACGATGGCCTTGAGCCGGAGCGAGCCCATCTTGGCGCCCGGTCCGCCGCGCGCATAGCACGCTTTCGGTCCCGCCATGATCGCGCTCGTCAGAACAAGGTTCTCGCCGGCGCGCGAGATGTTGACCATCGCGAGATCGCGCGTCCAGGTCCCGCCGAGATCGTGTGGGATGCGTTCGCGCAGCTCGATGTTGTCCAGTCCGAGATAGGGCGTCGCGTCGAGAAACTCGATCTGGCCATCTCGAACCCGGATCAACGACCATCCGGCGCTGCGTCCGTAGAGCACCAGGTGATCGATGCCGTTCATCCGGATGAACGACGGGAAGTAATCGCCGGCATTGCAGTCCATCAGGACACCGGACTCCGGTGACCACGACGTGACGTTGCCGCGCGCCGCACTCGGGACGATGCCGGTGAGGACGCCGGATCCGAAAATCAGGGGAATGTCGGGATCGAGCGGGGACAACGACTCGTCGAGGAGCCGGTGCAGATAGAACATGTTCGCGCCACGTCCGGCAAGCAACGTGCGGACGACGCGTATCGGTGTGTAGCCGCGACGAATCTCGCGACGCTCGAGATCGATGAACACTGTCGATCCCTGGGTCGGATACTGCGGCTCCTGCGGAAGCTCGGCTATCAGCCGTGCCACGCGGTCGCGGATCGACATGAGGCGAGTATAGCTCCCGGCTTCCAGCTTCCAGCTTCCAGCTTCCAGCTTCCGGCTTCCGGCTTCCGGCTTCCGGCTTCCGGCTTCCAGCGACTACAATCGCGGCGGTGGACTCATGCGGAAGACTGTCGCACCGTTCACATTGCTCCTCGCCATGACGGCATTCCCGGAAGGCCAGGCGCCGGGGGACCGTCCAGCGCCAAATCCGCGCGCGACACGCTCCGTGGTGATGGCGACCAACGGTATCATCGCGACCAGTCAACCACTGGCTTCTGCCGCGGGCCTGCGAGTGCTGCTGCAGGGAGGCAACGCCATCGACGCGGCGGTCACCGCGGCCGCGGTCCTTGCCGTCGTTGAGCCAACGATGAACGGGATTGGCGGGGATCTGTTTGCGCTGGTGCACGAAGGCCGTGGCGGGACAATCAAGGCGCTGAACGCGAGCGGACGGGCGCCAGCGGCGGCCACTCCAGACGAGTTCCGGCGCCGGAAACTCGACCAGATTCCCTATCGCGGGCCCCTCTCCATCAGCGTGCCTGGCGTGGTGGATGGGTGGAACGAATTACTTTCGAAATACGGGACGATCACGCTTGCGCAGGCCCTGGAGCCGGCGATCGGTTACGCGCGCAACGGCTTTCCCGTTGCGGAAATCGTCTCGGTGCAGTGGAAGGATGCCGAAGGCGCGCTCGCCCGCGACCCCGCGGCAGCGGCGACGTTTCTTCCGGGCGGAAAGGCTCCAGGAGCTGGAGACATCTTCCGCAACGCGCGGCTGGCCGCGACGCTCGACACGCTAGCGAAAGGCGGACGCGACGCTTTTTACCGCGGTCCGATCGGTCAGGCAATTGCCGCAGACATGAAACGCCGTGATGCCCTGCTTGCCGAAACGGACCTCGCCGAGCACGCTTCGAACTGGGTAGAACCGCTGAGCACGAACTACCGCGGGTACGACGTGCTCGAATTACCCCCCAATACACAAGGGATCGTGGCACTCGAGATGCTCAACATCCTCGAAGGCTACGACCTGAAATCGCTTGGCCACAATTCCGCCGCTTATTTGCACCTCCTGGTCGAAGCCAAGAAAGCCGCCTTCGCCGATCGTGACGCGTGGATTGCCGATTTCGAGTCGGTTCCACCTGCCGTGATCCGACGACTGCTCTCAAAGGAGTACGGCGCTCAACGCCGGAAGGCCATAAACCCAGACCGCGCTGTCGAGTCGTACCCGGCGCTCGCGGTCGACGGCCGCACGGCTCCAGAGGAGCACCCGCCAGAAGCGCGCGGTGACACAATCTATCTGACTGCCGCCGACAGCCACGGAAACGTGATTTCGCTCATTCAGTCAATCTTCGAAAATTTCGGCTCCGGGATTGTTGCCGGCGAAACCGGGATCGTCCTTCACAATCGCGGCAGTCTGTTCTCGCTCTCTCCACGACACCCCAACGTCGTTGCTCCAGGCAAACGGCCGTTCCACACCCTCGTACCCGCGATGGTGTTGAGAGAAAAACGGCCCTGGCTTTCCTTCGGTGTGATGGGCGGGGACATGCAACCGCAAGGTCACGTTCAAGTGCTTTTGAACATCATCGACTTCGGCATGAACGTTCAGGAAGCGGGCGAGGCGCCGCGCTTTCGTCATAGTGCCGCTGGTCTCGCGCTCGAATCCGCGATAAGCGCAGAAGCGCGGTTTGGTCTCAATCAGCGAGGACACCGAATCATCTCGACTGTCGGGGCGTTCGGCGGATATCAGGGCATTCTGATTGATCCGCGCACTCACGTGTTGATGGCCGGCTCGGATCCGAGGAAGGACGGGCTTGCAGTGGGGTACTGACGCGGCTCGGGGTCCGGGGCTCGGGGCTCGAGCTACAGGCGAAAGCCGTGCTTCAACGGATCTGCGGCATCGATGATGAACGTGTGTTCACCGGTGATATAAGCCGCTCCTTCGATTTCCGGCTCTATCGCTGACAATTCCCCTAGGTTCCGCGCGGCTCGGACGCGTCCGCTGAACAAGGTGCCGATGATGCTCTCGTGGGTAAAGGTCTGTTCAGGTCCGAGCACGCCCATTGCCGCGAGAACGGCCATGACGGCGCACGTGCCCGTGCCGCACGGCGAACGATCGACCTCGGCGTCCGCGAAGATCGTGACGTTCCGGAGATCGGCGCCAGGCGTCGTGGCCGGGCCGGTGAATATCGTGCCGTAAATACCGTGAAGTTCCGGCTGCTCGGGATGTTCGACGCGCACCGCCGCCTCAACCGCTCGTTTGATTTCCATACCGGCGCGGCGCAAATCGGGAAGCCGCTCGCGCTGGATAGGAATGCCGGCCGCTTCGCTATCGACGATCGCATAGAACGCTCCGCCAAATGCGACGTCGGCGTGGAGAGTGCGTGCACCGAGCTTGATGGAAACCGAGGGGTGCAGAACGAAGGACGGCACGTTCGTGAAGCTGACGGTCGCGACGCGCGTGTCAGAACCTCGGCTGACCGAGCGCGGTCGCGCAACAACCTGACCCGCGGGCGTGTCGAGCACGATCTCGCCGTTGCGTCTTGGTGAAACCAACCCGCGTTCCACGGCAATTGTCGCCACCGCTATCACGCCATGTCCGCACATGGTGCTGTACCCTTCGTTGTGCATGAACAAGACGCCGCCATCCGAGCTCGATCGTTCCGGCTCGGTCAGCAGTGCCCCATACATGTCGGCATGCCCCCGAGGTTCCAGCATCAGCGCCTTTCTGAGATGGTCATGATTTGCTTTCACCCACTCCCGCTTCTCGAGCATCGTCGCGCCTTCAATCGAGGGAAACCCCTCGACGATGAGTCTGAGTGGTTCGCCAGCCGTGTGGGCGTCGATAGTGTGGATGATCATTGAAGACTAGAAACTGATTACTGGTAACTGGAGACTGGCAACTGGAAACAGATTCATGCCTCTGATCCTCACCGAACACGAGATCCGCTCCGTTCTCAACATGTCAGACCTTATCGAAGCCATGCAAGCAGCGCTCATCGAGTACTCGGAAGGGCGGACGCAACAGCCCCTTCGCACGGTACTCGAAGTTGGCGTGCAAAAGGCTTTCTTCGGTCTGATGCCGGCTTTTGTTCCGGGTAGCTCCGCGCTTGGAACCAAACTAGTGACGGTCTATGGTTCGAATGCGGCGCGTGGACTTCCAACCCACCTGGCGACAATTGTCATGCTCGATCCAACAACAGGCGCACCAATCGCGTTTCTTGACGGTCGATACATTACCGAGGCTCGGACCGGGGCCGTCTCTGCGGTCTCGACACGCTGGCTCGCCAAAACCGACGCCGCCACACTGGCTATCATCGGCACCGGTGTGCAGGCGCGCAGTCACCTGGAGGCGATCGCCACCGTCAGAACGCTGCGTGTCATAAAAGTATGGAGTCCCAATCCTGATCACCGTGAGAGCTTCGTGAACGAGATGCGTGAGCTTGCCCAGCCGGCAGATCTCCGCGCCGTGGCCTCCGCCGCGGAGGCGGTCTCAGGGGCGGACATCATCGTACTGGCAACAGCGTCACGGACTCCGGTCATCCACAATGAATGGGTTTCAGAGGGTGCGCACATCTGCGCTGTCGGCGCATGTCGTCCGGATCAACGTGAAATGGATGGCGCGCTCGTCGCCCGGGCGCGCCTCTTCGTCGATTCACGCACCGGCGCGCTTGCGGAGGCCGGCGACATCGTCCTCGCGGTCCGCGAAGGGCTCATCACCGCAAACCATATTGCCGGGGAACTTGGGGAAGTCGCTGGCCGTCACCTTGATGCGCGACGCGATTCGCGCGAAGTCACACTCTTCAAGTCTCTGGGGATGGCTGTCGAGGATGTGGCGGCCGCGCACCTCGCATGTGCCCGTGCGAAGGAACGCGGCCTCGGTCGCACAATATCGTTTTGAGCTCAGGCGTTCTTGCGCCTTCGTTCAGCCCATCGCTTCTTCATCATGTCCGAGATGCGTTTCCGCGCCTCGGGTGACATCCGACGACGGCGTCTCTTGCGTGTGGATGCGTTGCCCGATCCCGGACTCGAGGCGTTGCTGCCTGAGCGGCTGACCGTTGCGCCAACCCTTTGCCGAAGGCGAGCGGCTTGCTCCGTGAGAGCCGCAAGACGCTCACGCGTGTGGGCGATTTCACGTTCGAGACCGCCGAGCGCCCAACCGATGAATTCGGCTGATTTCATCAGAACCTGATCGCTTTTCCTGGGTCGCCCTCGCGGCATCAGAACCTCCTAGTCTGGTCTCTCGTCTTTGGTCTTTGGTCTTTTTGCCCAGAGACTAAAGACTAGGGACTAGAGACTAGAGACCGTGATTCTACTTTATAGTGACTTATGAGGCGACGAGCTCTCGCTCTTGCCTTAATCAGCGCACTCACCTCTCCATCGTCGGCACAGGAGCGGACCGCTGCGCTCCGCGAACGCGCCTTCAACCTCGCCTACAACCTCGACCATGACGAAGCGGTCGCATTGCTCCGAAAGGGTCTCGAAAATTCTCCAGACGATGCGTCTCTGCATCGGGCGCTGGCGTCCATTCTCTGGCTCAACCTGCTGTTTCGCCGTGGCGCGGTCACCGTCGACCATTACCTCGGTTCGTTCAGCCGCACCCAGATCGAACTCAAGAAACCGCCGCCCGATATCGATACGGAATTAAGACGCCACGTTGCGAAGGCCATTGAACTGGCCGAACGGCGTGTCGCCGCAAATCCTCGAGATCCCCAGGCCCACTACGACCTTGGCGCGGCAGTTGCGCTTCGGGCCTCGTATATAGCAACAGTCGAAGGAAAGATGCTTGCGGGGTTCAACGCTGCACGTCGGTCGTTCGATGAACACGAGAAGGTCGTTTCGCTCGATCCGTCCCGCAAAGATTCGGGAGTTGTGACGGGCACCTATCGCTACGTCGTGTCAACGCTCTCGCTTCCGATGCGCGTGATGGCCTACGTGGTGGGGTTTGGCGGCGGCCGGGACCGAGGAATTCGACTGCTTCAGGAGGCCGCGCAACACGAAAGCGAATCGCGAACCGATGCCATGTTTGCACTCGTCCTAATCTATAACCGGGAACGGCAATACGACGAGGCTTTGAAAGTATTGGACGATTTACAACGCCGCTATCCTCGCAACCGGCTCATCCTGCTCGAGAAGGGAGCCACAGCACTGCGCGCGGGACGGTATGGCCAGGCAGACGGCATTCTCACCGAAGGCCTGCAGATGCTCGCTCGAGAGAGTCGGGCGCGGATGCCGGGTGAGGAGGCGCTTTGGAGGTATAAACGTGGGGCGGCGCGCGCGGGACTGGGACAAACTGTTGCTGCCGGGACGGACCTGCAGGCGGCGGCAACTACCGATGCGGCTGACTGGGTCGCAGGCCGCGCGCACGCCGAGTTGGGGCGACTGTCGCTCGCGCGTGGCGATCGAGCGGCGGCGGCGGCGCAGGCAGCGCAGGCCCAGTCCCTGTGCGAGCGCGGCAACGATCCGGTGTGCGTAGCGCAAGCGAGGAAACTGCAGAGGAACTCTCATGGCAGGTAAGGTCAAGACGTGGGTCTGGGTCGTCGTGGCCATCGTGGGGGTCGGCATTCTCTGCCTCGTGGCGATGGCCGGATTCGGCTTCTATTACGCGTCACGGCACATTCAGACGCGTGCCGCGTCTCCTGAAAGCGCGGCGAAGGATTTTGAGGAAATCCGCGCGCGCTTTTCCGGCCAGCAGCCACTCATCGAACTCGACGACCGGGGCCACTTCCTCCGCGCCCACACCGATCGAAAGGCGGCGCCGCAATCGAGGACGCCGGAAAGCGTGCACGTGCTCGCGTACGATCCAGACGACGGCCGACTGGTTCGGCTCAGCATTCCGTTCTGGCTGCTGCGCTTGAAAACGGGAGATGCGAGCATCGATTTCAACGGCCGCAAAATGGATCTGGAAGACCTGCGCCTGTCGGTGGACGATCTCGAGCGTTACGGGCCCACGCTCATCGCCGAACACAAAACTCCCGACGGCAGCCATGTCATCGTCTGGTCTCAGTGAGTGTCCTCTCGCCGCGACGAACCCGCAAAAGACACCAATTTTTCTTCGATTTTTCTAGCTAACTGAGCCGGCCTGTTTCTTGCCGTTCCGGAGTGCGAACGGAGGAAACGGTCATGGCTCTTCCCAAGGTTCGGTATCTTCTCGCGCCGCTCGTCTCGGCCGGTGCGCTCGCTGTTTCGGTGTCCGCTCACGCGCAATCAGTCTCCTGGCGCAATCCAGCTGAGCCCGCGGTGCGGTATGCCGACGACCAGCGGGCTTCGTACTACGACTCGCGGCGGATCGCGTACGACCAGGGTTTTCGTGAAGGCCTGAAAGAGGGAGAAAAGGACGCTCGTCGTGGCGAGCGCTTCTACTATCAGGACGAGAAGGAATTTCGCAACGGGGACCGCGGCTATCACCGCAACTACGGCGACCGCGAACGCTACCGCCAGAGTTTCCGCTCGGGATATGTCGCTGGATATGACGACGGATATCGTCGCGTATCGGTGAATGGCCGGAATGGAAACTGGGGACAGGGATCGGGTCGACCTGGAGTGTATGGAAATCGCGGGTATGGTGGCGGCTATGGCAATGGCAATGGGAGGTATGGCTACTACAGCCCGGCCCTTGATAACGGCGTCCGCGATGGCTATGAAAAAGGCCAGGAGGACATCCGGAAGAATCGCAGCTTCGATCCGCTCCGCCACTCGTGGTATCGCTCCGGGGATCGTCACTACGAACGAGAGTATGGGTCGCGCGACGACTACAAGAACCTTTATCGTCGCGGATTCCAGGAGGGTTACGAGCGCGGCTACCGCGAGAGTCGCTATCGCTGGTAAGGCGTCAGGACCTCAGCCGCAGGAACCGTTTCATTCGTGACAGCAGACTGGCCGGGGCGTCGGCGACGGCGACGCCCCGGGCCGCATTGCGCGCCTGATTCAGTTCAGTCCTTCTGGTAATCGCCTCTACTCCGATGCGCTCGATGGCGTGGGGGCTCTCAACCGCAAGTTTTCTGAACAGGTCGGCGTCGATTTCAAGGAGGATTGCGTCCCCCTGAGCCATGACGGTGGCCGATCGTGCGTCACCAGTCAGCAGGGACATTTCACCGAAGTACCCACCCTTCTCGATCGATGCTACGGTCCGCCGGTCGGGTTCAACGACAACGGAGACTTTTCCCGAGGCGACGACATACATCGACTGCCCGGGTTGGCCTTCGCGCACGATGGCCTCACCGTCGCCAAACGTTCGCATCCTGGTCGCCAACGCAATCATCCGGCGCTGTTCGTCGGTTAAGGACGCGAACAGGTCGACGTCTTTCAGGAGCATCTCACGCTGCCGCTCTTTTGCCGCTTCGTCAGGTCCCGGTGGATCCAGGTCGTATTGCACTTGAATCGGGAACGGAATCTCAATGCCGTGCCTCGAGAAGGCGTAATAGATGGCCGCCCGCACCTGGTCTCTCGACTCGTCATCGAGCTCGTAATCCGTGACCCAGAACCGCGCCCGATAGGTCACGGCCGAATCCGCGAACGCCATCACGAGAACGTCGGCAGCAGGCGTGGCGAGCACGCACGGCACTTGGGCCATCGCTTCGCGAATCGCAGCCTTGACCTGATTCGGGGGGCAGGTGTACGACGCGCCCACCTCGACCTCGAGTCGGGTCGGCACCGAGGGTTCCGAGTAATTCGTCACCGCTTCCTTGGCGACGAGGTTATTCGGCAGGATGACGAAATTCCCCGTCTTCGTCCGGAGCTTGGTCGCTCGCCATGTCACCTCAGCGACGCGGCCCTCGAAATCGCCGACGCGTATCCAGTGGCCGACGTGAAACGGACGCTCGCTCTGGATCGCCAGGCCTGCAAACGCGTTCCCGAGCGTGTCCTGCAGCGCGAAGCCAATTACGACCGCACTGACGGCTGATGTCGTCAGCAGTTTCTCGTCAAAGACGAACGTAGAGATCAGCAGCAGAAGCCCAATGACGATGGCATCCTGCAGAATCGTGGGCACCCGTTCGGAGACGCGGTCCTCGTGCAGTGGATTGAGGAGCGAGATGACGAGCAGGTTGATGAGGGCTCCTGCGAACGCCAGGCGCTCGAACGCCCGGAGTTGCGCGTCAACCTGCTCCTTGCCTGAACCAATCAGTTCCGGCCGCAGGAGGACCAGCAAGTTGACGGCGACATAGGCGCCGAAGAGGAACGTCGAAAGCTTCAGCTTTCGCTTGATGGTGCGATTGACGGAGAGGTTGGAAATGACGAGCGTCGCGGCAGCTGCCGCGATGCCCATCAGGAGGTGCCCGGGATAATGCAGCATCGGACTGGATGCCCCTTTTATCCGGCGATGCCCTTTTTGAAGGCTTCCACCTCAGCCGCTGTGACGGCGACGGTCACTTTCGACGGATTGCTTCCGCCTTTGGCATGGCGGTCCACGCCGACCGCGCGATTGCCCGCGGATGCTGAAGCTTGCGTAGACTCTGCCTGCTTTCCGGCGGATAGCTTCAGCGCCCCGAGACCAAAACCCTTCTTCTTTGGCGCTTCGGCCGCTTTGTCCTTCGGTGGAGCCGATCCTTCGGCGAGACCGCGCGAGCCGTCGCTTGCGGCGGAAATCTGAGTGATCTCTTTTGCCTCGAACTTGATGGCTCCTCGGTATCGGGCCTCACCTGAAGCGGTTGCGGCGAGCCGTTCCGCCTTGATCTGCTTGCTCATCCTGCTGATTCGCCCTTGCGTTTCCGGATGCGAAGCAAAGAGCGCATTGCGCGTCGTAACGGCCTTATTACGCTCCGACAGTTTGGTCAGGAATGTGCCGAGGCCTTCCGGGTTGTATCCCACTTTGCTGGCCAGGCGGATGCCGTGCTCGTCCGCATCTTCTTCGTCGCCTCGGTCGAAGCCCCGTTCGACAATGTTGTCGTAGGCGGCATTGGCCAACGCGCCAATGTACTCATGACTGCCGGGAACGGCGTCACTGGCGAGCTTGAAGCCTTTGTTCTTTTGAATCGCATTGACCGTGTGCTTTCGGGTCACGTGCGCGATTTCGTGGCCGAGCACGCCCGCCAGTTCGGCTTCGCCCTTGATCAGTCCAAGCGCTCCGCGCGTGATGTGAACGATTCCGCCCGGTGACGCGAACGCGTTCACGCCATCCGTGTCCAGGACGATGAACTCCCATTGGAGATCGGGGCGAGTGCTTGCCTTCGCCATGACGGTGCCGACGAGAGTCACATACCTGGTCACGTCCCGGTCCTGAAAGACCCCGAACTCCGTTCGAATCTTCTGACTCACGTCCTCGCCTAACGCACGCTCGTCGACCTCCGAGATCCGGAGTTCGTTCTTGATCTCCTTCGCTTGCTCGACCCGTTTCATGATCTTCCCAAGTCCCCCCTGAGCGAACGCGGAAGACGAGGGGGCGGCGAGCGTACAGGCGAAGGCGAGTGTTACAACGAGACTCCTCATATCTTTGCTCCCTCGGTTTCCACCGGTAGCGGGGATGGCACTTCAATCGAGAAGATCGCGACGGGACGCGTCTTGCCCTTGACGATAACATCGCCGAGCGAACGGACCTCATACTGTCCTGATAATCGTGCGCGAGTTGCCTCGCTGACGATGATCCGGGTCCGATAGTCCTTGTTCAAAGACTCCAGCCTCGACGCCAGGTTGACGTTGTCGCCGATGGCGGTGTAACTCATGATCGCCGATGAGCCGATGTTTCCAGCGATCATCGTGCCGGAATTGATGCCGATCCCGATGTCGAGCTGCGGCCGGCCTTCGAGTCCCCACGTTCGATTGAGTTCGCCGAGCGCATGGACCATTTCGACCGCGGCTGCCACCGCATGCTCCGCATGCGCGTCATCGTCCACCGGAGCGCCGAACAGGGCCATTACCATGTCTCCGACGAATTTGTCGACGGTCCCGTGGTGACGAAACACGATCTCCACCATTCGAGAAAAATACTCATTCAGTTGTGACACCAGCGCTTCGGGCTCTCCCTTCTCCGTCACCGCGGTGAAGCCTCTGATATCGGAGAAGAGCACTGACATCTCCCGGCGCGCGCCACCCAGTTCGGCGAGCGATGGGTTGGAGAGAAGCTGCTGATAGACGTCCCGTGACACATATCGGCCGAAGAGCCTCTTGACGACACGCTTTTCGGCCCCTTCGACGAAGTATTGGTAGGCAGTGCCGGCAAAGAGGGCCACGGCCATTGCTGAAAGCGGCTGCGCCATCTCAACCCAGAGTCCGGCACGGAATTCTGACAAGGCGTACCAACTGAACATGCCGAGCGTGAGGATGGCTGCCGCAACCGCGGCCGCAAGCGGCAGCAACGCGGTCATCAGCGCCACGAGGACCGCAGATCCAATAGCGAGAGCAACGCCAAACCATCTCGACGCTGGCCGGATGAAACGATTGGTGATGACCGCGTCCGCCATGCTGGCGTGCAGTTGGATGCCCGGCATCTTCCCGGCCGATCCGAACGGCGACTGAAAGACGTCCACGAGACCTGATGCCGTGAGACCGAGGAAGACGATCTTGTTCTTGAACACCGCTGGATCGACGAGCGGTTTGTCGCCGCGAAGGATCTGTTGCTCAGACTCGAAGAGATGGCGGGCTTCATACGATTTGTAGGGACGTTGGCCCTTGATCAACGCCGGTGCCCGATACGGAATCATCATGGTTAATTGCTGATGCGTGGGCGCACCATCGCTCGCATCGTGCACAGTGACTGGCACAAGCGGAATCGCGCGATCGCGAATGCGGATCGCCGTGGGGTCCAGTCTCACTTCGTCCGGTCGCACATCGAGCGCCAGGAGCGCCGCCGCAATGCCGAGCGACGGGAGGTAGTGCTCGCCCGAGCGGACGAACGGCGCCATACGACGCGCGCCACCGTCGGGATCGAGCGCGAGCCGGTTATGTCCGAGCGCGGTCGCAGCGTCGGTGAGCGCCTGAAAGGGCGGAACGATCAGAGGACGCTCTTCGATCGCAGGGCCGAGCCGGTAGCTCGGAGTGCGGCCGCGCCATTCGGCCGGCCGCATCGCCTGATCGCCGGTTACCGTACCTTCGTAGACAGCGTCGGCGAGAAGAACGACAGAGCGCGACGCCTTGACGGATTCGACGAGCGCCGCGTCAGACTCTTGCGCCGTGAACGTCGCCTCGCCGATCTTCGCTCCGAGCGTCCCGTCTGGTTCGAGAAAGGCGAGGTCCACCGCGATCACTTTCGCTGGTGCACGGTTCAGATAGTCGAGGAACGTGGAATACACGATTCTCGGCCACGGCCAGCGGCCGACGTGCGGCGCGAGATCGCGGATCGTCGTGTCGTTGAACTCGACGAAAACGACGTCGCGGTTGACCGAGGCGGGATCGGCCGCGCGCCGAACGCGCCAGTCGTAGGTCCAGAGTTCGGGGCGCTCGAGCGCGCCCAACCAGCCAAGCAGCAGTGACAACGCTGCCGCCCCAAAACCGAGCGAGAGACCGGCCAGGAGTTTTTTCAATTGGCTGAGGGCTGGGGAGCCCGGGTGAGTAAATTGTGAGATGCTCGGTGCCGGGATTCGAAGGGCCGGCCCCACAGACGATACGTTGATCTCGACGTGATTATACGAGATCGCGGTTGCAGATTTGGGCAATGAGCAGACGGTCTGCGGTGGGGCTGCCGCGCCCTACCAGTGCTGAGTCCAGCCCGCGCGCTCCAACTCGCGCAACCGCACCTCTGCCGCATTCGCCGCCTGCTCACGCGTGTCGAATTCAGATTCGAAGAGCTGTCGGCCATTTCGACTGAACACGACGCGCCACCGATCGCCGGCCTTGGCGAGTGTCGCGTCAATCAACTGGCCACGCCGGCGCACACGCCACAGACGGTTGTCCAGCACTTTGCTCTGGCCTTCGGACGTCGGCCAATGCTAATGATGCACGTCGTCCGCCTGCCGGTCTATACACACGCCGAACGGCAAGGTGTCAAATGACAGAGCTGCGAGGCGCTTTGGGCTTACTCGGGTGGGCAACGTTCGCCAGGTGGTGATGTGAGCGCGTGGCACGACGTCCTGTTTGCGACGCGGCTTCTCCGTCGGTCACCAATCTTCACCGCCGCTGTGGTCCTGACGCTCGCCCTGGGTGTCGGGGTCAATACCGCCGTTTTCAGTGTTGTGAACGCGATCATCCTGCGGCCACTGCCCGTCAGAGACGGCGACCGGCTCGTCGTAATCGCGAGTCAAACCACATCGAACCGCACACTCCGCGGCATGTCGTTCTCGGATCTCCAGGATTACCGCGCGGCTACCCATGACGTCTTTGAGGACATAGCCGGCTACAGTGTCGGGTTTCTGGGCCTCGCACCTCAGGGAGGCCGGCCCGAACGGGTGCTCGTCAGCTGGATCACCGGCAACTACTTCCGGTTGCTCGATGTCCCGGCGATCCTCGGCCGCGTAATACAACCAGACGAGGGTGGACGCGGCCGCGCTGACGCGGTGGTCGTGCTCGGATACTCGACATGGCAACGTCGATTCGGCGGTGATCGGTCAGTTGTCGGGGAGATCGTGAGAGTGAACGGTCAGCCGTGCACGATCGTCGGTGTGATGCCTCAGGATTTCGCCGGTACGTTCGCGTTCTCTGAATCGGAGTTGTACCTGCCGTTGAATTGGTCGGGTGCGGGCGACTTCGACGACCGACGCCAGTCATCGAACGAGCCATCCGAGCGCTCGAGCCGAACCTGCCACTCTATGACGTGCAGAGCATGACACAGGCGCTTGGAAGTGGCCTCGGCTTCTTCCCTGTGCGTGTCGGTGCCGTCTCTGCCGCGTCGCTGGGACTGCTTGCGCTAGCTCTCGCAATCGTCGGCCTATACGGTGTTGTTTCGTCTCTTACGAGTCAGCGCACTCATGAGATCGGCGTGCGCATGGCCATCGGCGCCACTCAGAACGATATCGTCCGGCTCGTCTTGCACGACGGCTCGAAGCTTGTGCTTTTCGGCCTCGCTGCCGGTCTCCTGCTGACCCTGACCTGTTCCCGAGTCGTTGGGAGCTTCCTGTTCGGCATTTCCACGCGCGATCCGCTAACGCTCGTCAGCGTGGCGCCGATCCTCGGCTGCGTGGCCTTGATTGCGTGCGCCATCCCCGCGTGGCGCGCCGCTCGCGTTGATCCGACGGTCGCGCTCCGTTCCGAGTGACCCAGTAGCGACATAACCCAATGGATCTTCAAGCTGTACGCCGGAGCGCCGCATGCTCGGGACGATCGGTGCATTTCGGACGTTCAAGAAGGTTTGGGTGGTAGCCATGCTGAAGGCCCGCCCCCATTTCTCTTTCGATACCCCAAACGGAGCTTTCGCAATGCCCACCATCCAACTGCCCCCGAACCGCCACCTCAAGTTCCACCGGCGACAGTGGATCATCTATCTGATGGGCTGCGCGGCCATGGCTGTCGGAACAATCATCGCGGTACTCACGCCAGGGGAGAACCCCGAAGTGGTGTTAGTCCCGACCGGCGTCTTCTTCTCGCTCATGATCGTACTGAGCCTCGTCGAACGCGTGCGTTGCCGGACGGGATACGACCGAGAGAAGAAGCGAATCTGGAGTGACGAGTGGACTCTTCGGGGCATGAACCGCTCCAAGGGAATCGCGAAGTTGACCATGGTCTTCGCTCCCCGTTGGCGTTCTTCATGGCGTACGTTCCGGCGGAGCCCTCTGTAGTCGGCAGGTCGATGATGACGGTCGCGCTCGGCTGGGGGACCTCGGCGGCGAGCTACCTTTACCACACTCGCGCGAACCCCGATGAGTGATCGGGAGCTGGTGAATACGCTCAAGGTCCATCGGGCGATGAAGGACCTGACTCAGGCCGAGTTGGCGGAGCTCGCGGGAATCACGCGAGTGTCGGTCAACGCGATCGAAGGCGGGCGCATGGTGCCGTCCGTACTCCTGGCACTGAAGCTGGCAGGGGCGCTGGAGGTGACCGTCGACGAGCTGTTCGGGATCGCTCCAACGGAGACCGGGGAGACTCGGTAGAGGGACAGCAATGCCCTAACGGCCAGGTTTCAGCCGCGAAGCGCTTTTCAAACGAAGTAAGACACTGGGAATGCTTCTAGCCTCAGTGCGATCGTCAGCTGCACCTGCTTGTTCGGCAGCGGCCGCCTTTTAATCTGTCCACCCCGTGGCAGGAATGGCTCAACGCCATCCTTCGGGCAAGTGCGGCAGTTGCCCATGCAGTGCAGAGAAGTCCCTGATGAATCGCTCAACGAGCCTCTCCTGCGGTCCTCCCCGAGCGACGATGCGACCCGTCACAAAGAGAGCCGGACGCTGCATCGCCGTGACGAAGCGAAGGACTGTTGCTTCGCGATACCAGCCGCAGCTCGTGGCTTGCAAATCGGAATACGCAAGGGACGTCCACGCCTCACGCAAGGCTGACGCTACATCTTGGAGACTTTGGACGTGATCGGCGACAGTCGCCCGCACCTCAACCAGGCATTCGGGCCGATCGGTCGTGCGGACGTCGACGTCTACCAGCGCGCCGCCCTCGGCGACATAGTGATCGGCATCGATGGCAAAGCCAGCGAGGTTGTCCCCGGAACTAGGCTGGCCCTGGCCACGCACCGCTTGAATGACTGCCTCGATCATCTGGTGCCATCCTTCGACGTCCCGTCACGGCTCCGGCGTCCGCCGAACGCCTTGCCGCTCAGCCGCGAGCGCGAATCAGCAACTCGTTCCGGAACGAGTTGAATGCTGGCACAACAACGATGCCGATCGTCGGCTGCAGCGGTAGGTGCCTTTGTTAACGATCAACCCGTCGCGCCGCCGCCTGCAAACGCGGCTTATGCCGCCCCTCGCTCGAGAATGAATCGTGCACCGCTATCCTCACCTTCGAAATAGGCCAGTCGTCCACGGATGCACGAAACCAGCGTTCCCGGGCTTACACCGATAATCAACCCGAGCGCCTCCTTCAGCGGCAGCGTGCGTCCGTCCAGCCTGTCGCTTTCTGAAACAACGTAGCACTGTGCGGGCGCCCCACGCTGCTGGAGCATCTCCAGAATCATCGAAGCCGACTGCAGTGCTGGCACTCGCAGAAGGGAATGGCGCTTCGGCTTCGCCAGGAGGTCGAGCCAACGCTGTTGCTTCCGGGTGGCAATGAATGCTTTCACCATTGCCTGTTCGTGCTCAGGTCCACTGCTTTGCCTCATCAACCCTCGTCGGCATAACCCCATGCCGCTTCGGCCCACCTTCGCTTTCTGCTACTGGCGCCAACTGATACTCACCGACACGGTCATGCAAATCGGCCTCGCCTGTGACTCAACGACAAACGGCTCGAATTGCCACTGCCGAACGGCATCGAGGATGGCCTTGTTGAAGGCGGGAAACGGCGGTGTGAGCCGGGCTTGGCGAATGGTCCAGATGTGGCTCACTTTGCCGTGGGTGTCTAGCAGGATTTCGCCGATCCACATCCCGCTGCTGCGGGTGCCAAGCGGGAGTTCAGGATACGTAGGCCTGACGTCGCGCACCTTCTTCGGTGGCCGTTGCCACTCGCGCAGCATCCGCGGCTTCGATCCAACGAAAGTGGCGCCCTCGCGCTCGCATGCGCTCGAGGCCGCCCGCACCGGCCGCTTAGCGTCATCATCAACGACGCGCTGGCCAAGCGCTTCTGGCCCGGCGACCGTCGGTTCCGCGCCGGTGAGGAACATACCGACAGCCGCAGCAACGAAAAGTCCGGCGAGTCTGCGGCTCAACAAGGTTTCCCGCTTTCGCTGTGTCACCCGACGACGTTTGTCTGCCTCTCACGACCCGGCGCTCAGCCGCGAGCGGCGCCCGCTGAAACCTCGAATCACCGCAGCGCCCCCGCGCCGCTCACCGGCTGCAGCGGCTTGTTTGACGGCCCGTCAGGGAACGGTTCCGAAGTCTTTCGGATGTGCCTTGACCCACGCGTACAAGAGAGAAGTCAGATCGTCGGGATACTTGAGGAACTCTTGATCGAGATGTTCCCAAGCAGAACGCACTTCCGCGGAAGCAGTAGCAAGCCGTCGTTTCCGGGCGACGTGGTTGCGTGGTGGGGGACCACCCGGAAACAGAGCCACAGCTTTGGCAACGACCTCTGCGGCTCGCCGCGCTCCGATCGCGTGCAGCGATCCTTCTGTATCAGCCGCCATTTCGCCCGCCAGATTCTCGAAGTACTGCGCGAAGCCCCCATTGTTCACTTCGGATTCCAGGCCCCACACGGCGCTGAACACCTGCTGTGGTTTTGACTGTTTCTCGTATGCGACTTTCCCGTACTGCGACCGTGGACTCTCGGCCAGCTCGATCAGAATGCGATTTTTCTCCATGCGTGCTGCGCGCGACGCTTGCTCTGGCAGCTCGACCCGTTCCTCCGCCCGCTGACTGGTAGCGGCCGCAAACAGGATCAACATCAAACCGAAGTTCACCATCTGGCTCGTTCCTTGTCCGCCCAACGTCCTGCCGCTCAGCCCACCGTCGCCTTCGGCTCCGGCGGGCAGGCTGCGAGGGGCGCTCACCGACGTTGCGAATCAGCCGATTCAGTCCGCGCCGCTCGTCGGCCTCAGCTACCGTCGCGATTGCCATCGACGGGGGTGCTGTCGGCCGTGGACCGCCAGGACGACGATGTCCCCGTCGGTGACGCGGAAGTACACGGCGTAAGGGAACCGATTCAGGATCGCCCGCCGTGTTTTCCCCTCGGACCAGTCGAAACTGCGTTGGGTTGTCGGCGAGGCGTTCGATCGTTTCGTCCAGCGCCGCGCGGAACTCGGCGCCGAGCCCGGGCCGCCGACCTTCGTACCAGTCTCGCGTTTGGAGTGCTTCGGCCTCAGCCTCAGGCCTGAAGCTGACGCAGCGGCTCACTCTCGATCCAGCAGCTTCCGGCGGACTTCATCCCAGGGGATCGAGGACTCAGGACCCTGAACGTGCTCCATCCAGCGCCGATCCAGCTCCGCAGCCTCCTCGGGTGTCAACTCGAGCTCGCCCTCACGTTCGGCCTCAGAGAGGCTTTCCCACAGAGCCATCGCGAGCTCGGCGCGTTCGCCAGCAGGAAGTTTCAGAAGCTCCGAAAGCGAAGGAGACATCGGTTGATCCGCTCCCAGTATAAAGGGCCCCCACTGGTTAGTCGCCCCGAAGCGTAATGGCTGGTTCGACTCGCGTGGCCCGCGCCGCCGGAATCCACGTCGCGGCCTAACTCTTGTTCGCTCAAGGTCACGGAGGGCCCACAGTCATGACTCCGGCAGCAAGTCGAGCGCGGCAGCAACCTCTTCGCGGTACGGCGAGGATGCGTGTCGTTCGTCAGATCGACCCACTCGGTAAAGTCGCCCTGCTCGACAGGCTTGTCCGAGTAATCGAACCCGAACTGATAGACGCGCCGGTCGTTCGTGACAACTATGCCAAACTCGAAGCGCGAACTGACGCGGAGCGAGATACGGTGGACACTCCTCGGCTGAGTTGTGATCGAAGGGTGGCTTGCCAGCCGTAGCTCGCTGCGAACGCAGTGGCGGCCCACCTTCGCTCGCTCTGAATTCACCGCGAGCTTCGGTGGGCAACCTTCGCGTGAGTCATGAGCGAAGGTTGGTACCGGTACGGGGATTCGAACCCCGGTCCCGTGGCTGAGAACCACGTGTCCTGACCCCTAGACGATCCCGGCACGTTGAGCGGAACCTCTAATGGTAGCAAGGAGCCGAAAAAAGGGTCAAGGTATCATGAGCC
>JBAROV010000131.1:0-3862 GCA_049642465.1 Vicinamibacterales bacterium
GTCGTCTTGATTTTCGAAAAGTCGATGCGCTCGCGGTAGACGTTTTTAGGAAGGCTGTACATTGTGAGGTTTCACCCCAAGCCAGCGTGAGCCGGCCGAACTTAATCGAACGGATGGGGGCTAACCGGACATCCGGTCAGCATTTTCAGTGCGCGTGGGGCCCCACCCCCACGCGCTGACGCGCCTTCGGCGCGACGGCCTTTGGCCTTGCCGCCGGCGCTGCGCGCCGGCAGCCTCGCACCAGCGAGCGCCTACTTGATTTCGACTTTTGCGCCGACGTCCGCGAATTTCTTCTGGATCGCGAGCGCCTCGTCCTTCGGGATGCCTTCCTTGATCGGCTTGGGCGCCCCTTCGACGAGATCCTTGGCTTCCTTGAGGCCGAGGCTGGTGACCTCGCGGACAACCTTGATGACGTTGATCTTGTTGCTGCCGACTTCGGTCAGCGTCGCGGTGAACTCGGTCTTCTCTTCCGCCGGGGCCGCTCCGCCGCCCGCCGCCGCGCCGCCGGCTGGCATTGCCATCGGCATTGCCGCTGCCGCCGACACGCCCAGTTCCTTCTCGAGCTCCTTCACGAGCTGTGAGAGCTCGAGCACCGAGATCCCTTTGATGTATTCCACTACCTGCTGCTGCGTCACTTCGGCCATTTCTCTCTCCTGAAAGCCCGATTGATGAATTCGGCGTCATCTTTTCTTAGTTTGCGCTGGGGCCCTCCGCCTCCGCGCGCTCACAATCCCGTGCGCGCTACGGCGAGACCTCGCCGTAGCTCTTCGCCCGCAATCTCCGCGAAGAGCGGAGGCGGGCACCCCCAAGCGCTGATCATTCGGACCTCGCTTCGCTCGGCCCTGGTTAGTTGCACGCGGCTGCTCTCACTTGCGCTCAGGTGGCAGGCGCTTCGCCGCGCTTTTTCTCCGCCTGCACCAACACGCTCATCAGATCGCGCGCGGGTGCGTTCAGCACGCTGACGAGCTGCACCATCGGCGCCTGCAGCACGAACAGCAGCTTGGCGTACAGCTCCGGTTTGCCGGGCAGCGAGGCGAGGTCGGTCACTTCGGCTGGCTTGATCGCGCGTCCCTGCAGGACGGCCGCCTTGATCTGCAGCGCTGGCGCCGTCTTCGCAAACGTCGTCAGCACCTTGGCGAGCGCCACTGGATCGCCACCGCTGTACGCCACTGCCGTCGTGCCGATGAACTGTTCGCTGAGCGACTCGAACGACGTCCCCTTCAGGGCGCGCCTCGCCAGCGTGTTCTTGACGACCCTGTAGCTGCCGCGCGCGACGCGAATCTGACGGCGCAACTCCGTCACCTCGGGAACCTTCAGGCCCCGATAGTCGACGAGGATGGCGCTGTCGGTTCCCTTGAACGCCTGTTCGAGCTCCTGCAGCTCTTCTTCCTTGGTTGCTCTGGTTACAGCCATTGCTGAATGTCTTTTCTCAATGCCATGGGGCCCTCCGCCTCCGCGCGCTCAATCCGATGCGCGCTACGGCACGACCTCGCGGTAGCTCTTCGCCCGCTATCTCCGCGAAGAGCGGAGGCGGGCACCCCCACTCGCGATATCCGGCCCTCGCTTCGCTCGGGCCTTGTTACTAGCGACGTTCCACTTTCACTTGCGACTGTGTTCTCTCTCTCCGCCGCTCCGCTCTCACAAGCGCGTCAGTGCTTCACGGTCTCCGCTACGTGAGATGTATCAATCGTTATCCCCGGCCCCATCGTCGAAGACAACGTGACGCTACGGAGAAACTTCCCCTTCGCCGCCGCGGGCTTCGCCTTGACGACGCTGTCCACGAGGGCGTGCGCGTTCTCGATGAGGCTCTGCGTCGGGAACGATATCTTGCCCACCGGCGCGTGAATGATTCCGGTCTTGTCGACGCGGAATTCCACCTTGCCGGCTTTGATCTCGCGGACCGCTTTTGCGATGTCCGGCGTCACCGTTCCGGTCTTCGGGTTCGGCATCAGGCCGCGGGGACCGAGGACCTTACCGAGCTTGCCGACGGCGCGCATCATGTCTGGCGTCGCCACGACCGCCTCGAAATCCATCCAGCCGCCCTGGATCTTCTCGACGAGCTCTTCGCCACCCACGTGGTCGGCGCCAGCTTCCTGCGCTTCCCGCTGTTTGTCAGCGCCGGCAATCGCGAGCACCCGCTTGCTCTTGCCAAGGCCATGCGGCAGGACGACGGTACCGCGCACCATCTGATCCGCATGCTTCGGATCGACCCCCAGCCGCATCGCCAGTTCGACGGTCTCGTCGAACTTCGCGAATTTCACTTTCTGCATGAGGGGAACCGCGTCTTCAATCGAATGCGGGCGGTTTGGAACCTGCTGCCTGGCGGCGGTAAATTTTTTTCCGTGTTTCTTCATTGACTTGTCTCCGTGGTGCTGACGGCTGCTTCGCGGCAGCCTCCCACTGTTGCTAACTACCGGGTTGTTCGAACAGCTGTCAGCATTTCTCAATTGCTCGCGGGGCCCCACCCCCGCTCGCTATGTATTCGGGCCTCGCTTCGCTCGGCCCCTGGCTACCAGCGTCTGGATGCCTGCACACGCGATTTGTCTCACCCGATGACATCAATTCCCATCGACCGGGCAGTGCCAGCAACCGTTCGAAATGCCGATTCCAGCGAATCGCAGTTCAGGTCGGGCATCTTCAGCTTGGCGATGTCCTCGACCTGTTTCTTGGTCACCGTGCCGACCTTGTTCTTGTTCGGTTCGTTCGATCCCTTCGCGAGGTTCGCGGCGCGCTTCAGCAGCACGGACGCCGGCGGCGTCTTGGTGATGAAGCTGTAGGACCGATCGGCGTACACGGTCACGACGACGGGGATGATGAGTCCCTCATCTTTATTGGTCTTCGCGTTGAAGTTCTTGCAGAAGTCCATGATGTTGACGCCGTGCGGACCGAGGGCGGTCCCGACCGGCGGCGCGGGGGTTGCCTTGCCCGCGGCAATCTGGAGCTTCACTATTGCTTGTACTTTCTTCGCCATGAGTTCTCGGGCTCGCTGTCAGCTTCCAGCTGCCAGCTGCCAGCTCAGGAAAAGACGTGCTGGGAGCCGGAAGCTGTGAGCTGGCAGCTATAGTTTCTCTACCTGCAAAAAGTCCAATTCGACCGGCGTCGATCGTCCGAAGATCGTGACCATCACCTTCAACGTGTTGCGGTCGAGATTGACCTCGTCCACGACGCCGTTGAAGCTGGTGAACGGTCCTTCGTTGATTCGCACCTGGTCGCCCTTTTCAAACGTGTACTTCGGCTTCGGCTTCTCGGCGGCCTCGGTCACCTGGTTGAGGATCTGATCCACTTCCTCGCGCGAGAGCGGCGTCGGCTTCGCACCCGCGCCAACAAAGCCCGTGACCTTCGGCGTGTTCTTCACCACATGCCACGCGTGATCGGACATGTGCATCTCGACCAGGATGTAGCCGGGGAAGAACCGCTTGGAGCTGACGACTTTCTTGCCGCCCCGCATCTCGGCCACCTGCTCGGTTGGGATCAGGATTTCGCCGATCTCACCCTGCAGCCCGTACGCCTGGACGCGCTGCTCGAGCGATTCCTTCACCTTGTTCTCGAAGCCTGAGTACGTGTGGACGATGTACCACTGCTTCGTTCGATCGTCCGTCATAGCGGAACTGGTCATGATTGGCGCTCGGGGCCGCCGCTTCGCGGCGGTTCCCTCCGGCCCCTCGCTTCGGCTCGGTTCACTGCGCTCGCGCTCCGACGCTCGCTCCGTTCCCCTCGCCACTCCTTGTTAATTGGCGCTCGGCGCCGCCGCTTCGCGGCGGTTCCCTCCGGCCCCTCGCTTCGGCTCGGTTCACTGCGCTCGCGCTCCGACGCTCGCTCCGTTCCCCTCGCCACTCCTTGTTGCGATCACGCTGCCCCAAAC
>JBAROV010000022.1:0-22576 GCA_049642465.1 Vicinamibacterales bacterium
TTCGGCAGTTTGGCGACCAGATCTCGAGCGGGCCCGGGGTGAAGGCGCGCGGTGCTGTTTCTTCCCTGCCGTTCACATCGTCGGTTGGTTGGGGGTCGATCAACGTCGAGGGCTGGACACCACAGCCCGGACAGGAACTGCAGGTCGACCAGCGCGCCGTGACAACAGACTATTTTCGAACCATGGAAATCCCGCTGGTGCAGGGACGCGTCTTCACCAGCTTCGACACGCTGCCAAATGCCCAACCAGTTGTGGCCATTGACGAGAAGTTCGCACAGCGCTTCTGGCCCAAGGGAGACGCCATTGGGAAACACCTCTGGTTCGATCCCAAGCGTCAAATGGAGATCGTCGCCGTCGTGGGAACGGTGAAGCAGTACGGCCTGGACGTAGACGGACGGATTGTCGTCTATCGACCGTCCCCCGGTCTTCTTCAGTACCACGTCGCTCGGACGACTGGCGACGCGGCAGCGGTCACGCAGGCGATGGTTCGAGCGATCCACGAGGTTGATCCGACAATTCCGGTCTTCGACGTCCGGACGATGAACGATCGGATGAGAGATTCTCTTGCCCGGCAACGATTCGCGACGCTGATGCTTGGCGCGTTTGCCGCGTTCGCGTTGGTTCTAGCGATTGTCGGCGTCTATGGTGTGATGTCCTACTTGGTTACTCAGGGCACACATGACATTGGCGTCCGGATGGCGCTGGGCGCTCAGACCAATCGGATCGTCGGAATGGTGGTGCGTCAGGGAATGGAGTTGGCGGCTCTCGGCGTGATCCTGGGACTCGCGGGAGCACTGGCTCTGACCCGCGTCATCGCCACCCTGCTCTTCGGGATCAGTGCCACAGATGTCGCCACGTTTTCGGCAGTCCCGCTGATCCTCATCACCAGTGCCCTGGTCGCCTGCTACATACCGGCTTGGCGTGCGACGAAAGTCGATCCGGTTGTCGCTTTGCGCGAGGAATAGATCTTGGCTCAAGCCTGACCCTCCGGTGCTGCGCCGACGCTACCGCAGAGATCGCACGCATAGAACAGCAATCCCATGCGTCGGCTGGTGACACGGGCGAGACGGCAACAGTTCGGGCATTGAACCCGGTCTTCGCCAGGGACCACCGCGAAGCCCGGCCTTGTGCCTGGTCTTGACGGCGGGTTGTCCGATCGGTCGTCCTCGTCTGTCATCCTCTCACCCACTTGAGGCCCTCGCGTGCGATCGCTGGTGGCACTTCGTGACCACCCTGAAACTCGCGGAAGGTCACCTCGTAGCCGCGCTTCTGGAGTGACCGGACGATTGGACGGCTGCAGCGCTCGATTGGAAGAATCGGGTCCTCAGTGCCATGCGAAATGAAGAACTCTGGTTTGCCATGGGGAGTGCCCGGGACGAGGAAGCCCGGAGAAAAGGCGAGCACGCGACGGAAGAGTTCCCCGTTAATCAGACCAAGCGAGAGCGCATAGGTCGCCCCATCGGAGAATCCACCCACTGACACTCGCGCGGGATTGACGGCCACCATTTCGAACGTGCGCTCGAGCGCACGACTGATGAACGTCACGTCGGGTCCGAATTCGCCACGAATCGCGTCCCACGAAGAGGCGCGCGAGTCCGGAGCAAGCACGGCGACGCCGGTATCGTTGGCGATGGAACCGAGGCGTCGAAGCACACCGGCACCACTGCCGCCGGCACCGTGCAGAAGTACCAGCAGTGGAAGCGGAACGTCGAGCGCACCCTGCGGAATCTGCAGGATCCCATCTCGCGAGCGCCCCAGCTCGAGAGCGACGGTGCCTGAGCCGGACGTTGTCACCCCGACCCGCGGACGAACGAAGATCTGCCCCTCGTCGTTGGGCGAGCGCTGCTCCGTAGTCTTCGCATGACACGCGCCTGCACTGGTAACGGGCGCCAGCGCACACAGCGCAAGCGCACCGAAACGGCGTCGCGTGATCGGTTGAGGCTTCAGGAACTGCTCCATGTTGTGACTGCGGCGTCGCCCGAAGAGTCTAAGGCACAGTTGGACTGGCCGAAGCGAACGCCGCATCATAAAATGCAGGATTCCGTGGAGGGGCAAGGAAATGAGTGGTGTTCGCGTGATGGTAGGCACCCGGAAGGGTGCGTTCATCCTGACGTCAGACGGCAAGCGTGAGCAGTGGCATGTGAATGGTCCCCATTTCGCCGGATGGGAGATCTACCACCTGAAGGGATCTCCCGCCGACCCGAACCGGCTCTATGCATCGCAGTCGACCGGATGGTTCGGGCAGCTCATCCAGCGCTCGGACGATGGCGGGAAGACCTGGGCGCCGGTAGGAAACAAGTTCGTCTACGACGGCGTGCCTGGGACGCATCAGTGGTACGACGGAACGCCACACCCGTGGGAATTCGCTCGCGTGTGGCACCTCGAGCCTTCACTCATGGATCCCGATACGCTCTATGCAGGCGTCGAGGACGCGGCACTCTTCCGATCGACTGACGGCGGTCAGAACTGGAGCGAACTCCACGGGCTTCGCGGCCACGGGTCTGGCCCGCACTGGCAGCCTGGCGCCGGCGGCCTGTGTCTGCACACCATCATCCTCGACCCGACCAATCCGCAACGGATCTTCATTGCCATCTCGGCGGCCGGTGCGTTTCGTACAGACGATGGCGGGAAGTCGTGGCAGCCGATCAACAAAGGCTTGCGGAGCGAAGGGATTCCAAATCCCGCGGCCGAAGTCGGCCACTGCGTGCATCACATTGCCATGCACCGGTCGCGTCCGAACGTGTTGTTCATGCAAAAGCACTGGGACATCATGCGCAGCGACGATGGCGGAGACTCGTGGAAGGAAGTGAGCGGGAATCTGCCGACCGACTTCGGGTTCCCGATCGACATTCATGCCCACGAGCCAGAGACGATCTACGTCGTTCCGATCAAGAGTGACTCGGAGCATTTTCCGCCGGACGGCAAGCTCCGCGTCTACCGCAGCCGCAGCGGCGGCAATGAATGGGAGGCGCTGACCAACGGTCTCCCGCAGAAGGACTGTTACGTCAACGTGTTGCGCGACGCCATGTCAGTGGACTCGCTCGATTCGTGTGGCATCTACTTCGGCACGACCGGGGGGCAAGTCTACGCGTCGAAAGACTCGGGAGACCACTGGACGCCAATCGTGCGGGATCTTCCGGCGGTGCTCTCGGTCGAAGTGCAAACGCTATGAACCAGACGATTCGTATCGTGCTGCCGGCGCACTTGAGGACCCTGGCCGGCGTTGACGGCGAAGTGAAAGTGGACGTCGAAGGACAAGTGACGCTCCGCGCGATTCTCGGGGAACTCGAGACACGCTACCCGGTTCTGCAAGGGACGATTCGCGATCACGTCACGAAGAAGCGCCGCCCGTTCGTGCGCTTCTTTGCGTGCGAGCAGGATCTGTCACACGAGCCGCCAGACACTCCCCTGCCCGACGCCGTCGTCCGGGGCGCCGAACCGTTCCTCGTCGTCGGGGCGATGGCGGGCGGCTAGCGCACCCCTCTTTGACGCCCATTCGGGCACACGATACGCTCTTCGCATGGCCGATGAGACGCCCGTCGATTATTACGAACTCCTCCAGGTCAGCCCGAATGCCGAGCAGGAAACCATCAGCCGCACCTATCGGCTTCTCGCGCAGCGCTACCATCCCGACAACCGGGAAACGGGCAACGAGGCCAGATTTCGCGAATTGCGCGACGCCTATACCATCCTCAACGATCCTGAACAGCGTGCGAAGTACGACGTCTCGTATCACCGCCAGCGCCAGGATCGCTGGCGTCTCGTATCGACCGGCGCGCAATCGGAGGACGACTTTGCGATCGAGCAGATGTTTCGGCTGACGATGCTCGAGGCGTTGTATACCAAACGGCGAGCCGATCCGGGGAGCCCCTCGCTCTACTCAACCGAGCTTGAAGGGCTCCTCGGCAGACCCCGTGAGCATCTCGAGTTCACGATTTGGTACCTGCTGCAAAAGAAGTTCGTGGTGCGCGACGATCAATCACGGCTCGTGATTACCGCCGACGGCGTCGACCATCTCGAGGAAAACTACCGAGTCAACCTGAACCAGCGACGGCTGCCGGCCGCGCGAAATCTCGATACTCCTTGATGATGGCGGCTCGACGACGCGCTGCGCTCGCGATGCTGGCGATCGGCGTCAGCGCGTGCGGAAGCGGGCCGGCGGATCGATCGCCTTCATCAGATTCCGCCGCCGCCGCCGCCGTTCGCGAGTGGCGCGCCAAACATGAGGCGGACTATCGCCGCGAGTGGGTCAGCATCGCCGCCCTACACATCTTGAGACGCGGCAGCAACACGGCGGGAAGCGCGAAGGACAACAATATCGTGCTGCCCGATTCAACTCCCACACGCATCGGCCGGTTCGTGCTTCATGATGACCGTGTCCGGTTCGAGCCGGCGCCCGGCGCGGGCGTGCTGCTCGAGGACAAGGAGGTGACAGCTCCGATTGAGCTACGGGACGACTCAGTCCGCGACGCAGACGAACTCACCGTCGGCGACGTGCGACTCGTCGCGCATATCAGCGGCGACCAGTACGCGATTCGCGTTCGCGATCCCAACGGGCCGCTCGCTCGCGACTTCAAAGGCTTCACCTGGTTCCCAATCGACGCGCAGTATCGAGTCGTCGGTCGCCTGATCCGGGACCAGCATCGGCAGACAATCAAGGTGCTCAACACCTACGGCGATGTCGACGCGTATGACAGCGAAGGAATCGTGGAGTTTCAGCTGTCTGGACAGACGCTTCGTCTGCGCCCTTTCACGACGCGGCCGAAACGCTTCTACTTCGTCTTTCGGGATGCGTCGAGCGGTCAGGAAACCTACGAGACGGCGCGCTTCCTCTATTCGGACCTGAGAGACGACGGGACGACCGTACTGGATTTCAACATGGCGTATAACCCACCGTGCGCGTTCAATCCGTATACCACCTGCCCGATTCCGCTGCGTGAGAACCGATTGCCAGTTAAGATCCTCGCGGGTGAAAAGGCCTATCCGGCTCACGTGCCGCTGCCCGGTGAATCCAAACAGTGAGGTCGCGGCGAGGGTTCGGCTTCGGTGCTAAGCTACGCCCATCATGAAGTACATCCGCTGCGTGCCTGGTGTATTCGTCGCGCTGGCTGCCCTCATGGCCATCGCCTGTCATCCTGGCCCTGTCGTGAGCGCGGGGCCTGACCAGCCGTCGGTCGGCGGCACGATCGCCGGCATTGTTTCGACTGAAACGAAAGCGGCTGTAGCCAACCGCAAGGTGACGGCGATTGATGTCAAGACCGGAGCGAAGTTCGAAGCGACCACCGGGCCGAATGGCGGGTACACGATCAAAGTGGCTCAGGGCACGTATCGTCTCGAGGTCGAGTTGCATCCCGGGGAAACCGTCGTGAAGCACCCAGGGGAAACTCGAATCAACCGGTCGGATCTCGATCCGCAGCGACACTTCGTCCTGAGCGGCGTGAAGACCGGCGGCTAGCTGTGGGGTCGCAAACGGTCGAACATTTCATCTCCTAGCCTATACTCACGTCGGTCCGCCGACGCCATGGTCCACACGTCCCCGGCGCCTCAAACAGCAGCAACGCTGCGCTCGACGCGCATCGCGTCGGTAGACGCTCTGCGCGGAATCGTCGTCATGCTCATGGCGATCGACCACGTGCGCGTGTATTCGGGCCTCCCAGCCGGCGGACCAACGCTCGGCATTTTTTTCACCCGGTGGATCACGCATTTCGTTGCGCCGGCCTTTGTTTTTCTGGCCGGCACCGCGGCTTTTCTGCACGGAAGAAAGCTGGGCGATCGGACGAGGCTCGCGCGTTTTCTCGTGTCGCGCGGGTTATGGCTCGTGCTGCTCGAACTGACCATCATCCGATGCGCCTGGACGTTCAATCTAGACTTCGCGCATTACATGCTGGCTGGTGTCATCTGGGTCATCGGCTGGTCGATGGTTGTCCTTGCCGCGCTCGTGTATCTCCCTGCCGCGGCGGTCGGAGCGATTGGCGCCGCAATCATCGCTGGCCACAACATCATGGACCTTGTCGCGCGGCCGCACCTGGATGCGATTCGCGAGAGCGGGTTCAGCCTGCTCTGGAGCGTCGCGTATTTTGCTTTTGAAGTTGGGGGGGGCGGGCCGCTCGTCGTCCTCTACTCGCTCATCCCATGGGTTGGCGTCATGGCCGCAGGCTACGCTTTTGGAACGGTCTTCGTGCTCGACGGTCGTCGACGGCGGCGGATCTGTCTGCAAGTGGGGAGCGCCGCGGTTGTGTTGTTCATCGTGCTGCGCGCAGTGAATGGCTATGGCGATCCGCGATACTGGCAGGTCGCACAATCCTGGGTGCAGACGGCATTGTCATTCCTGAATACGTCGAAGTATCCCGCGTCGCTGCTCTTTCTGCTGATGACGCTCGGACCCGCGCTGTTAGTGCTGACGTGGCTCGATCGCGCCGACAATGCGTTCGTGCGAATGCTGCAGGTGTTTGGTCGCGTCCCGATGTTCTATTACCTGCTGCATATTCCCCTCATCCATCTCCTCGCCATCGTCGTGTCGCTGGTCCGTCAAGGTTCGGTTTCTCCCTGGCTGTTCGATAATCATCCGATGGGCAACGGGCCGGCGCCACCCGGTTATATGTGGAACCTTCCGTTGCTGTACCTGGTCACCGCGTTCGCAGTGGCCTTGCTGTATCCCGCATGCCGTTGGTTCGGGCGGGTGAAGAGAGATTCGCGGAGCCGCTGGCTGAGTTACGTCTGACGAGATGAAGATACTGGTCCGGTTCCGAATCGCTCTCTGCCTCGCGACGTTCGCTTCGCCTGCACTCCTCGTCGGTCCAGTCGCACATCAGACCGCTCAGACAGCTGCCGCCACAGTCGACGTCGAAGCGTTGATGACGGATGTGCGCACCTTGTCGGCGCCGGAGTTCGAGGGACGACGGACGGGGACGGAGGGCAATCGGCGAGCGCAGGCGTATGTGTTGCGCCGTTTTCGCGAGATCGGCCTCGAGCCGATCGGGGAAACGCACGAGCAGAAATTCTCGTTCACGCCACGTGCCCGGGGATCGGCCGGTGCGGCCGACAAAGCCAGCGAACTGCAAGGCACGAATCTCCTTGGCGTGGTTCGCGGAACCGCCGCGCCGGATCAATTCGTGGTCGTGAGTGCACACTTTGATCATCTGGGCCGACGGGACGGCAGTCTCTATCCGGGCGCGGATGACAATGCGTCGGGCGTCGCAGGCATTCTTGCCGTCGCGAGTTGGTTCGTTCGCCACAAACCGGAGCGCTCGTTGATGGTCGTGGCATTCGACGCCGAAGAACTCGGGCTGCAGGGAGCCAGGCACTTCGTCAAGAACCCCCCCGTCGATCTGAAGCAGATTGTGACTGACGTCAATCTCGACATGATCGGCCGCGGTGGCGCGAATACGGTGTGGGTTGCCGGAACGCATCAGTACCCTGCGCTCAAAGCACCTGTCCTGGAGGCCTCGCGCGGACGCCAGATCAAGGTCGAGTTCGGACACGATCGGCCGAAGGCGGAATCGAACGGTCAGGAGGATTGGACGAATTCATCGGATCACGGCCCGTTCCATGCCGCCGGCATTCCGTTCCTCTATTTCGGCGTGGAAGACCACCCCGACTATCACAAGCCAACGGACACAGCCGACAAGATTCCGCAGCCGTTCTTTGCAGAAGCGGTCGCGCTCGCGATTGATGTCGTGGAGCGGCTGGCGAAGCGCAGCCGGCCGTAGCGAAGCTAGCGAGATGGCACCGTAATCCGGACGTCGCTGAATATCGCGCGTTCCATCACGTCGGCATCGTGCGAGCAGAGCACGAGACCCACGAACACCTCGTCGCCAAGATCGACGTCGGAGATCTCGCTGATGGAAAACGGATCGCCAGACTTGGCCGCCGCCATCCTGTAGACACTGCCCTTCCGTTCGAGTTGCAGCACGTCTGGCGCTTTGACGCTCGCGGGGCGTTCTTCGGTGAGGCCTGCTTTCGTGCGGCGGAATTGCAGCGAGGTCAGCCCGTCACCGTGGACAACGGCGTCCACGTACGGTGAATCGGGATCCTGCGTGGAACGGATCATCCACCCGGCCTTGCGGTGCGCGTTCACACCCTTGCCGACCAGCTCGACTCGGCTGTACAGCGTGAAGTCCCCCTTCATCCGCTTCCAGACGAAGTGGAACTCGTCCCTGGGACCCCACATATTCGCTCCACCCGCCATCAGTGTGTATTCGCGCAACCCTGGAATGTAGGTCGCAGAGCCACTGATCTTCGGCGAGCCGACGTCCCCATGACCGTCGAAGTCACCGAACGCGCCGGGCTGCGCGCCTGACACGACCGCGACGGCAGCAATAGCCGCCGATACCAGACACGTTCGGAGCGTGCGCATTCGGGTCAGATGATACACGGCCGACGGCCAGTAGGGCCCATCCGACAGCTAGTCCCGCGTAATCAATCGCTTCCGGCCGGCTGCAAGAAACCCGCACCGCCGCCGTTCTAGGGAAAGCAGGGAGCGGCAATGACTGGAACGGCTTCGACCGCCACTCAGCCCGGGCGTCGGGCTCTCGATCCTCGGCTCTATCAGATCTCGATGCTGGCGTGCCTCCTCGCGTACGGGATGGCGGAGCTGGATTTCGAGATTACCGTCGCACGCGCGGCAACGATTCTGGCCAGCACGCTGTTGACGCAATACGCCTGCAGCCGGCTGTGGAAGCTCCAGAACTTCGATCCGCGAAGCGCGTGGATTTCCGGGCTGTCACTGTGCTTGCTGTTGCGCACCAACCACGTCGCTTTGGCGATGCTCGCCGCAGTCATCACGATCGCCAGCAAATTCATCATTCGATTCAACGGCAAGCACCTCTTCAATCCGACCAATTTCGGCATCGTCCTCATGATGCTGCTGACCGGACAGGTCTGGGTGTCGCCTGGCCAGTGGGGAAACGTTGCGTTTTTCGCATTCCTGATGGCATGCCTCGGCGGCCTCGTGGTGAACCGCGCCGCACGCAGCGACGTCACCTACGCCTTCATCTTCTTCTACATGGCCCTCGTGTTCGGGCGATCGGCGTGGGTCGGTGAACCGATGGTCATTCCGTTCCATCGCCTGCAAAGCGGCGCGCTGCTCCTCTTCACGTTCTTCATGATTTCCGACCCGAAGACGACGCCGAATTCGCGTGTGGGCAGGGTTCTGTTTGCGTTCCTCGTCGCGTACGGCGCGTGGTACGTCCAGTTCCGGATGTTCCGGACCAATGGACTCTTGTGGTCGCTTGCGCTCTTTTCGATGACGGTGCCGCTCATCGATTGGATGCTGCCCGGCACTCAGTATCAGTGGGCGCGGCCGAGTGCCGGGCACCTGAGGTGGCTTCCGGCTTTCGCCGGAAGAGCAGCGGGCGCCGCAACTCTTGGGCCTGAAGGCGGAAGCCACGGGCCGATTTACTCGAAGCACAACTCTGGAGCTGTCATATGAGACGAGTGGTTATCGTTGCGGTGATTGCGGCGTTCGCGTGGTCTGGAGATTCTCTTCTCGCCTTTTGCGGCTTCTATGTCGCCAAGGCCGACACAAAAGTCTTTAACAAAGCTTCGCAGGTAGTCCTGGTGCGAAGTGAGGACAAGACCGTGCTGACAATGGCGAACGACTTCAAAGGCGATCCCAAGGAGTTCGCCGTCGTCATTCCGGTGCCCACAGTGCTGCAGAAAGATCAGATCCACGTCGGTGACAAAGCGTTGCTGGATCACCTCGATGCCTATTCGGCGCCGCGACTGGTCGAGTACTTCGACGACGATCCATGCAGCAGGTTCAGCTACGACAAAGCGCTGCCGATGGCCGCGCCCGTACAGGAGTCGGTCGCGGTCAGTTCTCTGGCCCGAGCCAGGAGCCTCGGCGTCACGATCGAGGCGCAATACACGGTCGGCGAATACGACATCCTGATTCTCTCGGCGCAACAAAGCAGCGGGCTGGAAACGTGGCTCCGTGAGAACCACTACCGCATCCCCGCCGGGGCGTCCGCAGTCCTGAACAGCTATATCCGTCAGAACCTCAAGTTCTTCGTCGCGAAGGTCAATCTGAAAGAGCAGGCGAAGCTTGGCTACTCGATGTTGCGGCCGATTCAGGTGGCGTACGAATCGGCGAAGTTCATGCTGCCGATTCGACTGGGGACCGTCAACGCCGATGGCCCGCAGGAACTGTTTGTCTACGCGCTCACGCGAAAGGGACGAGTGGAGACCACGAACTACCGAACCGTGAAACTTCCCACGGGGATGGACCTGCCTGTGTACGTGAAGGATCGGTTCAAGGATTTCTACACGGCGATGTTCGCGCACCAGGTTGCCAGGGAGAACATGAGCACGATCTTCACAGAGTACGCGTGGGACATGGCCTGGTGCGATCCATGCGCAGCCGAACCGCTTTCGAACGACGACTTGCGAAGACTTGGCGTCTTCTGGCTGGAGTCGAACGGTCGCCGTGGGCAGGAGGTATTCATGACGCGCCTCCACGTGCGCTACGACTCGGCGCATTTTCCCGAGGATCTGGTGTTCCAGGAGACCGCCGATCGAAGCAATTTCCAGGGGCGGTACGTGCTCCGCCATGAATGGAAGGGCACGAGCTCGTGTGAAGCCGCCAACCTCTATCGGCAGCAGTTGCCGAAACGGCGCGAAGCGGAGGCCCAGAATCTGGCAAGGCTGACCGGGTGGAACATCGATCAGATCCGGAAGTCGATGGGTATGAGCAATCCGGCTGTTCCCCCTGCAATCCCGGAGAAATGGTGGCACCGCATCTGGAAACGTTGATCGCCGTAAACCATCACATCGATTGCACCGTCAAAGACGGAGATGAGCTCCCCAATTGCTGACCTCCGGCTCGCGGTGCGCGGGCTTCGCCGGAATCCCCTCTTTACCACAGTCGCCATCCTCTCGCTGGCGCTTGGTATTGGCGCAAATACAGCGATCTTCACGCTGATCGATCAGCTTCTGCTTCGCAAGCTGCCCGTGAAGGCTCCCGAAGAGCTGGTCATGCTCTATCAGCAGGGTGCTCACAACGGCAGCAATATGGGAACGCGGATGCACTCGTATCCGCTGTATCAGGATTATCAGACGCGCGCGGAGCCGCTGGCCGAGGTGTTGTGCAGGCGCCTCGTCGATGCCGCTGTGAGCATCGACAACCAGACGGAACGCGTCGCCGCCGAGATGGTATCCGGCAATTACTTCTCCATGCTCGGTGTGGGTCCTGCGATCGGGCGCGTCTTCAACTCACAGGAAGATGACCAGGTATATCAGGGACATCCTGTCGTCGTGCTCGGATACGACTACTGGGTGAACCGCTTCGCACGCGATCCGTCGGTCGTCGGGAAGAAGATCCTCGTCAACAACTATCCGATGACGATCGTCGGCGTGTCCGCAGCGGGATTTGCGGGCATTGACCCGGCGCGAGCGCCGGAAATCCGAGTACCGATCTTGATGAAGCCAGTCATGGCGCCCGACTGGGCCTGGATCTACATGGACAACCGGAGGGCCCGATGGGTTCAGATGTTCGCGCGCCTGAAGCCCGGCCACACCATTGAGTCCGCGCGCGCACCGCTGCAGGGCCTCTTCACACAGATTCGTGCCTACGAGATGACGCTTCCAGCGGCGAAAGACTGGTCCCAGTATTCGCGCGACCGGTTCATGCAGGGACAGATGCTCGTGGAGAGCGCGGCGATCGGTTTCTCGGGCCTTCGAAACGAATTCTCGACCGCGCTCGTCGTCCTGATGTGCATGGTCGGGCTCGTGCTGCTCATCGCGTGTGCGAACGTCGCCAACCTGCTCATCGCGCGTGGCTTCATGCGTCAGAAGGAAATCGCCGTGCGGCTGTCGCTCGGCGCGTCCCGCGGGCGGCTGGTCAAACAGCTGCTGACTGAGAGTCTGGTCCTGTCGATTCTCGGCGGAATCGCCGGGGTATTCCTCGCCATCGTGCTGACACGAAGTCTGCTGGCGCTGATTCCGGTTGAAGGACAACCGCTCTTGATTAACGCAAACCCCGATGGCCGGATCCTGGCGTTTACGATGGTGCTGACCTTCGTCACCGGGATCGTATTCGGACTGCTGCCCGCGTTGCGCGCGAGCCGTCCCGATCCGTGGACCACGCTCAAGGATACGGTGGGGTCCATTGCGGGCACCGGCGGGTCGCTGTTCCTTCGCAAGGGACTGGTGACCCTGCAGGTCGCGCTGAGTTTCCTGCTCCTGTTCGGCGCGGGCCTGTTCGTTCGAAGCTTGCAGAATCTAAAGACCACTGACACCGGCGTTGCGCTCGACAACCTGGTGACGTTTCAACTTTCGCCCGATCTCAGTGGCTACGACGAGCAGCGAACCGTGAACTTCTACAGCCAGCTGCTCGAGCGTCTCCGCTCGGCGCCTGGAGTCAAATCTGCCGCGCTCGCCGCGGTGCCGATCCTTTCCGGCGACGAATGGGACAGCTCCACGTCCGTGGAAGGCCATCGGCCCGCCGACGGTGAAGACATGCAGGCCTTCATGAATGCTCTCTCGCCCGGTTACTTCGAGACGATGCGGATTCCGATTCTGGAGGGACGTGATTTCACTGCGCTCGACATCAAGCAGGACTCCAAGGTCGCCATTGTCAATCGACGGTTCGCCGAACACTTCTTCAAAGGTGCGAGCGCCGTCGGCAAGCGCCTCGGGCGCGGCGTCGGACCGAAGGTCAAATTGGACGTGGAGATCATCGGCGTCGTCGCAAATTCGCTGTACGAAGGGCCTCGCGAGGGCGTGAGACGGCAGGTGTTCGTTCCCAATTGGGGGCGCGGCGGTGCGACTTTTTATGTCCGGACGCTGACCGGTTCCAGCAGTGCCTACAACGTCATTCGCACTGAGGTTCGACAGCTCGACGCCTCCATGCCGGTCTATCAGGTGAAGACGGTCGAAGCACAGTTGGATCAGACGCTCTTGACGGACCGACTGATCGCTCTCCTGTCTGCCGGGTTCGGCTTCCTCGCAACCCTCCTCGCGTCGGTTGGCCTGTACGGCGTGATGGCATTCGTCGTGGCGCGCCGCCGTAAAGAGCTTGGGATCCGCCTCGCTCTTGGCGCCCAGCCTGGTGGTGTCATCTGGCTCGTCATGCGCGAGGTGCTGGTGCTGCTGGCGATCGGCCTCGCCATCGGCGTTCCCGCGGCCCTCGCCCTGGGCCGCTACGTCTCCACGCAGCTATACGGCATCAAGCCCGACGACCCGCTCATCGCGGGAACGACGGTGGTGGTCTTGGCGCTCGTGTCCGCGGCAGCCGGACTCATTCCCGCGCATCGGGCGAGCAGGATCGATCCGATTCTCGCGTTGAGATACGAATGAAAGGGTTCAGAAAGGGTTCAGAAGGGTTCAGAACAGGTTCAGACAGGGTTCAAGGGTTCAGACATGGTTCAAGGGTTCAGACAGGGTTCAAGGGTGCGCCTGGCGGCTTTGCTCATGAAGCCGGCCGGGTCCCAGCGCAACCCGCGAACGAGTGATCGCCCGACGTAATCTGGCGATAGACTGAACCATCCGCGCCGATTACGCAGAGATCACCCCCCGGACCCGACGCCGAGAAGACGATCCACTCACCATCTAGAACCCTGCGATTTGTACGATCTGCAGGTGAATCAGCTTGCTGGCGTCACCGCGTGACGAGCGGATCCGAGCCAAGACACACGTCAACCCTGCCGCAGCGCCTCAGTCGGTTGAACACGCAGCGCTCGGCGCGCCGGCGCGGCGCACGCCAGCACGCCCACGGCCGCCATGATGACGGACGTGATGACCGACGAGACGAGGAGTTCCACGGTCAGGCTGTCGGCGCGCCATGCGAGGAGCAGGATGAGGCTGTTGCCGGCGATGATGCCGCCGCCGAGCTGACGAGCGGCACGAGCGAACACGCTGCCGAGCACGTGCCGGCGGTTGGCGCCGAGGGCGATACGGATACCGATCTCGCGGGTGCGACGCGCCACGGCGACCGCCATGAGCGCGTACAGACCGGCAGCGGAGAAGACCACCGCCGCGAGCAGAACGCTGCCGAAGACGACGCTGCCGAATGACCTCGATTCCTGCTTCTGTGCCACGACCTCGTCGAGGGTGGCGATGTCCTTGAGCTGCAGGCCCGCATCAATCCCTCGCGCAAGGACGGCGACGCGGGGCGCCAGCGGCGACGCGTCCCCTGCGACGCGAACCGTGACCACCAAAGAATCGAGCTCTGCCGCGGACACCGCGCGATAAATGCACGTCGTCCCGCCGCCGCCGTCGCCGGCGGTATTCAGATCGGCGACCACGCCGACGATCTCGCTCCAGGATCCCACCTCGCGCACGCTGCCTCGCTGGATCGTGTGCACCCGTGCGCCCACGGGATTTCTGCCGAGTGCGCGCATGAACGCCTCGTTCACCACGACGGGCCGGTTCGACGCCCCAGCGTCAGCGGCATGCAGGCCGCGGCCGGCCACGACCGCCGCGCCAAACGCCTCGTGATAACCGGCACCGACAGCCGCCATTCCGAATCCGCCCTCGTAATTGCCGTGGATGCGAGCTGGTGGCGCGCCGTCCTGCTCTATTTCCAGCGCTACCCAGTCCGGCTGCGCCCCGAGCTGGCGATCGGCGAGCGTCACGTGTGTCACGCCAGCCTCCTCACGCAGGCGACCCGCGAGTTCTTGGTATACGCGCGCGCGGCGCGCGCCGATCTGCCCATCGTCGGGCACACCGCGCTCGCCGGCCAGCGCCTCGTTGTCCATCCTGAGACGGAACGTGAGGTAATGCTCCGTCGGAAACGCTGCCCACGTCGACTGCTCCTGACGGGAGTTGGCGTAGATCCCCACCGCGGCGGGCACGAACAGCAGCGTAAACGCCACTTGCCCGCCGACGATGAACGACCAGATGCCGCCGAACTTCATCGTTCCGCCGGTGCCGGTGATCCCCTGCAGTCCCGCGTGGACAGATGCGCGCGTGGCTTTCAGCGCGGGCAGCAGGCCGATCAGGGCCGCGGCGACGAGCGCGAGCAGCAGCGCATACGCAATGGTGACAGGCTCGAGCGTCAGATCCACCCAGAACGGCAGACCGTCCCCTGTGATCCGAGGCGCCCGCGCCAGGGCATAGCGCACGGTCGTCTGGGCCACGACCAGCCCAAGCACGGCAGCGGCGAGAGCCAGCACGAGCCCTTCGGTAACGATCTGCGCGACCACGCGGGCCCGGCTCGCCCCCAGCGCGTGGCGGACGAGGATCTCCGATTCGCGCATCGCCGTGCGCGCGAAGATCAGCGTCGCGACGTTCGCCGACACCGCCCCCAACAGCAGCAGGACGATGGCGTGGACCGCCACATCCTCCAGGCGCAGCGAATCACCCGGCGTGCGCCCGGCGAATGCACGAACCCGCGTCCGCAGCTGCGCGTGGGTGGTCGGCTCGTCGGCGGCAAGGCGTGCCGACACGACGTCGAGCTCCGAAGCGGCGTCCTGCCAGCTCGCTCCGCCGGCGAGGCGGCCGAACACCTGCACGGCCGGACCTTCGCGCGGCGGAGCGTCCTGGACCGTCAATGGCACCCAGAGTTGCTCATTGTGCGGGAAGCCGAAGCGCGGCGGCATCACCCCCACCACGATGCGGGCCGTGCGGCCCACGGTCACGACGCGGCCGATGATCGCCGGGTCGTGGAGGAACTGTCTCTGCCAGACGTCGTAACCCAGGACAACGACGGGCTCCGCACCCGGGACTTCGTCCGCCGGCTGGAGCGGCCTGCCGAGTAACGGCGACACGCGGGTGAGCGGAAACGCGGACGCCGTGATCTCCGCCACGCGCAGCGATTCGACACGGCCTTCGCCCGTGAGCACGTTGCGCTCGCTCACGCGGGCGGCGCCGAGCTCCGCCACCGTCTTCAGAGACCGCCGCCAGATCGCGAAATCGTGGAGCACCCTCGGCTCCACGCTTGACGCCGCCGTGTCCTGCGTCTCGAGGCGCACGACGCTGCCGCCTTCATCGAACGGCAGCTGTTTGTACAGCAGTTCGTCGGCGACTTCGATGCCGACCGCCCCAATCGCGATGGCACCCGCCAGCGAGAGGCCCCCGATGACCGTGAGCGCGGGATATTTCAGCAGCAAGCGCGCGCCCAGCTTCCAGTCGAGCCACGAGACCGCGTTCAGGCCGGCATTCATACACTCCACTCCTCCCATCCGCACGTGTCGGCACATCGGGTCATGCTCATCGAGGTGGCAGATGGAAGCATCTCCCCGCGGACCAGCCGATGTCTTCACTTATAGGTGAGCATTCCGCAAAGATTCCGGCTCGGTCCGTACAGCTCCTTGGTCATCGGTCCTCCCACATCTTAGCTAATGCATTTGAACCCAGTCTGCACCTTTGAACCCGGTCTGACCTTTGAACCCAGTCTGCACCTTTGAACCCGGTCTGCCCTTTGAACCCGGTCTGACCTTTGAACCCAGCCTGAACCCTTGAACCCAGTCTGAACCCTTGAACCCCGTTCTGAACCCTTGAACCCCGTCTGAACCTTTGAACCCCGCCTGAACCTTTGAACCCCGTTCTGAACCCTTTCGGAACCCGTTCTGAACCCTTTCTGAACCCGCTCCGTCTACAATCCGAGCATGTTCAACGATCTTCGCCACTCCGCCCGAATGCTTCTCCGCAGCAAAGGCTGGACGGCAGTGGTGCTGCTCTCGCTCGCCCTCGGCATCGGCGCCAACACCGCCATCTTCAGCGCCGTCAACGGGCTGTTGCTGAAGCAGATCCCCGTGAAGGACCCGGATACCCTGGTGCGGCTGAAATGGAGCGGCCGCAACGACATGGTCAACTCCTCCAGCGACTACGGGTTCTCGGCCGCCGGTCCGGACGGGCAGAACGTCCGCAGCACGTTCTCGTTTCCGATGTATCAGGAGTTCCTTGCCGCCTCCGTGACACAGGAATCGGATGTCACTCCGGCGAGCCACGCCGAAGCCGAAGGGCCAAGGCGGGCCGACAACCGGACGATGAGCGATCTGTTCGCCTGCGCCCCGTACGGTCGGGTGAACGTCGTCGTCGACGGGCAGGCGGAGATCGCCAGCGCGTTCATTTCGACTGGCAACTATTACCGCGTGCTTGGGGTGGGGGCGCGCGTCGGCCGCACGATCGCGCCCGAAGATGACCGGCCCGACGCGCCGCCGGTGGCCGTGATCAGTTCCAAGTACTGGCATACGCGGTTCACCACGGACCCCACCGTTGTGGGAAAGACGATCCGTATCAACAACGTCGTGGTGACGGTGATCGGCGTGATCGAACCGGGCTTTACCGGCATTCAACAGCCCGTGGCGGAACTGCCGGACATCGGGTTGCCCCTGTCGCTCGACACGCAATTGAACAACGCACCCGACAGCTCAGCCAAGCTGCCGCGTTTGTCTCAACCGACGTACTGGTGGCTGCAGGTGATGGGACGGCTGAAGCCGGGTGTCACCGCGGCGCAGGTGCAAGGCAATCTCGAAGGCCTGTTCCAGCAGACCGCGCGGGCCGGGATGGATGCACACCTGAAATCGTTGTCCGAGACCGAACGGGCGGCCTCTGGCAATCGAAACCGTACTCAGGTACCGCGGCTCCGGGTCGATTCGGGCAGCCGGGGTGTTTACGACGTCGCGACAACGGAAATGCGCGCCGCAACGATCCTCAGCGTGGTGGTGGGGCTCGTCCTCCTGATCGTCTGCGCGAACGTGGCGAACCTCCTGCTCTCCCGCGCGACGGCGCGCGAGAAGGAGCTGTCGGTGCGGCTGTCGCTCGGCGCGACACGCGCGCGCTTGATTCGGCAACTGCTGACCGAGAGTCTGTTGCTCGCATCAATCGGCGGCGCGTTTGGCATTCTCGTTGGCTACTGGGGAAAGAAGTTGCTGCCCAACCCCATCGGCCAGTCAGCGTTCCTGGATTGGCGAGTGCTGGCATTTGTGCTGGTCATCACGGCAGTCACCGGCATCATCTTTGGAATCGCGCCGGCGCTGCGCGCGACAGGCGGCGATGTCAACGCCGCACTCAAGCAGACGACGCGCAGCGTGGTGGGCTCGCGCAGCATCCTCGGCAAGTCGTTGCTCGTCTTCCAGGTGGCCCTGTCGCTCGTGCTCCTGGTTGGCGCGGGACTCTTCCTGCGGACGCTGCAGAACCTCCGTCACGTTGACGTCGGATTCAATCCGCACAACCTCATGCTGTTCCGCCTGCAGCCCAACCTGAATCGGTACGACGACAAACGGACGCTGGCCCTCTGGGCACAGGTGCTCGAGCGGATTGCTGCAGTGCCCGGCGTCCGCGCCGCCGCCCTGACCAACCCCGCGCTGCTTTCGGGCAGCGTGAACTCGACGAGCATCTACGTGCGCGGCCGGACGTACTCTGGCGATCCTCGGGAGTTCCAGAACAGCATCAATCGCCTGGTAATCTCGCCGAACTTCTTCGAGGTGATGGAGATCCCGATTCTCGCCGGACGCGGGTTCTCACCGCGCGACGACGAAAGCGCGGCAAAAGTCGCGGTGATCAACGAAGCTGCGGTGAAGAAGTACTTCCCCAACGAGAATCCGATCGGTCAGCGCTTTGGGTCGAGCATCGAGAACAGCAGCCAGATCGAGATCGTCGGCGTGCTTCGGGACGCGAAGTACAACAGCCTGCGTGATCCAGCGCCGCCGACCATGTATGTGCCCTATCTGCAGGCGCGTCCGGGTGGTTCGGTGATTGCGGTACGGACAGCCGTGGCTCCGGCCGCCGTGACTGGCGGTGTGAGGGAAGCGGTCAGGCAAGTCGACCCCAATCTTCCGATGATGGACATCTCGACACAGCTCGAGCAGGTGGAACGCCGTTTCGCGCAGGAAAAGATCTTCGCGCAGGCCTACACGCTGTTCGGCGCGCTGGCACTGCTGCTTGCTGCGATCGGCCTTTTCGGCGTGATGTCCTACAGTGTGTCGCGGCGCACGAACGAGATTGGCATCCGCGTGGCGCTCGGAGCCAGGAGCAGGGATGTTCTCGGACTCGTGATGCGCGAATCGATGATCCTGGTAGCGGTCGGCATCGTCATTGGTGTGGCGGTGGCGCTGAGCGTGAGCCGTTTCGTTGCGACGCTGCTCTTCGGACTCGCGCCAACGGACGCGCTTGCCATCGCCGCGGCGACGGGCATGATGACAATCGTATCGGCTGTCGCGGGCTTCCTGCCGGCGCGCCGGGCGGCACGCGTCGATCCGATGGTCGCCCTTCGCTACGACTGAAGTCGCGTCTGACGCTTGTCAGTCGCTAGAGTCGCTAGTCGTCGCTAGCCGCTCGTCCGCGAGACGCACTCCTCAATGAACGCTCGGTGCAGATCGCGAACGGCGTCGTCCAGGCGTGCGCGGTCAACCATCCAGGTCGCCCGGAACGATGACGTCGCCAACCCGTAGCTGCGAATATCCGCCGCTTGAAGCCGTCTCGACCCTCGCCGGACGTTTTCGTAGGTCACGTTGATCCCCGCGCCGACGATGCTCAAGGCGCCTAAACCATCGATGAGGCGCGCCTCGGATCCCAACGCAGCGCCAAGATCGCGGCGCAACCGGTCTTCGTTGTGAAGATTCTCACGTGATATGACGAGCGTCGCGCCGTCAGCACTTCCGCCAAAGGCAGCGACGTGCAACTGCTTGCCGCTCACGCCGCACTCGTCGAGAAGTGCGACAAGTCGAGCGACGTCCCCGGTCGCCTGAAGCACGAGAATGTCTCGCTCGCTGGCGACGCCGGCGACGGTTCCTGGCATGCGCGGCGCATCGCGACGGACGACCGTGCCATCAGCGGAGGGATCCGCTCCTGGCAGCGACGACGCAGTCGCGCGTGCGTAAATCGCAATGCCCTTTTCTTTCGCGAATTCCACCGCCTGGGCGTTCAGAACTTTCGCGCCTGCCTCGGCCAGTTCCTGCGTTTCCTCGTAGGTGAGGGTGCCCACCCGCTTCGCGGCTGGCACGACGCGCGGATCCGCCGTATAGACACCGTCGACATCCGAACAGATCTCACACCACTCGGCCCCAAGCGCCGCCGCCATCGCGACGGCCGTCGTATCACTCCCGCCTCGACCGAGCGTCGTCACTTCCTTCTTGTACGACACGCCCTGGTATCCCGCAATGACGACGACGCGGCCTCGCGCGAGTTCGTCCTGCACGCGGTACGGTCGCACTTCGACAATCCGCGCGTCGACATGGCGATCGTTGGTAATGATGCCGGACTGGCTGCCGGTAAAGCTGATCGCGTCACCGCCCAGTTCGCGAATTGCCATCGACAGCAGCGCCATCGAGATTCGCTCGCCGGCCGAGAGCAGCATGTCGAGTTCGCGGCGATCGGGGTTGACGGAAATCTTGCGCGCGAGGGCCAGCAGCTCATCCGTCGTATCGCCCATTGCTGATACGACGACGGCGACATCATAGCCGGCAGACTTCGTGCGCATGATCCGCTCGGCAACCTGCCGAATGCGAGTCGCATCAGCGACACTGCTGCCGCCGTACTTCTGGACAACTATCGGCATGCGGGCATCATAACAATGCGACCGCACCACGTGCGACGCTTACAACTCCTTAATCCGGATATTCCTGAACTCGACGCGGGTGCCGTGGCCGAGCAGGCCGATGTGTCCCTTGGTGTTCGCGATCCCGCGCGACCCTTCGGGCTTGCTCATGTCCCGGTGCTTTGCCAGCACGGCCTCGTCCTTCACATCGTCGAGATTCGCGTCCACAATCGTGGTTCCATTCAGCTTCACGGTGATCTGGCGGCCTTTTACCGTGATCTCTTCCGAGTTCCACTCCCCCACCGGCTTCTGGAAGCCACGCTTCGCAGGAAACATCTGGTAGACGGAACCGTGATACTGGGCCGGCTGCAGTTTTGTATATTGCGAACCGCTGTCGTCCAGCACCTGAATCTCCATCGCGACGTAAGCGGCGTCTCCCTGAAGCGGTGCTCGAATGCCGATGCCGTTGTTGGCGTTTTCAGTCAGCTTGAATTCGAACTGCAGGACGAAGTCCGAGTACTCCTTGTCGGTATAGAGGTTGCCGCCGTCTTCCTTGGTCGTGAAAAGTACGCCGTTTTCGACCTGATATCCCTTCCCGGTCTTGTTCTCGGCACCGTTGCCGCGAACGCCGTATACCCAACCGGTGAGGTCCTTGCCGTTGAACAGCGTCGTGAACCCGGCGTCCTGGGCGATTGCAGTGATCGACGCAGCAGCCAATGCAAACGGGAGGCTGTAGAGGGAGCAGCGCTTCATGTTATTTCTCCGCCGGCGCCGGCGCTGGTGAGAGATCACGGACGTAAATATCCTTGAATCGCATGTTACCCAGCCCGCCGGAGTGGAGCTGCAGCGCGATGTAGCCTTCGGAGGAGCGCGGTGACGGATCGGTGAAATCCATGATGGTGATGCCGTTCAAGATCGCCACCATATGATTGCCCTCGACCTTCAGGAGCATGTCGTTCCAGTCGGTGGGCCGGATGACATGCTCGTATTCCGGCGATGGCCAGGCAAACCAGTTGCGACCGTCGCCGTAGAGCCCGCCGGTGTGATGGTTCGGCGTGCGATCGATTTCGAACTGCTTCCCCTGGCTGACATCTACCGTGCCCGGCTTGAAGTCGGTGTGGAAGTACACGCCGCTGTTGCCGTCAGCCTCGCACTTGAAGCGCAACGACAGCCAGAAATCCCGGTATCTCTTTTCAGTCCGCAGATACCCGTAGGCGTTGGTCACCCCCTGGCCGTGAATCGTTCCATCTTCGATGGTCCACTTTTCCTTTCCGACCTCGACCCAGTTGGTCAGATCCTTGCCGTTGAACAACTGGACCCACTGTTCGTTGGGCTGCGGGGGACGATTGCGCGGTGTCTGGGCGGCCGCGTGGGACGGGACACCGAGGGCAGCAACGATGGCACTGACACTGAGAATTGACTGAAATGGACGCATGAGACTCCTCGAGTGCGATGATTCTAGTGGACTGGGTGATCGATTTCTATAGGGGCGGTTGGGTTCACAGGAGGCCAAGAGATCAAGAGACAAATAACCTGTTACTTATCTCCCGACCTTGTGATCTCCTGTAGGCCTATTGCCAGCGGAAGAACTTCAGCGCGAGCAAGAAGCTGATCAATCCCCACGCCGTGAGAATCGCCAGCTCCGGAAGAAGAGAGATGAATGAAGTGCCTTCGAGCATGACGCCACGCAGCGCGTCGTTGAGCGCCGTCAGGGGCAGCGCTTGCACGAAGGGCTGCATCGACGCGGGGAATCGTTCGGTAGAGAAGAAAATACCGGAGAAAATCCACATCGGCACCATGACCAGGTTCATCACGCCCGACACGCCTTCGATCGTGCGCGGCCGGGCCGCCGTCAGGAGGCCCAGACCGCTGAAAGCCAGCGCGCCAAGAAGCGCGATTCCTGCCAGCACCAGGACCGAACCGCGCAGCGGGACGCCGAGCACGAAAAACGAAAACAACAGCAGGGCTCCGGCCTCGGGGATGAGAAAGATCAAGCGTGACGTCAGCTGCGCCCCGAGCAGATGGCTGCGGCGGGCCGGTGACGCGACGAAGCGCTTCAACAGATTGCCGTTGCGAGCAACGACCAGGGAGAAGCCAATGCCCCACATCCCCGTCCCCATGATGTGCATGCCGAGCAATCCGGGAACGAGAAACGCA
>JBAROV010000023.1:0-6216 GCA_049642465.1 Vicinamibacterales bacterium
GTGATTCGGTACGGATTCTCTGGCGATGGGGATGCCGGATTGCTGCCACCGCCACACGACGCCAGACCCAAAAGGCAAGCGATCGCGAGTGCGCGCCTGGACCAAGCCATTCGTTTTAGAACCTGAATCCGACGGTCACTGACAGGGCACGATTCGTGACCTTCACGTCATCGCTCGTGTCCTTGTCGATGTCGCTCAGTCCATGGGTGTATCGGCCGTCGACGACGATGCGTCCGAATTCGAGGCCGCCACCGGCGACGATACCGACATCGAATCGCTCGACTTCATCGATCACGTCGATTTCCTCAGTGGAGCTCCCGAAATCCGCTCTCGTCTTTGCCCGCAGCAGGTAGCCGAAGGAGGGCCCGCCCACGACGTACCAGGACCTGGCGTTTGCAGAACCTCGCGAGATTCGCGCGAGCACAGGGACTTCGATGTAATCGAGCAGCAGCTTCGCAACGATTCCGAACTCTTCCCCTTTCGCGCCCTTCATCGCATACAACACTTCCGGCTGCAGTTCGATCCACGACGCCGCGCGCCAGGTGACGAAACCGCCAAAGACCCCACGCAACTGCCAGTCAACCGCGCCGTCCTGATCTTCACCCGTCGTCTTCGTGGTCGTGAAGTTGACGCCGCCACGAACGCCTGTCCTCATCCCTTGCGCGAACGAGGAACTGGCGCAGACGACCAGCAGCACGGTCAGGGTCGCGATGATGCGGGCCACTCGATTGGCGAGAAATCCTGCGACGGCAGTCACAGGAAAGTGGGCCCGCCACGGAAATTCCCGCTGAGCACCGCGCTCGAGTCGGCACCAAGCCAGCGGTCGATGACCGTCGCGTACACGGATCGGAAATCCGTCTCGTAGCGCACGTCGTTGCCGTTGTTTTCCAGAGTCGGGTTGTCTGGCGCCGCGCGCAGGTCGGCTGCCGTTCCGTAGAGGCCTCCGTGGACGGCACCGCCCATGACCAGCATCAGGCCCGCCGCGCCGTGATCGGTGCCGCTACTGCCGTTTTCGTTGATGCGCCGCCCGAATTCTGAAAACTGAAGAAGCAGCGTGTCGTTCAACAGGCCCTGATTCCGCAGATCGTTGTGAAATGCCAGCAGCGCCGCGTCGAGCGCGCCCATCAGGTTTCCGTACGTCCCGTTCGCGACATTGGTGTTCTGTCCTGCGTGAGTGTCGAACCCACCCGTCTGGACCCAGAACACCCTGGTCCCGACGCCGCGAGCCATGGCGCCTGCAACCGTCCGTAACGCCTGACCGAGTCCATTGTTCGGATAAGCAACGCTCGGCGTGTAGCTCACCACCTGGACGACGCGGTCGAGTGTTGCGAACGCCGCCTGCGCTGTGGCGTTGACGAACGAGACATGAGGTCGGTCGATCGGGAGATGCGAAGCAATCCGCGTCGCGCTCTGCCGGGCGAACTGTGCGTCTGTGCCACCGTTGGGGCTGGCAAACGCGTACTGCTGGACGTTGGGAATCGAGGGTACGCCGACGGTTCGCGCGAGAAGCGTACGCGGCGTCTCCCGTACGGTTGACCAGGCCGTCAATGGATCAACAGGCGAGGGCAGGGTATCGAGATAACGTCCCAGCCATCCGGTCCCTTGCGGAGACGACGGGTCTCCCGTTGACCAAATGTCGGTGCCCTGAAAATGGGAGCGGCTCGAGTTGGGATAGCCGGTTCGCTGAACGATTGCCAGCCTGCCCGAGTCGAAGATTGAGCGCAAGCCGCCGAGCCTCGGATGCAATCCGAGCGCGCGCCCCGCGCTATCGGTTCCGATCTGTAGCACGTTCCCCGCCGGAACCGCCTGGCTCGGCCGACGGGCGTAGTACTGCTGATCCCGATATGGGATGAGCGTGCTCAATGCGTCGTTGCCGCCGCTTAGATACAGCACGACGAGGTTCCGGCGGGTCTGGCCCTGCGCGACCGCGAGATCGGACAGGAACGACGGCGCGGCAAATCCGACGGTAAAGGCTGCGACGCCGTTCTTGACGAATTCACGTCTGGTGATCGGCATGTTGGGCCTATATGAACTGATACTCACCCGAGCCGACGATCAGATGGACCACGCCCGAGGCCTTCGTGGCAATCTGCGCGTCCGATCCGCTCCAGGCCCCACCGGCGCCTGCGTATTCGACGAGCGCCCCGTAGGAGGCGGAGCTGTATTCGGGCGGCGTGAGGCGATCGAGCGCGTGCGCCACGACGTCTTCGGGGGAGCTGACGTGGCCTCGAAATGCGTCGCGCAGGTTGAACTTCTGATTGGTCGTCAGTTGCGCCGCAAAGTTCATCCGCGCCAGCATCGTCCCGCTCGAAAACCAGCCACGTCCGAGTTCCCATCCGTTGACGTCGGGCGGCTCGAACAACTGCTGCCCCATGTTCACGAGCGGGGTGAGCGCATCATTCACCGAGAATCCGGCCGAGCCGACCTCTTTGAGCGATCGGATGACGAATTCGACCGGCCACGAGTACCGCCGGTAGTAGTTCGCTGGATCGCGGAACTGGGGCGACAACAGCAGCCGCCTGACCATCGGCTCGATTTCGCCGCGCGTCGAGTAGTAGACCGATGAGACCTGTTCGATGAGCGCGCTGTCTGGAGGGTCCACTTCATTGATGAAGTAGGCGTACAACTTGCGCGCAAGTCGCGGACCCGTGGCCGGGTGGAAAGCGACCGCCGCGATGAGATCCAGGCCGTCCTGCATGCCGCTCGATTGCGAACGCGCCGGTATCGTGCGCCCCCCGCCTGGATAAATCGGAAACGAAAATTCTTTTGCCGTTGTTTCGTGCTGGCCGGCGTTGTAGTTGAACTCGAGACGTTGCCCGCCGGCGCTGCCTCGACGGGCGAGGTTCCAGCCGGTAAAGACGCGAGCGCCCGCGTATACGTCCGATTCGGTGAACGTCCCGACGCCCATCGTGAAGAGTTCCATCAACTCGCGTGCGAAGTTTTCCTGCGGACGCGCGCGGACGTTCGTTCGGCCGTCGAGCCAATACAGCATGGCCGGGTCCTGGGCCACGGCCACGAGCAGATCGTGGAAGTTCCCGAGCGCATGTTCGCGGAACAACTCGAGCTGTCCCTTGGCACCGCCGGGATCCTCGGAGGGCTTGGCCGCCATCATTCGCACGGCTTCCGTCTCGCCGGCCTCGCCCGCGATCTTGGAGTAGGCCGTCGCGAAGTGGTTGTGCCAGAAGAGCGCCATCTTCTCCTGCAGCGGCCGCTGGCTGTGGACCATGCGAAACAGCCAGCGCTGCCGCGCATCGGTGATGTTGGTGTTTGGGGCGAATCCGCTTCTGGCCGTAATCCCGACGTACCCCGGACGGCCGATGAAATCGGCCACATCGTCCGGGATGGACGAGTAATTGACTAGACGAGCGGCGGCGCTGGTAAAAGCAAGCAGCCCCTGACGGGCGTAGCCGGAGATCTCCTCTTCGGTCGCGCCAAATCCGGCGCGGCGGACGAGGTGTTCGAGTTCAGGCTCCCGAGCTCTCGCCATGGCGACGGCCGATAATACGCCTCGGCAGTTCCGCTGTTAATACTATGCCTGAGTATTGCAACGCGGGAACTGCCAGTTTCCCCGGGCGGCGGCGTGTGCCCAGGCCCGCGGCAACATGTAGAAGAAGCCCCGGCACGATCGTGAGGCTGATCGCCACGTGCACGAACCCGAGGAGGGTCGCCGATCCTCAGAAAGTCTTCAGACGGATGCTGCGGTACTCGACTTTCATCGGCGGGCCCACGTGCACCTGGACTCCGATCAATCCATCAACAGGCCTGTTCGGCGCGTCATCGTCCACCACCACGCACATAAGCTGACCGTTGAGCACGTGCGTGAGCGTGGCGCCGCGGGCGATCACGTGGACGGAGTTCCACCCGTCCGTGATGTTTTTCGCGAGATCATCGGCGTTACCGAAAGTAGAGACGAGCACGGGAGGTCTGCCGCCGACCACTCTTGTGAGCTGTCCACGCAGTGCGAGAAACAGGCGTCCTTTTTCTTCGTAGTTGTTTCCGGAGTAGCGCTTCCGGCCATCGACGTCGAATTGATAGCCCCGCATGGCGAACCGGTTGGCAGCTGTCACGGCGTCGGGGACGATCGCGCTGCGGTAATTGATACCGCTGTTACCTTCTGGCGTGATTCGGTAATCGAGTTTCAGGTCGAAATCTCTCGGCCGCCCCCCTCGCCAGATGATAAAGGTGTTGCTCTTGATCACCGTCTCGGCGGTGATTTCACCGACCAGCGATCCTTCCTCGACGCGCCAGTACTTCGGATCCCCGTCCCAACCGTTGAGCGTCCTGCCATCGAAGATCGGCTGATATCCAGGCTCGTCGCCTTGGACGGGTGCCGGGCGATCAGCCTGTCGAGGCACATATGCCTGGTCCGCGGGCTGCTGACTGGGGGATCCGCCCAGCGCAAGCGCGGCACCGAACGCCGCCACGAGCACAACAAGCCTGCTCACGTCTGTTGAATCGTAGTCGATGTGCCGTTCGTTTACCTCGTCGTTTGTCCGCGAGGACTCGCGCCGCCGGTCCGGAGCGCAGCCTGGATGACCTGTCACCATCCCTGATAAGGTTGTCGAGGCCCATTGTTGATTGGAGAGCGACATGACACGTAGGTTGACGATCGTGCTGGTTGGCGCTTGCGCGCTGACGGGATCGCTCGTGGCGGCATCCCTCGAGCAGGCGACAGCCGTGCGCATCACGAAGGACCCCCAGGGATACTGGTTCACGGAGGGTGATACCAAGGTTCTGTTCTATCAGGCGCAGCGCAGGGCCCTGCCCGATGGTCAGGCCGCGCGGTCGAACTATTTCCATCCGCTTTACGATCTGGACGGCCACGTTTTGACCGAGGACTTCCCGAAGGATCACATCCATCACCGGGGCATCTTCTGGGCCTGGCACCAGGTGCGGGTCAACGGCACGACGGTGCAGGACCAGTGGGTCAACCGCGACTCGTTCTGGACCGTGCGGGACGCCGAGATTAGTTCAGATGCACGCTCCGCCACACTCGCGCTTCGCGTCACCTGGGAGTCGCCGCTCCTTCCGGATGCCCAGGGCCAGCGGCGCCCGTTCGTTGAGGAGCGCAGCATCACGCGCGTGTACCAGGCCGAAGGGGCGATTCGCAAGATCGACTTCCACCAGCGGCTGACGGCGCTCGTCGATGGCGTCGAGATCGGGGGATCGGACGATGCGAAGGGCTACGGCGGCTTCTCGTATCGTATCGTGATGCCGCCCGACATCCGGTTCACGGGCGCGCAGGGTGTCGTCACGCCGATCGAGAATGCCGTCAGTCCGAGTCCGTGGATGGACGTGTCTGCCACCTATGGGGCGTCGGGAAAGAGCGGTCTGGCAGTCCTGACGCACCCGAGTACAACGGGGTTCCCGCAGCCCTGGATCCTCCGCGCACGAGGCAGCATGCAGAATGCCGTCTACCCCGGGCGGCAGCCGTCCGCCATTCCGCGCGACCGTCCGGTGATCCTGCGTTACCGGATCGTGCTGCATCGCGGCGACGTCGCGCCGGCAGACATCGAACGTCTGCAGGCGGAATACGCTGGGGAACCCGTCGCGCAGTGAGCGGCTGACCGGCGACTACTGCTTGAGCGCCTCGGCGACGAACGCGAACAACTCCTTCGTCACTGGATCGTTGGCTGCGCCGATGTTGTCGTTGATGCCCGCGTGCGTGGTCTCACGCCCAGCGACAACCTTTGCCGAGACTCCCGCCGCCTGGAGCACGGCGGCCAGGCGTCGCGCCTGCGCCGTGGTGTCGGGGTGGCCAGCGATGTGGAGGATGAGGAACGGAGGGATGCCCTTGTCTCTCGCGACGTGCGTTACGGCGGAGAAGTCGCGATGCTTCGCGGGGTCATCGCCGAATTTCTGCCGATGACCGTAGGTCGGCAGCGGCAGGTGGTGCACTCGGGCGCGCGTTTCGGCCATCTCGATGATCGCGGGGATGTCGAAGGTGTCGGCATCGACTGGCACGCAGCCCTTGATCATCGTCAGTGAAAGGCCTTCCGCTTTGACATAGCGATCGTCCGTGCACATCAGCGCGGCGAGCTGCCCGCCGGACGAGTGGCCCATCACCAGCAGTCGGGTCGGATCACCACCGAAGGTCGCGATGTTCTTGTGTACCCACCCCAGCGCACTCGCGACGTCGCGGGTGATGGTACCCATGTCAACGGTCGGCAGGAGGCGATGGTTGATCGACACGAAGACGAAGCCCGCGTCGGTGAA
>JBAROV010000025.1:0-9053 GCA_049642465.1 Vicinamibacterales bacterium
GCCCACGAGAGGCCGGTGAAGCTCGCCGGGGCGATGCCCAGCACGGTGAAGGGGCGAACGTTCAGGGTAATGAGTTGTCCGACCAGCGCGGGGTTGCCACCAAACCGCCGCTGCCAATAGCGGTAACTGAGCACCACGGTTGGCGCGGAGGATGTGGCGGAATCGTCGGGACGCGGAAACTCGCCAAACGCCGGAGAGACCCCAGCCAGCGCAAAATAATTCGGCGACACGATTTCGACCCAGGTTCGCTCGGGGGTCTGTCCGCGCGCGCTCACGTGCGCGGGTGTCGGCATGTACGCCGCAAGATCGGTCAACGTGCCCGCCGTCTTGCGGTAATCGAGATAGTCAGGATAGGAGTGGCCGTACGGCACGTCGATCGCGGCACTGCGCTGCATCACGATCACGAGACGCTCGGCGAGGGTGACGGGGAGCGGCTGCAGGAAGAACGCGCTCACCATCGAGAAGAGGCTGACGCTGACCCCTATGCCGAGGGCCAAGGTCAGGACGGCGACCGCCGTGTATCCCGGATGCTTTCGCAGGCTTCGGAGTGCGTGTCGAAGGTCCTCCATCTTGGTCTCCAGGTGAAAAGTATTGCTCCGGTGGGGCTTAGATGTACCTACGAATCGACAGGATGACTGTTCCGCTGGGTTCACCACGAGCCGTCGCAAATTACGCGAACCGTAACCAATGTCAAACTCGGAATGGGCGGTTCGACTGCACGGGGCGCGTTTGCCCGATCGCGCAGGGGTAAATGCCCGGCACCCGTATTGCTGCCCGGCCGACTGCAAATGCGCGACTCGGATCTGTTTGCATTGCTCGAACGGACCGCCGACGCCGCGTTTACGGTCGATCAAGAAGGTGTGATCCGATCATGGAACGCGGCGGCGGAGCGGCTGTTCGGCGCTGCAGCGATCAGCGTCATCGGCCAGCCATGTGAGCACGTGCTTCAGGGCATGGATGCTACGGGCACGTGCGTGTGTACGCCGGAATGCGACGTCCGACGGTGCGCGGTCGCGCACCACGGTATTCATGATTTCGATCTCGCCGTTCGCACCACAACCGGTCAGCGCTTGTGGGTAAACGTCTCAACGCTGGTATCCGACGACAAGTCCACCGGTCGCAGCTTGATTGTGCATCTTGCCCGTGACGTAAGCGCTGCCAGGAATCGCGAGGATCTCATTCGCTCCGCCGTCGTGTTTGCGCAACGGCTCATCGACTCGGCGGCGTCCGATTCCCGCCTCCCCCCCGTGACGCCGCTGACGCCGCAGGAGACACGAATTTTGCGGCTGCTTGCTGAAGGCCAATCAGCAGCCGACATCGCACGCTCCCTGCGCATCAGCCCTCGCACGCTGCGCACGCACATCCACCACGTCAATCGAAAGTTGCACGCACGCAATCGGCTCGAGGCCGTCGTTCACGGAATCCGGCGGGGCATCATCGCGGCGCCGCACTCGCGTCCGCCGAAGAAACGGCAGTCTTGAACTTCCAGATCCGCCGTTTCCTCCTCATCATCGCGTCACCGCGGTTGCGGTATTCGAGTATCCCGACAGGCCCCCGGCGCCGACAGCTCGAACGCGGTAGGTATACGTCGTCTTCGAGCGCAGGCCTTCGTCGATGAAGCTCGTGGCAGTCCCCGCAACCTCGGCGATCTGCGCGAATGTCGTGCAGCCAATTCCACGACAGCGTTCGATGCTCACGGTGTCTTGATCACCGGTCATATTCGACCACTGCAGCGCGATTCGGCTGCGCGACAATGTGGTGGCCCTGAGGCCGGACGGAGCCAATGGCACAGGAAGCACCCCGCCGGCCGTAACGCTCGTGACGTTCGTGTATCCGGAATACCCACCCGAATTCCACGCCCGAACGCGGTACGAATAGGTCTGGCCAGCTCCGACGTAGTAGTCGGTAAACCTTGTTTGGTTCGCGGTCACGGCATTGATCTGCGAGAGGTTGGTGCAGCCCTGTCCGGTGCAGCGTTCGATGGTGAACTGCAGTTCGTCTGTGGAGTTGTCCGTCCAGGTGAGCGTGATGTAAGGTCCGTCGGCGAAGCCAGTCAGCCCGCTTGGCGCTGCCGGCGGCATGATGAGGGGTGTGGTGGCTTGCGCCGGTGCGGTAAACGCCGAAGCGCCTGCGGCCCCTACCGCCCTCACGCGATAGGTGTACGTCGTGCCGCCCGCGACGGCCTTGTCCTGGAAACCGGTCCCGTTCTCGCCGTACGTCCGTCCCACGAACGCGAAGTCTGTACACGCCGGACCAGTACAGCGCTGCACCTCAAAGCGGAGCTCGTTGTTGGAGTTGTCGCGCCAGGTGAGGTTCACGACATAGCTCGCCCCGGTAAACCCGCCAGTTGCCGTCAGCAGATCCGGAGCAGCAGGTGCGACATCCGGAAGTCCGGTTTCCTGATATCGAAGCGTCAGCATCTGGCCCTCGCCGAACACGAAGACCGTGTTGTCCGAGCCGACCTTCACCCCGATCCCTCTGCCAGAGTCGGTGAAGGCGACCCACCGCTGCGTGCCGTCCGCGTCGTACTTCGCCGTCACCACACGCAGTGTGCTGAGGCTCCCACCACTCGGTCCAGGTCCTCCCTGACCGGTGACGTAGATCGCATCGAGCAGATCGATGGCAATGCTGTAGGGGATCTCGTTGTTGCTCGAGTGACCGTCGTAGGCATGCGACCAGAGCAGGTTCCCACCGGCATCAGTCTTCAATGTCATCCAGTTCAGGTACGGCATGCCACCAGTGACCTGATCGACACCGGCTGCTGCGATGTTGCCGCGAGAGTCCACCGCGATGCGCCACACGAAGTCGCCGACGGGATAGGTTCTCGTCCACAGCGGCCTGCCGTTCGCGTCGAATTTGAGGATTGTCATCATGTTCGACGTAGCCCACGTCCAGCTGGAGGCCCCGGCGACTACCTCATCGAACGGTCCGACGGCGACGTCGTACGCCGGGCCGGCATCGCTCCGGACGTGACTCCAGGCGAGAGTCCCGTCTGCGTCGTAGGCAACCAACAGAAAACTCTGCGCCTTCATGCCAGCCAGGATGATGCGCCGGCCGTCCGGAGAGACAGCGAGGCTGAGCGGTTCGTCTGCGGCGTAGCCATCGCCGCCGCTGTCGAACGTACGAATCCAAAGCCTCCTGCCATCGGGCGCATACTTGACGAGCGCGAAGTCGAGCGTGGTGTTTCCGGTCGCATTGGTCAGCCAGAAGCGGCCAGCGACGTAGGCGTTGCCATCCGCGTCTGTTTTCACGCGAACCGTTTTCGCGAACGGACCTGGGATGTAGTCGCTCCAGAGTAGCGTGCCGCCGGCGTCATACTTCAACGTCAGAAACCCGGTCGGGTCCCAGGAAGAGCAGCAGATCGAGTAGCCCGTGACGACGACGTTACCAGCCGCGTCCGCAGCTATCCATGCGGGACGTATGCGCTCGGCGGGATCGAAGACGCGCTCCCACAGCAGGCGTCCATCGCGGTCGAGTTTCTTGGTCACGATCACGTCGCCGAGAACCGTGTAGCCCGTCTCGACTACCTCGTCCGATGGAGAAAGATCCATCGAGACGCCCACATATCGCGTGTCGGTCGCTCGCCACAGTTCGACGAGCGCCTGCGTGCCTTGTGCATTGAGCGTCGTCGGGCTCAGCGCGATGCCGAATGACACCGCGACTCCGATCGCGTCGCGCACCAGCCATGCCCGGCGCATTGCTCCCATGACTCCACCTCCGTCTCCAGCTGCTCGGGCAGCAGTTGTCACTACAGCACGTGGGCGGAAGAACTCTCAATGCACCGGCCGTCTCGCGCGCTATGACGAATGTCGTAGGTAGTCGGGTGGCTTGAGCCCGGCAGCCAGCTCGGCTAGCATTCCGACCGGGCTCACGCAATCTGGTTCTATCGGGAGGAAGACCTATGCTCCGACCAGTGGTCAATGCTTTCGTTGCAGCGCTGTTTGTTAGTAGCGTCGGGGCATACCAGGCGTCCGCAGCCGGCGAGCCACCGCTGATTCTCCGGCTGCCGGTCGACGATGCGTTCGTGACAAACGGGCTCTGCGGCTATCCTCTTGAGATTCGTACAACCGGGACGGCAGTCATTCACCTGTTTCCAACCGACCTGTGGGATGAGCGCGTCATCATCACCGCACCGCAAACGCGGCTTCAATTCACGAACCTGTTGACGGGGGAATCGGTCTGGACGCCATCGGTGAACATGGTCATGCAGATACCCCACGAAGACGGCACGGGCACGAAAACCCTGCGCGGCTTGCTGTGGCGCCTGGTGCTGCCGGGCGAGGGTTTGGTCACCGCGGATGTGGGGCGGATCGATGTTCTCTTTACCTTCGACGATGCGGGCAACATCGTTTCCGAAGAACTCGTGTTCAGCGCCGGGCAACAGAACGGCGATTTTCTCGAGCAGACGTGCGCCGCCCTGGCGGGGTAACTGGCGACGGGGAGTGGGCAAAACCATGGAACTCGGCACGTTTTCCATCAGCCTGGCTGTTAAAGACCTTGGCGCTTCGAAACAGTTCTACGAGAAGTTTGGCTTCAAGGTCTTCGCCGGGGATGCCTCACAGAATTGGCTGATTTTGAAAAACGGCGACCACGTCATCGGACTCTTTCAGGGCATGTTCGACAAGAACATCCTGACGTTCAATCCTGGTTGGGACAGCAACGCGCAGAGGCTCGCGAACTTCACCGACGTGCGCGAGTTGCAGCGTCAGCTGAAGGCGCAAGGCGTGCAGCTCGTGAGCGAGGCCGATGAGAAGACGACCGGACCGGCGAGTTTCGTCGCCGTCGATCCCGACGGCAACCCGGTTCTCGTCGACCAACACGTCTGAGCGTCGAAGACTGACAGACTGACCTATGCCGGCTGCGCCTGCAGTTCGGGCTGCTGAATCGCCAGCGGCAGCCCTGGATCCATCAGGCCCATCCCGCCGTCTGCCGCGATCAGCTGTCCGGTGATCCAATTGGCTTCGGCCGAACACAGCAGCGAGACCACGTTGCCGATATCGCCGGGAGTTCCAAGGCGACGCATCGGCGTCCAGCCGTTCTTGTGATGGTCGCGGATCATCTGCACAACTGGGTCGGGCAGGGTGTTCAGCACGCTGTCTTCGATCCAGCCCGGGCTGATCGTGTTGACCGTGATGCCTCGTGGCGCGAGGGCGACGGCGAAGTACCGGCACAGCACTTCGAGTGCGGACTTCGCGGCGCCCATTGCGACCCACGATTGCCAGCTGCCGTATTTTCCGCCGGGTGCGTAGGTGATCGCGATGATTCGGCCGTTGTCCGGCATCAGCTTGTCTGCTTCGCGCACGGCAACGAGAAAGGCTTTGGCCTGTGAGTCCATCGCCGTGTCCCACTGCTCGAGACCAATTGACATCGTCGGCTGGTAGAACGCGCCGACCTCGGGTCGGGCGTTGGCGATGAAGATGTCGAGCGAGCCGAATTCGTCACGGACGCGTTTGAACATGCGCTCGATCTGCTGCGGTTGACAAACATCGGCTTGAACAGTGAAGCCGTCGGCACCACGGGCCCGAATTTGCTCGACCGTTGCATTCGCGGCGGCTTCGTCTTTGACGTAGTTGATTGCCACGTGGACGCCCTGCTCCGCGAGTTTGAGCGCGATGCCGCGCCCGATCCCACGCGATCCGCCGGTGATGAGTGCATGTCTGGCTGTGATCGTCATGCGCGTGCCTCCATTTCAAGCGTGCGGTTGCGGCCGAGGGCGGGCATTGTAGTGCGTTTTGGAGCCTGTCGCCATTGACGGTTGGATGGTCGGGGGGAGGGGTGTGACGATTGTCAATCGACGATTGCGGATGGTAAGATTTGAGTTTCCTACCCGCGGCCCGTGTTCCTCAGTAGCTCAATGGTAGAGCATCCGGCTGTTAACCGGAGGGTTCCTGGTTCGAGTCCAGGCTGAGGAGCCATTTCCTTTCGGAAAATCCACCACTTTCGCTCGAGCGCGATCGCGCTTGGTGGCACCTTGCCCTTTTTTTGCCCTTTTGGCGGTCGGCGCATCGAGCAGCCCGATTTCCGCGGACAAGTACGCGGGCGACAGGTGCGCGTAGCGCATCACCATCCGGAGGCCGCGATGGCCGAGAAGCTCGGCGACCGCGCGGAGTGAGGCGCCGCGCATCATCAGCCACGAGGCAAAGGTGTGCCGGAGGTCATGCCAGGTGAAATCCTTGATCTTGGCCATCTCGAGCGCCGTGTGAAAGGCGTTCTTCACGCTCGCGACGGGATGGCCGACTTGGCGCCCAGTCCGATGGGGAAAGACGTGGGGAGAATCCGGCATGCGGCGAGCGTGAAGTTGCTGCAGGGTGAGGACCGCGCTCTTGTTCAACGGGATCGAATGGGGCCGCCCGCTCTTGGTCCGCGGGATCCGAACGACGCTGTTCAAGAAGTCCACATGATCCCACTTCAGGTTGAAGAGGTTCCCGCGGCGCAGCCCAGTGTGAACGGAGAGAATGATCTTTTCGGGCAGGTCCGGTGAGTGGTCAATCGTTCTAGCCGCGTCGATCAGCCGGTGGTACTCGGTTTCCGTCAGGTAGCGCAGGCGGGCGTTATCGTCATTGAAGAACTTGACTCGACGAACGGGATTGGATATCGCCAGACCCCGGCCGATGCACCAGTTGAAGAACGACTTCAAGACGGCCAGGTCTTTGTCGACCGTGCTATGGGCGACTTGCTGCGAGCGGCGGAGCTTCACATCCTCGACCTGCGCGGTTGAGATCTTCACGAGCAGCTTTCCAGTATCGAGGTGCGCTTCCCAAACCTTTAGCGCCGGCTCGACGTACGTAGTGTGCGCGCGGTTCTGGATTTTCGAGTACTCCCGATACTCGCCGAGCGCCGTCGCGAACGTCACGTTCTTGGGGGCTTGCTCGTTCCAGGCGCCGCTCTCGATCCTGGTCTGTTCGGTCGACCATTGACGCATCGCTTCTCGTTCGCGCCGAAACCGCCGTCGGCGCCGTGCGCCATCCGGGTACCGAATCTCAACCAGCCACCGACTCGTCCGAGGATCCCACACCGGGCCCCTCGAGAAGTCGCGGTTCCTGCGTTCGTCGTCCATGGTGCGCCTTTGCTTTGATCGTACAGTCTGCCAAGAAATGATCAAGCACACTTTGCCTGATTCGCACGCTGCCGTTGCCGTACTTCACGACGTCGATCTTGCGGTCCGAGATCCAATGCCTCAGCGTCCAGGGCCGGATGCCGAGGTACTCTGCCGCGTCCCTCACCTTCAGCAGCTCGCCGGACCGCCGTTCCCTGATGTGCTCCGACATCGATCACCCCTTCCGAATCCCCAGGACGCCACCCAGAGGGTGACGTCCAGGAGATTTTGTTTCCGGCGCTACGATGCAGCCTCCTCGGCCTGTTCAAACTCCGCGTAAGCCTGCAACACGAGATCGCGAATCCGATCCTGTGCGCTCGTGTCGGCGATGGGCCGCAGCAACGCGAAGCTGCGCCGCTCACCGTTCACTGCGTACTGCCGAGCCGGGAAAGTGACGTTGCGCCCGTTGCCGGTACGGCGCTCCCACACGGAGAAGCCGATCAGCTTCAGGCCCTCGAGCACGCCGTCAACGAAGTGCAGCTCGGCATCGGCAAGTTTGCCGGCCGGGTTGCCTTTGTCGTTCGGGACGATTTTCACGACCATGATGGACCTCCTGAGAAGCCCGCCTTTGGGCGGACGGTTGACATGGACGCGGTCATGCCGCGCCCTCACTAGCCGTGGGAGCCTGAAGGCGTTGCCACAACCAGTGCTGCAGCGTGTTGAGACCAACGAGCACGGGATCCGCAGGTAGCAGCAGGTGCTGGTTACCTCGGTAACGCGCGCGTTGCCAGGCGAGCTCCATCGCGTCGACGAGAATCAGCCGTGCCGGTATTCGTCCGCGGACCTCGTTTAACGTGAGAGGGTCTGCAGCGAAACCCGATACCTCTGAGAAATCCGCGGCGTGGAGCGTGACCGTTGCCGGTGTATCGAGTTCGGCCGCTGCCGTCGTGACGAACGCGAAGTAGACGCGTGTGTGGTGGCCGATCGTCACCGTGATGCTGGGTGTGAGCGACCTGTGCAACATGGGACTTCTCCTTCCTCCGAAATCTCCCGACGCTCCGATAAATGCCCGCCCTTGGAAGTGCGGAGGGCGAGTCAAGGCCCGCGCCAGCGGCGAGCGCAGCGAGCGAAGGCTTGACGCGACCGAGCGCTTCCACAGAATTCGCATGTCGGAGCGGCGGCCTGTCATTACCTGGCTCGGGGTGCGACTCCCATCAGTCCCGATTCGCGAAAGCTGTAGTACCGGTGCTCGTCACCGACGATGAGGTGATCGAGCAGGGGCATGTCGAGGACGTCCGCCGCGGCACACAAACGCAGTGTGAGCCGGGCATCGTCCGGGCTGGGAGTGGGATCGCCGCTTGGGTGGTTGTGGACAACCATCAGACCGGTCGTTCCTGGTGTCAGACACGCGGGAACGAAGACATCCGGCATCGAGACTGGAGTGCTTGCGCGCGTGCCGCGCGAGAGCACATGCCAGGCAAGGAGGCGATTCTTCGTCGAAAGGCACGCAACGCCGAAGACCTCAACGGGTTGATCTGCGAGGAGCGGTGCGAGGACAGCGGCGGCGGTCCGTGGATCCTTCAAAACCACGGTCGGAACGCCTATGACGCGTCCGTCCGTATCGCGGAGCGGACGATAGGCGCACACGAACTCGCGCACCCGATGGCGGCGAGCCGGTGGAGTAGGCGTCCTTGACGGTTCGTTCAACATGAGCGTTTTCCTTTCAGGAGTCGGCGAGCCCGCGGCCCTGAGCACGGTTCACTCGCTCGTCCGCGACGGCGGTGTCCGCCGTCACGGGGTTTAACGGACGGATTACTGGGGTCTGCCTCAGACGACGCGATCAAGCGTGGGAGTCCGAGTCGCGTCGCTGTCCGCAGCAGGTCCTGCGGACACCAGCTGTGGCGCAGGAGCAGCGCGATTGCCAGCAGCCGTGGGTACTGACTGGCTGGCAAATGGCCCACAGGGCCGACGAGGACGTCGAAGTCGTCGCTGATGTGGAGTTCTTCGAGCAGCGCGT
>JBAROV010000039.1:0-96704 GCA_049642465.1 Vicinamibacterales bacterium
TGCGAGCGGGAAAGGTCCGCCTGCGCGGCCTCAGTAGAGCGCCGGCTACGGCGGACAGCCTTCGCGCTGGCCTGCCAGCCGGAGTCTCACGCTCTCGGATGCAGGCGTGAGCGAAGGCTGGTGAGCCGCCTCGGAATCGAACCGAGAACCCGCAGATTAAGAGTCTGCTGCTCTGCCAATTGAGCTAGCGGCCCACGTCAGAATGGCGATCGGTCAGCCCGACGCCCGGCGTGTGGCCGAAAGGAACAACGTCGGCCTCCTGCCGCGATCTACGTCGAGTCGACGAACGATCAGTTTACCACGCCCCGGCCACGCAGAATCGGCAGGACGATGTGAGATGGCCGCACTGCGCTGCTGTGCACCGTGACGTTCGGCGCGCTCGACTGCGGGATGCGGACAACAGTATCCGCGTCGGGGCCCAGCAGCGCGAGGATCGCAAGCAGGCCACCGATGAGGAGCCGCGCGGGAGTCACGGTCCCGAAGCGATTGCGATAAGGTTAACCGGTGAGGCGCTCCGCGTGGGTTGACATCCTGCTGCTCGCTGCTGCGATCAAGGTTGCGATTGGACTGGCGGGGTTCCTCGTTCCGTTGCCCGGCACCGAGGAGGCGATCGGCACCGTCCCACCGACAGGTATCAGCCTGCTCAACATCGTCGCATTCGGCGGCGCCGCGGCCCTGCTCGTCTTTGCGGGGCGCCAGGATCTCCGAGCGGTGCATCTGGGCGCCTTCTTTCTGCTCGTCGCGACCTCGTTCACCCATCCCGGCATCCGGCGCCTCATTCCCGCCCTTTCCCCGGCGTTCGCGAGCGTGATCGAGCTCGCCCAGGCCGTGCAGGTCGACGCGTTCCTTCCGTATCTCCTGTGGCTGTTCGTGCGCGATTTTCCGCGCGTTCCGCCGTCCCTTCGACTCAAGCGCCTGCTCCGCCTCGGGGTGTCGATATCGTGGTTTGCCGGAATCGTGCTGTTCGTCGCGAATCTGGCGCTCGCGTTCGCGACCGACGAGGGTCGGGGACTGGCAGAGTTGGTACTTCGCAGGCTCGCGCGCGACGGCACCGCGAACGAAAGCCTGTACTACGCGGTCGTGCTGACCCTCTCCGCGCTCGCGCTCGTCGTCCTGATGATGAAAGCGCCGCGCGCACGAACCGCAGAGCGGCGGCGCGTTCGGTTGTTCTGTGCGGCGCTCGTTCTCGGCTGGGGTCCGGTGTCCCTCCAGATCCTGCTGGAATCGACAATTCCGGCATACTACGCGTTTCTGGAACGTCCGGCGGTTCGGCTGGTTTACAGCTTCATTATTTATCCGACGCTGCTGGCGATCCCCGTTGGCACCACCTATAGCGTGCTCGTCGATCATGTGCTGGGCGTCCGGCTGGTGGTTCGCAAGGCGCTGCGGTACGCGCTGGCTCGCTACTCGGTGATGTTCCTCGTCGCGCTGCCACTGCTGTGGCTGGCCTGGTATGGCTACACCTACCGTCATCTGACGATCGCGGAAATCCTGCGGCGCCGTGGTCCGCTCATCGTGTTCGCGACTGGCGCGGCGGTGGCGCTGCTGAGAACGCGACATCGCCTGCTCGAAGCCATCGACCGGCGCTTTTTCCGCGATCAATACAGCGCACACGAGACCCTCAAAGCCTTGGTGCACGAGAGTCAGAAGGCAGACAGCGTGCTCCAACTGACACGACTCGTCCATCAGAACGTGGACGCCGCACTTCATGTCGACTCGGTGACGCTCTTGATCCGCGATGAATCCGGCCTGCTCGTCGCGCCGGACAAAGCAGCCCGGCCACTCTCCTTGTCCTCGGTGCTTGCGGGTCTATTGTCGGGATCGGCCGATCCGCTCACGGTTGACCTGCACGAGCGCCGCTCCCCGTTGCAGCGGCTGCCAGAGGCAGAACGTCAGTGGTTGGGTGACGGCGGATTCCGGCTTCTGGTGCCCTTGCTCGATGCCAACGGATCGCTGCTGGGCGTGATGGCCCTCGGCGAAAAGAAGAGCGAACTGCCGTTTCAATCCGAGGAAGGGTCGCTGCTCGCTGCCGTTGCCGCGTCATGCGCCTGGGTGCTGGAAAACCGGCTCCTCAGATCGACTGGAGAATCCGAGTCGTCTGACTCCGTGGCGCACGGGCGCCCAGGAGAAGACGAGCGCGATATCGAGCGCGCCCTGGAGTGTGCAGAGTGCGGCCGCCTTCACGCGGCGCCGGCCGGTATTTGCGAGCACTGCTCTGGCCCCTTGCAAGCGGCGGCGGTCCCGCTGATGCTGGCGGGCAAGTTTCGGCTCGATCAACGGATCGGCAGTGGAGGCATGGGGGTCGTGTACCGGGCGACGGACGTGACGCTGGGGCGTCTGGTCGCCGTCAAAACGCTTCCACGCACGTCTCCTGAACACGCCACACGTCTGCGGCGTGAAGCTCGCGTCGCGGCGAGCGTCTCCCATCCTCACCTCGCGGTCATTTACGGGGCGGAAACCTGGCATGGCACGCCGATGCTCGTCTTCGAGTTCCTCGATGGCGGAACGCTGGCCGACCGGATCCGTCGCGCCCCACTCACCGCCGAGCAGGTTGTCGCGCTCGGCATTGCGCTGGCGAGCGCCCTCGAGCACGCCCATGCCGCGGGAATCCTGCACGGCGACATCAAGCCGAGCAACATTGGCTACCAGGGTACCCAGGGCGGTGGCACGCCGAAGCTGCTGGATTTTGGCATCGCGCGCATCATGCAAGGCGCCAACCGCACGGCGGCGTCGCGGTTGGACGCCACCTCGGACGGAACAACCGCGACGGCGGCTCCGATCGGTACGCTCGCCTATCTGTCGCCCGAAGCGCTGGAAGGGGAATCGCCCGATACCTCGTTCGACCTGTGGAGCCTGGCGCTCGTGCTACTCGAAGCGCTGCTCGGACGTAATCCCTTCCGCGGTCAAGCCACGCTCGACACGGTCCTGTCAATCGACCGCGCCGTGATCGTCGATGCTCTCGCGACAGGCCCGCCATGCCCGTCGCCGCTCCGCGCGTTCTTCGAGGCGGCCCTGGCGCGCAACCCGTCGCGCCGGCCCGCCAGCGCGACGGAATTCCGCCGATCGCTCGAGCGCTGCCTGCTTGTCGCAACTTCGTGACATCATTGACGGCTTTCAAAGGAGTGCGTATGCCAGATTCCAGCGCGTATTCCGAGGTCGAACAGATCCTCGGGCAGTTCTTCGTGGCCTTCGGGCAGGGCGCCGGCTGTGTTCGGGTACGGCGCGAGACGGTACTCGCCATTCGAGACCGGTACATCGACGTGATCGAGGCGGAGTCGCATACCTGGGAAGAAGAGGCCGTGCAGGTTCTCGAGCGCGTGCGAACCGTCGGGCGTCTGGCCGCACTGATCGCCACCGAGCGCGGTTCGTCGAGCATCACGCGTGAGGACTTCGTCCAGAGTACGGGGAGAATCGAGTCGACATCGCGAACCCGATGGTGCGGGCGGGTGGAAGGCTGACGCGGCGACGCCGCAGGTCTGGCTACAGTTTCCGATAGAGCACGTTCCGGAACTGGATCTTGAAAGGCGGCCCAGTGTGCATCTGAAAGCCGATGACGCCTTCAGCCGAGAAGTTCTTGGAGTCCTCGTCGATCGCAACCGCCATCAGCTGCTGGTTGATGAACTGCAGCAGCACCGGTCCGCGCGCGATGATGTGGTAGTGATTCCATCCAGTCACATTCATCGCACCTCGAAGCAGCGTGCTGTCGCCGATCGTGCCGATTACCTTGAACGTCGGGCCGTCGACGAGGCGAGTGACCTCGCCTCGACGCGAGAGCACTCCTCGGCCCCGCTCGTCATGAACGTTCCCCAGGTAATTCTGGGTGAAATCCATGTCGGCCTGATAGCCCTTCAACACCCACTTCCCGACATCCGGCAACTCGGTGCTGCGGTACTGGATCCCGCTGTTGGTGCCGCTCATGCGGAATTCGAGCTTGAGCTCGAAATCCCGCACCACCCCTCCCCGCCAGATCAGAAAGTTGTTTTGCGCCACGACGTTGGTCGGCGTGGTCTCCCCGACGATCTCCCCGGCTTCGACACGCCAGAATCGCGGGTCTCCGTCCCATCCGGTGAGCGACTTCCCGTCGAAGATCGACACGAATCCCGCGTTGTCGTCTGGTTCCGTCGCCGGATAGACACCGCTGGCTGCGCGGCGCCCCTGCGTGCCGGTCTGCGGGGCGTCTGCAGACGAGGCGGCTGTGAACCAGATGCCGAGCGCGGTCGCGCATGCCACGGTTAATGTGATGTGGGATGAGATTCGCAGTTTCACGGGCTTCTCCTGACAGGTTCAGATCGAACGTGACTCATTCTAGACTCGCGCGGGTGCCCGCGGCGCGCTATGACGAAGTCGGGCGCGTTTCCGGATCAAACCCACACCGTTCCCGCAGCCGCTGCCGGAATCGTTCGCGCTCCTCGGGCGTCATCTGCTCCCACCGCTCAGCCACGCGATCCGCCATTCGATCCGCCATCCGCTGGCGGATCCTGGAACTGGATCGGGAGCCACGATGCGATCCGAACCCGCCGAACAGGATCCGGCACAGCGCCAACAGTCCCAACGCCTGCCAGAAGGTGATCTGCGGCCAGCCAAAGAGTGGCGGCAGCAGCCAGTTCCACAACAGACGCACGATTTGGCCGCCGATGAAGGCAAAGAGCACGATCCCGACGAGAGCCGCCGGGACGATGAAAATCCATTTCCATCTCATGTCCGTCCTACCCTTTCCTGAATTCCTCGTAAATAGCCTGGAGCCGCTCGCGCAGATGCCGTAATGCATAGCGTTTGCGCGAGAGCAGTGTGTTGATGCTCACGCCGGTCTCATCGGCGATCTCTCTGAACGTCCGCCCTTCGAACTCGTGCGCCACGAACACGGCCCGCTGCTCTTCAGGAAGTTCGTCGACCGCGAGCGTGAGTTCCTCGAGCAGAACGTTGCGGGCGTAGAGCCCTTCGGGACTGTCGTCTGGCGACGGCAGCAAGTCTTCGAGCTGCAGCAGGTCCTCGTCCTCGTCCGGCACGGCGACAAAGCTGAAGCGCTCCGGCCGCTTTTTGCGGAACCAATCGGTGATGCGGTTGCGTGCCACCCGAAACAGCCAACCCGTGACGTGATCGATTGGCATGAGCAGGCGGTTCGCTTCGACGAGCCGGTAGAACACATCCTGCAGAATGTCCTCGGCGTCGAGCGGGTCCGGCACCCGCCGCCGGATGAATCGGGCCAGCCGGGACTGCTCCCGCCTGACGATTTCGGAGATCCGCTCGTCCTGTTCCAATGCCATTCGAGCCAGGCTTGCGGTGCGTTTCACCCTACTGATGTAGACGGATTACGGGGTCCAAATATTGTTCCTTCGGCGGACGCGACCTTGGTGACTGATTGTGTGTTGTCTGCTAGGCTGAAAGGCATGCCTCCTAATTGATCCCGCTACCAGCGAAACCTCTCGCTGTACCTGCCCTACAAGATCGCCAGCGTCGAAGGCCTGATGCACGGCCTGTATCTGCTTTGGTGGGTGCAGGAAAAGCAGATGTCACCCGCCATCGTCGCGGCAATGCTGGCTGCGGGCGACCTGGCGCTGATCGGGCTGGAGCTGCCGACCGGCTGGTTCGCCGATCGCTTCGGGCACCGAGCCAGCTTGATCATCGGTTCGTTCGTCCAGATCCTGGGCATGGGGTGGTGTTGGTTTGGTCAAGGTGTGCCGGGCCTGCTCACCGCGAGCGTGCTCGTCGCGCTCGGAGACGCCTTCCGCTCCGGCGCGAACCAGGCCCTCCTCTATCGGACGTGCCTCGCGCTCGATCGCGAACACGATTTTCAGAGAATTGAAGCGAAGACCGAAGCGATCGCGCTCGTCGCGCTCGTCGTTCTGGTCCTCATGGGTGGCGTCATCGTCCAGGCCGAAGGTTTCGCTGGGGGGTGGCTCGCCGAAGTCATCCTGTGCAGCGTGGGTCTCGTGATCGCGTGCGGGATGGTGGAGCCTCCGGCGCAGTCGAACGGGACGATCGAGCAAAGAGCTGCAAAGGAGGCGACAACGATTCCGTACAAGAGGCTGGCGGCGTTGATCATGCCGGCGGCCCTCCTGGGAGGCGCCGCGTCCGCCGCATCGTTTCTCGCGCAGACGGTGGGAACCTACAGTCCCGCCGAAGTCACTCTACTTGTTGCAGCGCTGACCGCCGCCGAAGCGGGAGGTTCCGCGCTCGTGTCCCGATTGCCACTCGCCACTCTGCGTGATCAAGTCAAGGTAACCGCGCTGGGGGGAATTTTCGTCATCACGGCAATCGCCTGGCCTCCGAGTCTGCCGGTTGGGGCCGTTATCCTCGGTTTTCTACTGGGTATCGCGCAGCCACTGCGCGCCGCTGCCATCCAGCGCCTCGCGAGCGACGACATCCGCGCTCGAGCCGCGTCCGCGGCCAGCGCGTGCGACATGGCCATCAGCGTGCTCGTGCTGCCGCTCGCGGGTCTCGGACGCAGCCGGCGAACATAACCACGCCCGCCGCCGCGAGCCCCGAGCCCTCGAGCCTCGAGTAGTCTAGTTTTTCGGAAACTTCGGGTCCGCCTTGATCTCGCGGATCTGCAGGATGTGCCGCTGTTCGTGCGTCGAAATAAGAAGTGCCCACTGATACGCGTCGGAGCCCTGACGCTCCACGAGGCGGCTTCTCAGATCATCCTTCGTCGTCTTGACGTATTCGAGCAACTTCGCATGATGCTGGCGATAGGCGTCGAGACCTGCACGAAGGTCGCGAAGCTTCCCTGGCGGGTTCTCTGAGGGAATGGCAGTTTCGCGGTGGGTCCGATCGATGCCATACCAGAGAATGTCCTCGTCGCGGCTCGTCATCGGCCGTCCCGCCGCTCCACTCTTCACGGCCTTCTGCAGGTCGTTCCAGTAGATCGGTCGCACGACGACGAGATGCTCGACAACCTCGAGGATGGTCCACGACCCGGGCGCGCGGCGAAACTCGAGCTGGCTCTGCGAAAGGTTGGAGACCTCGTCGATCAACCAGCTCGAGGTCATCTCCAGGTGTGAGACGAGACGTTGCCGCTCGAGCGAGGTGATCTGGGCCGCGACCGGCGAGGCGGTCGCGCATAAGGCGAGCGCCCCGACGAGTGCGGCCCCGAGTGCACTGTTCCCCACCATCTGATTAGTCGTCAGACGAAAGCGTTGACGTCACGCCAAGCAAAGCGCCCTCGACCGTTACGCCTTCTTCGAGTGCAACGAGAACGCGGCCCCCTGCGGATCCATGGCGTTCACGATCCAGTCGCCGCCCGGAACCTCCATCGGGCCGTTGAGAACCTGCCCGCCGTTCGCCTTGATGCGCTCGGTCGCGGCGTTGATGTCCGGCACGCGGAAGTAAATCGCCCAATTCGGCGGGACGTGGGCCAGCTCGGGCGGCTTGTTCATCATGCCGCCGATCATTCCGTGCGGACGATTGAACATGTGGTATTTCCCCATCGGCCCCATATCCATCGTCTCGCTGGGCTGCCACCCGAAGACTTCGCTGTAGAACTTCATCGCCGCTTCCGCGTCGGTGGTCATCAGCTCGTGCCACGAGGCATCGCCCACTTCCGGGGCCGCTTCAGGCCGCTCCTCTCTCGATGCTGGCTGAATGATGTAGAACGCTGCGCCTTGCGGATCCTTCATCATCTGCATGCGGCCGACGGTGGGCACCTCGATGATCGGCGACAGCTCGCTTCCGCCAAGTCTCTTGATCTGAGCCACCGTATCCTCGAGCTTCGGAGTGCCGATGTACATCGACCAGAATGGCGGCATGTTCATGCCTTCGGGCCGCTTCATCAGGCCGCCAATTCCAACCTGACCCGCGCGGTTGATGACCGTGTAAGGCGTAGGCGACTTATCGAATGGCGCAGTGGTCCAGCCAACGACCTTCTTGTAAAAGGTCTCCGCGGCCGCGGTGTCCGTGGTCATCAACTCGTACCAAACGGGCCGACCGAGTAAACGTGAAGCGGTTGTCGTCATTAAGACCTCCTCAGAAATCCAGAGCGATCAATCGATCAGTCTGTCACAACCGAGTCGAAGCGCGCATCACCCGTTCACTGATCTGCTGGGACGAACCGCGGAGCGAATGGCTCGGGTGCGAGCAGAATGGCTGGGTGCGTCGCCTGCGCCGCCCGACGCCAGCCGTGATGCCCAGCGCACCCGAAGTGACCCGCAGCAGCGTCGCCGGCTCTGGTACAGGGTCGACTCGATAACGACGCAACGTCTACTGCGATGCGTGCTGCGAGTGCCCGAGATCGGGCGCGTGCCCTACGGATGCCGGGGCGATACCGCGCGCGAGCAACATCACACCTGCGAGTGCAAGGACGACGGGCATCAGGGGACGCAAACGTAGACGCAATGCGGGAGGAATTGCGGAGGCGGAGATTGATACAGCGGTCAGCGCCGGCAGTGTTCCCACAGCGAACCCGGCCATCAGCAATGCGGCATCACTGATCTCACCGAACGCCGCTGCCGCCGCCACGGCTGCGTAAACAAGACCGCATGGGAGCAAGCCGTTCGCCGCACCAGTCGCGAGCGGTCCGGCAGCGGGATGTGCGCGGCTCCACCGCGCAGCAGCGCCGCACGCGCGCGCTCCGACAGACGCGCCGATACGTGGAAGGCGGCCGAGCGGTACTGGGCGAATCGATCGGAGCGCGGCAAGGATGAGCAGGATTCCAGCAGCAACGGCTATCACCCGCCCGAATCCGCGCGCCGTCAGAGCCCCGCCGATCAGGCCGGTCATGAACCCGAGCGCCACGTATGTCAGCACTCTCCCCAATTGATAGAGCGCGGCATGTCGAACTCGATCGCGGCGGGAGCCGCACTGCCGGCGTCCGAGCGTCAAGACGAGCGGCCCACACATGCCCGCGCAGTGAAGACTGCCGCCAATGCCAAGCGCGATCCCCGTGAGCAGCGCGGTCATTGGACGAACACCGGTTGTTCGACGTAGTAGTCGCGCCCCGACACCGTCCAGCGGACCTGCACGAGCCAGCTTCCGATTTGCATCTGATCGATCTGGAGGCGCTGCTCGCCGTCAGTGCTCAATGCAAGGAGGAAGACTTTATCGGCATGTGAATCCGAGGGACGGTAGAACGTGATCGTGCCTCGCGCCATTGGCGCGTGAGCCGGCGGCAGAACGATCTCCGCAACGCGGCCGATGACCCGAATGCGAGGCGCCGGCTGGAGTGTCCGGGCATTGCGCTCGGCGTCCATCCGTTGGTCCTGACGCAGCGACTCTGCGTAATAGTCCGGACTCACCAGGTCAACGGACCGGCCCATCGCAAAGGCCACGAACCCGGTCGTCGCAACGGCGAAGGTGGTGTAGGCGAGCGCGATGCCGGTACCCCAGTTCATCTCGATGCGCATATCGAAAACCCCTATTTACCGTTCCTCACCGCGCCGGTCCGAGGAACGCCGATTCGATCACCTGCTCCACTCCCTCGTCTGTCCTCACCGAAAAGCGCACTGGCGTGCTCGCGCCTGCGAGCGCTGTGGGCGGCAGCCGCAAAAGCACTCGTCCCTCGCTCAACCCGTACGGCGACACGACACCGAGTTCGCCGAGCGGGGTGATCGTGGCGCCCGCCGGCTCGGTCACCTGAATGCTGTAATGTCGCGCCCGAGCGGTGCGGTTGAGCGCCTGCACGTTGTAGAAATTCGCCACGTCTCCACCCGCCACAACCGTGTAGATCGTCCCGGGCTGACGCAGGATCAGGACATCGACGTCCCGGCGCCCTGCCTGAACGACGGCCACGACGCCGACCAGGACGACCCAGACGGCTCCGTATGCTGCCGCCCGCGCGCTCACCCAGCGAGCCACGCCGTTACGCACGGCGTGCTCGGATGTGAACCGAATCAAGCCGCGCGGACGGTCGATACGCGTCATTACCGCATCGCACGCATCAATGCACGCCGTGCAGTTCACGCATTCGAGCTGGATGCCGTCTCGAATGTCGATGCCGGTCGGGCACACCGTGACGCACTGATGGCAGTCAATGCAGTCGCCGGCGGCTCGAGCTTGATCCTCTGCCCGAGTGCGAAGCAGCCGACTCCGCGGCTCGCCGCGACGCCAGTCATAGGTGATCGTGACGGTTTGTGAGTCGGTGAGCGCCGAAAGCATGCGGCCGTATGGGCAGGCGAGAACGCAGGCCTGCTCACGAAATCTGACGAACACCAGATAGAACACGAAGGTGAAGATCAGGATGGCGATCAGACCGACCAGATGTTTCGAGGGTGGGTCGGTGACGATGCTTTTCAGCTCGCCGGCGCCGATGATCCAGGCAAGGAATACATTCGCAATCACGAACGACAGTCCAAAAAAGACAGCGTGCTTGACCAACCGGCGCAGTGCCGCTTCAAACGTCCACGGATTGCGTTGGCGGCGAACCTGCTGCTCTGCAGATCCTTCAATCAGATATTCCAGCTTGCGAAACAGCATCTCCATGAACACCGTCTGCGGACATAACCAACCGCACCAGACGCGTCCGACAACGACGGTGGTCAGCACGAGCGTCACGAGCAGCGTCAGCGCCAGCAGCACGACGACGTGGAAATCCTGCGGCCGGAACAGCACGCCCAGGAGCACGAAGCGTCGCTCCAATACGTTGAGCATCATCAGCGGTTGCCCGCGGACCGTCACGAACGGAGCGAGGAACAGAAACGCGAGCAGGAACCAACTCAGAATCGTGCGTGCTCGATAGAACCGCCCGGACGGCTGGCGCGCGTAGATCCATTTCCGCCGGCCGTCGCGGGCGACGCTGGCGAGTTCGTTGCGAAAGTGTTCGTGTTCCGCCGGGAGCGTGAGCGCTGATGACATGGCCATTCAGCGGCAGATCTTGTCGCGCTCCGGATCGATTGGCTTGGGGCTCGCCGGCGTCGTTCCACGCTTCGACACGACGTAGCTGGCCACCTGGACGACCTGATCGTCGGTCAACGGTTTGCCCGTACCGAATGGCATCATGCCCTTCAGCGGATAGCCGGTCTTGATGCTTTCGGCGATCTCGTGCACGGAGCAGCCATGCAGCCAATACTCGTCGGTCAGGTTTGGACCGACCATCCCTCCGAGGTCGGGCCGATGGCAGGACGCGCACACATTGTCAACGCTTTCAAACACGGCACGCCCCTTCGCGAGGCTGTCGGCGTCCGTCAGAGGCGCGACGTCATGAGCCGTGTGTGAGGGCGCGGCGCTCGCAATCTTCCCTGCCGCCTCGATCTCGGCGTTGTACTCTGCGACCATCCCCGCTTTTCCAAACAGCGGCTGAGCGAGGACGTGATAGTTCAGCATGTAAACGACGGCGAATCCGATAGTGAAATAGAACCCATACAGCCACCACCTGGGCAGCGCGTTATCGAACTCGCGGATGCCGTCCGCCTCGTGATCGAGCAGTGCATCGCGCTTGCTGTCTTCTCCCTGGCGACTCATGATTGGACCTCCGCTTCACCGCGCGCGACCGTGTCGAGCGGCCCATCGAGTGGAAGCCCGGAGAGCCGCTGCACTTCAGCCCGATCCATCTGAATCGTGCGCCACAGCACGGACGCGAACACCGCGACGAACAACAGCAACGAGATCACCGGAAAGATGCCGATGTCCGTGATGCTGCGCAAAATCTCTTTGTGCATCACTGGCCTCCCGGGCGGCCGCCCACTGTCGGTCGGGAATCGTGCGCCTGGTTTTGAACGGCGGGCGTCTTGATGTCCGTACCGAGGCGCTGCAGGTAGGCGATGAGCGCGATGATTTCTCGATCGGCCTGGGTCTCGAACCCGCCCCGCGTCAAGCCATCCGCAATCGTGACGGCCTGGCTACGAAGGTCCGACTCCGCCTGGCGCTCGTAACCATCGCCATATGGCACGCCCAGGCGTCGCAACGTGATGATCTTGCCTTCGATATGCGACGTGTCCAGCTTGGTCTGAAACATCCACAGATAGCCGGGCATGAGCGAACGCGGCGACGTCGCGGTCGGCGTCCTCATGTGCACGAAGTGCCAGGAATCCGGATACTTGCCGCCGACGCGGTGCAGATCGGGTCCGGTCCGCTTCGAGCCCCACAAGAATGGATGATCGAAAACGAACTCACCAGCCTTGGAATACTCGCCATAGCGGGCCGTTTCCGAGCGCATCGGCCTCACCATCTGCGAATGGCACCCGACGCAACCTTCGCGGATGTAGAGGTCGCGCCCTTCGATCTCGAGCGGCGTGTACGGCTTGACCGAGGCGATCGTCGGGACGTTCGAGCGGACGAGGGCGGTCGGCACGAACTCGACGACACCGCCGACGACCACCGCCACAAACGTGAGCACCGCGAACTGGACGGGTCGCGACTCGAGCCGGCGATGCCACGCGCCGGGGGTCGTGCCTGACGCATGCGCGAGCCGCGGCGCCTGCGCCTCTTCAGCGGCGACGAATGTTCCGTGACGCGCGGTGAGATAGAGGTTCAGAACGGCGATGCATGCGCCAGCCAGATACAGCGTCCCGCCCGCCGCCCGCAACGCATACATCGGAGCCAGGCGTACAACGGTCTCGAGGAAATTGGGGTTGCGCAGCGTCCCCTGCGCGGTGAACTCCTGCCACATGAGACTCTGCGTGATTCCCGCCACGTACAACGGGATGGCGTAGAACAGGATCCCGAGCGTCGCCAGCCAGAAGTGCACGTTCGCCAACCGCACCGAATACAACTTCGTTCCGTAGATGCGCGGGATGATGTAGTAGAGCATGGCGAAAGCGAGTCCGCCGTTCCATGCGAGGGCGCCCAGATGGACGTGGCCGATGATGTAGTCCGTGTAGTGCGTGAGCGCGTTGACGTTCTTGAGGGACATCATCGGCCCCTCGAACGTGGACATGCCGTACGCGGTGACGCCGACGACCATGAACTTGAGCACCGGGCTCTCGCGCACGCGATCCCAGGCGCCCCGAAGCGTCAGCAATCCGTTCACCATCCCGCCCCATGAGGGCGCGATGAGCATGACCGAGAACACCGTGCCGAGCGACTGGGCCCAGTCGGGAAGCGCCGTGTACAGGAGGTGATGCGGGCCGGCCCAGATGTAGAGAAAGATCAGCGACCAGAAATGGACGATCGACAGCCGATAGGAGAATACCGGCCGATTCGCCACTTTGGGAATGAAGTAATACATCACTCCGAGAAACGGCGTCGTCAGGAAAAAGGCGACGGCATTGTGTCCGTACCACCACTGCACGAGCGCATCCTGCACGCCCGCATACATCGAATAACTTTTCAGCAGGCTGACGGGCAGTTCGAGCGAATTGACGACGTGCAGGAGCGCGACCGTGACGAACGTGGCGAGATAGAACCAGATCGACACGTACATGTGGCGTTCGCGGCGTTTCGCGATGGTGCCGAGCATGTTCCATCCGAACACCACCCAGACCAGCGTGATCAGGATGTCAATCGGCCATTCGAGTTCCGCGTACTCCTTGCTCGTCGTGATGCCGAGCGGAAGCGTCAGCGCCGCGAGAACGATGATGAACTGCCAACCCCAGAAATGGATGGCGCTCAGGCGGTCGCTGAACATGCGGGCTTTGCAGAGGCGCTGGAGCGAGTAGTAGACGCCGACGAAGATGGCGTTGCCGGCAAAGGCGAAGATCGCGGCGTTGGTGTGCAGCGGCCGCAAGCGGCCGTACGACAGGTACGGGATGTCAGGCAGGAGCCACGGAAACACCAGCTTCAGCGCAACGATCAGGCCGACGAGGAAGGCGACAAGCCCCCAGGCGGCTGTTGCGATCGCGAATTTCCGAACAACCACGTTGTCGTAGGCAAACGTCTCAACGCCCATGTCCCGTTCGGGGACCTTGGCGACGGCAGTCTCGGTAATCAACATCGGCATGTTCAGCACCTTCTCGAATCGACCTTCGGCTCGCTCTGGCCACGCTGCGCCGTGGCGCACTCGTCGTGGTGATCCAGCAGCACGCGCATGGCAGGGGTGCACGTGTCGTCAAATTGCCCCGACCTGACGGCCCAGACGAACGCGCCCAGAAACCCGGCGGCCACGAGTCCTCCTGCCACGATGAGCAGCACGATGACACTCATGACGGGAGGATCCTGCGCGCCGAGAGGCGCATCGCGGCGGAGCTGATTCCGACAACCGTGAGCGAACTGACCGGCATCAGCACCGCGGAGGCGAGTGGTGTCAGCGCGCCCGCGAGCGCGAAAGCCAATCCAATCGCGTTGTAAACCACGGAGATGACGAAGCACGTGACCACCACCTGCCGTGCCAAACGCGTGTAACGAAGAAACGCAGGGAGATCGGCGAGTCGACCGCCGCTGATGATCGCGTCGCAGGCGGGCGCGAGACAGGACGTTCCGTCCGAGACGGCCATCCCGACATCCGCAGCCGCAAGCGCGCCGGCATCGTTGAGACCGTCACCCACCATCAGCACGTGGCGCCGGGCGGACTGCGCTGCACGGATGTAGGTCAGCTTGTCTTCAGGCGACTGCCTGAACCGCATGCGTTCGCCGAAGACCTCTCGCCACCGCACGCTCTCGCCGGCATGATCGCCGGACAACAGTGCGAGATCGTGGAGCCGCGAGAGATCTCGCGTCGCCTCCTCGATCCCTGGCCGCGCGGCCGCCGTCACCCGGATCCATCCGCGCTCGTTCCCGACCGCAACGAACGTCACGTCAGGCGGCCCCACCATCGCGAACCCGAGCTGCTCCGACAGGAAGTCACGCGTGCCGATGATCACTGCCCGCTCGTCGACACAGCCGCGAATACCCTGACCGGGTGCTTCGCATACATCGCGAGCCACCGGGCTCTCGGCCCGTGTCGCGATCGCGATGCGGCGGAGAGCACCGGCCATCGCGCGGCTGAGCGGATGCACCGATTCGGCAGCGAGGCGGCCAATCCGAACCAGGGCCAGCTGGCTGAGGCCGCTGTGTTCGATCTCGACCGCGCGGTCGGCCGTCGTGAGCGTGCCCGTTTTGTCGAACACCACGGAATCGACACGGCTCAGATCGAGGGCGACGGCGGGATTCCGCAAATACAACCCACGTGTGCCCAAAAGGCCCATCGCGGTGCCAAGCGTGACCGGCGCCGAGAGCGTCAACGCGCATGGACACGCAATGATCAACACCGCCGTCGCAACGCTGGCGCTCTTGGCCGCGTCCGGCCACCAGGCGATGGCGCCCGCCGCGGCGAGCGCGAGCGCACCCACGGTGAACCATGCGCCAAAACTCGTGGTCACGCTTGTCAACCAGTGCGATTTGGCACGCGCGAAGACCTGATCACTCCAGAATGCGGCCAGACGGCTGTGCGAGACGGGCCGCACCACTTCGAGCCGCGTCGCGCGGCCAACGACGCGGCCGCCTGCGCGCACCGGCTGGCCCGGGTCGAGCACAACGGGTTTCCCCTCACCAGTCAGAAATGCGTAATCGAGATCGGCGGCGCGGTCGAGCAGAACCGCGTCCGCCGGCACGATCTCCTGCGGGCGCACGACGATTCGATCGCCCGGACGAAGTTCGCCAATCGGTACGATCTCGAGCAACTCCCCCGCTTCACGCTGAACGGAGAGAGGCAGAAAGGATCGAAACGTTCGATCGAAGGCGACGCGATCGAACACTTTCTGTTGAAAGAGTCGGCCGATGAGCAGGAAGAACACGAGCCCGGCGAACGAATCGAGGAATCCTTCGCCCCGCCCGGTCGCGATATCCACGACGCTGCGACCGAACAGCACGGCAAGCCCGATGGCAACGGGCACTTCGAGTGCGATCGTCCGGGCCTGCAGCGCCCGCCACGCGGTGCGGAAGTAATCCGCCGCGCTGAAGAGCAGCACCGGCAGGGCGAAGAGCACGTTCAGCGCATCGAAGAGCCGTTGGAATCCGGGTTCCAGCGGACCGCCGTTCGCGTAGCGCGGAATGCTGAAGAGCATGATGTTGCCGAACGCGAAACCCGCGACTCCCAGTTGCAGATAGAGGCGGCGCGGAATCGAAGGGGCGGAGGACAATCGGCCTTCTTCAGCCGTGATAGCGGGTTCGTAACCGAGTCTGGCGAGGTGTTCCGCGATCTTTCGCAGCGACGTGACCTTCGGGTGAAAATCAATGCGCAGCGTGCGCCGCACGACATCGACTTCAGCATGGGTGACGCCTGAATCGAATCGCCACAACTGTTCGAGCAGCCAGACACAGGACGCGCAATGGATCGCCGGGATTGGCAGCACCCCACGCGCCACCCGGCCATCGTCAAACTGGACGAACGCGGCGGCAAGCTGAGGATCGTCCAGCGCCGCAAATCGCGACGTGTCCCGTGCTTCGGCGTCTTTTTGCGAAAGCCCCGGCTTGATGTCGCACGTGTAGAAACCCTCGAGCTGATGCGCTTTCAGAATCGAATAGACGCTCTCGCAGCCGCGGCAGCAGAAGCGTCCATCAATAGACAGAATCGCCTCGGACTCACACCGATCACCGCAGTGGCGACAAAGTAATGAAGGATCGACGGATGGGTCCAGCAGCGGAGCAACGACAGCCATGGGACGTTCCCCGGTGAAAAGGCAAGCACGGTGCCCTGCTCCAAATCGAAGTGTTGTTGGGGAATTAGCACGCTCGCACTCGTCTCGGGACGCCTGGAACGGGGAATATTTCGCAGGGGTGGGGAGTTCTTGGCAGCGACTTGACGGCAGACACTGCGGGATCTAGAGTTGCCGTCAACAACCAGTCTTCGAGGAGTCCATCATGATTCCCTGGATCCTCGGCCTCGCCTTCCTGACGACGCCAGCCGGCACTGACATGCAGGACCCCTGTTCGTCAGGCCGTCCAGTTCGTCTCGTCTCCAACGTGATTCCGGCGCTCGGGCAGGGCCCGATATGGGCCGCAACCGGAGGTAAACCACTGGCCTGGGAAGACGCGAGAACACCCGTGCGGGTGCTCTGGCTACGGGACGTCACCGCCCGAGGACCGGCGTTCCTGTCGGGGGCGCTGGTCGGTAAAGAGGGCAAGGGGGCGCCCACCGCGACATTCGCGACGTCTATGTACGGCAGTCGGCTCCCGCGCCTGACGCTCGATCAGATTGGGGACAAGCCGAACGGGGTCAAGGATGTCGACCTCAAGAAGTACGCGTTCCACTGGACCTTCATGTGGTTCCCCAGTCCAGGGTGTTACGCGATTACGGGCAGCGTGGGCAGTCGGAAGTCTGTGATCTATCTGAGTGTCGCGCCCTCCAGCGGCAAAAAGGGCACGTAAACCGCCTTCGCCAAGCTACTTCGCGGACGTCTTGAGGGTCAGCGCCAGGGCCTTGAGGTCATCCCTCGTGACGGCCAGATCTGCCTGCGCGAATCGTCCGGGGTACAGGATCATCCGATATTTTGCGTGGGATTCCAGCGCCTGCATCTGGTGGTCGACGGGAAGATCGGCCGGGACCCTGGCCCGTGTGGGAGTCACGTCGGAGATCGCATCCTGTAGCGAAGCTGCTTGCGGGGAGGAGGCTGCTCCGCTGAACGCAGAGCCGAAACCCAGAGCCAGCATCCAGACCGCCAGAACCATCAGGAAACGCCCGGGCATTGCTTGCTCCCCGCTAATCATAAGGCTGGGAACCGTTTCACTCAATTGTCGTCTATCCATCATTACGTAAACGACGGACTCCACCGGAGACGGTCATGCGTGAATCCTTCAGCTACCCAATCGCGATGATGACTGCCGTTGTACTCGCGGCATCTGTGAGTGGCGAATCGCCGCAGCAGCCCACTAGCACACAGCAAATCGACCTCGCGGAGCGGCTGACGGTCGGGAAACTGCGGGGCGTCAATCGCGAGGCGACGGCGCTGACCGGTGGCCGGCGCGGCGTGCATCTCGATGCGAAGCCCGGCAATGGTGTGATCTGGATTGAGGGGACCGATTTCGCGCAAGGCGCGATCGAACTGGACGTGCGGGGAAAAGATGTCATGGGGCAGAGTTTTCTCGGCGTGGCCTTCCACGGTAAGGATGACAACACCTACGAAGCCGTGTATCTCCGCCCGTTCAATTTCCGCGCGGAGGATCCCGCGCGGCACCAGCACGCGGTGCAGTACATCTCGCTCCCCGACTATGACTGGCCACGGCTGCGGAAGGAGTTCCCGGAGGAATTCGAAAATCCGGTCGATCCGTCCGTTTCGCCAACCGAGTGGGTGCCTCTGCGCGTGGTCGTGAAGGGGCAGACGATCCAGATCTTCGTCGGCCCCGTGAAAACTCCCGCACTCGAAGTGCGCAAACTCGGCTCGTTGGACCGAGGCCGGGTCGGCTTGTGGGTCGGCAACACCAGCGACGGCGACTTCGCGAACCTGCGGATCACTCCCATGAAGTGATCGCCACGAATTCACCGCTTTGTCACGACAACTTCGACGTACTCGGCAGGAACCACCATGGTCGAATCGCCACTGACGTTGAATTCGTCGATGAGTTCGGTCAGGTCGCGCTCCAGCCGCTGCTGCGCGTCCGCGGACATACCGGCAAATGCCTTGTGAATCGGCCCGTACCATTCCCGGAACACGTCGACCCAGTGCGCAGCCGAGCGATATCGAAATGCGAAGTTGCGCGGCGTGAGCGTGATCTCGGACGCCGAGGGGCGGAAGAGAGTCTCCACCTGATCCTGCGTTCCCCATCGCGACGGTGGCGTAATCCCGGGCGGCGGCGGGACGTGTCGTCCGATCAGGCTGAACAGTCGTCCGATAAACCCCGCAGGCGTCCAGTTGGCGAGACCTATTCGGCCGCCGCGGCGGCAGACGCGGAGCAGTTCGCTGGCGGTCCTGACATGGTTGGGCGTAAACATCACGCCGAACGATGAGAGCACCGCGTCGAACTCCTCGTTCTGGAAGGGCAGCGCCTCTGCGTCAGCCACCTGAAAACGGATCGAGAGCCGCTCGCCCGCGGCGCGTCGTCGTCCATCCTCGAGGAGTGATGGGACGTAGTCGGTGGAGGTCACGTCGCAAAAACGGCGGGCCGCCGCCAACGAACAGTTGCCGTTGCCTGCGGCTACGTCCAGCACTTTCCAACCCGCCCGCAGGTCGACTGCTTCGCACAGCAACTCGCCGACGATTTGCAGTCTCGTGCCGATGACTCCGTAATCGCCTGACGCCCACGTGGCGTGCTGTCGTTCTTTGATCGCGTCCAGATCGGCAACTGTGGTCACCACCTTACACCCCCTCTTTCACTTCAATCAGTTGATCGGCGACGAGACCGTGCGCTTCGCGATGAACGGCGATCGCCGATTCCTTGTCGGGCGCCTCGATCAAACAAAAGACCTTGCCGGTCGCTTCGTCATACCAGTATTTCAGGTACTTGACTCCGTACTTTCCCTGGGTCTTCAGGTCTGCCTGATGTGCGTCGGCAACGGCATCTGCAGTGAGCCCGTCAACGTGATTGTGGACATCCATGAACAGTGGCATCGGGTTACCCTCGTGTCTTTGAAAGGTGATCTACTAGTAAGATCGATCTGCATCGAACAGTGCGAGTGTAGCGAGCGCCCGTGGACACCCGAATGACCTCGCGTCCGCGGGAGCTTGCCAGGCGTCCGAATAAGACGCCTGGCTGCTCGAGCGTCCGGCGGTCTTGCTCGATCGTCCGCGGAGGGTCAGCCATGGATGCGTTGTCGGATGTCCTGCGGGCGGTGCGTCTCTCCGGCGCCATCTTCTTCGACGTCTGCGCGTCGGCTCCATGGGTTGCCGAGACGCCAGCAGGTCGATCGATTGTCGGAAAGATGTTCCCGGGGGCCGAACATCTCATCTCGTATCACGTGATCACGCACGGCGGCTGCTGGGCGAGCGTTGCCGGCGAACCTGCCATGCAGTTGTCGGCCGGCGACGTCGTTGTTTTTCCGCACGGCGATGCGCATGCGATGTCGAGCGCGCCTGGCTTGCGCAATCCGCCGAATCTCGCGCTGTATCGACGGCCGAACGACGGCCAGCTGCCGTTTACCATGACGGTCGGCACGACCGGCCAGGACTCGGCGCGTTTTGTGTGCGGGTTTCTCGGGTGCGATGCGCGGCCGTTCAATCCACTGCTGGACGCCCTCCCGCGAGCCATCCACGTCAGCGATCGCGCGGGCGGTCCGATCTCCTCGTTCGTGCAGTTCGCCGTGGCGGAGTCAAAGGAGCCGCGTATCGGCGGCGAGTGCGTGCTCGGGCGCCTCAGCGAGCTGATGTTCGTGGACGTCGTCCGCCGGTACATGGAGACGCTGTCAGACGACCGCGGGGGCTGGTTGGCGGGGCTGCGCGAACCATTCGTCGGTCGCGCCCTCGCGGCACTTCATCGCAGCCCCACTCGTGAGTGGACGATCGAATCGTTGGCGCGTGAAGTCGGACTGTCGCGGTCTGTGCTCGCGGAGCGATTCACGCAGTACGTGGGGCAACCACCAATCCAGTACCTGACCAACTGGAGGATGCAACTCGCGGCGAACTATCTGCTGAGCGGCACGGACAGCGTCGCGGCCATCGCCGATCGCGTCGGCTACGAGTCTGAAGCGGCATTCAGCCGGGCGTTCAAGAAAGCGGTGGGCCGGCCACCCGCGGAATGGCGGAAGATCCGAACCGGCCGGGCGCAAGCCGTCTGCTAAAATCCGCCGCCACCGCCGCCACCGAAACCGCCGCCGCTCGACCCGCCGCTGAATCCGGATCCGCCACTGCTCCTCGGCGCCGACGCCATCGTCGACGCCGCGGCCGTGGACATCACACCCAGGTTGCGCGTGAACGAGGTCGGATGGAAGGTGGTCATGCCGCCAGGACCGCTGTACCAGGACGGCGGCTCGGTGTAGATCCCTTCGAAGGCCTTGGCCCAGTTCCCCTCGACGCCGAGCGCCATCGCATACGGCAGAAACCTCTCGAACATCGCCGGCGTCTTCACCATGCGATCGAGCCGGTCGCCTTCCACCCGTGCGAGAAATTCACGGAACCCCAGCACCTTCTCGAGCTCGCGCGTGCCACGAGTTGTCCGCGACGGCATGAACCACCCAAAGACCGCAATGACAATGGCGGAAAGGATGCCCGCCGCGATGCCGGCCGCTGGCTGCATGCCAAGTGACGTCAGAATCACGGCGCTGGCCACGCCAACCACCACGCCAACGACGAGACCGCCCACGATGTAGAGAACGCGCACGTGATCCGGGCGGCCCGAGTAGTAGCCATCCTTGACCAGCTTGCCGTACAGCTCGTCGCGCAAGCCGGGCAGGTTCTTATAGAACTTGTTCTTGAGATCGGACAACGTCACCGTGTTTTCAGCGCCGGTGAACATGGCCTTCAACAGATCGCGCTCGTGGGCTTTGATCGCACTCCACTCGCTGCGATCCTTTGTGAGCGTGAACGTATAGTCCTTGTCGGACCATAGTCCGAAGAGTCGCTCGTTTTCCTTCTCGGCGATGTGCAGGTATCCGCGCACCGCGAGATCGACGATGCTTGCCGTGATGTCGCGCATGTCCGGCTTGCCGTCGATGAGCGTTCCGAGCTCCGCCGGCGTCATCTGAGCCGGCGGCTCGTACTGGGTCGTAATCGGCGCCAGTTCCGGGTCGCGGCCGCGCTTGCGCCACAGGCGAAACATCGCGAGAAACACCAGCGGCGGAATGGCAAGGGGCAAGTTGCTCGAAACGACCGCTGTCGTCTTCTCGACAGCCGTCGGTCGGTGAACGACGCCCGGGTTCCAGCCAACGACGACAGTCAGACCTTCGCGCATGCCGAGACCGCGACTCGTTTGAACGTGCACGCCGTCTGGCCGAAGGGACACGTCAGACTGTTCGGTCGAGCCGTAGGCACCACGGAACGCCGTAGCACGGACCCCCGATGCTCCAGCCGGAAGTCTGACATCCGCCGCTGCCGACTCGATCGGCACTTCCCACTCGTCGCCGGTGACGTTCCAGTACAGCTCGTCGTGCTCATCGAAGAAGCGCAGGCCGTTTGCGACCCGATATCGCAATTTGACGACGCGAGTCGTGTCCGTAGCGCCAGGGACCCAGATCTTGATTTTGCGATAGTGCCGCTCGCGGCTGCTCTCGTACTTCAAATCGGTTCCCTCATCATCCGTGACCGAGTCGACGTTCAGGCGCAGCGTGTAATTGAGCCCCTGCGGCGTGCGGTACTCGATCGGAATCGTGCGGAAGATGCCGTTCCACGAACCAGTGAAGCGAGCGACGATCGTCTCCTCGACCAGCAGCGACCCATCTGCCGCAACCGTGATGGTCGCATCGAGACTTTGAATGACGAGCGTTCGATCCGCGGCAGCTGGCGCGGCGCTGAGCAGCAGGAGGAGCGCCAGAGCCGCGGCTGGGCGGTATCCGCCTCCGCGCGAAGCCCTAGCGCGCAATCCCGACGAAGCTCGAAGAGCGATGTCGGGGCGAAGGCGAATCATTCAGAACTTCACCTGCGGTACGGCTTTCTCGGTGTCGGGAACCTCGAAGAACTCCCGATTCTTGAATCCAAACATGCCGGCGATGATGTTGGAAGGGAACTGCTGAATGCGCGTATTGAGATCGCGCACCACGGCGTTGTAATAGCGGCGGGCATTCTGGATCGCGTCTTCAATCTGGGAGAGCGTGCCCTGGAGCTGCGCGAAATTCTCAGCCGCACGAAGCTGTGGATACGACTCGGCCAGCGCGAACAGCCCGCGCAACGCTCCGGTCAGGGCGCCCTCCGCCTGCCCGCGCTCGGCAGGCCCGGCCCCCTGGACGGAGACGGCGCGGTTCCTGGCGTTGATGACCGCTTCAAGAGTCTGCCGCTCGTGGCTGGCGTAGCCCTTGACGGTTTCAACGACGTTCGGAATGAGATCGTAGCGGCGCTTCAACTGCACGTCGATGTCCGCCCAGGCATTGTTCGTCTGGACGTTCAAGCGTACCAAGCCGTTGTAAATCGAGATGACCGCCACGGCAATCACGGCCAGCGCGATCAAGACAATGATGGGAATCATGCAGTCCTCGTCCTCTCGGCGCCACACCCCTAGTCGTTCGTGGTCCTGGCGATTGTCGGTACTACGAATGGCGGACGATATTGGTTGCGTGTGAACAGCGCCGTCGCCTCGGGATCACCCTTACAGGTGTAGGTGACCGGATCGAACTGCAGTGTTCGCCCCGTCTTGTAGGAGATGTTCGCCAAATGAATCAGCATCGTCGAGATCGCCCCATCCTCAATTTCCGCGAGCTGGTCTTCGCGTTTACGGCTGCGTATCACGTCGATGAAGTTGACGAAGCCGCCGACTCCTGCGCCGGCTTCCGACTTCGGACCCGCTGCCTGCTCCGGGCCCATGAACGTCTGCCATCCGCCGGCAGACGTCGCCATATACCCTTTCGATCCGTACCAGATGTTACCGACCGTTTGCCGCGGCTCCGCAGTCGCGCCGGCGGCAGGTGCCGGCCGCTCCCCAATGCCGGCCTCATTGTTTGTCATCCAGTGGCGCACTTCGAAGACGAGGAGCTTCTTCTTGCCGCCGTCCTGAAATTCGAAGGTCGCGAGCTGCGTATTCGGCGTCTCCTGGTCGTCGTCGAACAGGTAATGTCCGCCCATCGAGCTGATCTGAGTCGGGTACTTCACGCCAAGCGCCAGACGTGCCGCGTGCAGCTGGTGCGCCCCCTGGTTGCCGATATCCCCGTTGCCGTAATCCCACTGCCAGTGCCAGTTGTAATGGAAGCGGTTTCGGGTGAACGGCTTGGTTGGCGCAGGGCCAATCCATAAATCGTACGCAACGTTGGCCGGCGCGGGTTCCTCCTTCGCTCGCCCAATGGTGTCGCGCCACTTGAAGCAGAGGCCTCGCGCCATGTAGACCTCGCCGATGAGTCCTTGCTGCAACCGCTGCCTCGCCTCGTGGAGCCACGCCTGCGCGCCGGTGCCGTGCTGGACGATGCGGTTGTATTTGCGCGACGCAGCGATGATCTGCTGCGCTTCGAACATGTTGTACGAGCAAGGCTTCTCGACGAGAACGTCCTTCCCTGCCTGGACGGCCCAGATGGTCTGCAGCGCGTGATGAAAGTTCGGGGTGGCGAGTGACACGGCATCGATGCTCTTGTCTTCGAGCAGCTTGCGAAAATCCGTGTACGTCGCCGGCCGCTTTTTGCCTGCCTTCTCGATCATTCGACAGCCGTTTTCGATAACCGACTGATCGACGTCGCAGAGCGCGGCGATCTCCACGTTGGGGATCTTCAGATACGCGGAAATGTGCGCTCTGCCTCGGCCGTTGAATCCGACGAAGGCGACTCTGACGGTATCGTTCTGACTGGGAAGCGCACTGGCCTTGAGGGCGACGGGCAGCGTCAGGGAACTCATCAGGAAATGCCTGCGATCCACCTTCGTCATGATCTCCTCCATCGCTTCAGGGTGCCGTCGCACTGGTCAAAAAGGCTGTACGAACGTGTAGCTTAAATCAGTTCGGGAACAAAGGCATCACCGAGTATGGGCCGCGGCGCTCGAGCCTGCACAGATATTTCGTCGCGATTAATTGTCAGCGCGCGTGATGACGAGCGGATCTACAGCCAACGCGCGAAACGCTGGAATCACGCTCGCCAAGGCAACCGCGCCCAGTAGGACGACTGGCGCCGCAAGCCAGATCCACACATCGACAGGACTACCGTTTGGAGCCACTCCGCGGAGCAGTCGAACTGCGAGGAGCGACATCAACATCCCGGCCGCCGTTCCCGCAGCCGCGAGCCGCGCCCCTTCCTCAACGAGTTGACGGATCACGCGCCAGCCGTACGCGCCCAAAGCAATTCGTAAAGCGATCTCGCGGCGACGTTGGCGGGCCGCATCTGACAGTGCGCTATACAAACCGAGGACACCTAGTGCGACGGCAGTGGCGGCGAACGCCGAGACGAGTAGAGTCGCAATGCGCAAAGGCGCAAGCGCGGTTTGCCGGAGATGCGTATCCAGCGTTTTCACAATCGGCGGCGAAAAACCACCACGCACGACTTCAAGACGACGTCTCAGTGACGCCAACCAGTCGTCACCGACCCGGCCGGCGCGAAGGATCAGCGTCATGCGTGGTGTGAAATCCTCAGCCATCGGGTAGTAAATCGCAGGTTCCGCGGCGCGCTGGAATGTCTGGAGCGGGGGCGACTGCACAACCCCGACAATTTCCGTCCGCCGACCAGAGCTGTCGATAACCGCGGTGCCGATGGGGTCCCCGCCGAAGTACCGTTCGGCCGCTTGCTGATTGACCACCGCGACCCGGCACGCGACCTTCCGCCTCAGAGCGGAAGCTACTGTGGCCTTTTCGTCGCCTCCGGCCTCAGCGGGAAGAATCATGCGGAACCCCATCCGGTCGAAATAGTCCGGCGAGACGATGTTGACGTCGAGCACGGCGGTCGCCAGGTTCTGAACCGCAGATGCGCGAACGCGCGATGGACCGAACCAGTCATAGGGTTCCCCGTTCTGCTCTGGGTAGTAGTAAAGCGTCGGGAGGATTGGCACGTCTTCACCCTTCCTGCGAGCGGCGACGACGCCGATGATCTCGACGGGCTGACCGGCCGAGTCGAGGATCAAGCGGCCGGCGGCATTGCCGCCAAACATTTCGTCGGCCGCTTCTTCATTCACGATAGCCACGCGGCAGCTCTGTGCGGTGTCCTGGATGCCAAACATCCGGCCCGAGACAGGCGGAAGCCTAACGAGCGCGTGCGACTCCGGAGTGAATGCGGTAATCCGGACTGTGACCTCCCGAAGGGGGACGTTTGCCGGTTCGATCCGGAGGGACTGCCACACGGCTTGCGCGCCGGGCAGGCGTCCCACCCACGTCGACTCGAATACTCCCGCCATCGATACCGCTGCGGCCTCGATGTCTTCGAAGTAGCGCAGCCCGACTACCGGACTTGTGTGGACGGTAGCGAGAATTGCGTCGGAAACCTCACGGCCGGGAGCGGTCCGAAGCGAGGCACGAAATCCCTGGAGAAGAAAAGCGGTCGAGATGACGAGCACGCAACAGCAGGTCATTTGCGCAACGACGAGTCCCGCGCGCAGCCGTCGCGTGCGACCCGAGGGCCCCGAACTTTCGCGCTGAAGTACCGCCGCGGGGCGATCGGTTCGCATCTCGAGCATGGGTAGCAGCCCGCAGGCGATCGTGACGACACCGCACAGAGCCGCGGTCAGAAGGATTCGAGATGCGTCAGGCGCGAAGACGAGATGTTCGGCGTCCTCCTGGAACAGGAATGCGGGAATCACGCTGGAGGTCCAGAGCGCCAGCAACAAGCCTGATGCCACGCCGGTCACCGAGATCAGGACGCTGTCGCTCAGCAGTTGCCTCGCCAGTTGCCCGCGGCCGGCACCAAGCGCGACGCGAACCGAGGTTTCCTGCGAACGAGCAGAAGCGCGGCCAAGCAAGAATGACGCGACGTTCGCGCACGCGATGAAAAACACCGCTGCCGATGCAATGACCAGGACGGTGCTCATGCGAGAAAAGCCGTCGCTCATTTCGGGGGTCATTCCCGTGTATCTCGCAACCCCGATCGCGCTGGAGCCGTCCCGGCTCCCGTTCAAAGCCGCTCGTGCTTGCGCAACGGATACGCCGGACCGCAATCGGGCAAAGATCCTGTAGCTCCGGCTGGTTCGGTCTTCTGTCTCGAGCGATTCATCCCGCAGCGGCATCCAGACATCAACGGCGCTTCCCGCATACAAGCCCTCGAGCCATTCAGGTGCCACATCATTGACGCGATCGCTAAGGTCAGCGACGCGAATTTGAGTCCCGCGAACGTCGAGCCTCCCGTTGAACTCGCTTTGCCACAGGCGATGGCTGATGACCGGGCCACCGAGCGCCAGATCGAAAACACCCGCGAGTTCGGGCGTGACACTCGCCACCGCAACGATCGCGGATCGATTGGCGCTGAAGAGCGTGCCTCGAGTCTCACGCGCGACTCCGATCCACTCGAATACCGCGCTCTGAGCCTTGACGGAGAGGTATTCGTCGTACGAGAAAGCGCCTCCCACGCGCTGCGCATCTGTCACGAACAGGGAGACGACGCGGTCCTGCTTCAGGCGCAAACCATCCCGGGCAATCAGGCCATTCGCAAAGCCGTGGACGGCTGCATTACTGCCGACACCCAGGGCAATCGAGATGAGCAGCGCCAGCGTCAACCCGGGCGTGCGGGCGAAGCTTCTCGCCGAGTAGCGGATTTCCTTCAAAGCGACAGCCACCAAGGGATCATCCTGACGCAAGCGGGCGGCCACTGAAAGGTCATGGTTTTACGGGACTGAATCGGACAGCAGCCGTGCGTTCCCGCGCACCGTCGTCCCACACACGGACAACAGGACCATTGAGGGCTGACGACTTCCCGTCGACATCTTGACAACCTAAAGGTCAGTGTGCTTCTCTGGTTACCCTAAAGGAGCGGCGGCGGGTCGAAAACAGCTCGAACAACACCGGGAGCGCTCAGGATCGGATCACGTTGGCAATTACCAGTGTGCTGGAGGGGGCATGACGCTGTTGCACCGCCTCGCGTCTGTATTGGATTGGCTGCTCCGCCGCGACCGCGCCGAGCGGGGACTCGATGAAGAACTGCAAGCGTATCTCGAGCTCTCGGCGGCGGAAAAGATGCGGGACGGCGTCTCACCTGCCGAGGCACGGCGCCTGGCGAGGATCGAACTTGGCGGCCTCGAACAGGCGAAGGAACGGGTCCGGACCTACCGTCACGGCGCGCGCCTCGACGAAATTTTGCGCGACGTTCGCTACGCCGTTCGGATGTTCCGCAGAAACCCGGGCTTCACGATCGCCATTGTGCTGACGCTGGCGCTCGGGATTGGAGCCAACACCGCGATCTTCAGTTTGATCGATGCCTTGATGCTGCGATGGCTGCCGGTGAGGAATCCGCACGAACTCGTACAAATCTCCCTGCAACCCCGCGGTGCCACGCGTCCGGGCGGCGAAAGCCTCTCGTATGCCATCGTCCGCGCTCTGGCCGAGCGGCGCGACATCTTTGCGGGCGTGACCGGCTTCAGCGCGTCCACCTTCGACGTGGGACTCCCGGGCGCGGCCACGCGAGTGCGTGGAGCGGTGGTCACTGGCGATTTCTACGACACCCTGGGCCTCACCCCGGTTGTGGGACGCCTGATCACAAAGCAGGATGATGCGCCTGGCGCGCCGCTGGTCGCCGTGCTCGGTTATGCATTCTGGGAGCAGCAGTTCGCACGCAGTCCGAATGCCGTCGGCCAGATGCTTCGCGTCAGCGGGGTGCCGGTTTCGGTCATTGGAGTCAGCCCTGCCGGGTTCCTCGGCGCCAACGTCGGAGCCAGGGCAGACCTCACCATCGCCGTCGCAGGCCTCCCGCAGGTCAATCCCTCGTGGGCATCGCTCCTCGGTCCGGGAAATTTCTGGCTGCGAGTGCTGGCGAGGCCACAGCCGCGACTGTCGAACGAGCAAGCGGCAACACATCTCAATGCGACCTGGCCGCAAATGGCCGAGGACGTCATCGCACCGCATTGGCCGGTAAGTCGGCGCAAAGAGATGGCCGAGTCAGTCTTTCACTTCGTGCCGGGCGGCACCGGCTGGACACGCCTCAGAGAGATCTACGCGAAACCGCTGTTCGTGTTGATGGCAGTCGTCGGCCTGGTGCTGTTCATCGCCTGCGCAAACGTGGCAAGTCTGCTGCTGGCACGCGCGTCGACGCGCCGGAGGGAAATGGCGGTGCGGCTCGCCATGGGTGCCGGCCGTGGACGAGTCGTGCGCCAGCTCCTCATTGAAAGCACCCTCCTTTCGTCGATCGGTGCATCGGCCGGCATTTTCCTGGCGTGGGCTTCGGGACAGTTCCTGATCGATCTGATATCCCGCGAACCGGCTGAAATCGTTCTCGACCTGACGCCAAACGCGCACATCCTTGCGTTTACCGCCGCCGTGGCGATGGCGACGGGTATCCTCTTCGGTCTCGCACCCGCGTCCCAGGCGACGTCAGCCGGACCCTCCACGGCGTTGAAGGACGACTCGCGAACGAGCGGATCACGATCGCGGCTCCTTCCATGGCTCGTGACTGGGCAAGTGGCGATCTCGCTGGTTCTCCTTGCGGGAGCCACGCTGTTCGTCCGCACGCTGCAGAACCTTCACCATCTCGATCCGGGCTTCACGGCGGAGGGCGTCCTGCTCGCCGAAATCGACGGCCGGCGGCCGGCGCTTCCGCAGCAAATCATCGACGATCTTCGTCGGCTGCCAGGCGTCGTCTCCGTAGCCTTGACGACGCATACGCCCCTCAGCGGATCGACGTGGAGCGAACCCGCTGTCGCCGCAGGTCAACCAATTCCGGAGCGGGACAACGCGCTTTTCGTGGGCGCGGGACCCCGATTCTTCGAAACGATGCAGATTCCGTTGCTTGCCGGGCGGGAATTCACCGACAGCGACACGGCGTCCCGGCCAGGACTTGCCATCGTCAACGAGGCGTTCGCCCAGCGCCATTTCGCCGGCGTCCCGCCGGTCGGGCAGCGTCTCTCCACGCGAATCGACGGGCAACGACGCGATCTCGAAATCGTCGGGCTCGTTCGAGACACGCGCTGGAGGGATCTGCGCACCGCGCCATATCCAACGGTGTACGTCGCGTACGCGCAAATCTCAGGCGAGACCTTCAACACGATTGCCATTCGAGCGACAGGCGGCCTTGGCCGATTGACCACCGATCTCCGGCAGTCGCTGCAATCGACTGTTCCGGGAGCGTCCTTCGACGTGCATCCGCTTTCGACCCAGGTGCAAGCCACGCTCGTTCAGGAACGGATGATGGCCACACTCGCGGGCGCATTCGGTCTGCTGGCGCTGTCGCTGGTCTGCGTCGGGCTTTACGGGCTGCTGGCGTACAGCGTGGCGCAGCGGACGAAAGAGATCGGCATTCGAATGGCGCTCGGCGCGCAAGCGGGATTGGTCGTGCGGTTGGTGCTGCGCGATGGCGCGCGGCTCATTGCGATCGGCGTTGCCCTTGGGCTGCCGGCCGCTTGGGTGGCGTCGCGCTGGACGAAGTCGATGCTGTTTGGTGTGACGCCGACCGATCCCGGAGCGATCGGCACCGCGCTCGCCGTGCTGACTGTCGCTGCGCTCGTGGCAGCTTATCTGCCCGCGCGGCGTGCGTCGCGGCTCGATCCATTGACTGCCTTGCGGCACGAATGAGCCCTACATCCGGCTACTGTCGTCCTATTCCAACCTCCGAGCCCGGAAGCGCGATGTCCGTGACGACGGGATAATGATCCGCCGCCAGGTTCGTCTGCACATCGATTGGAACGTAAGCGCTGCTGACTGACACCTGAGCGGACGCGAACGTGTAGTCGATGCGGCTCGTGGGATTGCCGGTCAGCCGACCGGGAGACGTGTTCCCATTGGGATTGTCAGCAGTCGGCACGCCGGCTTGCAGCCAGCCATCGACGAAACGCGCATTGATCGGCACCATTTCAGCCGTCGTGGGACGAGCGTTGAAGTCCCCGACGAGGACCTTCGATCCTTCGGGCGCGGCATCGATGACAGTTGCGATGACTGCCGTCTGCAACAGACGATCGGTGGCGGTCGTGTGCAGGTGGGTGTTGTAGAACTGCAGAGGAACGCCGCGCACATTGATCAACGCGAGTGTGAGCCCGCGCTGCTCGTTGTTCCCGGTTCGAGGCAGCAGCGTATTCGCGCACTCGAGGATCGGGAACTTGCTGAGAATGACCGTCCCGTACTGGTGCGGAACGTTGGAATGCGTGTCCGGCACATGATCGAGGTTCGGGGCGTAGCAGTAATGATTCATGCCCAGCGCCTCGGAGAGCACTGCCGGTTCGTCCAGGTACGAGCTGCGGGCCCAGAAGCGATCGATTTCCTGCATCCCGATGATGTCAGGGTTGTGCGCGCGAATGACCTCGATCGAGGCGTTCAGATCGAGATTACAGTCCGGAAACGGCGGCTGGCCGGGAATGCGCGGCGGCTGGGTGCAGCTCGCGTTCGTCTGACCGTGCTTGATGTTGTAGGTCATGATCCGCAGGGTGCGCGGCTTCGCCTGCGGTTCCTGATCCTGCGCGATCGCGCCACTCGGCGTATTTCCAACGATGGCCCAGATCAGCACGGCAACAACGGTCATTCTCGCGGGGCAGCTCATCTGTAATAGTCCTCCAGCATGGGTCGCAGCCCGAGATGATACTCAAGTCGGCGACGCTGTGCGCAAAAGCCGACGATACGGCACCGGCGAAACAGCGTCGAGCCGGGAGGAAAACCATCGTGCGATGGCCAGAACCTGTCGAACCACGAGATCCCGCAGGTAGCCCCAAAACAGATGGACGGCTGGAACGTCAGTCGCACATGCATCCCGCGGTAGAACCGAGACGCGTCTCGGCTCAATGTAGGTGGGAAGGACAACGGTTGCCGTGAGCCCGGTATCTACGGTCAGGCGATGAACGAGATCCCGAGGCGTGGGCCATACCAGACTGCACAACACGGCGATCGCGAGGACCAGGAATCGATGAGCAGTAGCCATGCGCCACAGGCTAAACGCCACAGTGGAGGCTCGCAAGACGCATCCGGTCGATGGTATTCACCGGCGGCGAACGGACGTTTTCAGGCGGCGGATAGCGGCGTCCGCCTTCGCGCTTCGCGCTACGGCGAGGCAGGCGTCAGCGGCCCAGTTCGCGCAGCACGCGCGAGCGTTGCCGGCTCGCCATCAGGGTGCGGCCCGTGCGAAGCGTGATCTGTAGACGCGATCCATCGTACGGAGTCCACGATGCGACGTGGTCCAGATTGACGAGGTGCGAGCGATGCACCCGGACGAAGATGCGGGGATCGAGCCGCCGCTCGAGATCTGACAGCGTCAGGTTCACGCGGAACTGTCGCCCGCCGGCGTGAACGACGACGAAATCATCGCAGGCCTGGAGCCACTCGATCGACGCGACTCGCAGCGGAACAATGCGACCGGCTTCCCGGACGAACAACCGGGGTACCGTACCTTCGGTCATCACCTCGCGTGCACGATCGACGGTTGCCGAGTCGACCTGGCGTTCGAGTAGCGGACGGGCGCGTTCGATCGCGCGGGCAAAGCGCTCGCGGCCGAACGGCTTCAGCAGATAGTCGAGCGCCGCCAGCTCGAAGGCGGTGATTGCGAACTGATCGTGCGCCGTGGTGAAGATGACGGCTGGCGTGTGGCGAACGCGCGTGAGCACGTCGATGCCGGAACAGCCGGGGAGTTGAACGTCGAGGAACACGAGATCCGGCTGCAGTTCGTCGATCGCCGCGATCGCCGCCCGCCCAGTCGTTGCTTCGCCGACGCAGTGCAGCCAGGCCACGTCTCGAATCAGTTCGCGCAGCCGCCGGCGTGCGAGCGGCTCGTCTTCGACAATCAGTGCGGTGATCGATGGCGTTGCGTTCATGCCGCGGACCCCAGGTCTGCGGTCTTCAGTGGCAGCGTGATCGAGACGGTGCATCCGGCCGGATGACTGTCGATTTCCACTATCGCTCGATCGCCGTACACTGCGGCGAGCCGGCGGCGGACCGAACCGAGCCCGAGGCCGTCGGCCGCACCTTTCGCGCCACGCCCATCATCACGAACGCACAGCACAAGACGGTCCTGTTCCAGATCTGCGCGAAGCGTCACGTGACCACCTTCTGCCCGATCGGCGATCCCGTGCCGCACCGCATTTTCAACGATCGGCTGCAGGATGAGCGGCGGAACCATGATCGACAGCGCGTCAGCGTCTGCCTGTGCGTCGATCCGCAGTCTGTCCCCGAGGCGCAGCTGCTCGAACGAAAGATAGTTCTTTGTAAACGTCCATTCCTGTGCGAGCAGCACCTCGTTCTCCGTCCCAAGCGCGTAGCGAAGCAGATCGCCCAGGCACTCGAGCGCCTCGTCTGCGCGCGCCGGATCGCTCGAGACGAGCGCACCCACTGAGTGAAGCGCATTGAAGAGGAAGTGCGGATTGATTTGCGCGCGCAGCGCCACGAGCTGCGCTTGCTGCGCCAGCAGACGCGCCTCGCTCGCCGCGGCTTCCTGCGCACGAACGCGACGGTTCGCGCGCACCGCATACGACAATCCAGCGATGAGCACGTACAACCAGCAACCCATCAACAGGTTCCAGATCAGAACCGGTGAGGTGCGAAACGCCTGGGCCGCAGCACCGAAGCGTCCAAGGACGAGATCGGGCCAGGCCCACGAAACCGAGTAGACAAGACTAAACAGCGTGAGGCCGGCGGCGTGAATGAAATAGAAGGATGCGGAACGCCAGTTCCAATCCAGGCGGGCGGTCAGGCGCCAGATCGCCACCCCCATGATCGCCGCAGATCCCATCGCCAGAAGACCATAGGGCAGGGTCTCGAGCGGCGACATCCGTCCTGAGGACGCGGCGGCAACCGCCCAGAACAACGCGCTAGCGAGCCACGCAACGATGTACGCGATCCAGCCCATGGCGAAGAACCTCGGGACGGTTCGGATCGTGGCACGCGCGTCTTGCGCTGTCCAGTTATCGTCCGTTCACCGCTGCAAGCGTCCGTTCACCGGCAGCAGCTAGTTTCTCAGCGCTGTTGCTGGATTGACCAACGCGGCACGCCGCGCCGGGAGAACGGCCGCAGCAAGCGCGCTCAGTACGAGCACGGTAATGGCCCCCGCAAAGACCCGCAGATTGATCCCCTCAACGCCATAGAGTTGTGCGCTGATGGCGCGCGCGGTCACGAACGCGCCAAGCAGGCCAATCGACAGTCCGATGACGGTCTGGAGAAACGGTCCCCTCACGCAGGTGCGAATGATCTGGCCGGGATCCGCGCCGAGGGCCATGCGGACGCCGATCTCACGAGTTCGCTGAGACACGCCGTACGCCGTCACGCCGTACAGCCCGAGCGACGCGAGCGCGAGTGCGAGCAAGCCGTAGACCGACGTCAGGCGCGCCATCAGCCGTTCCATCCGGAAATTCGCATTCACCTGCAGCGTCATCGCTACGATGCGGATGACATTGATGTCGGGATCCGCGTCTGCGAAAGCCCGCCGGATCGACGCTTCGATGTTCCTCGTGCCAGCCGCGACCTGGATGACGACGGCACGCGGTAAGGTTGAACGGGCCTGCACGTTGCGGGCCGTCAGATCTTTGTATTCCACGACCTGAAAGGACGGCAGGAATAACATCGGCCGAACGTCGGGCTGTGTGGCGCCCGTGTACTTGACGTCCTCGACGACGCCGACAATCTCGAAATCGGCCGCATGATCGATGTTACCGATGCCGGCGGTTCCGCCGATCGGATCACGTTCGGCCAAGAACCGGCGCACGAAGGTTTCATTCACGACGGCAACCCGCTTGCTTGACGGCGTGTCGCGCTCGTCGATCGTTCGGCCGCGGAGCACGCGAGTCCCCACCGTCTCGAAAAACCCTGCGCTGACGCGGTTCCACGAACTGGAATCGGGGCGACCCGGATCCGGCGTGCGCCCGGCAATGCTTACTGTCGAGGACCAGTTGTTCCCCTCCATCGGGCTGTACATCGCGTAGCAGACTCGCTCGACACCAGGTGCCTTTCGCAGGTTCTCCTCCACACGGCTGAACAGGTTCACCAAGCGCGGGATGTCCCCAGCGATCGCGGGTGGATCGATCCGAACGACAAAACGATTTGCCGGCGTGAACCCAAGCGGCTGCCGTTCGAGTTTTCCCAGGCTCGTGGCGAGCAGACCGGCCGTCGAGAGGAGGACGAGCGAAAGAGCGACCTGAATGATGAGCAGTGAGCCACGAGGCACCAGCGAACGCGCCTGTCCGCTCCGGCCGACGCCGGACACTGCGTCGAGCGGCGGCGTCCGCGACATCGTCCAGGCGGGTACGGCAGTGAAGAGCGCGCCTGTCACGATCGAAAGCGCCAGCGCGAACAGCCAGATGGATGCGGAAGGCGTCACGTTCACGGGAACGAACGCCACCATGGGAAACGCCACCTTTATTAATAGGCGTGCGCTGAGGGCGGCCATGCCGAGACCCACCAGTCCACCAAGGAGCGACAAGAGGATCCCCTCTGTGAGCGCCTGCCGAATCAGCCGACCGCTCGATGCACCGAGCGCGAGCCGAATCGCTGCCTGCCCGCGATCGGCGCGGGCGAGGAGCAAGTTGGCAAGATTGGCGACAGCAATGAGCAGCACCATCGCCGACGCGGCCAACAGCAGGTTCAGCGAACGCCCGTACTGTTCGCGCGCTACACCCACGCCTCCGGGCGCCGGCACGACGACGATATGTTGCCGAGGGATTTCAGAGCGGTTGGCGTCGCTGACGAATGGCTGTTCGGCGAGCCAATTCTGCAACGCGGTCGTCAGACGAGCGCTCGGCTGCTCCACGCGCACGCCGGGAACCATTCGTCCGATCGAGTAGAGCCAGTTTTGATCGGCTCGATCGATGATCGAAGCCGCGCCGCGAAGCGTTGGTTCCTGAGCGATAGGCATCCACAGCGCCGCGGGATCAGGGCGGATCGTGTCTCCAAAGAATGTTGCAGACGCGACGCCGACGATCGTCATCGGCTTGCCGTTGATGACAAAGGCGCTGCCAACAACGGACGGGTCGGCTCCGTAGTGCTGTGTCCACGCGCGGTGGCTCAAGACGGCCACGGCCGCCGCGTCGCGCGTGTCATCGTCGGGCGTCAGCAGGCGTCCGGCTGCCGGACGCACGCCGAACATCACGAAATAGTTCCCCGAGACGAATGATCCCGGCATAGCGATGGAGACGCGCTCCCCCGGGCGCCGCACACCAAACGAAATCGTTGTCGCCTGAAAAGCCGCCAGCTCGGAGAACTCCGGCGCGTTGGCCTTCAGGTGCTCGAACAACTTGTTGGAGAACAGGGAGTAGCTGGTGGCCAGACCGGAATTGACGCAGCAGTCGTTAGTGTCCCCCAGCCGAAACAGCTCGCTCGGCCGCTCGACTGGAAGCGTCCGCAGCACCAAGGCGTGGATCAGAGTGAAGACCGCAATGTTGGCACCGAGACCAAGCGCGAGGGTCGCGATTACGACTGCGGTGAAACCGGGCTGCTGCGAAAGGCGGCGGAACGCCAGCCGGATATCGTCGCGAAGGTGACTCATGACGTAATCTCCCTCGCCTTAGACGACGGGCGTTCCGCCGACGTTGTCCGCGTGCGCGCTTCGCGCTACGGCGCGGAAGGCTGAGACTACAGCCTCGCGGCGCGCAATTGCGCGCCAACCTCGGACGTCTGGGGATCGATCACCGCCCTGACTTCAGAGATCTTCGTGACGGGGAATCCCCCTCGCGCCGCGTGCTCCCGGATGATCTGTTCGTTGGGCGCCAGATAGATGCAGGTGATTTTGTCGTCGGTCACGTAGCTCTGCACCCACTGGATCTGAGGACCCAGGTCGTTGAGCACGTCGCACGACTTCCTGGCGATTCCCTGCAGCTCGTTTGACGAAAGATCCCCGGCGCCGGGGAGCTGGCGTTCGATCAGATAGCGCGGCATGTGTGGTCTCCTTATGGGTTACGAACAATTCTGGCGGTCATTGTCCGGGCTTCGCCGACCAGGGGGGCACGACACCGTTCACGCGCGCGTAGGCGATCAACTGCCCCATGTGTTCGTGGTTATGCACGAGCAGGCGGAGGAGCACACCGTCCACCGTGGCCTCCTTCCCGAAGAACTTCGCCGGCTTCGTTCGGTCCGCCGTCTTCACGGCAGCGCGCACGGCGTCGAACGAACCCGTCAGAAATTTGCTGACTTCCGCTTTGGTGGTGAGCGCCTTCTCCGGTTCTTTGCCGAGCTTTGAGAGATCCGGCGGCTTGAAGCCGGCCTGTCCGAGCAGAAGGTGATTTCCCAGGGCAATGTGCATCAGCACTTCGCTGGTGGACCTCACACCGGGACCCGGCCGCCACGTGAACTTGTCTGCCGGAAACGCCTCTGCCAACTGCGTCAACTGACGCGCCGCATGGTCGAACTCCCCGTCCCAACCGTCCCCCGCGCCCGTCGGTGGCTGAGCGGACGGATGGTGCGCGAATGTGAAGCCGAGCGCCGCGAGCACACACGCCCCGACTGCGACTCTGATGTTCATGAACACCTCGCCACGAGACGGTGACGTTAGCACGAAAAAGGGGACTGTCCCCTTTTCCCAAAACCGGACACTTCGGGAAAATGGGGACAGTCCCCCTTTTTCAAGAGTGTCCGATTTCGCAAAAGGGGGACTGTCCCCTTTTTCCGGCAGACAGCCGATCTGGTAGCCTACGCCCGGAGAATGACCCCATGAGCCAACCCGTCCGCGCGACGGCGCGGGTCGCCGTCGCCGCCATGCTCTTGATCTGCACCCGCGGGGATCTCTCGAGCCAGGCCCAGCCGACCGCCACTCCCGACCGCGAATACATGCTGGAAACCACGATTCTCGGCTACCGGGGGGTCGGCGGAGAGATCGACGGCGTTCGCAATCCGACCTTGTGGGCCCGGACCGGCGACATGGTCCGCATCACCATCGTCAACGGTGAGCTGATGGTCCATGACATCGTCATCGAGAAGCTCGACGTGCGGAGCACGCAGATCCTCGACAAAGGGGCCAAGACGAGCATCACCTTCAAGGCGACGCAGAGCGATACCTACTTCTGTTCGCTGCCCGGCCACAGGGTCGCCGGAATGGAGGGGCGGATCGACGTTTCCGACACACCGCGGACGCAGCCCGAAGGCGAGCCGCCGATGTCAGACGGCCGGGCACTCGATCTGGATTTCGAGAACGGCACGCTCGAGAACTGGACGGCCACGGGCGATGCATTCGAGGTGATGAAAGTGGACGCTTCGTCCGAGACGGCGCAGCGTCGGAACGGTCATTTCGGTTCCTACTGGGTGACGAGCGGCCTGCGCGGCGGATCGCGGCGCGGGGTGCTCTCGTCGGTGCCGTTCCGCGTGACCAAGCCGTACGCGAGCTTTCTCGTGTCAGGCGGCGCATTCTCCAGCACGCGCGTCGAACTGGTCACCGCCGCAGACAAGAGGGTCATCTACACGATCTCAGGCGCCGATCAGGCGACGCTGCGACCCGCGATCGTCGATTTGAGCGCCTACGTGGGAAAGGACATCTTCGTCCGCCTCGTGGACGAGGATACGGGAATGTCCACGGCGGCCTACATCCGCGAGAATCCATGGGCGCACATCAACTTCGATCACTTCCGTTTCCACGAGACGAAGCCAACGTTCGTCAACGAGATCGCACCTGCTGACATCAACGCCATGCCGCCGATCGACCCGGTGCTGCACGCGGGATTGTCGGCATCCGAAGCGGCGAAAGCGATGACGGTGGCGAAGGGGTTCACCGTGAAGCTTGCCGCGTCCGAACCGGACGTGGTTCGGCCGATCGGTTTCACGCTGGACGATCGGGGCCGGCTCTGGGTTGCCGAGGCACACACATATCCGACACGCGCCGCTGAAGGCGAGGGGAAAGACCGCATTCTCATCCTCGAAGACACGGATGGCGATGGACGCCTGGACAAACGCAAGGTCTTCATCGAGGGCCTCAACCTCGTCAGCGGAATCGAGGTGGGCTTCGGTGGCGTCTGGATTGGCGCCGCGCCAAACCTCTTGTTCATCCCTGTGAAAGATGGAACGGACGTGCCCGCTGGTCCGCCGCAAGTCCTGCTCGACGGTTGGGGGTATCAGGACACGCACGAAACGCTCAACACATTTACCTGGGGACCCGATGGCTGGCTCTACGGCACGCACGGCGTGTTCACGCACTCAAACGTCGGCAAACCGGGAGCGCCAGACTCAGAACGCCAGCGGCTGAACGCGGGCATCTGGCGTTATCACCCGACGAAGCACGCGTTCGAGGTGTTTGCTGAAGGGACGAGTAATCCGTGGGGACTCGATTTCAACGATTACGGCCACGCGTTCACGACGGCGTGCGTCATCGAGCACCTCTACCACGTCGTTCAAGGCGCGCGCTACAAGCGGCAGGCGGGCAAGCATTTCAACCCGTACATCTACGACGACATCAAGACCATTGCAGACCACGTGCATTGGGTTGGAAAGAAAGGCCCACATGCGGGCAACGCGCGTTCGGGTTCGGCAGGCGGTGGTCACGCCCATGCGGGCGCGATGATCTATCTCGGCGGCGACAACTGGCCGCGCGAATATCGCAATTCAATCTTCATGAACAACATCCACGGGAATCGGGCGAACACCGATCTGCTGAGGCGTGCCGGTTCGGGCTACACGGCAACGCACGGACCGGATTTTCTGCTCACCAATGACTCGTGGAGCCAGATGCTCAACTTCCGCTACGGGCCAGACGGTTCCGTCCACGTCATCGACTGGTACGACAAGAACCAATGCCACAGCACCAATCTGGAAATCCATCAGAAGACGCTCGGACGCATCTTCAAGATCAGCCATCAGCGAGACAAATGGGTCCAGGTCGACCTGAAGAAGTTGTCATCCGAAGCACTGGTCGATCTTCAACTCAATCGCAACGACTGGTACGTGCGCCATGCGCGCCGGATTCTGCATGAGCGAGGGCCCAATCCGAAGGTCCATGCACAGTTGAGGGTCATCCTCCGCGACAACCCCGACGTGACCCGCAAGCTGCGCGCGCTTTGGGCGCTGTATGTCACGAACGGATTAACTCAATCGGACATGCTCGAGCTGCTCGGTCACGAGAGTGAGTACCTGCGCAGCTGGGGCGTGTATCTGCTCGTGCAGGACCAGCAGCCGTCGGAGGAAGCGGTCCGTCGCTTCGCGGCACTTGCGCGGCAGGATGCGTCACCGCTGGTACGGCTCTATCTCGCGAGCGCGCTGCAGCGAGTGCCGGTCGAGAGACGCTGGGACGTCATCACGGCTCTCCTGACCCACGACGAGGATCGCTTGGACCATAACCTTCCGATGATGGTGTGGTACGCCGCCGAGCCGCTGGCGGCGGGCGACAAGGCCCGCGCGCTGACACTCGCGCTCGACGCGAAGATGCCACGCCTGTTTCCGTTCACCGTGCAGCGAATCGCCGCGTTGCAGACGCAGGATGCGCTGCGCGTCCTTGCCGAGCAACTCGCGCGCACGACTGATGCAGCGCAACAAACGGAGCTGGTGAACGGGATCAATCTAGCCGTGAAGAAGAAGTGATGACGTCACAGTCGAAGCGGATGGTCGTGCTCGGGTTACTCGTGGTGTCGCTGGCGCTGCTGCTCCCGGGTATTCTTGCGCCGGTCCTCACGATCCGGGGCGTGCTGACGCGCGAGGGTGTCGCGCATGTCGCGCCGATGATGCTGGAGCGGGGCCTGAGCGATGAGACGATCGCGACCCTGAAATCAATGATGAACCCCGCCATCGTGTCGTTCCTGAACGCGACCGGCGGCGATCTGCGCAAGATCATCCTCGAGAGGCTGAGCCCCCAGATCACCGCGTCGCTGCAGAAAAACGTCAGCGAGGTGCCCATCTACGAGCAGACACGCAGCATCCTGGGGTCGGTCAGGCGACTCTATGAAGTAGGCAGTCCCGTGCCGGCGACACTGATTCTGCTCTTCAGCGTGATCGTGCCCTTCGGGAAAGCCACGCTGGTCGCGTGGACCGTGTTCATGGTCAACGAAGGCAGGCGTCTCCGCACGCTCCGGTTCGTGGAAGCGATCGCAAAGTGGTCGATGGCCGACGTGTTCGTCGTCGCGCTCTTCATCGCCTACCTCGCCGCACAGGCGAGCCAGACGGCGGCCAGCGATCCCAACGCGGCGCCGCCGCTCATCGCCTTCACGGCCCACTTTGGACCAGGCTTCTACTGGTTCACCGCGTACTGCATCTTCTCACTGGCGTCCCAGCAGTACACGCGAAGGTTGGCATCGCGAGCGCAAGACGTCGCGCCGGCGGCTTGAGTGTCTGTTCCTTCACATACGGCCGCAGCTCCGGAACCACCTCTTGCAGCGCATCGACCACGAACTGCGCGACCACCGCGCTTCCCTTGCCGTTCAGATGGGTGCGATCGACTTGCCCCTTGTCGTCGCGCGGACTCAAATCCGCCCACACATCGTCGCCCGTCTGCTCCGCGTCGTCTTTGCTGATCGCGTGTAGATCCACAAGCGGGACGTTCTTTTCCTTTGCCAATGCCCGGACGGCCTCGACGTACGGGGTTTGCGTCGTCCTGATGGATCCATCCTCGTTGTAGATCCGGCGGACCAGTGAGGTGACAAGGATCGGCTTCGCGCCGATGGCGCGCGCCTCGTCCACATAGCGAGACATGTAGGTACGAAACGTGGTCGCCGGATCCGTTTCGCGCTCCGGACCCTTTCCCGGTTCGTCGTTGTGCCCGAACTGAATCAAGTAGTACTGGCCCTTCTTGCCCAGCGCCTCCGTCCAGCGTCCCTCGTCGATGAAACTCTTCGAACTGCGTCCGCCGGCTGATTCATTGATGACTTCGACCTTGTCGGTGACGAGCTGACGAAATCCTGCACCCCACCCCGCTTCGTCCGTGACCGTCGAGTCGCCGACGAGGACGATGCGGGTAGCGGCCGGGAGTGGACCTTGGGCCCTTAGGAAGGCCGGCACCGGCGTAATGAGCAGAACGATGAAAAGCGAGATAAACCGCGAATGTCCGTCAGGTGGAAATCTCATTGCAGGGGACCCGGCAAGTCTAGATCCGATTCGACTGCGTCATGCCGGCCGCGCGATGCCGGCATCGGAAATTGCGGTGCCCAACTCGCGCGCTTCACGCTCGTCAGGGAGGCGGTGAGCGAAGGGCGGGTCGACGGCCGTACACACAACCGTCTGCGCAAATGCTTCCGACGCGCGAAAGTCGATCCGGAACCCGGCCGTCTGGAGCAGCGACATCAAGCAACTTGGACTGAGGCCCCAAAACCAATTGCCGTACCCTTCGTGCGGCTGGAATTCATTGCTGATGCCCGATTGATGCTGGACGCCGAGGCTCCTCAGGTTCCACAGCTGGCGACCGTTCTCGTTGAGCATCGGATAATAGACCGCCGCGTTGGGCAACCCTCGCACTTCCGGGATCGTGGAGCTGCGGAGGATTAGCGTTTCACAGCAGATTCGTCGCAGGGCGCTGAGCAGATTGAACGGACTGGGGTGATGGTAGAGCACGCCGGCGCAGAACACGACGTCAACGATGCCGACGCGCGAGATCGTGTCAGTTTGCACGATATCGCCAAGGATGAATTCCACTCGCGATGAGCGTGTTCGCTTTTTCTCGAGAAATTCAGGCGTGGGCCCGAAGACGTCGACAGCTTTCACGCTCGACGCGCCCGCCGCTTCAGCAAGGAACGCGTACTCGCCGTTGACACCCCACATGCAGCCGATATCTGCAAAGGACTTTCCGGGCGCGTGCCTGCGGATGTATTCGGGAAGTCGATCGTAGGAACCGATGATGTCGCCGCGTCGCGCACGCCAGCCGCGCCACCACAGGTTGACGCGTGGGATTTTCAGGGCCCGGACTTTCCAGCGGTACAGCACGCGTCGTTTACTCCGTCATCCCGGCAATCCCAAGATAACTGAACACGAGCAACGTCGCGACGAGTAGCGCGTTGACGGCCCAGCCGTTCCGAAGCTGACCAACCCACCTGCGCCGGTTGTTCATAATAAGCAACGTAACGGCCAAAAGCGGGAGAAATGCCGCGCCGACAGTCGCGTAGATCAGTTGGATCGTCCGCACGGGGGCCCACAGCCAGATGAGCGAAATCACGGCAAGCGCAAGGAGATACCCGCGATATTCCGGGCGCTCATCGACGTCTCCCAGTGCCGGCCGTGCGGCGGCTGGCGATCGGCGGAGAGCAAGAAAGTCGGCAAACAAGTACGGCGTGCTTTGCCAGACGCCCAGCACGCTCGAAAACACCGCGCCCCAGAAGCCAAGCAGAAACGCGCCCCGTCCGATCGGCCCGAGCACCGATCCAATCTGTGCCGCGATATCCAGAGCGACTCCCGCTCCCCTGCCGCTGATTGAAATGCGCGAACCAATGACGATCATCGACACGCCGAAGAGCGCGGTCATCGCATAGCCGACGCCAAGATCGACTCGACACTCAATGAGTCCGCTGCGACCCGATCGCTTGCGATCTGCGATCCAGTAGCCGTAGGAGAGAAGCGTCACCGTTCCGCCGACGCCGCCGAGCACCGCCAGCGCCCAGCGGCTGAGAGCCATCGGCGCGGAGACCGCGTCCAGTACCGGCGCAGGAGACCCGGCGAGCATGGCAGCCGTGACGATCACGCCGGCGACCATCACCGCGACGCACAGCCCCATGGCCCCTTCAAACCACTTGAACCCGCCGCGAACAACGATGACGACGGCGAGCAGGGAGTGCACGACGCCCCAGACGATCTTCGAGGTGTTGGCATCGCCGATCGGAAACAAGCTCGCGCCGGCGACGCCGCAGGCGTTCACCAGCGCACCGCCGACGACGAAGCTCCAGAGAAGAAAATAGACGAGGAACGCCCACTGGACGATCGGATGCAGGCGAAGGATCCAGCCTTCGAGGAGCGTCGTGCCAGTGGCCATCTGCCAGCGCGCGATGCCTTCGTTCAGCGTCCACTTCAGCAGAGCGCCAACGACAGCAGCCCAGGCGACGATGACGCCAACTTCAGAGCCGGCAAGGCTGGCGGTGATGAGATCGCCGGCGCCGACACCGGTCGCGGCAATCAACAGGCCGGGACCGAGCGTCGACAGCGCGAGGCGCGGAGCCACCTCAGATGCGCGAGGGTTGCGGCGCGGTCTTCGCTAACTGCGATGCGTGGGTCTGGACCTTTCTGATCGCCTCGGCGATGTCGTCCATATCCTTCTTCGGCCCGAGCAGCATGGTCTGCGTCAGCCATACCGCTTCCGAGCAGAGACGGTCGTTCTGCGGACACTGGCTTTGCTCGCGCCATGAATCGAGGCGCGCCCTTGGGTACACGCCCTGAAGCCCCGGACGCGACAGCGCAGCCAGTATGAACGGTTCCTTGTTGAGCGGCGAGTAACCGCCAGAGGCGGGGATACCTTCGGCGCTGAGCGCTTTCAGGAACGATGGGCGCGGAAGTCCCGAGAACGAGGCGGAGTCGTAGCGGAACATATATAGATGATAGGCATTGCGCGTGCAGCCCTCGTACATCCGCGCCGGTCTGATGCCGGGAATCTGCTTCAGCAGGCTCGTGAGGTACGCGGCGTTCTGCTCACGGGTGCGCGACTGCTCTTCGAGCCGCGTCATCTGCGCCAGCAGCAACGCCGCCTGAAACTCCGTCATCCGTAAATTCGCGCCGGTGCTCTGGTAGGAAAAGTCGGCACCAGTATTTCTGCGGCCGCGGCTGTTATTGTGGAATCGGTAGCAGGCTTCGAGAAGCGCATCGTCATCCGTCAGGATCGCGCCTCCCTCGCCGGAGTTCAGGTTCTTGCTTGCCTGAAAACTGAAGCATCCGGTTCGACCGTACGTCCCAACCTTGCGGCCGCGCCATTCAGCCAGATGCGACTGACAGGCGTCTTCAACCACGGTCACGTTGCGCTTCTTCGCAATACCGAGAATCGTGTCGAGATCCGCAGCCGCCCCGCCAAGGTGCACGGGAAGAATCGCGCGGGTCCTCTCGGTGATGGCCTGTTCGACCTTGTGCGCATCGATCTGGAACGTCTCGATGTCGCTGTCCACGAACACCGGCATCGCGTGCATCAGGAGGACGGCGTTGATCGTGGCAATGAACGTGTACGGCGGGACGATGACTTCGTCTCCGGGCCCGATGCCAAGCGCCGAGAGCGACGTGATGAGCGCGCTCGTGCCGTTGGCTGTCGCGAGGCAACCCCTGGCGCCCGTCAGCTTGGCGTAGGCCGTTTCGAACGCCGTCACGTTCTGTCCGCGAAACCACTTGCCGCTGCGGACCAGATCGACGAGCGCCTTCTCTTCGCGCGCGTCGGCGACCGGCCAGGACGGAAATGGCTGGCGACGGACGGGTGCGCCGCCGAGGATCGCGGCGCTCGCCTGCGTGGTGCGCAGGCGCCCCTGTGAAGGACGCGCAGCAGCCAACGTGCCGCCGGCCACGACGGTTCCGATGAACTTGCGACGGGTGAGCTGTTTCTTCACGATGGCTCCCTCGAGGTGCTTCCGCCTGCACGCGGACGATCACGCTCTCGACATCAACTCTCGGACCTTACCCACGATCAGTTCTTCGACTTCTTCAGTGAACGGGCCCGGGCGGCCGTAGTAGATCATCGCGTCTGCGCCCTCGTAACCGCCTTCGCGCAACACGCGAAGAGACGGCACGTAGCCAAAGACGTCGTTGCTATAGCCAGCGACCCACATCGTCTCGTTCTTGTTTTCGCCGGCCAGCCGCAGCGCGTAGTCGACAACGACTTCCCCGCCGAGGGCAACCATGGTGAAATTTCCCTTCGACTCGCCAGCGGCACCGGCGCGCTCGCTCAGGGCAGGCCCAAACCGCCACACCTGCACAGGGTCCGGCTGCTTCGTCGGCAATGGGCCCTGTCGCGCCATCAACGCATCGTAACGCTGGAGATATACCGAGTCCACTTTCAGTTGCTGCTTCCAGCGCTCGCGCGCGTCGGAACCGACGAACGGTAGATCGACGGTGCCATACGAGGTGCGCAGCGACGAAGCAATGGCTGTCGCTGAGGGGAGTGCGCGGTCGACCGCGTCAGCGAGCGCGACGCCATGCGACTGAACAAGCTCGGGCGTCCCGCGCGGGCTTGGATTGGCATCAGCGCCGCAGCCTGCCACGAAGAGCGCCGTGGCGCCTTGATGTCGCTTTTCTAGCTCGGCCTGCGCGACACCGGCGTAATCCCCGTGGTATTGCACGAAGGCGTCGCCCAGCGTGGTGTTGTGGCACGCGTAGCCGAAGACCATCGCGACAGGCGTACCGTTCGCATTGTCGATCCGGAGAATCGGTACCGAATGATCGACCGGTCCGAGCGGCTTGAAACTCACGCGCCGATTCGCGGCAAACGTTGCCTCGCCGCGCGAGTAACCGACACGGGCAGGGGCCAACCGCTTCAATGCTTCGCTCACGACAGCGATCAGCTGCTCCTCGAGTTTTTCGGAGTACGACCGGATGTCAGCCCATTGCTCCGGTGTGAGGTCATAGGCGACTGAAAGCTGTTCGTCGACGACCGGGCCGCAGTGCGTGTGGCTGGCGTTGAAAAGCAGATCCGCTCGCCGAATGCGATGCTGCTGTTGCAGGGCGGCCGAGACGCGATCCGTGATCCGTGCCGTGAGGCCGAGCAAATCCGTGGTGACCAGCACCACTGGATTGCCCGTGCCCGCCTGCAGCGCGAGCGCCTTTGCGTGGAGCGGTAGCGAGACACCCTGCGACGCCTGCTTGCGGCGCGCAAAGCCAGCCATCCACAGCGAGCGGTCGGGCGTGATGTTGATGGTCGCGACGCCGGCCTTCCAGGCAGGAGACCGCTGGGGCCTGATCAGAAATGCCGGTGCCACTGCCCCAGCAACAATGCTGCCGAGAAACGTGCGGCGATCCATGGTTATTGTCTCCCCACAATGAACTGCAGCAGATCGGCCATGTCTTGCTGCGACAATCCATCCTCGAGTCCTTCGGGCATCATCGACTGCTCGAGACTCTTGATCCCCACGATGTTCGCCCGCTGCACCACGACAGGCTGGGCAAACGGCGGCCGCAGGGTCACGCTGATCTGCGTCTCGTTCTGCATGATGCCACTGAGGCTGCTGCCGTCCTTCAGTTCGACAAGATACAGTCGGTATCGAGCCTCCACCGTGCGATTCGGCTCGACGATGTGGGTCAGAATCTCTTCCCGGTTCCAGCTCTTCACGGTCGTCAAGCTCGGGGCCACGACGTTGCCGTCGCTGCCGGGATCATGGCAGACCGCGCATCGCGCCTTGTAGGTTGACTGTCCTCTCAGGTCGCTGCCGCGGAGATCGAGAGCCGGCCGGTATCGTTCGATGACAGCGCGTCGATCGCCGGCCGCGGCACGGCTGAACAGTGGCGCTGCAGCCTCGCGCACCTCTTGATTCCGATGCGCCATCAGGAATGCCGTCTGCGTCGGCGTCAGCTCGTTGCGCAGCACCAGTCCGGACGCGATCGCCTTGACCAACGCCATGGCGCGTTCGGGACGCGCCAGCAGCACAGGAAGAAGCTCGCGGCGCTGGAGCGGCGTGAAACGCGACCAGCGTTGAATGATTCCACCGGCGAGATCCGGGCGATCAAGCCTGTTCAATGCACCGAGGGCGGCGGACTGCACGGCCCGAGCCTCGTTGGTCGTCAGCAGCGTCCTCAGAGTCGCTGACAGATCGGAGGTCGGCGACGTCAGGCCCAGCAGCTCAATCGCCTGCACGCGTGTCGATTCGACTGCCTTTGGATCCCTGACGGTTGTCAGCGCGTGATCGATGAGCGGCTGCAATCTCGATTGAAACAGTGCCAGTGGAACATCGGCGCGCTGAAGGCCATCAGCAAATCCGGAGAGATACGCAAACGCGAGTCGCCGATCCTTGACGGAATCGAGAAAGCCGAGCGCCGCGAGCAACTCGCGCCCCTTGTTGCGGCTGCCGATAACGCGCAGCAAGTCTCGCAGGAAGGTCTGACCGGACGAAGACGCCGTCAGTGTGGCGTCAGAGGCAAGCCGTGAGAATACCTCGCCAGTGCCCTCCGCAAGCGAGGTCAGGACCGCGACGTGCATCCACGACTGGTCGACGTCCCGCTTCAGGAGTTCCGCGAGGGCGGAATTGCGATCGGGATGGGACAGTTCGCCGAGCGTGAATGCCGTCTGATATCGCACGCGCGCATCCTGATCGTCTACCCGTGCTCGCACCTGCCGCCAGAGCGCTTCGGATAGGTGCGCAGCAAACCTCTCCGACAGGCGGACGGCGTGTTCGCGAACGCCGGCTTCGGGATCCGCAAGCCCGCGGAGCACATCTGATTCGGACAGCGCGTCGAGACCCTCGAGCGCGTAGAGGGCGTGCAGACGACCCATCGCAGAAGAGGACTCCTCGAGCAAGCGCACGAGAGCGGGAATTGCGGACTTGTCCTGGCGTTCGTAGAGCAAGCGGGCCGCGGTTTCGCGGTGCCACGCGTTGGTGTGCGCCAGCGTGGCGACGAGTTCTGCCGTGGTGAGCCGACCAAGCCTCACGGGAGCAGGTCGACGGAATCGGTCTGGAACGATCCGATAGATCCGACCGCGATCGTTGCCGCGGTTCAGATCCTTGACGCGCTTGATCGATTCGGGGATGCCGTCTGAAAAGTCGAGAATCTCGCGATAGAGATCCGCCACATACAGCGCGCCGTCCGGTCCATTGGCGAACGCGACGGGTCGAAACCAGAGGTCGGTGGACGCGAGAAACTCTTCACTCGTCTCATCGGCCGCTCGCCTCGCGCGAAGCCCGACACCGCTGGTCGTGAGCGTACGATGGTGGACGAGGTTGTTGCCGGCCACTCCGACAAACGCGCTGTGCCGGTAGTCGGGAGGAAACGCGTCGCCGCGATAGAGCGTGACGCCGCTCGAGGCGATGAGGTACGCGGGCGGCTGCGGCGGCGGTCCGGCGAACACGCCTTCGGCACGCCACCGGTTCCGGATGCGACGCCAGGGATCTTCGGGGCTGATGCGATGGACCAGTTGCCGGTCATTCGTCTCGCCCTGGTCGAGCGCGATATCGATGCGCGCCGGCGGCGGTGAATAGTTGGGGTTCCGTCCGGCATAGCGATCTTCGTACATCAACATCTGCACCGCGTTCGTTTGCGTGCAGACGAACTTGCGTCCGTAGTCGTCAAAGCTCAGGCCCTGCTTGCCGCCTCCACTCTCGGCGCGCAGGCGGTGGCTACGCGGATCGAACGAGAAATCACGTCCACGAAGATCGAGCGGCGGCTCGCCGGTGGCGGCGACGGACACGATCGTGCCGCCGTGCCCCTTCGCTCCGTGAATGCGGTTGTCCAGACTCCACGTCAGGCTGTTCATGAACATCTGACTGTCGAGACGGTCTCGCTGATTGCCGAACCCGGTGAACACCACCTGACGGATGTCTGCCACACCGTCGCCGTTGATGTCCTTCATATAGAGGAGATCTGGCTCCAGCCCGACGTAGACGCCGCCGTTGTAAGGAAACACGGCCGACGGATACCGCAGCTTGTCCGCGAAGATCGTGCTCTTCTCGAATGTGCCGTCGCCGTTCGAGTCCTCGAGGAGACGAATGCGTCCAATGCGTTCGTCGAACATCAGGTCGGTGCGCGTTTCGGATTGATACCAGCGCATCTCGACGACATAGAGGCGGCCGTCCTCGTCAAACGCGAGCTGGATGGGATCGACGACGAGTGGTTCATGCGCGACGAGCTCGAGGCGGAAGCCTTGCTTGATGCGAAACGTCTCGAGCGCGTGCTCGGGTTCGACCGGCGGAATGTCAGGGATATCGCGGGGATCGACTTCGAGGCCGAGAGAGATGTCGGTTTCGCGTGGATTGAGATACCTGTCGCGCGTCTCCGTACCGGCCGGCGGCTTCTGCTGGCTTTGTGCGGCGGCCACAGCCCCCGCCAGCAACAGCAGCGCTCCGATGGTTCGCATGGATGGCGGCAGTCTACCGCTGCATGCGGACTGGCGTCGAGCAGCAAGCGCTGAACACGCCGACGGCTCTCACGACGACACGACGCAGGACGCTGGCACGCCCCGACCGGGCAATCACGAAGGGCCTCTGTCTGCGACTGTCGCTGCAGCTACTCTCGTCCGACGGTCGCTCGAAGACTTGACATTCGGCCCGACGACTGTCATACTGTCATATGACAGTCAATGCTATTCCAACTGAACTTCAAGTCCGGCAAAGCGGTCTACCTCCAGCTGGTGGACCAGGTGAAGGTCGCGGCAGCGTCGGGAGCCGTGCAGCCCGGCGACCCCCTCCCCGGCATCCGGCCGCTCGCCGAGCAACTGCGCGTGAACCGGAACACGGTGGCGAAAGCGTACGCGGAGCTTGAAAGCCAGGGCGTAATCGAAACCGTCGCCGGTAAAGGCTGCTTCGTTCGGCCGAACAGCTCCCCGTTCCGGAAGGATGTCCGTCGCAAGCTGCTCGCCGAAACGATAGACGAAGCCGTCGTCCACGCACATCACCTTCAGATCGGAAAAACGGATTTCCTGCGGCTGGCCGAGGAACGCTTCGACGCGCTCGAAGACAAGCGGGCCCGCGCCGCGCAGTCATGACGCCTATGACCATCCAACCAGCGATCCAGATCGACGGGCTTGTCCGGCGCTACGGCCGCACCGAGGCGGTCAACGGCCTCAGCCTCCGCGTGCAGCCGGGCCGCTGCTACGGATTCTTCGGCCGGAACGGCGCGGGCAAGACGACGACGATCAAGTGCCTGCTGAACCTGCTGCGGCCGACCAGCGGCGACGTGAGGGTGTTCGGACGCGATCCCGCGCGAGATGAAGTCGGCGTGAAGTCACGAATCGCCTACGTGCCCGATTACGTGGCGTTCTATCCGTGGATGACCGTACGGCAGACGCTCGATTACTTCGCGTCCTTCCGCCGCCGCTGGAACGAAGCGACAGAGGCCGCTCTCCTCGGTCAGTTCCGGTTGGATCCGCGTCAGAAGACGAGCCACCTGTCCAAGGGACAACGCACGCAGCTCGCGCTGATTGCTGCAATCTGCCCGGAGCCCGACCTTCTCGTCCTCGACGAACCCACGTCTGGTCTCGACCCGATCGTCAGACGCGAATTCATTGAAACCGTCATCGGGGCGTATCAGGAAGGCGCGCCCGGGACGCGCACGGTGTTCGTTTCGACACACCTCATCTCTGAATTCGAGGGTCTGATCGACGAGTTCACCATCATCGATGCCGGTCGAGAAGTGCTGACGCTCGAGGCGGATACTGCGCGCGAACGGTATCAGAAGATCTACGCCCGCTTCTCCCGTGAGCCCGAGCGGCTCGACCTCGCGAATGTCAGCCTGCTCCGTCACGAGGGGCGGGAGATCGAAATCGTCGTCAACGGAGACTCCGCCGAGATCATCGAGCGTCTGAGAGCCCGTTCGCCCGACCACCTCAGTATGGAAGCCCTGACGCTCGAGGAGATCTTCGTCTCCACGCTCAAACCTCGGGCGGTCGTGGCATGAGCCCGCCGGCGCTGTTCTCACCGGGTGTGACGAAAGAGATCCGCGCGCTGCTGCCGACCTGGCTCGGATCCGCCGGCGCCGTGATTGCCGCTGCGCTCATCTCAGATCGCAGCGTCGTCGCGATCGACGCCTTGGGCTACGTCGGGATGCTCGCGCTCGGCGCGCAATCCATCGGGCACGAGTACACATATCGGACCCTCGCCGGCGTGTTGTCCTTGCCACTGGATCGACATCGGCTGCTGCTGAGGAAAGTCATCGTCCTGGCCGCGATGCTGGCGACGCTGAGCGCACTAGCGTGGATCGTGCTGTTCAACAATCCGCAGTTCGTACGGCCCCGGCTCGATCAGCAAGTGTTGGTTGTGACCGTACTGTCAGCGTTCTTTCTGGCGCCGTGGCTGACGATGATCTGCAGGAGTTCGCTCGCCGGCATTGTCTTCAGCATCGCCGTCCCTGCCGTCATCCTCATGGCGGGTGACTTGATCGGCTTGGCACGCTACGGATCCGGCGGCGGCGCGCTCATCGACAACTTCAAGCTGTCATTCTTCTGGCGCGGCCTGTTCCTCGTCTGCGCCGCGGCTGCGGTGTCGGGCTGGCGCATGTTCGCACGGCTGGAAGCGATTGAAGGTCCAGGTGCCGAGATTCAGGCGCCCAAGTGGTTGTCGGGCGATACTTCGGCCGACACGACCGTTCCGCTTCGGCGGCACCATCCATATTGGTTGCTTGCCAGGAAGGAACTCCGACTTCAGCAGATGACCTTCGCCGTCGTAATTCTCTTTAGTGCTGGCTGGGCGGCGCTGACCGTGTTGGCCAGTCTCACCAGGCAGCTGCCACTCATACCGCTCGACGCAATCGCCGTGCTGTACTTCGCGATCCTCACTATTCTGATTGGCTCGCTGGCGAGTGCCGAGGAGCGTCACATGGGTACGCTCGAATGGCAAACGCTGCTTCCGATCGCGTCATGGAAGCAGTGGATGGTCAAGATCGGGATCGTGTTCGGACTCGTGTCGGTGCTCGGAATCGTACTCCCTGCCATCCTGATGGGCATGTTCGGACGGGTGGCGCCAGTCCTGCAGCTCGGCGGGACCATTCTTTTCGTGACGACCATCAGCCTGTACATTTCGTCGCTCTCGACAAGCGGCGTCAAAGCGATGGTTTTGACGCTCCCGGCAATCGTCGGCGTGTTCACTTGTATCCACCTCATCACGATGACCGCATTTCGCATGAGAGTCGGGCGCGGCATAGGCGTTGCGCGGGCCCCTCTTTTCGCACCATTCCCGATGGACGTCATCGTCTGGACCGCATTGTTGTCAGGGTTCATCGCCGTGGCGCTGCGGTTCGCATATCTCAACCACCGCTCCCAGGAGCGGAGCGTGAGAGGCGTGCTGAGGCAGACCGGCACACTGGCGGCCTACCTCGTCATTGCACTTGCGGCAATGGTGTTCTTCTAGACGATACAAACCACCAACCGGACCAATGGTCCGGGGCGTCGCGGCGTTTTACCCTTGATCTTCCCCTCCCCGGCTCCCGATAATTCGGCGTACGTGCGTACGAATCTTGCCGCCCTGCTTGTCTTCCTGCTCGCTCTCCTGGGCTCGGCCCAGCGGGAGAACGTGGTGCGCGCGGCCGCAAACAGCGGTCAGCAGTCAACGCGTGCTTCGCGTCAACCGGTCCACGCCTCGCCCGCCGAAGGCTTCGAAACCGTCGTCAAGCCGTTTCTCGCGCGCCACTGCTACGAGTGCCACGGGAATAAAGGAGAACCCGAGAAGGGGCTGAACCTTCAGTCGTTCGAGTCAGTCGCGTCGCTGGTCGAACATCGCGACCGCTGGGACATGGTCGTCGAGAAGCTGCGTGGAAGCGAGATGCCGCCTCTCGAGGAAGAACAGCCGCCGGAAGAACGTCGCCAGGCGGTCGCCACGTGGCTCGCGAACGAGTTGGATCGAATCGACCGCACGACGCCGCCCGATCCCGGTCGCGTCACCGCGCGGCGCCTCAATCGCAACGAATACAACAACACGGTACGAGAGCTCCTCGGCGTAGACATTCGCCCCGCCGACGACTTCCCGCAAGACGACTCCGGCTACGGCTTCGACAACATCGGCGACGTGCTGTCGCTCTCTCCGGCGTTGATGGAGAAGTACATGACGGCCGCCGACCGCGTCGCCCGGCGCGCCGTGTTCGGTCCTGCAAAGATGGAAGCGACGCTGACACGATTGCGATCGGACGGCCGGCGTGTCAAGGAGAACCGGACCGTTCCTGAGCACTACGACGTCACCGGTTTGAGCCTGCCGAACGCGTTTCACTCGATTCATCGCATCCCGGTGGATGGCGAATATGCGCTGCGCGTCACGCTTGGTGGGGTTCGACCAAAAGGCTCGGAACCAGTCACGGTGTCGTTGTGGATCGATCAGAAAGAAGTGAAGTCCGCTGTGCACGATCCGGAGCGATCGGCGACCTTCTCCGACGATCGGCAGGACTTTGGCGGCCAGACGCTCGAGTTCCGCGTCAACCTGAAAGCTGGAGATCGATGGATCGCCGTCGCAATTCCACGGATTTACGAAGGCCTCCCCCTCCGATACGCGGGGCCGAATCCGTCGAAACGGCCACCGCCTCCCGCGCCGCAATTCAGACCGCCACCCAATGCCACGCCCGAACGCATCGAGCAGGCGCGCAAGCGGTTCGAGGAGACGCTGGCGGAACTCGAGAAGCTGCCGATCAACGGCGTTCGCGTCAACGCGCTGGACTTCGCAGGTCCTTACTCCTACGCGAAGGGTCCGTCTGTCGAGAGCGTCGCGAAGGTCTATACGTGCGGACACCGCAATGGCGCGCACCAGAACTGGTGCACCGCGCGAATCATCGGCAGCCTCGCCAGGCGCGCATTCCGCCGGCCTGTTCCCGCGGCCGAGGTGAAACCGTTCGTCGATCTCGCGCGGCGCGCGCAGGAAGAAGAACAATCGTTCGAGGAAGGACTCGTGGTCGGAATCCAGGCTCTGCTCGTATCGCCTGACTTCCTGTTCCGAATCGAGCGCAACCGTCCGGGTGTCGCCTCGCATCAGATCACGCAGCACGAACTGGCGACGCGGCTGTCCTACTTCATCTGGGCGAGCATGCCGGATGCTGCACTCCGTCGTGCCGCCGACGCGGGGACGCTGCGACAGCCTCAAGTCCTCGCGGCACAGGTCCGCCGCATGCTGCGCGACCCGAAATCGCGCGCGTTGGCCGAGCACTTCGGCGGCCAGTGGCTGCAGTTCCGCGCACTCGAATCAGTGACACGCGATCGCGAACGCTTCCCCGACTTCGAAGACTATCTGCGACTGTCGATGCGGCGCGAAACCGAGCTCTTCTTCGAGCACATCGTCCGTGATGACCGGAGCATCCTGGACTTCCTCGACGCGCAGTACTCGTACGTAAACGAACGGCTGGCCAAACATTACGGACTCATTGGAGTGACCGGCCCGGAGTTCCGAAAAGTGGATTTGAGCGGATCGCCTCGACGGGGTGTGGTCACCCAGGGCAGCGTGCTGACTGTTTCGTCCTATGCGACCCGCACGTCACCGGTCCTGCGCGGCAAATGGATTCTCGAAAACCTGCTCAACGCGCCGCCTCCAGAACCGCCGGCCGATGTCCCGAACCTGGATGAGACGACGATCGGCACAACCGCCACGATGCGCGAGCAGCTCGAGGAACACCGCAAGAACCCCACCTGCGCCTCCTGCCACCGGCGGATGGATCCGCTGGGTTTTGGCCTCGAAAACTTCGACGCCGTGGGCGCATGGCGGACGATGGACGGAAAATTCCCGGTGGACGCTTCCGGGACCCTGCCCGATGGACGGTCGTTTTCCGGCCCCGAGGAGCTGGCAACCATCCTCAAGGGGGACCGGGAGGCTTTCGGCCGAGCCATTACGTCCAAGCTCCTGACCTATGCCCTGGGAAGGGGTCTGGAGCGTTATGATAATCAGACGGTCAGGCGCATCGCGAGCCGGCTGCCGCGATACGAGTACCGCTTTTCGGGCCTGGTGCTGGAGATAGCCAGGAGCCTGCCGTTCCAGTCACGGCGCGTCACTGAACGGACAGTCGCTTCGAGTCAGCGGCCCGAGCGATAGCGAGGGCTGGCAGGTCGTGGGGGTGGGGCCCCACGACAAATCAATAAAAGAGAGGGCAAGTGATCATCACGCGCAAGCATCTGCCCCGTCGGACGTTCCTCAGAGGGATGGGCGCCATCATTGCCCTGCCGGCGCTCGACGCGATGACGCCTGCGTTTGCGGCGGCTGGTCGCGCCGCAAAATCTCCCCTGCGCCTCGCGTTCACCTACGTGCCCAACGGCATCACGATGAACGAGTGGACCCCGAAGGGTGACGGCCGCGGCTTCATCTACTCCCGCGTGATGAAGCCGCTCGAACGGTTCCGTGAAGATACGGTCGTCCTGTCAGGGCTGGCGCACCGCAACGGTTACGCGCTCGGCGACGGCCCGGGGGATCACGCTCGTGCCGCCGCGTCGTACCTCACCGGAGTTCACCCGAAAAAGACGGCCGGCGCAGACATTCAGAACGGCATCTCGGTCGACCAGCTCGCCGCGCAGCATCTCGCGTCAGAAACTCGTTTCTCTTCGATCGAACTCGGCTGCGACGATTCGCGGACGATCGGCAACTGTGATTCCGGCTACTCGTGCGCCTACACGAACAGCCTCGCGTGGCGCGGTCCGGCCACACCGATGCCTCCCGAGACGAACCCGCGCCTGGTGTTCGAACGGCTATTCGGCGACATCGACACGAGCCTGCCGGCTGAAGTCCGCGCGCGCCGGCTGCATCATCGGCGCAGCATCCTCGATCTCGTCGCAGGCCGCACGGCGCAGCTCACCTCAGAGCTTGGCACCACCGATCGGCGAAAGCTCGATGAGTATCTGTCGTCAATTCGCGAGATTGAACGTCGAATCGAACAGTCCGAAAAGGATCTGACCGGCCTCAATCCGGCGATCGACAAGCCAACCGGCATCCCGGTGCTGTACGCGGACTACGTGAAGTTGATGTTCGACCTGCAGCTCGTCGCGTTCCAGACCGATCTCACGCGCGTCGTGACGATGATGATGGGACGGGAGGGCAGCATGCGGACGTATCCGGAGATCGGCGTGCCGGATCCGCATCACCCGCTCACGCACCATCGCGGGAACGCGGAGTGGATTGAAAAGGTTACGCAGGTAAACACGCTGCACATGGAGCTGTTCGCCGGGTTCATCGACAAACTCAAGGCAACGCCCGACGGCGACGGGACGCTTCTCGATCACTCAATCGTGGTGTACGGCAGCGGCCTGGCCGACGGCAATCGTCATACCCACAACGACCTGCCCGTGCTGATGGTGGGACGCGGCGCTGGGTTCAAGACCGGCACGCACATCGTGTATCCGAAGGACACGCCGATGACGAACCTCTATCTGACGCTGCTGGACAAGATAGGGGTGCAACAGGAGCAGCTCGGGGATAGTACGGGTCCGATTGGGGAACTGACGCTGTAACAAGGGAGAAGGGAAAAGGGAGAATTTTCCCTTCTCCCTTTCCTCAGTGCATCTCGACGGCACACGTGCCGAGACCCCCGCGAAAGTAATTGAACTGCACGTTGGGATGATCGCCCAGCAGAGACATCGGCACTGACGCATCGACTATCCGCTTCGAGATCATATAGGCGGTGAGACGCTGGCCGAAGGGGTTGTCGTGCTGACCGGCATGCCAGATGGAGACCTTCTCGGCCTTCCAGGTTTCGGCCGGACCAACCGTGATGGCGCGCGTCGGTACCAGGGAAATGTTTCCTCCACCGCTCGTGCGGGCATTCTGCGCGATCGTCAACGGATGGAGATCCACGACGCGGGTGGTCAGCTTGCGATAGTCCGATGCCGGCGGAGGCGCATCCTTGTATTTTCCCTTTCGCTGCAGCGGATCGTTGAACGCCCAGTGCTTCACATCTCCCTGACCACCCTGCATGACGGCGCAGCGAATGCCTGTCTCCCACGTGGCGCGATAAGCGCGCGTGTCCGCTTTCGGAAAGTGAAGATGCGAATCCGGCATCCGCAGCGAACGCTGAATGCGGTTGAAGCACAGCTCCCTGTCTGCACGTTCGAAGCTCAGCGGATGCGTCACTGGTACTTCACGGTCGGTTGAGGTATCGAACCATTCGTCCATCCCCCAGAAATGGCCGGAACGGACGTCGTCCCCCAGTGCATTGACGATTCGAGCGACGAGCGGCAACTGCTCGGTCGGACCGATTGGTCCGCAGATCCCGACAGGATTGTCGTCCGTGCTTTGGCGCCAGGCGTCCACGTATTCCAGCGCTTCGGCGAGGTAGAACTCCTCGAGGGTGTCGTAGAGGAGGACGGTAAATCCCGGCCGGGATAGTTTCAGGAGATCTTTCGGAGTGAGTCGCGCCGCCGCGTCGATGAGATCGGCGTCGAGGGTGGTGTAGTCCCACCAGTCGGGGGCGATGGTGCTCGGTGGGCGACTCATGTCGTCTCTGGTCTTTGGTCTTTGGTCTTTGGTCTTCGGTCTCTGGTCTTCGGTCTTCGGTCTCTGGCTTTGATCGTTAGACCAAAGACAAATGACTAAAGACCAAAGACGAGAGACTAAAGCCCATCATCGAGCGCTCGCTCGTACCGCACATTCACGAGATATTTCGATCCCAACGCGTCACGCAGCGGATCCGCGGAGTCGGCACAGAAACCGAGATGCAAGTGGCGCCGCCAACCTTCCGCGAAGCGGAACTTGCGAGAAAGCCTGCCGACTTCCAGGCTGAACTCCTCCATTGTCCGCACGAAGCTGTCCATACCCTGGGTCGCGTCCAGAAACGTGCCCTGGCTGACGTGGCACGCGAGCGCGGTGCGTTTCACCGCGTGAACGGTGCTGGTATCGACGAAGGCACCCGGGTGCACCCGGCGTCGAAGGCCATCCCGCAGTCCGTGCGGGCTCGCGTGATAGATCGTGACCTCGCGAGCGGCCGGCTTGCGCGCGGGAGCCGTGCGATATCCGGGCATGCCGCGGACGAATGCCGCCGACACGGCGAGTCGTGCCGTGATCATGTGATCCTCCATATAGTCTTGCGGAGAATGCGTGAGGACCACGTCGGGATCGACTTCGCGCACGATTGCGCCAAGCCGGCGGAGTGTGCGGTTCTCGTAGAAGATTTCCAAATCGTCGCAGATCGGCGCGTGCCAGACGGCGCGGAGCACGTCGGCCGCGGCGCGCGCCTCGCGCCGTCGTGAGCGTGCCGTCTCCACCGGCGACATTCTGAGACTCCCGAGATTGCCGCTCGACACATTCAGGTAATGAATTTCCCAGCCCCGCTCCCTGAGCAGCAGCAGCGTGCCCGCCATCATGAATTCGATGTCGTCCGGGTGCGCCGCGACCGCGAGCGCCCGGTGCACGCGGCTCATTCCGTACGGATCTCGGAGATCTTGACGGAACGCCGGTCGGCCGCGGATTTGTCTGCCGCCGCGATGACGCGATGCGTCGCAAATGCGTCGGCAAAGCTGGTGAGCGGCATGTCCTGACCGGCGTCCAGCGCGTCGAAGAACGCCTGGAACTGCGTCTGATACGGATGGTCGGCCACGTCGCCGCTGTCGAGCATGCGCATCGAAAGCTGGCTCCAGGCGTGCCGATTCAGGCCGGCAAGCCTCTGCGAGTGGAACTTGTTGTCGAGCAAGCTCCCTTCGCTGCCGACGAGATGCGCGTGGAAGTAATACGGCTGCAGGCAATCGACAATCGCAGCAGTCTTGCCGACGCTCCCCCCCTTGAATCTCAGGATCGTCGTCGCGCTGGTTTGATACTCGTACGGCGTGAACAACGGACTGGCGCTTTGCGTCGCGTAACTCGTCACCTCGTCCACCTGGTCATCCATGCAGAGAAGCAACGCATCGAGAGCGTGACATCCGGCCGTCAGCAGTGCGCTCCCCCCCATGTCCTTTCGCGTGTTCCATCGGTATTGGCCGTACCAGGGTCCGATACCGTGGTAGTAGTCCACTTCGCCGTAGTGGAGTTTGCCCAGCAGCCCTGCATCGATGACCGCTTTGGTGGCGAGGAACTGCGACGAGAAGCGGCATTCGAAGCACACGCACGTCCTGACGCGCGCTTCGGCGACCGCTTTCTTCATCTGCACGATCTCGTTCCAGTCAACCGCCAGCGGCTTCTCAATGATGATGTGCTTGCCGTGGCGCGCGGCCTGAATGAACTGCTCGGCATGCTGATTTGGATAACTCGTGATATCGACGACGTCGATGTCGGGGCTCGACAGCATCGCCGTGAGATCCGAGTACACGCGGATGGGCGTGCCGTGGCGTGCGCTCAACTCGTCTGACGACAGCGGCCGCGAGGACCACACCGCCGTGACCTGCCCCTGCCGCGTGCCCTGGATGGCTCCGATGTGGGCGGTGGCCGCCCAGCTGTAGCCGATGACGCCCACGTTGTGTTTTTTCATGAGTTCGTCTGAATGCAACGTCAATGCGTAAAGCGCTCCTGAAACTTCCTTAGGCTTTCCACGGTCAATCCCGGTTTCTTCACGAACTCCAGCACCTCGCGCTCGTACGCTCGCACGCGCATCGCCTCTTCTGCCACACGTTCGGCGACTGCGTCAGGAATCGTGAGCAGCCCATTCACATCGCCGTGAAGCACATCGCCCGGTTGGACGGCGAGACCGTCAAGCGTCACCGGCACATTCACCTCACAGATCACCGGGTTGCCATGCGAGACGACGAAACCCGGGCAGAAATACTGGATGCCGAGCGCGCGCACTTCATTGACGTCGCGCAGGCCGCCATCAGAAACGCATCCCACCGCACCCAGCGCCTTTGCGGTCGTGGCCATGACTTCGCCCATGTGGCACGAGCGGCTGGGCTCCGGGCCGATGTCCTTGATCACGATCACCGCGGGCTTCGGTGCCTGCTCGACTGCCGCCCACAAGCGAAGCAATCCACGTTCATCGCGGCGGGATTCGCTCGTACTGTCGGCGGTGCACGTGACCGCATAGCCAATCGTGGAACCAAGCTCGGGAAAGGCACATCGAAGGTGCCAGCCGGCAAAACCGTCGACCCGTCGGCGAACGCCGAATCGCTCAATGGCGTTTGAGACGGTCGGGCTGTCGATTCGGCGCAGCGCATCGAGCTGCTCGTCGCTCAAGCGAACCAGGAAACCTCCTTTACTCAGCGCGGAGCGTATTGTATTAAACAAAACCTCTGTAGTAGAAATGAAACCTCGTTTTCAAAAACCCTGCACGCGCTCACGCCCTCTCGGAGGTCTGCCCATGCGTCCGCCTTTCGCTTCGCGATTTGCGATGTCTGTCTCGACAGCCCTCCTCCTTTTCAGCGCCTCGACGTCACACCCTGCCGCCCAACGCACGCTCTCATCCCCTTCGGCTGATGATCCGTCGTTGATCGATGTCACACGCGCGACGGTTGTCACGCCCGCCGGGTTGAACGTCCAGGAGCGAACCGCTGTGCGCGTGCTCGTCGAAGAAGTGGCGCGACGGACGAACGTCAGGATGCCAGTGGCGACTGAATGGCCAGCCGACTCGGTTGCCGTCATCGCCGTGGGTCCCGTCGCCAGCTCGTCAAACTGGGCAGCGAGAGGACTCAGGAATGCGGGGGCCGCAGCAAATCCCGCTCGTGAGGGGTATCGGCTGTCGCTGAACAAAACCGGACGTGGCGCGCCGACGGTTCTCGTGCTCGGCGCCGATTCGCGCGGCGTGCTTTTCGGCGTCGGTCGCCTGCTGCGAGAGCTGCGCATGGCGCCAGCGTCCATCCGCGTGCCTGACGGACTGGCAATCGTGTCGGCACCATACGTGGCACTGCGCGGACATCAGCTCGGATATCGTCCCAAAACAAATGCCTACGACGCGTGGGACGTGCCGATGTGGGAGCAGTACATCCGCGATCTTGCGGTCTTCGGCACCAACGCCATCGAGCTGATTCCGCCGCGTTCGGACGATGCGCCCGACAGCCCGCATTTTCCGCTGCCGCAGATCGACATGATGGTGGAGATGTCGCGCATCGCCGACGAGTACGGACAGGACGTCTGGATCTGGTACCCCGCGCTCGACAAGGACTACGGCGACCCGAAGCAAGTGGAATTCGCGCTGCAGGAATGGGCGGAGGTGTTTTCGAAGCTGCCGCGCATCAACGCCATCTTCGTCCCCGGCGGCGATCCGGGTCACACGCAACCGAGGCACATGATGGCGCTCCTCGAGAAGCAGACCGCGAGCCTTCACAAATACCACCCCAAGGCTGAAATGTGGATGTCGCCGCAAGGCTTCACCAAGGAGTGGATGGACGAGTTCTACGGCATCCTCAAGACCGAACCCACCTGGCTGACGGGCATCGTGTTTGGTCCGCAGGTCCGCGACAGCCTGCCGGTCCTGCGCGCCAGCCTCCCGAAACGTTATCGGATCCGCCATTATCCCGACATCACCCACAGCCTTCGCAGCCAGTATCCCGTCCCGGACTGGGACGTCGCCCACGCGCTGACCTCGAACCGCGAACAAATCAATCCAAGGCCGCTCGATCAGGCACTTATCTTCCGTTCGCTGCTGCCCTACGTGTCGGACTTCATCACTTACTCAGAAGGGGCGAACGACGATGTGAACAAGATTGTGTGGAGCGGATTGGGTTGGGATCCGAAGACCGATGTGCTGCAGATCCTCCACGACTACAGTCGCTACTTCCTCGGCGAGCGCTACACCGACTCATTCGCGCAAGGGTTACTTGCGCTCGAGCGGAACTGGCGCGGCCCTCTGGCTTCCAATACATCCGTCTACACCACGCTCGAGCAATTCCAGGCGATGGAACGCGCCGCGACTCCGCGAGATCTCAGGAACTGGCGCTTTCAGCAGGCGCTCTATCGCGCCTACTACGACGCCTACGTGCGAAGCCGGCTGCTGCACGAGACGGCCATCGAGGAACGCGCGCTCGATCGGCTGCGCGGTGCGACACGAGGCGCGACGCGCGACGCCATGGTTGACGCCCGCCGAATCCTGGACGACGTGCAGCAGAAACCCGCGCCGGAATGGCGCCTCCGTGTCTACACCCTGGCCGAGGCGCTCTTTCAGAGCATCCGTCAGCAACTGAGTGTGGAGCGCTACCGCGCGATTGCCGTCGGTCGAGGCGCGACGCTCGACAGCCTCGAAACCCCCTTGAACAACCGCGGCTGGCTGTTGGCGCGCTTCGAGGAAATCTCCGCCCTCCCGAGCGAAGACGATCGTATGTCAGCAATCGACCGGGTCGTCCGATGGACCGATCCAGGACCCGGCGGGTATTACGACGATCTCGGAAATCCCAACCAGCAGCCGCATCTGTTGCGCGGGTTGCCGTATGAAGAGGATCCGCAGCGGTTCAAATCCACGATGACCGGGTTCGGTTATCGGCCGGATTGGCGGCTATCCTGGATGACACACGCGGAGTCGTTCTGGGAGGCGCCGCTGCAGATGCGATACACGAGTCTCGATCCGGCGGCGCGCTATCGCATCCGGATCGTGTACGCAGGCGACGTCTTCAGCATGACGACGCTGATCAAGCTGGTGGCGAACGACCGCTACGAAATTCACCCGCCGCTGCGAAAGGAGTCGCCGATCAAGCCGGTGGAGTTCGACATTCCCCTCGAGGCCACGCGCGGCGGCGAGCTGACCTTGACGTTCAGTGCACCGCCTGGAATGGGAAGCGCCGGCCGCGGCAATCAAATCGCTGAAGTCTGGCTGATGAAAAAGTAGAGGACGTCATGGAATCGCCCTGGGAGAGCCCGATCCGCCGGCGTCTGCGCGAGTCCCAGCCCGTGTTCGGCTGCACTATTACGTCGACGAGTCTGGAAATTGCCGCGCGCGCGGCGTCCGCAGGCTTTCATTTTCTCTGGCTCGAGCTCGAGCACTCGCCCGTCACCCTCGAAACCGTTCGCCATATCGTGCTCGCCACGCGCGACCTGCCGGCCGTGCCGTTCGCGCGGGTTCCGGTGACCGAGACGTGGACGGCCAAGCGGGTGCTCGACGCAGGCGTTCACGGCGTCGTGTTCCCGTTCGTCAGCACGCCGGCGCTTGCGAAACAGGCGGCTGAGGCATGTCGCTATCCGCCGGCCGGCCGGCGCGGGTCCGGTGCAAGTCTCGCCACCAGCTGCTGGCCAGATCCGGATCGCTATCACGACTCTGCCGATCTCAACGTCATCGTTGTCGTCATTGTCGAGGAAGCAGCCGCGCTGCCGCACGTCGATCGCATTGCGGCGACCGAAGGCGTGGACGTGGTGTTTGTCGGCACCGGTGATTTGTCGTTCTCGCTGGGATTGCGCGGACAGCAAAGCCACCCGCAGGTGGAAGAAGCCGCAAGTCAGGTGCTTGCCGCGGCGAAGCGTCACGGCAAAGTGGCCGGACGGCCTGCCGCTTCTCAGGAACAGACGCAGCGCTACATCGATCAGGGGTTCCTCTTCTTTCAGGCGCCATCCGAGCTTGCGCTGTTCGAAGCCGGTGCGCAGCAGTTTCTGGCGCCATACGGCATTCGCCCTGCCCTCCGTCAGCGGACGTTGTACTAATGACGAAGCACTACAAGTGGTGGGTCGTCGCGATGCTGTGGTTGATCTCGTTCTTCAACTACGCCGATCGGCAGGCGATTTTTTCGGTGTTTCCGCTGCTCGAGCGCGAGATGCACCTCAACTCGGTGCAGCTTGGACTCCTCGGTTCAGCCTTCGCGTGGGTTTACGGCCTCGGCGCGCCGTTTGCCGGCATGATCGTGGACCGCGTTCGGCGCAAGACGGCCATCCTTGGCGGACTGCATGCCTGGAGTCTTATCTGCATGGCGACCGTGGTGTCGTCCGACTTCAAGCACCTCTTCTTCTGGCGAGCCGCGGAAGGGCTCGGTGAAACGTTTTACTTCCCGGCGTCGATGTCGCTCATCAGCGACTATCACGGCCGCCGCACCCGTTCGCGCGCGATGGGCCTGCACCAGACCAGCGTGTACATGGGGACGATCGGCGGCGGCTTCTTCGCCGGGCTCATCGGTCAGCACTACGGATGGCGCTGGTCGTTCATTGTGTTCGGCGGACTCGGTGTCCTCCTGGGCATCGTGCTGAACCGTTACCTCGTCGAACCCGAACGCGGCGCCGCGGAAACCGCCGACGCAGCGGGCGACCCAGGCGCGGCGGCGCCCGCGCCGGCGCTGACGACGCGGCTGTCGTTTGCGGAGTTCGTGCGATTGGTCGGGCGAACTCCGACCCTGCTGTGTCTGATGGGCGCCTTCATGTGCGCCAACTTCGTCGCGGTCGTCCTGCTCTCGTGGATGCCGAAATTCCTGTACGACAAGTTCAGCATGAGCCTGGCGACCGCCGGCCTCACCGCCACGATCTTCGTCCAGCTCGCCAGCATGGTCGGATCGCCGACGGGTGGGTGGTTGGCCGATACACTCAGGCGCCGCTCACCGCGCGGCCGGATCGCAGTCCAGATGCTGGGAGTGCTCTGCGGCGCACCGTTCGTGATGCTCTGCGGCCTCACACCCTCGGTCGGGACGCTGATCCTGGCGTTGACCGCCTGGGGTTTCTTCAAGGGACTCTACGACGCGAACATCTTTGCGTCGGCATTCGATGTGGTTCGGCCCGAGGCACGCGGGTCAGCGGCAGGTTTCATGAACGCCGTCGGCTGGCTCGGGGGCGGTGGAACCGCGCCGGTCGTGATTGGATGGATCGCGCAGCGCCAGAGTCTCGGTGAGGCGATTGCGCTTGCCTCGACGGTTTACATTGCGGCGGCCGTACTGCTGCTCATCGCTATGCTGTTTTTCGTCAGGCGAGATATGTCGCGGATGCAGGCAGAGTTGGTTGCGGCTGATGCCGGTTCGAGGGACAGCCGCTGACGGGAGAACGAGCCAACGTGCACTGGCGCTTGCGCGCCAACACGACGACACGACCGCCTCCGCCAAGGCTACGGCGGTCCGCCGAAGCTTCAGCGAAGGCGGAAGACACGACGAGCACGAAGAAAACCAGCGCGCTGAGCGTCGATTGGCCCGCCGGGTTGCCGGCCTACGGCCGGCGTAGCGCAGCGCGCGGCCCGGCGCGCCAATCGACCGTCGCTATCTGCGTGTCAGAGACCGTCTCCTTCGTGGTCGTCGTATCTTCGTGGTCTTCGTGGTCTTCGTGGTCGTCGTGTCGTCGTGTCGTCGTGAAGGCACTCGTTCCGTCGTCTCGCTGGCGGGCGGCTGTCGTTCGAAGAAGCTACGCTCCGCGGATCTTGGTCGGCGCCGAAACACCCCGATCCAGACCATTCGCCGCTAGCCACCCTGGCAGCCACTCTGTAAATGCGCGGATCTGCTGCTTTCGTTCGGCAGTGAGGGGCAGCGGCAATGGACCTGTCTCGATCCCGCGCGCCGCGAGCCCAATTCGGATGCCCCACGGCGTGGGGAAAATGGACACATGTGAGATCAACTCGTCCAGCAGTCGCTGCAGTCGGGCGGTTTCATCGAACCGGCCCGCTCGGTAACTCTGGTACAACGCGACGAGCAACTCCGGACAGAACCCCGCGATGCCCGAAATACTGCCGTTCCATCCGGCCCGCAGCCCCTTCTCGAGCACTGCATCGTCGCCGACGAGCAGTGTCCAGGGGGCATCTCCTTTCTCGCTGGCGAACAACTCCAGGTGTTCACGCCGTCCGCTGCTGTCTTTGATCCCGACGATGAACTCTTCCTGGCGCAGCAGCTTCAGGATGGTTGGGGCGTTCAGACCGTTGGTGAAGTCCGGCAGGTTATACAACAGACACGGAGCCCGCAGGGCACTGCTCAGGTGAGCGCAGAACGCTGCCAGATCGTCCTGCTCGTAGCGAAAGAACATGGGCATCGGCAGCAGCAGCGCACGGCTGCCGGATTCGAGTGCCGCGCGGCCCAGAGCCAGCGTATGGCGGATCGACACGCCACCAATTCCGACGAGGAGGGCACGATCTCGCGGCAACCGCCTCGCCGCACGCGCGACGAGTGCCGTGCGATCGCTGGATTCGAAGTGCGGGTATTCCCCCGTTGCGCCGCCGAGGCAGAGGCCAGAGACGTCCCGTTCGAGAAGGAAGTCGATCAATCGGTCGAGTGTTCCGAAATCGACGCTTCCATCCGCGTGGACTGGCGTGGCGACCGCGGCAAACAGTCCCGCGATCGCCTCGCCGTTGGCCGAGTGATGATTCATCAGAACGACAGGCGCACGGCAGCCTGCATGACCCGGGCGGCCTCAGCGGCCGTGATCCGTCCAAAGTTCGAATTGTTCTGTGCCGTATTCGGTGGCCTGAGGTTCACCCAGTTGAACACGTTGAACGCCTCGATCCGAACCTGCAACTGGGTGCTGCCACCCGTCGCGAAAGTCTTGTGCAGCCCCAGATCGACGTTCTTGAAACCTGGCCCGCGCAGGCTGTTACGCCCGGAGTTGCCGAACGTGCCGAGCGCGTTCGGCGCATAGACCGACGTATTGAACCACCGGAGGATCTTCTCCTCGTTCGTCCGATCATCCGGCAGAACGGGATCACCCGAGATGTCCGCACGCTGACCACCCGTGCCCGAACGCGCATTGTCCACGCCGCTCGTCACCGTGAAAGCGCCACCGCTCTGCATCGAGACGATTCCGGTCAGCGACCAGCCGCCAAGCGCACCCGCAGCAATGGGATTGGCGAATTGCCCCGGAAGTTGCCACAGGAACGACGACACGAAGCGGTGGCGGCGATCGGCGTTCGACGGTCCCCAGTCGAATTCGAGATCGAATGGGTTGGTTTGCGTCACGCCCGTCTGCTTCGCTTCGCCGGCGTGATCCATGTTCTTCGACAGCGTGTAGCTGCTCAGGATCGAAAAGTGTTTGCTCATCCGCTTGTCGAGCGTGAGTTGCAGCGAGTGGTACGTCGATCTGCCGGTGGACTCGATCGTTGTCAGGTTGTTGAATGTCGGAAACAGCGGCCGCCGCTGATTCGTCGTCGCAGTGGTTACGCCCGGAGCGTAAATCGCCGGGTTCAGCTCACGCCCCATCGCGAGGCGATCGCCGTGGGAACCGGCATAACCCACGCGCACCAGGTAGGTCGGCAGTACCTCCCGTTCGACCGTCAGGTTCCAGGACTGGAGCCTGCCGTTCCTCAGGTTCGGGTCGTAGCTGAACGCCGTGTGCGGAAGGAAGAACTGCGCGTCGCGGGGGACGTTGAACGGATCCGCCGGGAACGGATTGACTCGGCCGGCATACGGATTGGCGACGCTGTTGGTCGCATCGCCGGGGAACGACACCAGCGTGCCGAACGGTCCCTGGTTCGCCGGACTGTTCGTCGAGATCGTGTTGGGCCGATCGTAGTAGATGCCGTACCCTGCGCGCACGCTGCTCTTGCCGTCGCCGAACGGATCGTAGGCGAGGCCAATCCGTGGACCAAAGTCCGTCCACGACGCGCCGTAGCCTCCTTTCGGGCACGCCGGATCGCCGGGGTAGACAATGCCCTCCGGCGCATTCACGTAGACCTGCGACCGTTGTCCGGGGCGATAGCACGCGAGCCGGTTGTTGACGTCCGCGTACGGGAAGAACGGATCCCAGCGCAGCCCGAGATTCAGCGTCAGCTGACGGTTGATACGGAACGTGTCCTGGACGAAGGTGGCGAGGAAATGCATGCGCGTGTTCTTGTACTCGCCGATCCCCTGCTCGAAGCTGGAGAACTTTCCGAGGAAGAAATCCGCCAGTGCGTCTCCAGTGAAGGGTGCCGCGTTCGAAAACGTGAACCGTCCGTTGGCGCGAAAATTGTTGACGATGTCTCCCTGGCCGTAGCTGTAGTCGACGCCAGCGGCCACCTCGTGTCGCCCTTTTGTCCACCTCACTGTGTCCACGAACTGCACCTCGTTGCGAAGGAATGTGTTCGTGTCACCGCTGTTGATCCCGAAATAACCCGACACGTTGAAGAACCACTGCGGCGTATCGTCGTTATGGACGTTGATGCCGAGCGTCGAGTAATCGGGCGGATAGATCTGAAAATTGGAATTGTTCGTTCGATTGAACGTGACGACGACGTTGTTCAACAGATTCGGGCCGAACAAGTAGGTGTCGTTGACTGACACGACGGTGTTCTGCCAGGTCCTTCCGAACGCGCTCGTCAAGATGTTTCCGCTTTCGAGGACCGGCGGAGTCGACGCGCGCGAGACCCAGAACCGCCCGTAGGCGCGGTGGTTGTTGTTGAAGCTGTGATCCACCCGGCCCAGGTACTGATGATCGTCTCCGTCCATCGGCTGCGGGAACCTGAGCGTCAGCGGGTTGTCGTTTCCCACGGGATTGGGCAGCGGCAGCCACTCATTTAAGATCTTGACGGCCGCTGGACTGAACAGCGATGTCGGGATCTGATTGTTTGCAAACGGCTCTCCGGTGAAGGGATTGCGCAGCTGACGCGTGATGGCAGAGAAGTTCCCCGATCTCATGGCCGCCGTCGGCACGAGGCCGGACCGCTGGGTCGGCCGGCGCCGTTCGTTCGTGCCTTGATACGAGCCGAAGAAGAACGTGCGGTTCCGCGCGATCGGCCCGCCCATGGTGCCGCCGTACTGCGCTCGTTTCAACCCGTCGTCGACGCCAGGCGTGAAGAAGTTCGTGGCGTTGAACTTGTAGTGCCGGAAATAGCCGTAGCCGAGGCCGTGGTACTGATTCGTGCCCGCACGGGTCACGGCGTTGACGATCGCGCCTACGTTCCGGCCGTATTCGGCGCTGAAACTGTTGGTCTGCACGCTGAACTCCTGGAGCGCATCGGGGTTCGGCATCGGGTTGGGACCGTTGCTGTAGTGGTCGTTGTTCGATCCCCCGTCGAGCACGTAATTGGTCGTGTTGCCGCGCGCGCCGCTTGAAGACACGGCTGACGTCCCCGGATACGTGGCGCCTGACGTGAGATCGGTCCGATCCGGCAGGACACCGGCAACGAGCGTCATCAACTGCGTGGGATTCCGACCGTTCAGCGGCAGGTTCTCGATACGTTCCTGATCGACAACCGTCCTCAGCGTGCCGCTCACGGTGTCAACAGTCGATGCCGCACCGCTTACGGTGACCATCTCTGAGACAGCCCCAACCTTGAGACCGATGTCCAATCTGACGTCCTCGTTGACGCGCACGACGACGTCGGTGTTTTTCGACGTCTGGAATCCGGAAAGCTCCGCGACGACGGTGTAACGGCCAACGGGCAGGCCCCGCAACACATAGACGCCGACCTCGTTACTGGCGGCAGCCGTCTCCGCATTCGTAGCTTCGTGGGTGGCCTTGACGGTCACACCCGGCAGCACCGCGCCGGCAGCATCCTTGATCACGCCGGTAATTCCACCGGTCGTCGTCTGCGCGGCGGCGGTGGAGCCGAGAGCCGCACACGTGAGGACCACAACCATCGCCCGTGCGACTGTCTGATAGCAGGCGAGAAGACTTGTTCCCTTCATGCGTCCTCCTCCCATGGGCTCCGCCCCATACCCGGCGCCGTGCGCGGCTCGGAGCATGGTCCAGACGGGCTCCTGGATTTCGCGAGTGCCAGTAAAACGCAGCGGCGTGTGGAGGTCAAACGGAATCTTCATCCGACGGCGTCGAAAATGAACGCTATTTCGAAACGTATTGCCAAGCGTGCCACCCGCTTGTTACTTTGCGCTTTTCCGTGAGGAACGACATCGCCGGCTGATGACTGGAGGCGCGATGGGTAAGGTGGTCAGTATCGTCGTAGCTGCGCTCGTGGCGGCCGTTTCAACGAGCGGCCTTGCTGACAGCCAGGGGACCGAACGCCCGTTTCTCGAGGCCGAGCTGATCTTCCCGCTCGAACATTGGCACAACCACGCATCGATGGTCGTGGAGCTGCCAGACGGTGACCTCTTCGTGTGCTGGTTCCACGGTTCAGGCGAACGAACGGCCGACGATGTGGTCATCCGGGGAGCGCGATTGCGCAAAGGCAGCAAGGCCTGGACTGCGCCCGTCCTGCTCGCCGACACACCTGGTTACCCGGACACCAACGCCACAATCTTTCTGGACCCGAAGAAACGCCTGTGGCTGATGTGGCCCACGATTCTCGCCAACGAATGGCACACGGCGCTGATGAAGTACAAGATCGCGTCCGACTACCGGCGCGAGGGGCCGCCGCGATGGGAAGTCCACGAGGTCCTGCACGTCACCCCCGGTGATGAATTCGTTGCGACAGTTGATCGCGAGGTCAACCGGATTGTCACGACCGCGCCCGACAACGAACGCATGAAGGCGTGGGCGGAGCGCACTCGCAAGAACGCTGCTGACAAGCTGTTCAGACGGCTCGGATGGATGACACGAGCGCACCCCTACGTCCTCGACGGAACGCGGCTCATCGTCCCCCTCTATTCTGACGGTTTCAGCTTCTCAATCATGGCGATTTCGGACGACTGGGGCGCCACCTGGAAGACGAGCACGCCGCTCGTAGGCCTGGGAAACATTCAACCGTCGCTCGCACGCAAACGTGACGGCACACTGGTCGCTTACATGCGTGACAACGGACCCGCACCGAAGCGCCTGATGATGAGCACCTCGACCGATCGAGGCGAGACGTGGAGCACGGTCCAGGATACGGAACTGCCGAACCCCGGAGCGGGAGCTGAAGTGCTCGTCCTCAAGGATGGCAACTGGGTCTTGATCTACAACGACCTGGAGCGTGGCAGATACCGTCTCGCGGTGTCTCTCTCGGAAGACGAAGGTCGCACCTGGCGATGGACGCGCCACCTCGAACGCGATCCCGATTCAACCGACGAACAACGACTTGGCCAGTATCACTATCCGTCGATTATGCAGGCGGCCGACGGCACGCTGCACGCGACCTACAGCTATTTCGCTCCCGCCGCGTCGGTCGTGCCCGACGCGGAGAAGCGCCTGCCGCGAAAGTCGATCAAACACGCGCACTTCAACGAAGGGTGGATAAAGGGAGACGGGACGAAGTCGCTAGTCGCTAGTCGTTAGTCGTTCTGGGGAACTAGAACTGATGCTCGAACATTTGCAGATCCGCAAAGTCCGCGTTGGCGTGCTGGACTTTGGCGATGGCCGCCAATTCCTCCAGGCGCCGCTCGAGCCGATCAACCGGCAATTCAGGCACTTGCTGGTGCACCGCCTCGCGTCTGCCGGGTTCGACGTGGTCGCCCACGACGAAGTGATTTGGCAAAACGACCTTGCCGTTCGCGCAGGCCGCCGGATGACCGCCGAAGCCGTCGACGCGGTCGTGTTCAATTTTTCGGTGTGGGCGTGGCCGCAGTACGCGCGCGTGGCGGCGCAGTTCTGTCCGCAGCCAATCATCATGTTCTCGAACGTGAATCCACAGTATCCAGGGCTGGTCGGGATGCTCGCGAACTCTGGCTCGCTCGATCAGGCCGGCATTCCGTTCGTCAAGAGCTTTGGAGACATCGAGGACGAAGCGGTATTCGGCCGTCTCCGCTCGCAAATCGCCGGCATCGCGGCCGCGCGGCGGTTGCGTGGCCTGACCTACTGCCTGATTGGCGGTCGCTCGCTCGGCATCGACACCACGGTCGTGGACCCAGCGCAATGGATGAAGCAGTTTGGCGTGGACGTCGATCACGTAGACCAGTTCGAGCTCGTGCGGAGGGCCGACGCCGAAATCGCCAAAGGCAGCCGAGTGGAACCGGCGCTGGCGTACCTCAAGAAAACCGTGGGCCGCATACACTGGACTGCCGCGGATGCAAAGTTTCGCCTGACCGAAGATCTGCTACGCAGGCAGCTCGGTTTGTATTACGCCGCGGTCGATTTACTCGATCAGTTCAAGTACGACTTCTGTGGCATCAAAGGCCAGCGTGAATTGACCGAACACGTCGCAACTGCCGATGTCGCAGAGGCGTTTCTGAACGACCCGTACGGTCCGGACGGCGTGGCCAAACCGTCCGTGGTGTGCGCCACCGAGGCAGACTCGGACGCGGCGCTGACGATGCAGATCTTCAAGCACCTGGCACAAACGCCTGTGCTGTTTGCGGACGTGCGGCATTACCACGCGGATCTGGGCGTGTGGGATTTGTGCAACAGCGGTGAGCACGCCACCTACTTTGCCGGAGGCAGCTCGGACCCGGCGGTCAATCTCCCGAAGACGGAATTCCGACCGCAGGGATTCTACTTCCCTGCCGGAGGCGCAGCGGTGTACCACATTGCCGCGCCTGGGCGGGTGACGCTTGCGCGCCTCACTCGCCACGACGGCCGCTACGTAATGACGGTCGTCCCGGCCGAACTGGTGGACTTCGGTCGGCGCAACCACGAAATCGCCGCCATCAGTCAAGACAACTGGCCGCACGCCTTCGCACGGTTCGACTGCCAGCCCGAAACGTTCATCGAAAACTTCCACTGCAACCACATTCACGGCGTCTACGGCACCTGGCTCTCGGAGCTGCAGCTCCTGTGCGGGGTACTGGGAATCGAGTACCGCCTGCTGCGCGATTGAGCTTGCCCGATGACGCGATACGTAATCGGTCTTGATTTCGGTACCGAGTCCGTCAGGGCGCTGCTGGTCGATGTGGCAACAGGGGCCACGATCGCAACCGCCGTCGAACCGTACGGTGACGGCGTGATCGACGAGCGCCTCCCCGGAACCGCCGGGAGCCTTCCGCCCGACTGGGCGCTCCAAAACCCCGCCGACTGGTTGACGGGCCTCGAACGAACGATTCGCGCCGTGATCGCACAAAGCGGAGTCGACGGTGAGGCGGTCGCCGGAATCGGCATCGACTTCACTGCCTGCACGGTGTTACCGACTTCGGCCGACGGCACACCGCTTTGCCGGCTCGACGCCTTCCGATCCGAACCTCACGCCTGGCCGAAGCTGTGGAAGCATCACGGCGCCCAACGCGAGGCAGACCGCGTCACCGCGGTGGCAGCGAGGCGCGGGGAGCGTTGGTTGCCACGGTATGGCGGACGTATCTCTTCGGAGTGGCTTCTCCCGAAGGCGCTCGAAACTGCGGAACACGCGCCCGCTGCTTACGCCGCCGCGAGGATCATCATCGAAGGCGGGGACTGGGTCGTCTGGCAGCTCACCGGCGCGCTGGCTCGCAACGCGTGTGCCGCGGGATACAAAGGTACCTGGCACAAGCGGGAAGGCTTCCCCAGCCGTGAGTATCTGGCCGAGTTGAAACCAGGATTCGACACGCTCTACCAGGAAAAAGTTGCAGGACCTGTCGTCGCGCCCGGAACGGCGGTCGGCCGATTGACGCCGGGATGGGCGCAGCGGCTTGGCCTCACGACCAGCACCGCCGTCGCCGCAGCAATCATCGACGCGCATGCCGCCGTTCTCGGAAGCGGCGTTGCGGGTCCCGGCACGCTGGTGATGATGATGGGCACGTCCACGTGCCATCTGTTCATGGCGGATAGCGAGCAGCCCGTCGAAGGCATGGCCGGGGTGGTCGAGGACGGCATTGTTCCTGGCTTTTATGCGTACGAGTCCGGTCAGGCAGCCGTCGGCGATGTTCTGGCCTGGATGACCAACCACGCCACGCCCGCCGCGTATCACACGGAAGCCGCGGCGCAGGGAATCTCCGTTCACGAACTCCTCATGGCCAGGAGCGCCAATCTTGGGCCGGCCGGAAGCGGCCTTCTTGCTCTCGACTGGTGGAACGGGAATCGCTCGACGCTTGGCCGATCGGATCTCAGCGGGCTCCTGATTGGCGCGACGCTCGGCACGCGCGCGGAGCACATCTTTCACGCCCTGGTGGAGTCGACAGCCTTCGGTACCCGAGCCATCGTTGAATCGTTCACCGACCGCGGCCTCGAACTCTCGTCGATCGTGGCCGGAGGCGGACTGACGCGAAACGCTCCGCTAATGCAGATCTACGCCGACGTGACCGGACGATCGATTGCGGTGGCTGGAGCCGCGCAGGCCTCGGCGCTCGGCGCGGCCATGCTTGCCGCCGTCGCGGCTGGAACCGCTGGTGGCGGCTACGATTCGCTCAGCGCGGCGGTCGAGCGCATGGCGCCGCGGCCATCCCGCGTGTATGAGCCGGATCCGAATCGTGCTTCGCAGTACGAGACGCTCTACCGTGAGTACAAGCGGTTGTACGACTACTTCGGGCGGGGCGAGAACGACGTGATGCGCGCGCTCCGCGCGCGGAGATGAGGATAAACAGGAGTTCAGAAGATCAAGAGGAATTGACAGGGAACTCCCGATCTCCTGTTATAAGCGCGGCGGCGCCGGCTTGATCGGCTTCTGCCACGACAGGACTCCCTTCACCCTCGTCTTCCGCTTGAAGACCTTGTCGCCATTCGTCACGTACATCTCGTCCATGCCGGGTCCGCCGAACTCCACGTTCGACAACGACGAAGTTGCTTGTGGCGCCGGGATGATCGCGTGACATTTTCCGATTTGATCGAACACCTGCACGCCGAGCGACGTCGCAATGTAGACGCGGCCGTCCGCGTCCACCGCCATCCCGTCCGACCCGCTGCGCGGGGCGGCATCGGGCATGTGCACGTAGAAGTATTTCTGTTTGTGGGCCAGCGACCCGTCGGGCTGAATCTGGAAGACCCACGAGAGTTGGCCGATGTAGTCGGACACGTAGAGGAGCGTCTGATCCGGTGAAAACAGCACGCCGTTTGGCAGGTCGATTCCCTCATCGACCACGCGCGGCTTTCCTCCCTTGGGGAGGAACCAGACTTTCTTGTTGGCGGAATCGGTGACGTACAGATCGCCTTTCACATTCACCGCGAGGTCGTTGGACGGCAGGTCTTCGGCCAGCACGTCCGCCTTGCCTGACGCGTCGTACGCCACGATCTGGCGCGTTCGAGTGAGTCCGGCGTAGAGTCGGCCGTCGGGGCCGAACATCAGCCCATTGGCACCGTTGGCGTTTTCGACAAACGTCGACACCTTTCCGTCAAGCCCGATCTTGTGAATCCGATTGTTCGCCGGATCTGTGAAATAGAGTTCCCCGGCTGCGTTGACAGCCGGACCGTCGGTGTGGCGATGCCCCTGGCTGACGACCTGCCACTCTTCGCCGGGAATCAACGTCTGGTACACGTCCTGTCGCGACTGCCCTGACGGGTTCGCTGTGACCGGGGACGGCCAGTCACGCCAGAGCCATTTCAGGACCTCAGGAAAAATCGCCGTCGCGTGACGCGAGTTGTGCTCGCCCTCTCCCCACTCGTGCCGGACGTCGTAGCCTGCGTATTCGAGCGCAGCGAGCATGTCCTGATTAGCGATCCACCAGCTGCCCGTGTAGTTGTTGAGATCGTTCTGGCCGTCCTGCAGGAAGATGCGCAGCGGTTTGGGTTCGGTCTTTCGAATGAGCACCGGGTACTCGTTTCCACCTCGCAAGCCCACGTACGTGCCAATCGCGCTGAAGACGCGCCTGAATGCGTCCGGCCGCTGCCACGCGGCGGTGAACGCTGCAATCGCGCCACTGCTGTTTCCCGCAATCGCCCGATCGTTCGGATCGTTCGACAGCGTCAGGTTGTGGGCCTTCGAAATGTAGGGCAGAAGCTCGTCGAGCAGGAATCGTGCGTAATCGCCGCTGACCGCGTCGTATTCGAGACTGCGGTTCATGCGATCAAGTGCGTCGGGAGACGCAGCTTTGACGCGACCGTGCATAACGAAGATGCCGACCATTGGCGGCACGGCCTTCCGCTCGATCAACTCGTCGAACACTTTCGGCGCGTTGTACTGAATGCCGTCCTGAAAGACCATCACCGGCGCCGGCTTCGATCGATCGAGTTGTTTCGGCACGTAGACCCAGTATTCGCGCCAGGTGCCGGGATACACGCTGCTCTGCGCGAACTCGCCTTTGATGACCTCGCCCGTCGGAGCTGCGGTTGTGCTCGGGGGCGGAGGCTGCTGAGATTGAATAAATGCTGAGCTCGAGATCGCCCAGGTCGATGCAAACACGAGGGAGAGTACGTAGGCGCGCGTCATCTGCATTGTTCAGGCCTCGCGAAACGCGGAGCGAATCTAGCACGGTAAAAACGACCGTGGCGAGTGTAACTGTTGCGCTCGAACAGCCCATCCATATTTCCTGTCGCGTCCCACTACCCGGCATTTCTGCATTCACAAAAACTGGCCACATTTCTGCACATGGGCTCGCCCGTGTTGAAACCTCGACAGTTCTTGATCGTGGTCAGCTTGTTCGTCTGTTCTGAGCGCGCGGCACACGCGCAACTGCTCGACCCCGGATTCGTCGAATTCACCGCATCTGCCGATCACAACGCCGTCGATACAACCGGAGCTCCGCTCGTGTCGCGATACGAGTTCCTCCTCTACCCGCTCGGATCTCCGACACCGCTCCGGGTCGTTAATCTGGGGAAGCCCACACCGGACGTGGCAGGTACGATTCGACTTCCGCTGAGCACGATCCTCGTCCCGCTGCCAGCCGGAGGGATCGCCTATGAGGTGCGGATAGCGGCGATTGGCAACGGCGGATCGTCAACCAGTTCGCCGTCGAACACGTTCGCCTACCAAGTGCCGTGCACTTACAGCGTCAGTCCGACAAGCCGATCGATTGCATCCTCGGGTGGTTCGAGTACGTTTGCTGTGACTGCCCCTGTCGGTTGCGCCTGGTCGGCCACATCGTCGACATCGTGGATCTCGATTACCAGCGGAGCAGGCGGCAACGGTAGCGGGACCGTGGCGTTTTCAGTTGGTTCGAACTCGTCGGCATCGCAGCGAAGCGGCTCACTGAGTATCGCCGGGCAGTCAGTGAGCGTGACCCAGTCGGGGTTGTCCTGTACCTTCAGCGTCACGCCGGCGAGCCGATCAATGGGATCGTCCGGCGGATCGAGCACGTTCTCCGTGACTGCGCCGACTGGCTGTGGCTGGTCTGCGTCATCCTCCGTAACGTGGATTTCGATCACGAGTGGGGCGATCGGAAGTGGGAATGGTACGGTCGCGTTCACGGCTGGAGCCAACCCGACAACATCACAGCGCACCGGAACGTTCACCGTTGCAGGCCAATCAGTAAGCGTCATCGAGTCCGGCGTGCCGTGCAGCTATTCGGTCTCACCAACATCGCGGACGGTGGCACGCGCCGGCGGCCCGGCGGCGTTCGCGGTCACGACCATAGCTGGATGCACGTGGTCGGCTTCCGAACAGAGCTCCTGGCTCACCATTGCATCCGGCGCATCGGGGTCCGGAAATGGGACAGTGACGTTTACCGTCGCTCCGAACACGGGCACGTTGTCTCGATCGGTGTCCGCGACAATCGCCGGGCGTATGGTGACGGTCTCTCAACCAGCAATGGGGACGGCGCCAGCGGCGCCGACTGGTTTCCGCATCGTTCAATAGCCTGACGTCCCGTCAGGGACGCAGATGCCGGTGCTCTACTGACACATCTCCGAACCGTTCTCGTTGAACCGGTTCTTGTCGAGCGTATTCCCAGCCGTGGGACCCTTCATTCCGCACGCATTTGCGGTCAGGGTGTTCTTGGTCACCACATTGTCGATTGGGCCTCCCGCTGCGCCGCCGGGTAGGAAGTCGATGCCCGTGGGGTTTGACGTCACGTTGTTCTTCTCGATCACGTTGCCTGTCGCAATGAAGTTGATCCGGATACCTGCGAGAATGCTGTCGGAGACGTCGTTGTTGGTGATGATGTTATTTGCACCACCGAACACCAGAATGCCCACCCGGTTGCCCATGAACGAGTTCGTCGCGATATCGTGATTCGTCGAGGCCCCGCGAATCATGATTCCTCGTGAACGGTTGGTATGAAATTCGTTGTGGCGAATCGTGACATTCGCGCTACCGGCCTGCAGATCGACGCCGTCCCCGTTGTCGACTAGCGTGTTGCGCTCTATGAGGACGGCGGTGGATGCGTTGGTGAGCACACCTGTAGCGAAGTTTCTGATGCGTCCTCCAGTAATAGACACATCCGTGCGGCCGGTGGCATTGACACCGATCCCGGCGCCGGAGCCTGTGATGGTATGACCGTTCAGGTCGAGGTGCAGGCCGTCAGTGCCCAACGTCAGTCCATCGCCCGCACAGACCAGATCGCGTTCCAGCTCGAGATCTTCATTGACTGTCGTGCCGCACAGACCGCCGGCGGCCGGTGACGCGGGGACGGGTCCATTCGCGATTGATGAGAGGAAGAAAGGCTCCCAGAAATCGCACGCAGCTTCACGAAGCCTCATCTCCTCTCTGGGCGGCCAGTCGAGAACCAGGTATTTATCCGCGCCCCGGCCTTCGCCAATCGGGTGCCGGTATCGCGGCCAGTGCGGCTCATCCTGTTGATCGACATTCGGATTGCCGCTGGTCGCAAACCGCACCCAATAGTTGCTGATTGCTGCAAAAAGTGCGAGATCGTCGGTGTTCAGTACGTAGTTGGATGGCGCGCCAAAGTTGTTGCCAAACACAAAGTTTCGATCGAGGCCATGGATGACGAGATCGGGGACGACCGCGTCTGCTTCGCGTTCGAACGAATAGAGGTACACAGGTGTGCCCGTTCGTTGGACCGATCGCGCCATTCGACGTGCCTCGCAAGCGGCTTCGACATCGCCGGTCAGTTGTGAAAGCGCATGTTTTGCGGATGCGAACCGACCCGATGGATACATCGAGAGAATCGCGGACGTGTCGGCCGCGCCAAACTCCATTGTCACAGCTATTGCGTACTCCTCTTCGGTGAGTCCGACCGGAAAACTCCGGTCGACATAAATCCAACCTTCATCTCTTGTCGTCCCGATCATCATGGGAACTTGGTTGAACGCGCCGCTCTCAAGGAACAATCGCGGCTGATCGGGAATATCGAGCCCATCCACCACAGGACCCCATGACACGCGCGGTGTCTCCGCATATTCCTGCTGACCGTTGGGGAATGCCAGCAGCACCTCGGACCGGCTTTTCGATCGCAGACACGCGAGAACCAGCGCCGGATCGGAATTGGTGCACCCGACTGTGGTCGTCAACCGATCGCCCAGCGCCTCGGCATCGGTAAGAGTGCCCTGGCGACTCAACGCAAATCCGCTCATCAGGATTACACGATGGAACAGACCGGCGCTGCCCGGCGAAACGAGGTGAAAGCTGACGCTGTGTGCGCCGGCAGACTGGCCCGCGAGTGTCACGTTATTGGGATCACCGCCAAACGCCGCGATGTGATCGCGGACCCATACCAGGACCGCACGCTGATCGAGGAATCCGTAGTTGCCAGACGATGGATAGCCGGGGATCTCTTCTGACAGCGCGCGGTGACCCATGAAGCCAAACGGACCGAGGCGATAGTTGCCGGCGACGACGATAGCCCCGGTTCGCTCAACGAATTTGCGGGCGTTGCTATCTGCAAGATTGGCGGAGGCCGCCTGAAACGCACCCGTGTGAATCCATACAATCACGGGTGCAGGGGTGGATGGTGCGGGATCCGGGGTCCAGATGTTCAGCTTGAGGCAGTCTTCGTTGCCGACGGTCGTAGCGCTGCCCGGAGGATTCACGATGGGGCACGTCGGAGGTGCGACCGTGGCATTCAACGTAGCCGGCGCCCAGGCCGCCGCGCTTTGAGGAGGTTTCCACCTCAGATTTCCTACGGGCGGCGCCGCGAACGGAATTCCCTGGTAACTGCAGGTGGTTCCCGAGTCGAGACCTTGAACGGCGCCGCTGGACGTAGACACCAGACAGGAGACCTCCTGCGAGCGGGCGCCTGTCGTCAGAAGGGTCAACAGACCAGACACGATCACGATAGCGAGGATCAAACCTCGGCTGTGTCGCTGCATCATTGCCTCCGCTGTAATGAACGGCCACGATGCGGCGGACCCAGAGTCGCTGCAACGCGCAAGTGCGCGCACCCGCTATTACCCGTTAACGCCCGGACGTCGAAAGCGGCTAGACTGCGACCATTCCGGAGAAGATGTGTGACTGAAGACGTGCGTCGCTCCACGGCGTCGGCCCTGTCGGTTACCGACCGACTCGACTCCTGGAAGGAAATCGCCGCGTACCTGAAACGCGATGCGACGACCGTGCGGCGCTGGGAGAAGCGCGAAGGTCTCCCCGTCCATCGCCATCGGCACGATCGTCGCGAAACCGTCTACGCCTACCGTCACGAGATTGACGAGTGGTGGAGTGAACGGAGCAACCAACTCGTTGAGAAGATGCCTGAAGAAGCACGAACCCGCGCCACGTGGCGTGGACGAGCGATCGTCGTGGCTGCGCTCGCGGTGACTGGCGTCGCGTCGGTCCTATTGTTCATCGGACGGACCGCCCGCACGTCAGGCGAACCGAGAATCGTCAGGCTATCGTTCCAGCCCCTGGAACAGGCAGGCGACTTCGCGCTCTCCCCTGATGGCCGAATCCTGGCGTTCGTCGCGGGGAGCGAAGACCAGGCACGGCTCTGGATTCGTCCCCTCGATAACGTCACACCGCAGCTTCTGTCGGGCACCGAAGGTGCCGAGGCGCCGTTCTGGTCGCCCGACGGTCAATTTATCGGTTTTGGTGCTGGCGGCAAACTGAAGAAGATTGGGGTCTCGGGCGGGGCTGTTCAGGTGTTGTGCGACGCACGCGCCGTGATCGGCGGAACGTGGAATCGCGCCGACGTGATCGTATTCACACCCTCAAATCGAACGCCGCTCTACCGAGTATCGGCTGCTGGCGGCCAGCCAGTTGCAGTCACGAAGCTCGACGAATCGCAGGGCCACAATACACATCGCTGGGCGCATTTCCTTCCGGATGGACATCACTTTCTTTATCTCGCCCGAAGTATCCAGCCGGAACGGAGTGGTATTTATCTCGGATCGCTCGATTCGATTGCGGCAACGAGGATCGTGGTCGCCGAGTCGCGAATGGCGTATGCAGAACCTGGCTATTTGATCTTCGCGCGTCAGCGCGAGCTGCTCGCACAACCGTTCGACGTCAAGACTTTGCGTACTGCCGGTGAACCGGTCCAACTGCTCGACGATGTTCTCTACAATCGGGATGACAGCTACGCCGGTTTCTCCGTTTCGGGTCATGGCGAATTGGCTTATCAGACGTCAGCCGCAGTGCCGCGCTCGGCGCTTGTGTGGTTCGATCGCAAAGGCAGCCGGCTCGATGCCGAGCCGACCCTACAGGATGCTGAGGAGCCATCCATCTCCGCGGATGGCGCCCGCGTGGCCGTGAGCCGATGGACCGGAACGTCGAAAGACGTCTGGCTGCTGGACCTCACGAAAGGTAACACACGCGTGACCTCTCATTCCTCGACGAACCTGATGCCGGTGTGGTCACCCGACGGGACGTCGATTCTGTTTGCGTCAAGTCGTGATGGCCCATCCGATCTTTACCGGACGGACGCAACCGGCACCGGCACCGATCAGTCGATCGTGCGATCGAGCCTCGTGAAACATCCGACCGACTGGTCGGAAAGCGCCGGCGTGATCGTCTACGAAAGCAACGACCCAAAAACGAGCTGGGATTTGTGGACGGCACCGGTGGGGCGTGGTACACCTGCGCCCTTCCTTCAAACCGAGTTTGCCGAAGGCCACGGCCGCCTCTCTCCAGACGGGCGTTGGATGGCGTACGTCTCGAATGAATCGGGTGCCAACGAAGTGTTCATCCGTCCTTATCCAACGTCCGGCGGCAAGGTGAAGGTCTCAACGGCTGGTGGGCGACAACCTCGCTGGCGGCGGGACGGCAACGAGCTGTTCTATCTGACGCCGGACGCCACGCTCATGTCCGTGAGCGTACAGCAGGGCACGGTGCTTCGCACATCGTCACCGACAGTCCTCTTCACGACGCGCGTCAGTCACAACGGGGAATGGGCGTACGATGTGACACCCGATGGCCAGCGATTCGTCTTCAGCGTCCCGATGAGCGACTCCCCGCCCGCACCCATACAGATTGTGCTCAACTGGGTATTCCCCAAAAGCTCCTGATCTCCTTGCCTCCTGTAATTCCCCTTGATCTCCTGTTCTCCTGTGATTCGTGATCTCAGCGCGCGAGCTGGTCGCGCACGCGCTCGAGCTGTGCTCGCAGTTCGCGAACCCCCTCCAGTTCCTTTCCCTCCGGACCGTGCTCGATTCCGGCATGTCCGTGGTAACCGGCGTCGACGACGATCTTCATCATCTTCAAGAGATCGATGTCGCTGCTGTTGCCCTGAAAGTCCCAGACGCGCGGCTTCACGCTGACGCCTTTCGCGAGCGGCATCATCTCGGCGACGCCGACGTATGAATCGTAGCTCTCGATTTTTGCGTTCGGGTTGTCCCGGCTCGGCCCTGCGATGCGGAAGTTCCCGAAATCCGGCAAGGTGCCGGCGCGAGGATGGTTCACCATCTTGATCGTCTGCACGAGCCATTTCCCGTTGCTCGAGAGGCCGCCGTGGTTTTCGATGACGACGTTGATGGCCTGCTTGTCCGCGTATTCGACGAGCTTGCGCATGCCGTCCGCCACGAGCTTCATCTGCTCGTCCGGAGTCCCTGAACTGTAGCCATTGACGCGGATGGTGTGGCAGCCAAGAAACTTCGCCGCGTCTACCCACTTGTAGTGGTTCTCGACCGCCGTTTGACGCTTGGCGGGATCGGGGTCGCCAAGATTCCCCTCGCCATCGCACATGATGAGCACTTGCGTCACCCCTTCGCCCTGCGCGCGTGTGTTCATCTCTTTCAGAAAAGCAGTATCTTTCGCCTTGTCCTTGAAGAACTGATTGACGTATTCAATCGCCTGAATCCCGACGCTCTTCGCGATTTTTGCGAAGTCGAGGTGCTGCATGCGGCCGCCGAACAGCGGCCGGTTGATGGACCATTCGGCGAGTGAAATCTTGTACAACGGTTCGGCTGCGGTTGTGTGTGTCATGCCAAGTGAAGCGGCGCCGACTGCGGCAGTTGCGCCGGCAGACACCGCCAGAAAGTCCCGACGTGAAAGGGGCGTCGTCATGATGGGCAAGAGCTTATGCGTGCAGAGCGTTCTGTGCAACCTGCTGCTGGCGGCATTCGCGCTGGTTGCCGGTGTGGATGTAACCGCGCAGCTCTCTGAGGTGCAGCGGTGGGGTTTGTTCGAAACGAGCTTCACCAGCGAACGTCCGACGGAGAATCCGCTGCAGGATGTCGAGCTGTATGTCGCCTTTGAGTCCCCCTCGAAACGATCGCAGACCGTTCGCGGATTCTGGGATGGGGAGAGGAGGTGGCGCGTGCGCTTTTCTCCGGACGAAACGGGCGAGTGGCGGTTTTCGACGCGCGCCACTCCGGCTGACGATCGCGGGCTTCACGCCCAGACTGGGACATTCCGGGTTACCTCAGCAAAAGGCGCCACGCGTTTCGAGCGACACGGCCCAGTGCGTGTGTCCCGCAACCGCCGATTTCTCGAACATGCGGATGGCACGCCATTCTTCTGGCTTGCTGATACCGGCTGGAACTCGGCCCTGCTCTCCACGCCGGAGGAATTCCAGCATTACGTTGAGCAGCGAGCCAGTCAACGCTTCACGGCTGTTCAATGGGTCACGACGCAGTGGCGCGCATCTCCGCATGGAGATCGTCTGAAGGAACCGGCGTACACCGGGCGCGACCGCATCGCGATCAACCCGCAGTTCTTTCAGCGGCTCGATGCCAAGGTGAACAAGCTCAACCAGGCCGGCCTGCTGAGCGCGCCCGTGCTTCTTTGGGCCATCGCCGGCGGCTCGGACCCAACCGTCAATCCTGGTGTCTCATTACCGGAGGACCAGGCGATTCAGCTCGCGCGGTACATGGTTGCGAGGTGGCAGGGGAACGATGTGCTCTGGATCCTGCCGGGCGACGGTGACTACCGCGGTGAGAAGGCGGAGAAATGGAAACGGATCGGACGCGCCGTGTTTAGCGACCCTTCGGCAAGCTCAGGGCAGGTCCTGCACGCGCCGGTCGTCCTGCATCCCGGGGGAATGCAGTGGGTGCTTCGCGAATTCCAGCAGGAATCCTGGCTGGACATTCACGGGTATCAAAGCGGTCATGGAGACGATGAGAAGACGCTCAGGTGGATGACCGAGGGTCCGCCTACGAAAGACTGGACCCTGGAACCGCCACGTCCCTTCATCAACCTCGAACCGCCGTACGAGAATCACGTCGCCTATCAATCGCGAACCAGAATTGCGCCCCTCACCGTCAGGCGTGCGGTGTACTGGAGTCTGCTGAATGCTCCTACCGCAGGTGTGACCTATGGCGGGCACGGTGTGTGGGGGTGGGATGACGGGACGAAACTGCCGACGGATCACGCAGGCAGTGGAATACCGCTCCCCTGGAAGGAAGCGCTCGTGATGCCGGCCGCCGAGCAGATGGCGCACGTCGCATCGCTGTTCACGTCGATCGATTACTGGCGGCTGCGTCCCGCGCCCAATGCAGTCGCCGAACAACCAGGCACTGATGTCGCCGCGCGTTTCATCGCCGCCGCCGCGTCCGAAAAGGGGGATCTTCTCGTCGTTTACACCCCCGACGTGCGGACGATCGCGCTCAAGCGCGAGGCTGTGCCTCGTGGCAGTGCGACGTGGCACAACCCCAGGACTGGTGAACGGACGAGCGCGCGAGCACTACGTGAGGGTGCACTTGTTCGATTTGAAACGCCTGCAGACGGAGATTGGGTGTTGGTTGTGAAGTGAGGCTCGGGGCTCGGGGCTCGGGGCTCGGGGCCCGGGGGTAGGTCCGCGCTAGCCGACGTTCCTTTTCAAGAACTTCACGCCCTCAACCGCAATTGACTCGGGCGTCGCCTCGATGTCGCGCCAAATCGCCGCGGCCGCACTCAGATTCGGCAACGCAAAACCAAAACTTTCGATCGTCAGCCACCCGTCGTAGTGCACGTCCTGCAGCGCCTGAAAGACGTTCTTCCATTCAACATGGCCGCTTCCAGGTATGCCCCGGTCGTTCTCGCACGCGTGGACGTGCTTGAGATGCCTGCCGACGGTGCGATACCCGGCTGCAATGTCCTTCTCTTCGATGTTCGCGTGGAAGGTATCGAAGAGCACCCCGACGTTGGGATGATTAATCTCGGTAGCCAGCGCGGCAGCGTCCTTTGCTGTGTTGAGGAAGAAGGTTTCGAACCGGTTGAGCGGCTCGATCGCCATCGTAACGTTGTGCCGCGAGAGCGTATCGCCGAGCGACTGGTGCCCCTCAACGGCCCATTTCCATTCATCTCGCGTGCGACGCCGTCCCGGAAGATAGCCTACCGGCGAATAGAGGGGCCCCGCGACGATTCTGGCTCCGGCCTCCGCCGCCGCCTTGACGACCTCCTGCATGTGCGCCCGCGTCTTGCTCCGCACGCTGGCATCGTCGCTGATCAGACTCAGCCCGGGGAGCAGCACCGAACACACCGTGCACTCCAGCCCGTTTGTTTCGACCCCCTTGCGGATGTCAGCGGCCGCGAAGTCTGCCGGGATGAACAGCGGCACCTCTACCCCGTCAAAACCCCAGGACTTTACCCGCGGCAGCAGCGGCAGGTTGGACTTGTCGAAGCTCTCGGACCAGATAAACGTATTCACGCCAAATTTCATTCGCAGCCTCTCTGAGTGGGATTGTAATATCCTCGTCTGCCATGGAGAGACGAGAGTTTTTGCACACGGCGTTTGGCACTGGAATGATGGCCGCGGCCGGCTTGGGTACGACGACGATGGAACAGGAGGCACAGCCAGCGGGGACCGATTTCTACGTCTGGCGCCAGTACGTCGTCCGGACGGGCACGCAGCCGCAGCGCCTGGCCGAGTTCCTGAAAAGCGCCGCGATTCCAGCATTGAACAAGCTCGGCCACAAGCCGATTGGCATCTTCGAGGTTGTCGCAGGCGTGCCCTCACCAAGCATCTTCGTACTGACGCCCTCCTCCTCGCTTGCACAGATTGCCGCCATCGAACCCGGACTCGAACGAGACTCCGAGTTCATGAAGGCCGCCGACGCCTATATCAATGCGCCGGCGACGGATCCGTTTTACGTCCGCCAGGAGATTTCGTTGCTCTCGGCCTTTCCAAACGTGCCGCACATTGTCGTCCCTGCCGCCACGGGCAAGGGTGGCCCTCGCTTGTTCGAGCTGCGGACTTACGAAAGCCACAACGAGCGCGCGCACCGGATGAAGATGCGGATGTTCACCGAGATGGGCGAAGTCGACATCTTCCGCCGAGTTGGACTGACGCCGGTGTTCTTCGCGCGTACGCTCATTGGCTCGCGCATGCCGAATCTCACCTACATGCTCGTCCACGAAAACCTTGCGGGGCGCGAAAAGAGCTGGGCTGCGTTCGGCGGCGATCCCGAATGGAAGAAACTTCGCTCGACGCCGGGCTACTCCGATGCGGAGATCGTCTCGAACATCACCACGATATTCCTGCGACCGGCGCCCTATTCCCAAATCTGACCGTTCACCCGACATGAATGCGGGGACGCCGGGCGGGGTTCGACTCGGCCTGTCGCAACACCTCGCGAGTGACGGGTGCCGTGTCTCCTTCCCCAAACGCCAGGAACTTCATCAGATAAACGACCGGGTTCCCTTCCGTCCACCCGAAATACGCGTGTGGAATTTTTCCGGTCACGTCCCGACAATGGAGCAACAGCGCGGCGATCGCGTTCGGCACGGCCGGGCTGATGCAGCGTAGAACCCGGTGACCCCCGACGTCGGTTCCTTTGACCGTCAGCACGCCGCCGAACTCCGAGACGTCTCCGGGTTGCACCTCGACGAACAGCACCGGCTCGTCAGGAGGCAAATGGTGTGATTCGCGCGCCTCGTGAAGCTTGTGCTCGTATTCGTCAGGCTTGCCGGTGTCGGGCCTGTTCGCGATGATTCGAACCGCCGTGCGTGACGCCTCGGCGATGAATCGCGTCGCGAGAGCGTCCGGCCGCACATCCTGCACGCGCAGCTCGGTCGACCGCATCGCGCGAGAAACGAGCGACGTCGTCACAATCGCGAGGATGAACCAGGAGGCAATCTTGACGCCGTCCGGTCGCTCGAACACGTTCACTATCGTCGTGTACACGAACACCGTCGTAACGGCGGCAAACGCCATCCGCACTCGAGCGTTCCGCCACACGGACAATGTGACGGCCACCGCAGCAGACGTCATCAGCACCAGAACGCCAGTGGCATACGCGCCACCCTGCGCATCGACGTCGGCATCGAACAGTACGGTGATGAGAAACGTAATGGCTGTAAACAGGACGACGAGTGGACGGGTCGCTTTCGTCCACTCCGGAGCCATGCCGTACCGGGGCAGGTAGCGCGGCACCAGGTTCAGCAGGCCGGCCATGGCAGACGCGCCGGCAAACCAGAGAATCGCGATGGTGCTGACGTCGTACAACGTGCCAAACACTTCACCCAGGTGCCGGTGCGCGAGATACGCGAGTGCGCGACCGCTTGCCTCCCCTCCTTCGCGAAAGGCTTCTGCGGGGATCAGCATGGTCGTCACCAGCGAGCTGCCGATGAGGAAGGCCGTCATGATGAGAGCGGCCGTGCGTAGCAGCTTGCGAGTGTTCTCAATGCGTCCAACAGGGTGCGCCGGATCGTCGGTGTCGTGGCCTTTGACCAGAGGCATCACGGCGACTCCGGTTTCAAACCCCGACATGCCGAGCGCGAGCTTGGGAAACAGCAGCAATGCCACCGCAAGCATGACGATGGGACTGCCGTGCTCCGCGAGCAACGCGGCCTTCCATTGCGGCACGTACTCCGGGTGGCGCAGCACTTCGGACAATCCCCAGCCGATTACGACCACGTTCAGGGTCAGGTAGACGAGGACGATGCCAACGGCGAGGCCGATCGCTTCTTTGAAGCCTTTCAGGAAGATGCCGCCGAGCAGCGCCAGCAGGACGAGCGTCATCGCGACGGGATGATCGAACGTGGCAGGCACGAATGGGTTGTGGATGACGTGCTCGGTCGCGTCAGCGGCCGACAGCGTGATGGTGATCACGAAGTCCGTCGCGGCAAACCCGAGCAACGCGAGGACGAAGGCTTTGCCTCGCCACCGAGGCAGCAGATCTTCGAGCATCGAGATACTGCCATGTCCATGCGGACTCTTTTCCGCCACGCGACTGTAGATGGGCAGCGCTCCGAACAACGTGAGGAGACACAGAATCAGGGTGGCAATCGGCGAAAGCGCACCCGCCGCGAGAAAGGCAATCCCGGGCTGATAGCCGAGCGTCGAGAAGTAATCGACGCCGGTCAGGCACATTACCTGCCACCACGGTGCCTGATGGACAGGCCTGGCGTGCGGACCCAACGGTTCGCGCAGGCCTTCGAAAAACCAGTTGGTGAAACGGTGGCGCTTGCGGCGTGACAGGAAGTGAAAACCCGAGTACGGGACGAGGCGAACCGATCGATGGGACACGGCAGGCTTCCGTTAAAGCCGGCGGGGTTAGCTGACGGGCTCGGACTCGGAAGTGTCCTATGGCTGAGTGCCAATTCGCCCCATCAGGCTCATGCCTGAAGTGGGTCCCCCGTTTCCGCGAGTTGCGCGGAATTAGGCAATTTCGAAACTACGCCTCTACCGGTACTCTGTCAAGGGCGCCTGATGACACGTGCGCCGCGTGGTACCATGGGTAAAACCTCAGGTTCTTCAACACCTGCACCACGGTTTCCTGCACCATGAAAGCTCTGCCGCTCGCGCTCGCCATAGCGCTCTGTGCCGCGTGTTCGACCGAAAGCCGCGAAGGCCCGGGCAGCGAACTCCGCCAATTCACGGGGTCGCATACCCGAGTCGTCTGGGTCCAGCAGGATGGTCGCGATCCTTACGCCGCCGGCGACAACCTCCTGCTCATGGGATTGGACTCGGATGACAGCCGCGCCGAACGCCCGATTGTGCGCGACCGCGGCAGTTACGTGAAACCGCTGATTACCCCACAAGGCAATCGAATCATCTTTTCGCGGCGACCGACGCTCCCCGAAGGACCGGAGGTCTTTCTGGTGAACTGGGACGGCTCCGGGCTGAAGTCGCTCGGTCGGGGATTTGCGCTTGCGGTATGGGTCAGTCCGACTGACGGACGTGAATGGGTTTACGTCGGGACCGACAACAAGAAGGGACAGGAGTACGACTTCGCGACGGTCGCGCGTGTTCCGATCGACGGGCCTCAGACGCGCGAGGTGGTCTGGAACAAGTCACTCGTCAGCGGCGACACGTTTCAGGTATCAGCTGATGGTCGATACGCGGGCGGCCTGTTTCCATGGCCGGACGCGGGAGTTGCTGAATTACCGAATGGGAACCTGCGAAAACTGGGCGACGGGTGCTGGACGGCGATGTCCACAGTGCGTGGACCGCTGATGTGGTATTTCGACGGATCCCATAGGAACCTGACGCTCGTTGACATTCGATCCGACAAACGCTGGGTGGTGAATATCAATCGCGTCCCGGGTTTCGGCAACGATGAGGTCTACCATCCGCGATGGACCAACCATCCGCGGTTCCTTGCCATGTCGGGTCCCTACAATCTCGGCGGTGCGAACCAGGTTCGCAGCGGCGGCGCACAAACGGAGGTGTACGTCGGACGGTTTGCCTCAGACTACAGCCGTGTCGAAGCGTGGATGCGAGTGACGAGCAATGCGAGCGGGGATTCGTACCCCGACGTCTGGATCGACCGCCGCAACAACCCGCATCCGGCTGCGCCAAAGGATGGCTCCATCGGTCCGGATGCGAGGGCCACGAACACCGGCGCCGGCAATTCTCAGAGCCGCTCAGATGTCGTCGGGCGCGTTGTCGTCGAAGGTAAGCTGACAAAGGCCGCAGCGATTCCGACACCGCAGGCCATCGCCCCATACCAGCACGCGCTCGTCGTGAACACTTACGAGATCATCAAAACGATCGAGGGCAGCTACTCAGGATCAACAATCCTCGTTGCGCAGTGGGCGATTCGTGACCGCCGCGTGCTCCCCACGGCGCACAAGACCACGGGCAGCGTTCATCGGCTGACGCTGGAGCGTTACGAGGCGCACCCGGAGCTCGAAGGGGAACGTCTCATCAGCGCAGGTGACGCGCCGGATCTGCCTCTCTACTACGAGATCAATCCGAAGTAGTCCCGAACGCGGATGGTTTTCAGCTCGTACCTCTTCCTGTTCTATTTCCTGCCGCTCGCTTTACTTCTTTACTACGCGTCACCGAAGCGAGCACAGCATCTCATCCTCACGGCTCTCAGCTACGTCTTCTATGGCTGGGCGAACCCGCTGTTCATCGTCCTGCTGCTGACGTCGACACTCATCGACTACATAGCCGGCCGCGCCATCGGCCGGGAGCGCGAGCGCATCCAGGCTTCGGGAATCGAGGCATGGCCCTCACGGCGCGCTCGCATTGCGCTCATCGTGTCCATGTGCAGCAACCTGTCGCTGCTCGGATTCTTCAAATACTTCAATTTCGGCGTTGATAGCTACGATGCGCTGGTGAGCTGGCTGGGACTCACGTCCCTGCGCCTCGACGTGGCGCTCAGGGTCACGCTGCCGCTCGGCATCAGCTTCTACACCTTCCAGTCGATGAGCTACGCGATCGACGTCTATCGCGGCGATGCGAAACCGGTGCGCAGTTTCATCGACTTTGCCTGTTTCGTGTCGATGTTTCCGCAGCTCGTTGCCGGTCCGATCATTCGTTTCTCTGAGGTCGCGGACCAACTGCGCGAGCGTACGCATACGCGAGAGAAGTTTGCGCGGGGGGTGGCGTTTTTCTCGCTGGGACTGGCCAAGAAAGTCCTGCTCGCGAATCCCTGCGGAAAGATCGCCGACCTCGCATTCGGAGCGGGCTCGCTGGCGCCACTCGAGGCCTGGTACGGGGTAGTGGCCTACGCGTTTCAGATCTATTTCGATTTCAGCGCGTACTCCGACATGGCCATCGGCCTCGGGCTGATGATGGGATTCGTCTTCGCGAAGAATTTCGACTCACCGTACCTCTCGCAGTCCATCACTGAATTCTGGCGCCGCTGGCACATCTCGCTCTCGACCTGGCTCCGCGACTATCTTTACGTGCCGCTCGGTGGCAATCGCAAAGGACGGGTCCGCACCTACGTGAACCTGTTCCTGGTGATGCTGCTCGGCGGTCTGTGGCACGGCGCCGCCTGGAATTTCGTCGTCTGGGGCGGCCTGCACGGCGTGCTGCTGGCCTACGAACGGATGCGCGGCAAAGCGCCGGCCTACGGACGATTCATGGCACCCCTGCGTGTGGCCATCACCTTCGTGCTGGTGCTCGTCACCTGGGTGTTCTTCCGTGCGCCCGATCTGACGACGGCGGTTCGCTATCTTGGACACATGGTGGGCGCGGGATCGGTTCAGGACGGGGCTGGTTTGCTCGCCGGCATCGTCTACCAGCCGTACTACCTCGGCACGTTCGTCATCGCCGCGGTGGTGACGTGGACGTGCCCGCAAACGTGGGACTGGACGCGGGCGCTGAGTCCGCCGAAAGCAGCTGCCGTGGCCGTGCTGTTCGTCGTCGCAGCCGTCGTCCTGACCACACAGGCGTATAACCCGTTCATCTATTTCATCTTCTGATGGTCACGAGCAGCCAGGCCCGGCTCACGCGCGAGGCGATCGCGCAAATCGAAGTCGGTCACACGGACGTGGGCGCCGGAACGGTTCGATTTCTGCTCCTGTTCTTTCTTGCCTCGCTTGCCATCGTTCCGTTGTACGAGCTAGCCGGCGGCCGGGCAGCCGAGGACCTGGTCACGCCATGGTCGCATCTTGCCCGCATCCCGGCGGAGGCGTCCGCGAGAATTGTTGCAGATGCGGCGTCGGGCGATTCGGGCGCATGGACCCAGATGGTGGCTGGCAATCGCGCCGTGCTCGAAGGCTTGCACGCGTTCGAGGAAGCGCTCGAGGACGAATCGCGGTTGGGAAGAACGCTGCGTCCACACGCGCAATTCATCATGAGCGGCTGGCTTGGCGCCGGCAACGAACGCGCGTATGCGGGGCGCGAGGGGTGGCTCTTCTATCGCCCGGATGTCGAATACATCACGGGCATGGGATTACTGAACCCCGCCTCGCTCGAGCGCCGTGTGAAGACCGCAGACGAGTGGACCACGCCACCGCAACCGGACCCTGTCAAAGCGATCCTCGCGTTCAAGAACCAACTCGAGGCCAGCGGCATCACGCTCATCGTGATGCCAACGCCGCTGAAGCCCTCCGTTCACCCGGAGTTCCTTTCGAGGCGGTACGTCGATCTCGCGCGGCCGTTGCAGAACCCGTCCTATGCGGCGTTCGTCGAGACGCTTCAGCGCAGCGGCGTCCTCGTGTTCGATCCCGCGAACGCTCTTATTGAATCGGCTCGCGCCACGCAGACAACTCAGTACCTCACCACGGACACGCACTGGCGGCCTGAAGCCATGGAGATGGTGGCGCAGCAACTGGTCGATCTCCTGCGATCGGTCGTGACGCTACCGGGCTCTTCCGCCGGCTATCGGGTGGAACCGCGCGAGATCAGTCGTCTCGGTGACGTCGCCGTCATGCTGGACTTGCCTGACCATCAGCGGTTGTACCCGAAGGAAACCGTCACCATTCGCCGCGTGCTTTCAGCCGATGGTCAGCCGTGGAGATCGGCACGCGACGCGGATGTCCTCGTGCTTGGCGACAGCTTCAGCAACATCTATTCGCTCGAATCCCTGGGATGGGGGGATAGTGCCGGTCTCGTCGAACACGTGAGTTATCTCCTTCAACGTCCCGTTGATCGGATCGTGCAGAACGATCAGGGTGCCTTCGCCACGCGCGAATTGCTTCGTCGAGCCGGTCCCTCTCGTCTTGCCGGTAAACGCCTCGTCATCTATCAATTCGCGGCGCGTGAATTGATGTTTGGTGACTGGAAGGTGCTTGAGTGACGGGAGGACGGCCCGCCTTCGCTGTCGCGCGGGATGCAGGCGACAGCTACGGCGAGGCCCGCCGGAGCCTTGGCGGAGGCGGGGAGGACGTGGAGTCGGGACTCGCGGTGAGGAATGTCTCTGTTAGTGGCCGCCGAAGACCTGGAAACCACGCTTGCGGAGAGAGTCGGCCAATTCCACTTCCATCCGTGCCGCGTCCGCGTACGGCATCGGGTTCAGATGTTCGTACAAGACCGGCACCAGGCGCACTCCGAAGCGGCGTACGACTCCCGCGGATTTGATTCCTGCCTTATGGTTCGCGAACCGGGTCTCTGGCGCGAGCCCGGTCATGCCGACGTAATAGCCGGCTTTTCCATCGCCCTTCGGATTACGGAGATAGACGACGTAAACCGAATGGTGGCCCCGGCGTTTTGCCACTCTACCTGCCACGTCATTACCGTCGAAAAACCGACGCCGCTACTTAGAGGAACCGCCGAAGGGTTCCACGCACTCGGCGATCAGGAAGTGCGCATTCCCCCAGTCCTCGCGACTGTCGCGCCGATCCTGAGTCGTGCGCGAACGGCCCGTCCGCGGGCGACCGGTGCGACGATCAATTACCACGTAGAAACCGGGCCGGGTGCGGAACGCCTGCCGCAGCGCCTCGTAGAGATCCTCGTGACCACGTTGCACGACGATACAGAAGGATCGCATGCGCAGGTAATATCGGTCGGTCGTGCGGATTCGTGCACCGCGCACGCTTCAGGTGTCTCCGTCCTCCCCGCCTCCGCCAAGGCTCCGGCGGGCCTCGCCGTAGCTGTCGCCTGCATCCCGCGCGACAGCGAAGGCGGGCCGTCCTGACCCCACTTTCGATATAGAATGCGCCAACACTGCGAAGAAGGAGTGGCGCGATGAAAAAGATCCTGCTCTGCGTGGCCGCCTCGGCGCTGATGGTTGCGGCGCCACGTGCGGCCGAGACCTGGAAGGGCACCCTCAGCGATTCGATGTGCGGCCTCAAGCACGCCGCCGAAAAGCAGGGGCAGAACGCGCAGAAACACCGCGACTGCATCGAGAAATGCACCAAGGAAGGCGAGCAGTTTGTGTTCGTCACGGGCGAGAAGGTTTACAAGATTGCCAATCAGACCCTGCCAGAGCTGAAGGCGCACGCCGGGCACGAAGTAAACCTGACCGGCGAAATGAAGGGGGACACGATCACGGTTTCGAAGATCGAGATGCCGAAGAAGGAAGGGGCGAAGTAAGGGACGAGCCGCTCATCCGGCTATAGCCGGATGCCCCGCCGGCCGATAGACCGGCGTGTTTTACTTCTTCGAGAAGGAACGGCAGTTCCTGCAGTGCGAAGTTCGCAACACGGACCTGCCCGATACCTTCGCCATCGTGGTGACCGAACCGAGCGGCAAGGTCCGCACGCAGTACGTCACTGGCTCCTCTGAAGTCCAGCGCAGGTGGCTGGCGCTCCAGGCGGACCTCACAGCCGAAGGCTGGTGGGGTCCGCACGGTCGCGATTGATTCAGCGACACGCTCGGGGCCTGGGACGACAACCTCTCACAGAATCCATGGCCCAGTAGCTCGAAGGTCTTCATCGAGCGGCAACGCGGGCCGACGCAAATCGAACGAACTCTTCGTGGCCGTTCAACAGAATGTAGACGCCCTGATACTCGATCGGCACGTTGCCACGACGTGTCAGACGGATCGAACGTTGCGCCTCCCACGCGTTCAGCGCATCGAGAGGACTGAGGTTTCGCTCGATCGCCCTCTCCATGACGGCGATTGCGTCAGACGCCGTCATCCACGGGCGAAGGTTCAGTCGCAGCACGACGAGGCTGGCAAAAGCGATCAAGACGACGGGCACGACGAGAACAGCCGATCGACGCAGCGTAGAGGTCAGCACGTCAGCGAGCAGAAGCACCCAGCCGACACACGGGAGATAAAGATAGCGGGACCCGGCCAGGTCCGGCGCCACGAAAAAGTAGGTGTAGACCGGGAGCGTAAAGCTGATCACGATCAGCGAACCGGCAAGGCTGACGCGCGAGAGCCGGTTTGCCACACCGCTCGCATATAGCAGCATCAGGACCGCGGCGCAGAGCGCAAAGGACACGACGAGCGGCGTACGGACGGCCTCCGCATTCCACGGTTGCGCGAAGAACTTGTACGGTAGCGTCACGAGTTGTTTGAAAAAGTACCGCGACGGCTCGGCGAGAAAGCCCGCGTCGGCTACGGTGAACCGACTCCGCACGATCAGGTACGCGATCGCAATACCTGCAAACAGCAGGTAATTGCGCCAGACCTCTGATCCTCGCTTGATTCGTCCGAGAGCCAGGTCGAGGACTGGCAGGAAGAGTAGATACCCCACGGCGGTTTCTTTGGACAGCAGGGCGAAGATGATGAAGGGCGTGGCCGCCAGCGCCGTTCTCAGCGTCGGTTCCAGCCCGCGACTGTAGACCAGCGCCGCGCTCAAGACCAGGAATGCGCAGAGCAACTCCTGCAGTCCGGATACCCACAGCGTGGCTTCGAGCTGCAGCGGGTTGACGAGGAACAGCGTGAAACTCACGAAGCCCGCGGTAGCGCTGCGAAGAATCCGCCGCGCGAGCAGGCCGACGAGGGCGGCGCAGCCACCATGCAGGATGAAGCCGACGATGTGAAAGGGAATCGTCGACCCATCGCCGATCCGTGCGCAGAACCAGAACACGCCTGAAAAAAGCGGCCGGAAGAATATCTGCGAGGAGAACAGGTCCGACCAGCTCTGATAGCGCCCGAAAAACACGTAATCGTCACTTAAGAACGGATACGTCACGAGCGGCGCCATGATCGCCAGCCACATCGCGGCGGCTCCCACGGCAATCGCCCACAGCCACCGTCGCGGCAGCTCCAGATTGCGCGCGACGGCAGCCCTGGCCAACGCGGTGGGGATCAGGAGTGCCACGAAAAAGAGCACCGACGATTCGATCCGGTAGGTCCGTCCGCCCGCGAGAACGAGATATACATAGGCGCAATTGAAAATCGCCCAGAGCACCGCGGCCGACAACAGCGCCGTGTACCAAATTGAGATCTTCTGGTTCGAAGTGCGGTACGAGATGTCGCTCACCTGTCCGATCATCGCGGCGCGACCATGATAAAATTGATGTCTCTTTTCCGGTTACACATCATTCGCCACGCAGCCGCCGCGGCGCTCCCACCGCGAAGTGCATTTGCAGGAGCCGCCGATGGATCGCGACAACCGGCAGGATCTGTTGTGGAGCCTCGAGGCCAAGCGGTCCACGGCAAAGTGCGTGCTCCGTGCCGACTCGACGTGGATTGAACTCGTCATCCTCCAGGACGAAGAGATCGCCTGTCGCGAGTACTTTCCCGACGAAGACGCCGCTCGCACCCGTGCCGTCGCACTGCACGACCGATTGCTGGAAAAAGGGTGGAAGCAGGCCAGCCAGGACCGTCCCCGCGCCAGCGGGGAGCCTCACTAGATTTTGGGCTTGCCCGTCATGGGGACGAAACGCACCGGAAGGGTGGCGAGCGTCTCGAGCCCGGCGTCCGTCCGTTTCAAAATGCGCAGTTCCTGCAGTCCGCTCTCGCCCACCGGGATCGCCATCAGGCCGCCAACCTTCAACTGCTGGACGAGCGCGGGCGGAATCTGATCAGGCGCCGCCGTCACCATGATGCGATCGTAGGGCGCATGCTCGGGCCAACCGAGGTAGCCGTTCCCTGAACGCACCGTCACATTCAGATATCCCGCTTCGCGCAGCGTGGCCTCCGCGCGTGCCGCCAGCTCGCCGATGATTTCAATCGTATAGACCTCCCCCGCCAGCTCCGCGAGCACTGCCGCCTGATACCCTGACCCAGTGCCAATCTCGAGCACGCGATGCGTGGGTTCGAGCCGAAGCGCTTCCGACATGAACGCGACGATGTAGGGTTGAGAGATGGTCTGACCGTGGCCGATCGAGAGTGGATAGTCGCCGTAGGCTTCGTCGCGTTGTTGCTCGGGCACGAAGACGTGACGCGGCACCCGTGACATGGCCTCGAGAACGCGTGGATCACGAATGCCCCTCGCGCGGAGTTGCTCGTCAACCATGGCCATCCGGGCAGCCCTCCAGCGGTCGGCGGCCTCACCGGACTGGACCGCCTGGCGCGAGCAGTCCGCGCTGAGCCACATCGCGAGAACGGGGGCCCATGCTGTCAACCGCCGCATGTCGTCATTCTCCACTGACGTCGGCGCGCGCTGCAACCGATAGAGGTCCGGGGCTCGGGACTCGGGGCTCGGGACTCGGGAGGGCGCCTGCGGCCCGAGCGAGGCGCCGGCTTGCCAGCCGGAGCGCCGGCCCGCCTTCGCTAAAGCTACGGCGGGCAACCTTCGCGAAACTCGGCGCGAAG
>JBAROV010000062.1:0-36490 GCA_049642465.1 Vicinamibacterales bacterium
GGTAAAAAAGGGAAAAGGGAAAAGGGAGAAGGGAAAAGGAGTTTTCCCTTCTCCCTTTTCCCTTTCTACTCGTCCACGACCCAGCCGTCGCGCAGCTGGATGATTCGGCTGCCGTAGGCGGCATTCGCTTCCGAGTGCGTGACCTGGACGATCGTCGTGCCTGACTCGTTCAGCCTCTTGAACAGCTCCATGATCTCTTTGCCCTGGCTCGAATGCAGGTTGCCGGTGGGCTCGTCCGCGAGAATGACTTTCGGATTCGAGATCACCGCACGCGCAACGGCGACGAGCTGCTGCTGACCGCCCGAGAGCTGATTCGGATAGAGGTCCTTCTTTCCGACGATGGCGAATTTGTCGAGGATGTCGCACACCATGCTCTCGCGTTCGGATTTCTTGATGTCCCGATACGAGAGCGGAATGTCGAGATTCTCGTACACCGTCAGGTGATCCAGCAGGTGATAGCTCTGGAACACGAAGCCGATGTGCTGTTTGTGCAGCTTTGCCCGTTCCTTCGGCGCGAGTCGATGCACTGGTTGATCGAGAAAGTAGTACTCGCCCGTCCAGGCGCTGTCGTGCATACCGATGATGTGGAGCAGCGTGGATTTGCCAGCGCCCGAGGGGCCCATGATCGACACGAACTCCCCTTCTTTCACATCCACGGTGATGCGGCGCAACACGTAGGTGCGGCTGGTGCCGTGGGCGTACGATTTTTCGAGATTGCGCAACCCGATGAGCGCGTTTGGTGCGAGCCCGGACTCGGGGGCCAGTGCCTCCACGTCGCGCGCCGGCTGTGTCGATCGTGAAAAAAACGCCATGAATCGTTGACCTCTGGAGCTTAGACGGGAGAATCAACCTCGCGGTTTCTAAGCATTATAGGCATTCCATCTACGACCGGCGAGGTGTGATCATTCGGCCCGGAGGGCGACGATCGGGTCCACCCGCGTCGCCCGCCAGGCTGGTAGGAAGCAGGCCACGGCGGCCACGGAAAGGAGGACCACCGCAGTCACTGCGAGCGTCACGGGATCCCCCGGGCGGACACCAAACAAGAGCGCCACGAGTGATTTTGCGATCAGCCACGAGCCGACGACACCAAGCGCAATTCCGATCGTCGTGAGCTTCAACCCCTCCGCCAGGACGAGGCGAAAGACGTCTGGCGCTGAAGCACCGACGGCCATCCGTACCCCAATCTCTGTCGTCCGTTGGGATACCGCGTACGCCATCACGCCGTAGATCCCGATCGCGGCAAGTACGAGCGCCAGCAGCGCGAATGTCATGGCCAGCATCGCGAAGAATCGCGGGTTCTCGATCGATCCGCCGACGAGCTCCGCGAGCGTGACAACTCCCGAGACCGGAACGTTCCGATCGATGGATGCGACGGCCTGACGCAAGGGGGCGACCAGCGTCGCCGGATTGCCGGCAGCCTTGATCAGGACATTCATGCCGGGCTCCGTCATCTGCCAGTAGGGGATGTATGTTTCGACACGCGTCGATTCGCGTGCGCCGCGGACTTTGACGTCGCGCGCGATACCGACAATCGTGGCCCACGGCGCGTCGTTGCCAAAGCGGATCCGCCGGCCAATCGGATCCTGCCCGGGAAAGTACGTCCGCTGAAACGTCTCGTTCACAATCACCGACGGCGCAGCGTCGCGCGACTCGAATTTCCGTCCTCGCAGGATTGGGATGCCCATCGTGTCGAAGTACGAGGCGCTCACCAGGCGATACCACGTGATCGGGGTTTCTGACTGCGACGTCGCCGCGGGACGGCCTTCGATACGGAAGTCGGTATCGGTGTCGCCGCTGAGCGGAAGGACGGATGCCAGCGCCACGTGTTCGACCCCGGGGAGCGCCTGCGCTTTGGCGAAGACCTGATCGTAGAACGCCAGATGTTTCTCGCGCGTGTCGTACCCCGCGGCACGCGGCGGATTCACGAACCCACTGATCACGTGGTCAGGTTCGAAGCCGAGGTCGGCCGACTGAAGATGCACGAACGTTTGCACCAGCAACCCGGCGCCGGTTAACAGCATCAACGCGAGCGCCACTTCTCCGGAGATCAGTACGCGCCGCAGGTGTCCGGCCGAGGTCCCGCCAGCGCCACGGGCGCCCTGCTTGAGCGAGTTCGATGCCTGACCCCGCGAGAGCTGCAGCGCTGGCGCGAGACCGAACAACACGCCGGTTGTCATCGTCACGATCGCCGCAAAGGCGAATACCGTCGCGTCGAGCGTGACCTCGTTCAGCCGCGGTGCACCGCGCGGTGCGACGGCTACGAGTGCGTCCACCGCCCACGCGCCCAGCAGTACGCCGCAGGCGCCTCCAGCAAGCGAAAGCAGCACGCTTTCCGTCAGCAGCTGGCGCACGAGTCGGGCGCGCCCCGCGCCGAGCGCGACCCGCACTGCCAGCTCGCGCGCACGCGCCGATCCGCGCGCCAGCAGGAGGTTGGCGATGTTTGCGCACGCGATGAGCAGCACAAAACCGACGGCACCAAGCATCGCCAGCAACCCGGGCTTGATGTCGCCAATCACGCGCTCGTGCAGCGGCGTCAACGCGAACCGCGTGTTTTCGTTGGACTCCGGATAGGCGAATTCGAGCTGTTTGGCCAGGATGTCGGCGGCGGCCTGCGCGCCTGCGAGGGAAACGCCTTCCGCCAGGCGGGCAACATCGCGCAGCACGACCAAGCCGCGCGCGGGCTTGGTCGTATCGATCCGCAGAGGGCGCCAGATTTCAGCCGCGTCATTGACGATCGGCCGGAACCCTTCAGGCGCGACGCCGACAATCTCGTGCGATTCGCCGTTGAGCGAAACTGTCCGGCCGACGATCGACGCATCGCCGCCAAAGCGGCGCTGCCACAAACCGTGCCCGATGACCACGACGCGAGGCGCGCTCGGCACATCGTCGGCTGCTCTGAACATGCGACCCAGAATGGGGTTGATGCGCAGGACAGAGAAGTACTCGTGTGAGACCTGCTCGCCAGGAATCGGTTCGGGCTCGGCGCTGCTCAGCAACGTCGGCCGCCAGCCCATGATCACGGCCACTTCCTCGAAGATGCCTTTTTCCTTTCGCCAGTCGGCGTAGTTTCCGGGCGTCGCCCACTCGTCCGCTGGACCACCTCGCGCGCGCAAGTCCTGCCAGACCATCACGAGCCGATCGGCAGCAGGGTACGGAAGCGGCCGAATCAGGAGGGCGTTGACGACCGTGAATATTGCGGTGTTGGCCCCGATACCGAGCGCCAGGGTGAGCACGGCCACCAGCGAAAACCCGGGTGTCCGCAAAAAAGTTCGCACCGCGTACCGGAAGTCGTTGCGCATGACGCGGAAGTGAGCGAATGGTATGCCGAATCTCCTCATCTATCTATCCCCAGTGTTTGCACCAGATTGCCGCGACAAATCGCAGAACCTGAGCCTGCGGCCGTTCAGTTGCGAACAGCCGAGTCCCACACCCGGGACAAGTGCATCCTTGCCATTGATTCACCCTATCAAGGCACCAATCTTGAAGATCGGAGATGATGAGACCAGACGACCGTGAATCTCGTCCTAAGAACAGGTCAAATGGCGTCGATCCGACAGCTGGGCGCGGCCCTGATCGTCGCGGCCGCGTTGTCTGTGTTTATGCCGGCAGGGGCTCTGGCGCAGACCCCGGATTCGCAGCCGAACGGGAGCGGCGAGGTTCCCACGCCGCTCAACATCGATCGCTTGCCCATCGATCTCAACAAGATTCAACGCGCGCTCGCGAAGCCGCCAGCCATCAAGCTTGAAACGAACCGGACGGTGTTTCGCATCGAGATTTTTGGCCGCCCTCCCACGATTGAAGACATCCTCGGGCCCGATTATCTCAAGGGCCCAGTTCCGGGCGGCGTGATGACGCACCAGGAATTCCTGAACATGGTCACGCCGAAAGACGTGCAGGGCTATGCGGCGTTCAACAACAAGCAGGCACTCACCGTCGCCGCCACCTCCTTTGCCCTCAAATGGGCTCTACAGAAAGCGTTAGACAAGTACCAGAACGCAAAGGAAGAGCGTGCGCGCGAAGCCGCCAAACGCGAAGTCGAGGAAGCGCTGGCGGAGCTGCGCCGCGCCAGACGCGCGGCGGGCCTCCCCGATAAATGAAACTAAAGACTGCTTAGCGACTGGCGACTCGCGACTAGCGACTAGCTGTGCTAGTCGCTTGCATGAACCGCTCGATCTCATCGATCGTTCGCGGGACGCCTGCCGACAGCCGTTCCAGTCCTTTTTCCGTAAGGAGGAACGAGTCCTCCACTCGGACGCCGATGTTTTTGTACTTCTGAACCATCGGCCGGACTCTTTCGATAAACGCGAGGTTTTCCGGGGTCTTCGGCAGATTGTCGAGCGCCGCTTCGCGAATGTAGATGCCCGGCTCGATGACAAATGACATACCGGGCTCGAGCGGACGGCGTGGACCGACGTCGTGCACGTCCATTCCGATCCAATGGACGACGCCGTGGGTCGCCCAGATCTTGAATTGCAGACCGTCCTTTTCGGTAACCAGGCCCAGTTTCACCAAGCCGGCCCGCAGCACGCCGTCGCACGCCGCCTGAATGTCACTTGGTGAATTGCCGGCCCGGGCCGCTTTGATGCCCGCATCCTGCGCCGCGAGGACGATGTCGTAGATGTCGCGATGGGTCGGGCTGAATCGGCCGCTCACCGGATAAGTCCGGGTGATGTCGCCCGTGTAGCCATGATAATTTGCTGCGGCGTCGACGAGCAGGAGATCACCAGCTTCCATCTTTCGGCTTGATTTGTTGTAGTGGAGGATGGTGGCATTCGGTCCGCTACCCACGATCGACGGATAGCCCCAGCTCATGGCGCCGTTGCGCAAATACACTTCCTCGATGGCGGCCTCCACTTCGTATTCGTACTTGCCGGGCGCCGCCGCTTTCATTCCCGCGCGGTGGGCATCACCCGAGATCGCGACGCTTTTTCGAAGCACGTCCTGCTCGTAGGCTGTCTTGTTCTGCCGGAGCTGGTACACGATCGGTGTCGCATCGATCACTGAGAATCCGAAAAAGCGATCGCGGAGTCTGGCCGCAAACTGCGTGACCGGACCCGTCGCCGCGGACACGTTGTTCTGCGGCTCGAGCATCAGCGCGATCCGGGCCTTGGCATCGGACAGCGCCTGAAAGAACCGCTGGTAGTCGTTGGCGTTCCCTCCCATCGCTCGCTTCGACAACATCGCCGCGATAAAAGGTTCGAACTCGCGGGCCGTCATGACCGTCTGGATCCCGCTCTGAGCGGTCGCCTCGGCTGGCGTCAGCGTATGTCCGGTCCAGTGTTCACGCCGCGGATCGGCTTCACGGACGAAAAGAATCTCGCGGCGCGTTTCGTTGCCGGGCATCAACACCAGTACGGTGTCTTCCTGATCGATTCCGGTCAGGTACAGGAGGTTGCTGTCCTGCCGGTACTCGTACTCGACGTCGTGTGAGTACACCCGCACCGGCGCGCTCCAGAAGATGGCCAGTGTGTCGGCGCCCAGCTTCTCCATCGCGCGCTCGCGCCGGGCACGCAGGTCGTCCTGGAGAGGCCCTGCGGCGAGCGAAGCGGGGGCGCACAAGGCCAATGCAACCGCCAGGGCCAGACCACGATGTTGTCTGTTCAGCATGGTGGGATTCTAGCGCGGCGGGCCGCCGCGGAACCATTTACCGCCGCAATGACGGTTTTGACCGGAAAGGACGTTCCTGGTGTGCTCAAGCCGCGTATCGTTTCAGCATGTGCACAGCAAACTGCCACCGAACCCGTCACGGGCGTGTTCTCTTCGGGATGTTCCTGATGGCCGCAGGTGCGCTCATGCTGGTCGAGCGCCTGCAACTCGGGGAAGTCCGGCTGACTTGGCAACTCTGGCCCCTGTTTCCAATCGCGCTCGGGCTCGTGCGCCTCATCGACCCCGGCGTCCGACCGGATGGGCGGGTCGCCAGCAGGCGATCGGGCAGCTGGCTGCTGCTGCTCGGCTGCTGGGGCCTGGCCAATGAGTTCCAGTTGTTCGGGCTGAACTATCAGAACTCGTGGCCCCTGCTCTTTGTGTTGGTCGGCATGAACATCGTGTGGTGCTCGGTCGAAGGGCCGTCGAGACCCGCGACCAACGAGAGGCAAACGACGTGACTCGAGAAGATCGCCCCGCGCGGCTGACCCCGCAGCTTCTGCTCGGGTTGATGGTGATAAGCATTGGCGTGCTGTTCACGCTCGACAACCTGGGGATCGCGCACTGGAGCCGGTACGTCTTCCGGTATTGGCCGGCAGGGCTCATTGCGATCGGACTTTTGAAGCTGTTGCAGACCCGCGACGGGATGGGTGGCGCGTTCGGCGGACTGCTGTTCACCCTCGCCGGTACGTGGCTGTTACTGGAGCAGGCGGCTCTCGTGCGCATCAGTTTCGTCGATCTGTGGCCGCTGCTGCTCGTGTTGATCGGCGCGTTTCTCGTCTGGCAGGGGGTCGGCGGGCCGCGTCGCCGAGCGTCGGACGATACGAATTCGACGGTGAGCGCGATGGCGGTGCTCGGGGGTGTGTCGCGTGGGAACAACTCGCGTGCGTTCAAGGGAGGCGATCTCACGGCGATCATGGGGGGATGCGAACTCGACTTGCGGCACGCCGGGCTCGAAGGGCCGGCCATCATCGACGTGTTCGCGGTCTGGGGAGGAATCGAGATTCGCGTTCCGGAGGACTGGACCGTGGTGTCGCGCGTCACCCCGTTTCTGGCCGGCTTCAATGACAACACGCGTCCCCCCCAAACCGCCACGAACAAGCAACTCGTCATTCGCGGTTTCATCTTGATGGCCGGCGTGGACGTCAAGAACTGATTCGCGATGCATCCGATCCTCGCGCGCGGCGCGCGTCTCGCGCTGTATCTAGGGTTATGGGTACTCGTCGGGCTGCTGCTCGCGGGACTCCTCGTCGGCCAGAGCGGCCTCGGCTGGCTGGCCTCAGCCAGCGTCGCGCTGCCGCTGGCCACCGCGTATTCATTTGTCTGCCTGTCAGCCTGGTATGTGGCGCGCGGCCTGCCGCTCGCGACGACAGGCATCGCGCGGATTGCCGCAACAGCTGTCACGGCGTCGCTCGTATCCAGCGCCGGGTGGGTGGTGATCGGGCGTGGCTGGGTCGCGGTGGTCACCCGGCGAGCGCTCGTCGACGAGCCCGATACGTTTGCGGCCAGTCTGCAGCCGACGCTCTTTGGCTTCGGTGTATTGCTGTATCTGCTGTCGATAGCGGTGAGCTATCTGCTCGCAGCCCTCGAAGCGTCACAGGAGACGGAGCGTCGCGGCCTGCAGGTCCAGGTCCTCGCCCGAGAAGCCGAGCTTCGATCGTTGCGAGCGCAAATCGATCCACATTTCCTGTTCAACAGCCTGCACTCGATCAGCGCGCTGACCACGGTGGAGCCGCAGGCTGCGCGGCGGATGTGCCTGCTGCTCGCGGACTTCCTGCGCGACACCCTGGCCCTCGGCGCCGAACCGTGGATCACCGTGGACCGAGAATTTGCGCTGGTCGAGCGATTCCTCGACATCGAGCGAGTCCGCTTTGGCGACCGCCTTTCGATTGCCATTCGTGCGGGAGATGCCGGCCGCTGCCGGATCGCGCCATTATTGCTGCAGCCGATTGTGGAGAATGCTGTGACGCACGGCATCAGCCATGTGCTCGAGGGGGGAACGGTGACCGTCGCCGCCGAGCGTGACCGCAACACTCTGCGCGTCACGGTGGAAAACCCGTGCGATCCAGACCGCCCGCGCGGCTCCGGCGCGGGACTCGGGCTGGCGAACGTGCGCGCGCGCCTGCGCGCGTTGTACGGCGTCGAGGCGTGGCTCGAGGTCGAGGAAACGCCAGCGATCTGGTCGGTCCGTCTTGGGATGCCGGCGATCGAGGAGATCTAGTGGGACGTTCGATCGATCCTCTGCGCGTCGTGATCGTCGATGACGAACCGCTGGCGCGTGCGGTAATCCGAGAGTATCTGCGTGCCCACCCGGAGATCGCCGTCGTGGCTGAATGTGGAAACGGGTTCGAAGCCGTCAAGGCAGTCGCGGAACTGTCGCCGGATCTCGTGTTTCTGGACGTCCAGATGCCGAAACTCAACGGCTTCGAAGTGCTCGAGCTGCTCGGTCGCGATATGCCGGTCGTGTTCACGACCGCGTACGATCAGTACGCGCTTCGCGCCTTCGAAGTCCACGCCGTCGATTACCTGCTCAAGCCGTTCGACGAGCGTCGATTTTCCGAGGCGCTCTCGCGCGCGCGAACACGACTCCAGGCCGAGCGGCCGTCCGCAGAGGTCGGGGCTCTCGTCACCGATGCCCGTCCCCGGCAAGGACCGGTCGAACGGGTGCTCATCCGGGACGGTTCGCAGGTGCACGTCATCCCGGTGGAGAAGATCGACTACGTCGAAGCCCAGGATGACTACGTGTGCTTCAAGTCGGAGGGCAAACAGTACTTGAAGGACCAGACGATGGCCGCGCTCGAGACGACGCTGGATTCGGCACGGTTCGTCAGGATTCACCGCTCCTATCTGTTGAACATCGATCGCATCTCGCGGGTGGAGCTGTATGCGAAGGACAGCCGGGTGGCGATTTTGCGGGACGGGACGCGACTGCCGGTCAGCCGCGCCGGCTACGCGCGGCTCTCGAAGCTGCTGTAGCGTTGACGCTGCTGTAGCGTTGACATGCCCCGCACGCCCGTGCTAACTATCCAGTCAGTTGAATTAACTGTCCGGTTAGTCAATATGCCTGGGTTTGCGCGATCGCTGCGTGCCGCACGAGTCGGCCGATCCCGCCGCGCGGCAGCGGTGGCGGATGTCCAGACGACGCGCCAGCGCCTGTTTGCGGCGGCGGCATCCGAATTCGCGGGCCATGGGTTTGCTGGCGCCAACGTCGATCGCATCGCCCGCGCTGCGCGCGTCAATAAGGCGATGATCTACTACCACTTCCGCAGCAAAGCCGCGCTCTACCGCGACATCCTCGGGGACATGTTTCGCGCCGTGTCGGTCCGCGTCCACCTCGTCGCGGACGCCGACCAGCCGCCCGAAGACAAGTTGCGGGGGTTCATTCGCGCCATCGCCGCCGAGGCCGAGGCGAGGCCGCATTTCCCGCCGATCTGGTTCCGTGAAATCGCCGAGGGAGGCACCCACCTCGATGAGGAAACGCTCGGCAACATCAGGTCGATCGTGGAGGTGCTGGCCGGGATCCTGCGCGAGGGCGTGGCGGCGGGGCGGTTCCGGCCGGTCAACCCGCTGCTCGTGCATGGCGGGATCGTGGCGCCGCTTCTGCTCTTTTTCGCCAGCGAGCGGCTCCGCAAGCGCATCGTCAGGGCCGGCGTGCGGAACGTCGCGGCGATTAGCTCGGACGAAGTCGTGGCGCACGTGCAACAGGTTGCGTTGGCGATGGTCGAGACCACCCCCCTGACGGTTGGCGCCCGGCGGACACGCGCCAAAGGAAGAGTGTGATGAGCAGTGCAGGAGTCAGACGCGGCGCGGCGGTGACCGTCCTGGTAGCGCTGGCAGCCGCGACCGCGATGCGCTGTCGTGGCCAGGCGAGTCCTGGCGCAAGCCGCGCCTCGGGCTACGTCGAGGCCACAGAGGTACGCGTCGCACCTGAAGTCGGCGGCCGCATTCTCGAGATTGCTGTGCGTGAAGGCGATCGCGTCAGCACCGGCGCGATCATCGCACGTTTGGATGACACCGACACGGCGATCACCCTGCGGCGAGCGCAAGCGGATCGGGACCAGGCCGTCGCGCAGCTGCGGTTGCTGCAGGCCGGCGCGCGGTCGGAAGACGTTCGACAGGCGAGCGCGCAACTCGAATCCGCCCAGGCCGACGTGAAAGCTGCCGAGGCGGAGCTGCAGTCCGCCCGTGCAGACCTCGTCAGGTTCGAGGCGCTCCTCGCTTCCAACGCCGGCTCTCGCAAGCAGCGAGACGATGCGGCGACACGGGTGGCGGTCAGCGAAGCGCGCGTCAACGCGGCACGCGAACGCGCGCGGGCGGCGTCCGAGGCGCTGGCGCGGCTCAAGGCAGGCGCCCGCGTGGAAGAGATCTCGGCCGCGCGAGCGCGAGTGGCGGCCGCGGAGGCCCACATCGCATCGCTCATGGAGAATCAGAAGGACGCCACGCTGACATCCCCCGTTTCAGGGTTCGTCACGGCCAAGCTTGCCGATGCCGGCGAAGTCGTTGCCCGCGGCACGCCGATCGTGACCATCACAGACCTGGATCACGCATGGGCCAACGTGTATGTGGACGAGCCGCTCGTTCCACAGCTGAAGCTTGGGCAGCCGGTCACACTCGCCACCGACGGGGGACAACGGGTGCCGGGCACCATCACGTTCATTTCACCCAAAGCGGAATTCACTCCGCGAAATGTGCAGACGGCGGAGGAGCGGACCAAGCTCGTCTTCCGCATCAAAGTGACAACCGACAACCGTGACGGGGTCCTCAAGCCCGGTATGCCCGTTGAAGCGGAGATCCCGCGATGAGCGACGAGGCGATTCGTTTTGAGAATGTCACCAAGATCTATGGAGCGGTGCGCGCGCTCGAGGCGGTCTCGCTGAGCGTCGAGCAGGGAGAAATGTTCGGACTGATTGGTCCCGACGGTGCCGGCAAAACTACGGCGATTCGTGTGGCGTGCGGCCTCCTCGCTCCGGATGGGGGTCGCATCACCGTGCTCGGACGCAGTCCCACGAAGGAGCACCGTGCGATAAGCGGGATGGTCGGTTACCTGTCCCAGCGCTTCAGTCTCTACGGGGATCTCACCATCGACGAGAACGTCGCGTTCTTTGCCGAGATTCACGGTGTCGCCCGCTATCGTGAAGAACGCGATCGCCTGTTAGGGATGACGCAGCTGACGCCCTTCCGAAAACGGCGCGCCGACAAGTTGTCTGGCGGGATGAAGCAGAAGCTCGCGCTCGCCTGCACGTTGATTCATCAACCGCAGGTGCTGTTGCTCGACGAGCCGACGACCGGCGTCGATCCGGTCTCACGCCGGGAATTCTGGAAGCTGCTTGCCGAATTTCTGTCGCAGGGTCTCACCATCGTCATGGCGACGCCGTATCTGGACGAGGCGGAGCGCTGCCGGCGTGTCGCCCTGCTGCACAACGGACGCCTGATGGCGATTGATGCACCCGCGGCGCTGCAGGCGGCCTTGCACGGCACCCTCTTCGAAGTCCTGGTCGAGTCATCGCGCCCGCCGGTTGATCTGCTCACCGCGATTCCCGGCGTCACCGACGTGCAGGTGTTTGGCGACCGGGCGCACGTCAGGTTTGCCGAAACAACGATGGCTGCGGGTCTCGACGCCATTGAGGCGGCCCTGTCACGCGCGCAGCTGCACGGGTTGAGCGTCAGGCAGATTCCTGCATCTCTCGAGGACGTGTTCATCGATTTGATCACCGCCGCTGACAGGCGTCATTGACACGACCATGACCAAGCTTCGCCGCTCGACGCTGATTGTGCTGCTTCTTTGTCCTGCCGCTGCGCTCGCACAGCCAGGGCAACTGTCGCTCACGTTGGACGAAGCGCTGCAGCGCGGCCAACGGGAGAGCCTGCGCCTGGCAGAAATGCAGGCACGGGTGGACGCGGCCACGGCGGTCGAAGCCGGCCGGCAGGCTGCCGTTCGACCGCTCGTTGCCGCGCTCGCTGGCTACACCAGAACGAACCACGTCGATGAGTTCCTGATTGCCGCCCCCGCTCAGCCGCCCAGGGTCCTCTACCCGGACGTGCCGGATAACTTCCGTACCCGGCTCGACCTGCAGTGGCCGATCTATTCAGGCGGACGCACGGACGTACTCGTGCGAGCGGCGCGCGCCGAACGCGAGGCGGCGGCATCGGATCTGCTTGCGGCTCGAGCCGATCTGACGCTCGAGATCACGCGCGCGTTCTGGGCGCTGGTGACGGCACGCGAAGCCGAGGACGTGCTCAACCAGGCGATCGAGAACCTGGATGCGCACGTCCGCGACATGCGATCGCGGCTCGAGCAGGGCCTCGTTCCGCCGAACGAAGTGCTCTCGGCCGAAGCGCAGCGCTCACGGGAACGGGTGCTCGCGTTGGAAGCACGGAACGCGAGGGCCGTGGCAGACGCCGATCTCAAGCGCCTGATCGGTGACGACGGTCCCGGCGCGATCGTGCCGCAAGCATCCCCGGCCGAGGTTCCGCCCGCTCCAGAGCAGATCGAGACGCTCATCGCCGAGGCCCAACGACTCCGCCCGGAGCGGCAGGCGTTTCAACAACGGACGGCCGCTTCCCGCGCCCGCGAGGTGGCGGCCGGCGCCTCGACGCGCCCGCAGATCGGGCTCGCGGGAGGGTACGACTACGCTCGCCCGAATCCGCGTATCTTCCCTCGCGCGGATGCATGGGACGACTCGTGGGACGTGTCCGTCAATATGAGTTGGTCGCTGTGGGACGGCGGCCGGCGACGGGCAGAGCAGGCCGAAGCGATGGCGGGCACGCGCGCAATCGAAGCGCGTGCGGGTGAGTTCGATCGGCAGCTGAGGCTCGAAGTGCGTCAGCGCTGGTACGAGCTTGACTCGAGCCGCGCAGCGATCGAGGCGGCCTCCGACGGTGTCAAAGCCGCCGTCGAAGCGCGCCGCGTTCTTCGTGAACGTTTTGCTGCGGGAGTTGCCACGAGCACCGACGTGCTCGACGCCGAGACCGCGGTACTGCAAGCCGAACTCGATCGTACGCGCGCGATCTCGAACGCGCGACTGGCTCGCGCTCGACTGGAGCGGGCCATTGGCCGGTAACGTCACGGCCACGGCGGCGCCGGCGGCGATCGAGGTCCGTGGATTGACGCGGCGGTTCGGCGACTTCGTTGCCGTCAACAACCTGTCGTTCACAGTGGGCCGCGGAGAAATCTTTGGATTCCTCGGCAGCAATGGAGCGGGGAAATCCACCACCATCAGGATGCTGTGTGGACTGCTGCGTCCATCGGCAGGGTCCGCGACCGTTGGCGGCGTCGATGTTGCGCACAATCCCGAAGGCGTCAAGCAGCGCATCGGATACATGTCCCAGCGATTCTCGTTGTACGAGCTCCTGACCGTCGATCAGAACATTCGCTTCTTCGGTGGCTTGTATGGTCTGCAAGGGGAGCGTCTCGCGAGCCGACGGGCATTTGTCATCGAGATGGCTGGCCTGCAGGGCCGAGAGTCCACGCTCGCACGCGATTTGGCCGGCGGCTGGAGGCAGCGGCTGGCGCTCGGCTGCGCCATCCTCCACGAGCCCCCAGTTCTGTTTCTCGACGAGCCGACGGGTGGGGTCGATCCGCTCTCACGCCGGCAATTCTGGCGTCTGATCGACCGGCTCTCGCAGGAAGGTGTGACTGTGCTGGTCACGACACATTACCTGGATGAGGCCGAGCGGTGCCATCGCGTCGCGCTGATTCACGCCGGCGAGATGGCGGCGCTGGGGACACCGACGGAGGTGAAAAGCATCTTTTCGGGTCGCCCGATCCTCGAGATTCGTTCGACCGACCCGGTGGCAGTCATGCGTGCGCTTGACGGCATGCGCGAGGTCGAAAAGACCAGCCTGTTTGGAACCGCGGTGCACGCCATCCTGCGCTCGGATGAGACTGCCGCGACGGGCATCGAGCAGCAACTGCGCATCGGCGGTTTCCCAATCGACTCCATCGAACCGGTTGCCGCCTCGCTTGAAGACGTCTTCCTCGACGTCGTCGAACGCGCCGGACAAACGGTTCCGGGACGAGTGGACTCCGGCGGTGGGAGGTCCGGCTGGGCGAAGCCCCCCGGTCGGACATGACGCGAGCGCTTGCCGTTGGACGTAAAGAGTTCCGCCAGATTCGCCGCGATCGGCGCACCTTGTTGATTCTCGCCTTCGTGCCGGCGTTTTTCCTGCTGCTCTACGGATACGCACTCAACTTCGATATCCGTCACATCGCGCTGGCAGTGGAGGATCGAGACGGGACGGCCGAGAGCCGTTCGGTCGTGTCTGCGTTCGTGAACTCCGGCTACTTCGACCTGGTGGCGGCCATTTACTCGCCGCTTGAAGCCGAGCGTCTGCTGGACCGCAATGACGCGCGTGCCGTCCTCGTGATTCCGGAAGGGTTCGCCCGACATCTGCAGCGCGGCGAGACGGCTCCACTGCAAGTGATCATCAGTGGCGACAACGCGAACACCGCAACGACCGTGATGGGTTACGCCGGCAGCATCATCCGCGGGATCTCCTCGTCGATCGCAACCGACATGCAGGCGGAGGTTCCGCCGGCCGTCGCGGTCGAACCGCGGATCTGGTACAACCCCGAACTGCGCAGCACCCTCTTTCTCGTGCCCGGCCTCATTGCATACATCGCCATGATTACGGCAGTGGCGTCAACAGCGCTCTCGATCGTCCGCGAGAAAGAGATGGGAACGATGGAGCAGGTGCAGATGGCGCCAATCGGGACCTTCTCCTTCATCGTCGGCAAGACGATCCCGTACTTCATCATCGCGCTCGGATCGTCGGCGCTCATCATTCTGGCGTCGATGGTGCTGTTCGGCCTTCCGATGCGCGGCGACTGGCTGGCGCTGCTCGTTGCCTTATCGCTGTTTCTCATCGGGGCGTTGGCAACCGGCCTGCTCATTTCGACGATGGCGGACACCCAACAGGTCGCGTTTCAGGCCGCGCTGCTGATTTCGCTCCTGCCAACCATCATGCTCTCGGGTTTCATCTTCCCGATCGCGAGCATGCCTCGTGCGCTGCAGCTGGTCACCACGGTCGTGCCGGCGCGCTACTTTCTCGTCGCGCTTCGTGGAATCGTCCTCAAAGGCGCTCCGTTGTCCCATCTTGTGGTGCCGCTCATCGCGTTGGCGATCTATGCGGCCGCGATGTTGGGGTTGTCGTCGCTCCGCCTTGCAAGAACTCGCGCCTGATATGCAGCGCCTGAGATTTCTCGTCTGGAAGGAGTTCCTCGAGCTTCGGATGAATCCGAGGCTGTTCGGCATCGTTGTCATTGCTCCCGTGATCCAGCTCACGATGCTCGGCTACGCGGCGACGACGGACGTTCGAAACGTGCCAGTGGTCATCGCCGATGGCGATCGGACGATGCAGAGCCGGGAGCTGATTTCGCGGTTCGAGGGCTCGCCAAACTTCGTGATTGTCTCAACGGTCACCACCGTGTCCGAGATTGAACCGTTCCTCGAGCAGGGGACCGCCTGGCTGGCGCTCTCAATCCCGAATGGATATGCCGAACAGCTGCAGTCAGGCCGCTCGGTGACGGTGCAAATCGTCGCCGACGGAACCGATTCCAACTCGACAACCGTTGCCCTCGGGTATGCCACCAGTCTCGTTGGCGGCTACGTCCAGGATCTCGCCGCCGCGTCGGCATTATCTCGTCCCGTCAGCAGAACCGCCGTGACTCGCATCGACGCGCGGATTCGCGTCTGGTTCAACCCGCAGCTCGAGAGCCGCTACTTCATGATCCCCGGCGTGCTCGCCCTGATCCTGCTGGTCGTGACTGCCAACCTGGCCTCAATGGCGATCGTTCGCGAGCGTGAACTTGGGACCCTCGAGCAGCTCAACGTGACCCCCTTGAGGCGATGGGAGTTGATCGTTGGCAAGTTGCTTCCCTACGGCGTCATCGCCCTGGTGGATGTCCTGCTGGTTGTCGCTGTCGCGGTGTTCTGGTTCGAGGTGCCCCTACGGGGCAGCTTTGCGCTGCTCTTTGCCATGTCGCTGATATACGTCCTCTGCACGCTGGCACTTGGTCTGTTCATTTCTTCGATCTCAGACAGCCAGCAGCAGGCGATGATGACGGCGACGTTCTTCTTTCTCGTCCCGATGATTTACCTGTCGGGTTTCATCTTCCCAATCGAGAACATGCCGAAGGTGATTCAGCCGTTCACGTATCTCATCCCCCTCCGGTATTTCCTCGTGATCGTCCGCGGCATTTTCCTCAAGGGCATCGGGCTGGAAGTGCTCTGGCCGCAGGCAGCGGCGTTAGCCGCCTGGGGCGCCGTGATGCTCGCGCTCGCCGTACTACGAAGCCGCAAGCAGGCGGCGTAGCGATTCCTGGGACGTCACTGCACGATGACGAATGGGACCAGCAACTTCTTGGCGAGTTCGTTGAGCGGTACCAGGTCCTCGCGAATGAATGCATCCGTTTCGCGCGCGAGCGTTTCGAGTTCCTTCTCCTGATCCTGGAGGACCTGAGTCATTCCCGCGGTCGGCGGGCCCTCGGCGTCGATCGCCCACATCTGGAGCGGCGACAATCGCGAGTACAGCCGCGTGCCCCCGCGCATTGCGAGGATGTCGTAGACGATCTCCGCCGTCGGATTGTGCAGCGTGTCTTCGAGTGCGTCCGCTCTTTTGACGAGCACTTCCGAATTCTTCAACAGGTCGGCAATGCCCGCATCGCTCTTCCGCGATTCGAGTGCCTTCGATCGAGATTGCAGCTGTTCACGAACCGATCGCAGCCGATTGACGAGATCGGTCAGCTTCGAGATATCGTCGCGCACGCGCAAGGCGAACGTGAGCTGAGCTTCGAGATCCGTTGTCGACGCGCTGCCGCGTGGATCCGCGACCACCGTCAACGGAGACGTGCGTGTGGTTCCGTCCACACTCAGTCGAACCTGATAGGAGCCGGGAACGGCACGAGGCCCCGTTGCCGGATCGCCGGTATCGATCTTGCCGCCCTTGATCTTACGCGCGCCTTCCCAGGTCAGGTCCCAGACCGCGCGTTGAACACCCGCATCCGTTGCCAGCGCCGCCTTCTTCAATTCCTCCGGGTCATCGTCCTCGCTGCTGTAGTCAGGCTCGCGCGGGATGCTGCTCAGCGTCCGGACGACCTTGCCATCGCTGGTCAGAACCTCGATCTTCACCTCTCCTTTGGCCTTCTCCTTCAGGAAATAGTAGAGGGAGGCTCCCGCCGGAGGGTTGTCGAATCGGGCATGACGATGGGCCCAGGAGCCTCCGCCGAATCGCCAACGCGTCGCGTCGGCGACAGGAAAGAGGTGAACCGGTGTCCCGGCAATCTGCTCCGTGATCTCGCGAACCGGCTGCAGATCGTCCAGGATCCAGACGGATCGTCCATGCGTGCCCACCACGAGGTCGTCGTCTTTCACCACCAGATCGTGCACGGCAACAGTCGGCAGATTGAGCTTCAGTGGTCGCCAGGTGCTGCCGTCGTCTGTCGAGAACATGACGCCCCGCTCGGTTCCCACGTAGAGGAGCCCCTTCTTCGCGGGATCTTCACGGACGACGTGGAGGTATTCATCGCGGCGAAGTGAAGCATCCAGGCGGGTCCAGGATGCCCCATAGTTCGACGTTTTGTAGAGATACGGCCTGGTGTCGTCTATCCGGTGCGCGTCAACGACGACGTAGGCCGTGGCGGCATCGAAGGTCGAGGGTTCAATCGCACTGATCGTTCCCCATTCCGGAAGACCGGCCATGGCCGCGGTCACATTCGACCACTGTTTGCCTCCGTCTCGCGTGAGATGGACAAGACCATCGTCGCTTCCGGCCCAGATGACACCGCGAAGCTTGGGTGACTCGGCAATGGCGAACACCGTCCCATACGTTTCAACGCCGGTGTTGTCGCCCGTGATCGGGCCGCCGGACCATTGCTGTTTTGTCTTGTCGTTGCGGGTGAGATCAGGACTGATGACTTCCCATCGCTGACCGCCGTCCATCGTGCGGAACACGACCTGGGCGCCGTGATACACGACCTTCGAGTCGTGAGGGGACATCGCGATCGGAGCCGTCCACTGAAAGCGGTACTTCATGTCTGTACCGCCATGCCCCGATGGATTCTCCGGCCATGCGCTCACGTTCCGCGCTTCCCCGGTGCGGTGGTCGTATCGCGTGATGATCCCGAGATACTCGCCGGCGTAAACGATGTTCGGATCGCTCCAGTCCGACACCACATATCCGGCCTCTCCGCCGCCAACGCCGTGCCATTCATCGAGCGCGATGGCGCCGGTCAAACTCATACTCGGGCCTTGAGCGGTCCCGAGGTCCTGCATGGCGCCCGCGACGTGATAGGGGCGACGGGTATCCACGGACACGTGGTAGAACTGACTGATCGGCAGCGGCGGGGCATACCAGGTTTCGCCACCGTTCGTGCTGATATCCACGCCTCCATCATTGCCGGCGATCATCCGTTTTGGATTCTGCGGATCGATCCAGAGGTCATGATGGTCGCCGTGATGAAGTCCCTTGACGACCTGCAGCGTCTTGCCGCCATCGATCGAACGCAGCATGGGGACCTGCGGAACGTAGATCTCGTCTGCGTTGATCGGGCTGACCGTCAGAGTCGAGTAGTACCACGCGCGCTGTCGAACCAGTCGTGAGGGATTGACCAGCGTCCAGCTATCGCCGCCATCATCCGAGCGAAAGAGTCCTCCTTTGTCTGCCTCAATCAGGGCGTAGACACGACGTCCGTCTGAGGGCGCGACTGCCACGCCAACTTTGCCCCACGTCCCTTCCGGGAGTCCGCTGCCGGTGAGGAGCTTCCATGTATCGCCGCCGTCTCGTGAGACATGCAGGCTGCTCCCAGGGCCTCCGCTGGTGAGCTCCCAGGGCTTTCGTCGAGCCTGCCAGAAACCAGCAAACACAATTGAAGGGTTGCCGGAATCCAGGGAGACGTCCGAGGCGCCGGTATCGGAGTCTTTCTTCAACACTTGTTGCCAAGTGCGTCCTCCGTCCCTGGTGCGGTACACGCCTCGCTCAGGATTCGCGCCGAAGGCCTTGCCCAACACCGCGGCGTACGCGATATCAGCATTCGATGGGTGGACGACCATCGTGCCGATCTGTCCTTCCTGTTTCCAGACGTGGGTCCACGTTTTTCCCGCGTCGGTGGACTTGTAGATACCGTTCCCGGCGGCAACGTTGCCGCGAATGTTGGCTTCTCCCGAGCCGACGTACACCACGTTGGGATTCGACGGTGCGACGGCAATCGATCCGATCGATGAAATCGGTTGCTCGTCGAAAACGGATTTCCATGTCGCACCGGCGTCGGTTGATTTCCAGACGCCGCCAGAAGCGGTTGCGGCGTAGTAGACAGTCGGCTCGCCCGGCACTCCGGCCACGCGCGAGACTCGTCCGCCCGTCGCCGGGCCAATCGGGCGGTATTTCAACGCCTTGAACGCCGAGGGTGTTTCCGGCGCTTTCTGCTCCTGGGCTGCAAGCAGCCCCGAGCCAAGAGCGCACACGACCAACACGACCGATGCTCGACCAGACACCCTCATGCGGGGACCTCGACTTGAACGGTGGAACACTGATTTTACCCATTCGCACAACTAGTTCGCGCCTGCGGTTCGTCACCGCAGAACGGCACTTCGTCCCAATCATCCAAGGACATACAGCCCGCGCACAGCTGACAGAAGCGTGAAACGGCGTTTCACTTCGGCACATTGGAACCTTTTCCGATGAGGACGCGTCCGCGCCTTGCCCACCCAGTTCGGGCTCCGGCCGAGCGTCGCTAAACCGGTGCGATGGCAGGATCTCCTCAACTCTCGATTACAGATTCAGTCGGGCGCAAACGATTCGCGTGGGTCTGGCATGTCCCGTGCTCACTTCATCAGCTCACGCTTTCGGAATGAAGTCCGCGGTGCGTGTGTCTATTCAAGGAGTATCAGAATCATGTTTCGTCGATTGCTGACGGTGGCCATGCTGGTGTCGTTCGCGGCGGGATCGGTGATGGCGCAGGGGAGACAGTCCGGCGCTTTGAGCGGCCGTGTGACATCTACGGACGGCCAGCCGCTGCCGGGTGCGACCGTAACCGTCACCTCGGCATCCCTGCAGGGCGAGCGCTCGGCGGTTGCCGACGTCAACGGGGTGTATCGCGTCGCGGTCCTGCCGCCCGGAGATTACATCGTCAAGTTCGAAATGAGCGGGATGTCGTCGGTTGAGCGTCGCACGGCGATCTCGCTCGGCAGCGACATCACCATGGATCAGCAGCTCGCGCTGACTCCCGTCCGGGAAGTCGTTGACGTGCGCGGCGGCAAGCCAGCACCCGTCGCTTCGCCGACGGGCGCGTTCAACCTGCGCGCGAGCGAGACGGCTGTTCTGCCGTCCGGACGGACGCCCTTCTTCATCGCCGAACTTGCATCGGGACTGACCGACAACACGCCAAACAGCAATCAGGTGACCGTGGGCGGTGGGTTCGCCTACGACAATGTCTTCTTGATGAACGGCGTCGATATCAACGACAACGTACTTGGTCAGCCGAACGCACTGTTCATTGAGGAGGCGATCGAAGAAGTCCAGGTGCTGTCGTCGGGCGTCTCGGCCGAGTACGGCCGCTTCGGTGGCGGCGTTGTCAACGTGATCACTCGAAGCGGCGGCAACGCCCTGTCAGGGGCATTCCGCCTGAACCTGACAAACCCTGCGTGGAGCGTCGAAACGCCTTTCGAGACATCGCGCCACGTCACGCGGGCCAGCAAGGTGTCACCGACGTATGAAGCGACCGTTGGCGGACCGATCGTGCGAGATCGCCTGTGGTATTTCGGCGGCGCGCGCATCGAGCGCACGACAACCCAGAGCGCGTTTGCGCAGACGGGAACAGCGTTCACCAGCCGAAACGAGAATACGCGGTACGAGGCCAAACTGACGGGAACGCCGTCGGCCGGCCACACGGTGCAGGGTTCGTTCATCGACAACGCGACCGATCTGCGCCAGCCGGCGCTTCCGATCAGCATCGATCCGGCGACCTTTACCACGCCTTCGACACCGAACCGTTTGTTCGCAGCATCCTGGCGCGGCGTGCTCGGGCCTCGGACGTTCGCGACCGCTCAGTACTCGCAGAAGTGGTGGACGCTCGAGAATGCAGGCGGGACATCCACGGCCATCGTCGATTCTCCGTTCCTCACGCGGGGAATTCTTGGAGTGCCCGGAGGACTTCAGTACAACGCACCCTACTGGGACTCGACGGATCCGGAGCAGCGCAACAATCGCCAAGTGACGGCGAGCGTGTCGCAGATGTTGTCGTCGCCTCGATGGGGGAGCCATGAAGTGAAGGGCGGCTTCGAACATTTCGTTTCCACGCGAGTGGGCGGCAACTCTCAGACTTCGACCGGCTACGTGTTCCAGACCGACTACAAACTTGACGCGAGCAGCCGCCCGGCGCTCGATGCGGACGGGCGTCTGATTCCGCGGTTCGTGCCCGGTAACTCACGGGTGCAGGTCTGGCTGCCGCAGCGAGGCGCGACCATCGACATCGGGACTACGTCGCTCTTCGTGAACGATCACTGGACGGCGACGCCGCGCCTGACCGTGGATCTCGGACTCCGGTTCGAATCCGTTGGCAGCGAGGCCACTGGCGGGATCGAATCAGTGAGTGCGAAGACGCTCGTGCCGAGGCTGGGCGCCGCCTACGATCTCACTGGCGACGGAGACACGGTGCTGCTCGCCAGCTACGGCCACTACGCGGGCAAGTACAACGATGTGCAGTTCTCGCGGAACACGAACGTCGGCAATCCCGATCGATATATCGGGCAGTACATCGGGCCAGCAGGCGAGGGACGCACGTTTGCGGCCGGGTTCGATCCGAACAATTACGTGGCAATTGGCGGTACCTTTCCCACCGCCAACGTGTTCTTTGACGAGGACCTGAGGTCGCCGTTGACCCGCGAGTTCACGCTCGGCCTCGCGCGCGAGTTCAAGCATGGCTGGGGACGTGCGACCTACGTCCGACGCCACGCCACTGATTTCGTCGAGGACTTCATCACCATCGACGCGGGCACGACGACGATCGATCGCAATGGGTTGTTCGGCGTGTTCGACAACGCGATCTATCGCAATACGGACCACGCGGAGCGCCGGTATCAAGGACTCGATGTCCAATCTTCGTACCGCGTCCGTTCAAACCTGACGGTGAACGGGCAGTGGACGATCCAGATCGAGAATCACGGCAACTTCGAAGGAGAGGCTGCAAACAATCCGGCGCTGCCCTCGCTCATCGGCGATTACCCGGAGATCTTCGTCGCAGACCGCAGCTTCCCGGACGGACGTCTGGATGATTTCCAGCGCCACAAGGTTCGTGCGTGGGCAGCCTACGGCCTCGATTTCCACCAGTTCGGTCGCCTCGACATCGTCCCGCTCTATCGGTTCAACTCGGCACGGACGTTCAGCCTCGTGGCCGGTGCGGTGGCACTCAGTCCGCAGCAGGTGGCCGCTAATCCCGGCTACGTGCGACTGCCGACGAGCCAGCCGATCTACTTCGGCGGCCGCGGTTCGCAGAGCTTCAAGGGCGCGCAGTTGTTCGATCTCGCGGTCACCTACGGCGTGCCGGTGTGGCACTCCGTGCGCCCGTGGATCAAGCTGGAAGTGCTGAATTTGTTGAACAATCAGGATCTGCTGTCGTGGGACACGACGGTGGCGGCCAACAACGCCGGTTCAAAGGATGCGTACGGCCTGCCGCTCGACTACACACGCGGGCCCAACTTCGGCCTTGGGACGTCGAACGCCAACTACGCGCGTCCGCGCCAGGGGATGGATGGCGGGCGGACGTTCTTGCTCGCCGCAGGGGTCAGGTTCTAGATCGGTGACGGGTCTCAGGTTCCTGAATCAGGGGGAACCTGAGACCCGGCTTCCGGCTACCGGCTTCCCGCTTCCAGCTTCCAGTTCTTCTCCGAACGCCGTCTCACTCCGTACGCAATGCGATCAGCGGATCCACGCGGGTTGCGCGGCGAGCGGGAAGGTACGCGGCGATCAGAATGGCCGCGGTCAACACGGCCAGTACCGCGACAATCGTCGACGGATCGCTCACTTTGACGCCCACCAACGAGTTCGCGAGCGCGGCCGTGACGGCAAACGCGGGCACCGCGGCCCCAACCAGGCCGCCCAGCGCGAGACGTAAGGCATCGGCCACGAACAGCCGCACGACGTCGCGCGGCTGCGCGCCAAGTGCAATCCGAACGCCGATTTCCCTTGTGCGGCGCGCGACCGTGTACGCGACAACTCCATACAGGCCGATCGCGGCAAGCGTCAGCGCGAGCAGACCGACAACGCTGAGCAAGCGGCTCATCGCACGCTCGCCGTCGAGGCGCTCGGCGATGTGCTGACGGAGCGTCATGGGCTGAAAGACTGCGACCGTCGGGTCGAGCGCGTGGAGCGCGCCTTCGAGGAGACGAAGCGACTCGGCAGGCGCCGTCGCGGCGTGCGCGATTACCGCGATCTCATCCCCGTTGCGGCGGTGCGGCAGGTATGCCGCGGACCAGGGGCGCTCGGCAAATTCGTCGACGATCGTATCCCCCGCGACACCGACCACTTCGAGAAACGGCCCGCGAACTCCGTCGACACTGAACCGTTCGCCAAGGGGATTGCGTCCCGGCCAATACTGGCGCGCCATGGTTTCGCTGATCACAGCTGCAGACGGCCGCCCCTGCATGTCGCGTTCCTCCAGCGGCCGGCCGGCCACGATCGGAATGGCAAGGGTGGTGAAGAAATCGGGCCAGACGTAATTGACGGAAACGCGCTCCGGGCGTGCGTCCGGATCGGAAGGCCGATCGGGGAATGTCAATTGCGAAACCCAGACCCGTCCGCCAAGTGGCACCATCGTAGCGAGCGTCGCCGATACGACTCCCGGCACCCCGCGCGCTTGATCGATGAACGTGCGTTGGAAGGCGACTGCGCGTTCGTCGGAGTATCCGTGCATCCGCAGGTTGAATGACATGGACACTCGGCCCTCGGGCTCGAAGCCCACGGGCATCGTTCGCGCGCTCGCGATGCTCTTCAAAAACAGACCCGCCGTGAGCAACAGCACGATCGAAAGCGCAAGCTGTCCACCAACCAGCAATCGCGGCAGTCGAGTGCGAGGCGACGCATCCGCGAAGCCCTGTTCACTCTTCAGCGCGCTGTTTGGTGGCATCGCACCGCCGCGAACAGCAGGCAGCACACCGAACAGAAAGGCGGTCACGATTGAGACGCCAATCGCGAATAGCAGGACGCGGCGGTCCGGGTTCAGATCGAATACGAGTGGCACCCTGGCAAAACGGAGCAGCAAGTCCGTCGACCACATCGAGACGAGCAGCCCCAGACCGCCACCGCATGCGGCCAGAATGGTGCTCTCCGCCAACTGCTGACGAATGAGGCGGCCCCTCGAGGCGCCGAGGGCTATCCGAATGGCGCGCTCGCGCCCCTTCGTCGTGTTGCGTGCGAGCAACAAGTTGGCGACGTTTGCGCAGGCGATGAGCAGCACGGTGAGGGTGGCGCCCATCAGCATCCCCGCCAGCGGTTTGACCTGCTCCTGATCGCCGGGCAGTGCACCGCCGATGCTAGTGAGACGCACCGTAAAGCCGTCGTGCGATTCTGGAAACGCCGTCGCGATCGCCGCGGCCCGCGCTCGGAACGCCGCGGCCGCCTCGCGCTCGGACACTCCCGGCGCCAGCCGAGCGATCGATCGTAGCCACCACGACGTGCGCGCCATCGGCGAAGTGATGTCAGGGTTGACGAGTCGTGATGCACCTATTGGAATCCAGATGTCCGCGGGTGAAAAGACGTCGCCGCCGCGAAACCCTGGCGGCGCGACGCCGCCGACGGTGAAAGCTGCACCGTTGATGTAGACGTTCGTACCTACCGCTTCGTCTTGCCCGGCAAAGAGCCGCTGCCAGAGTCCGAAGCTGATCACGGCGACTGGATTGCTACGCCATTCGTCCTGGTCGCTCAGCATCCTCCCGCGATAGGGGCGGATACCGAGGACGTCGAAATAGTTGCTTGTCACAATCTGACCGGTTAGCCGTTCGGCTCGTCCGGAATGCGCCAGGTTCGCAGGGATCTCTCCGTACCCCATGACGCCGGTGACGACCGGTAGACTCCGCATATCGTTCACGTCTGGATAGGTCATGTTGCCTTGTGGTCCATCGGGCTTGATGCTCGCGGACCGCAGCCAGACGAGCTCGTTGGGACGTGCTACTGGTGGTGGCTTGAACAGCAGGACGTTGACGATGCTGAACATGGAGGTGTTCGCACCAATGCCAAGCCCGAGCGTCAGGACAACCACGAGCGTGAAGCCAGGCGTCTTCAGAAAGGCGCGAACGGCATAAGTGATGTCGGCCATCATCAGTTTCCAACCTCCGGCTCAGACAGCCCCTCTACTCCGCGCGGAGCGCATCGAGCGGCGCGATCCGAGTCGCTCGCCGCGCCGGGATGTAACTCGCGAGTCCCGCGACAATCAGCAGGATGGTCGCCGCCGCGCCAAACGCAACCGGGTCGCGAGGGGTGGTACCGACGAGCAGCGATGACATGAGCCCCGTCATCGCTGCCGACGCACCGAGGCCGACGATTGCGCCAGCCGCCGCCATCACGACGCCTTCTCGCACGACAAGTCTCAACACATCACTCGCGCCAGCGCCAAGCGCCATTCGGATTCCGATTTCATGTGTCCGCTGCACGACGGAGTAGGCGATCACACCGTAGATGCCAATCGCGGCCAGCGCCAACGCGAGCGCGGCAAAGCTCGACACCAGCCAGGTTCTGAATCGCGGCTCCGCGACGGTGCCCGCAACGACATCTTCCATCGTGCGGAGATTGCCAGCGGTCAGCGAAGGGTGGACCGACGTCACGGCGCTTCGAATCGATGTCGCAATCGGCCCGGTTGCTGGCCGGACCATGCAGTACAGCCACATGAACGGCGTTTGCGCGAACGGTGTGTAGATCGTTGGCCCCGCGTCCTCGTTCAGCCCCTGGAACCTGATATCGCCCACCACTCCGACGATCGTGCGCCATTCGTTGGATTGCTCAGCGTTCACCAGACGCAGCCGCTTCCCAATCGCGTCCTGTCCAGGGAACAGTAGCGACGCCATCGTTTCGCTGATGAGCGCAACCGCAGGTGCGCCAGATTTGTCGGTGCGCTCGATCGCGCGGCCCGCCCGAACTGGCGTTTGTGTGGCCCGGAAGTAGTCGGGTGTAACGGCAATGAAGTAGGCGCCGGATTCGTCCGCGGTGAGTTGACGTCCTTCGACTTCGAAACGTGTGCCGCGCTGGGCGGTCACGGTGGGAAACCCCGTGGCACCACCGACGGCGGTGACGCCTGGGAGAGACGCCACACGTTCGAGGACTTGCTCGGCGGCGCGCGCGCGGGCCGGAAGATCCGGCAGGACAACGAATTGGACGTTGAACGACAGCAGATCTTTCGTGACGATTCCCGGATCACGGCCGCTCAGTGAGAGAAAGCTCCGCACCAGCAGTGCTGAACCGGCGATGACCATCACGGCGAGGGCGACCTCCGTCACGGCTATCGCGTAGCGCAGCCGCCTGCCACGCGTGCTTCCAGTCACGCTTCGTCCCGTTTCCTTGAGCGAGCCGGCACTGCCACCCGCAGCGTGGAGCGCCGGAGCGAATCCGAAGCACAACGCGGTGATGACCGTAGCGGCGAGCGCGAAGCCCAGCACGGTGCCGTTCAGGCGGATCGTGTCCGCGCGGGGCAGTCGGTCCGCCAGCAGTGCAGGCAGCGCATCGACGCCCCAGGCCGCCACGAGAAGACCAAGCGCCCCGCCGGCAATCGCAAGTACCAGGCTCTCGGTCAGCACTTGTCTGACGAGCCTTGCCCGACCGGCGCCAAGTGCCGCGCGAATCGCCAACTCGCGCTCACGCGTCGTCGTCCGCGCCAGCATGAGGTTCGCCACATTTGCGCACGCGATCAGCAAGAGGAGCGCGACAGTGACCAGCAAAACGTTCAATCCGGGTTTTGATTCGCCGAGCAGCCGTTCCTCCAGCGACTGTACGGTTATCGTCACATTCTCGTTGGTGGCGGGGTACGCTTTCCCGAGCGCCACGCTTTGAGCGGTGACCTGAGCCTGGGCCTGTTCGAGTGTGATGTCCGGCTTGAGCCGGGCAAGCAGGTTGAAGATTCGAAGTCCGCGATTGTTCGCCTGAACGGGTGCCAGCCGATCGATGGAATCTATCGGCACCCACACCTTGAATTCAGAAGCAGGAAAGCTGAACCAGGAAGGCGCAACGCCGACGACTGTGTAGGAGATGCCACTGAGGTCGATGGCGCGGCCGAGCACCGACGGGTCGCCGCCGAAGCGCGATTGCCAAAGGCCGAAGCCAAGGACGACCGTGTTCTGCTGGCCATCTTCAGCCGTAAAGTTGCGCCCGAGCAGCGGCTCGACGCCGAGCAGCGAGAGGAGCCGGCTGGAAACCACGGCCCCGCGGATTTGTTCGCTGTTGTCCTTCAATCGCAGGTTGTAGATGTTCGTCCCCCACACGCCTGCGTCCTCGAAGGCTGTGACCGAGGTTCTCAGATCCTTGTAGTCGGGCATCGAGACGCGTGCGACCACAAGTCGATCGGCATTCGCAAACGGCAATGGCTCGAGCAGCACCGCGTTCACGACGCTGAAGATTGCCGTTGTCGCGCCAACGCCGAGCGCGAGCGTGAGCACGACAACGATGGTGAAGCCGGGCGTCTTTGCAAAGGCGCGAAGGGCGAACTTGATGTCAGTCATGAATTTGCTTCCAGTGCCGCGCCGACCGTATGTTTGCGGAGAAGCGAAGCCCCTGCCAGTCGCGGCAGATTCGCGAAGTCTTGCAATGTGAGCCACATAGGGGCACTCGCCGACCTGCGGTCGTTCGCCCCGCTGTCCGTAACCGCAAAAAGGGGACAGTCCCCCTTTTGCAAAACCGGACAGTCGGCGGAAATGGGGACAGGCCCCATTTTGCGAAACTGGGAAAAGGGGACAGTCCCCCTTTTTGGCTAAACTGGCCGGGATGACGCAAAGGGTCCAGGTCGGGACGTCCGGCTACAACTACCCGGAATGGCGAGGAACGTTCTATCCGGAGAAATTCAGCACGGACAAGATGCTGCCCTACTACGCCGAACGGTTTCCGACGGTCGAAATCAACTACACCTTCTATCGAATGCCGAACGAGAAGCTGCTGGCAGGGTGGGCGGCGGCGACGCCGGACGGCTTCACCTTCACGCTCAAAGCGCCGCGTCGAATCACGCACGATTCAAAGCTGCAACACGCGGAAGACGCCCTTCAGACGTTCTGCCGGACGGCGCGAACGCTGGGACCACGACTCGCGACGCTGCTCTTTCAGCTCCCGCCCAATTTCAAGAAAGATCGCGACGTCCTGCGCGCCTTTGTCGAATTGCTCCCTGATGGGACGCGTGCGGCCTTCGAATTTCGTCATCCCTCGTGGTTCGACGCCGATGTTTTCGATACGCTGCGGTCGCGAAACCTGGCGCTCTGCATCGCCGACAGCGAGAAGCTGAGCACGCCCGTCGAAATGACGGCCGACTACGCGTACTTCCGGTTGCGCGATGAGGGATATCAGCAGCCGGATATCGAACGGTGGGCGGACACGATTCGCGGACTACCCGCCGTGGGCGACGTCTTCGTCTACTTCAAGCACGAAGAGCAGGGACTCGGCCCAGAATTCGCCAGACGCCTGATCACGGCGCTGGCGTCGGGAGCGACGGCACCGCCGTAACCTCTCTCGCAAACTGCACGATCCTGTGCTCGGCCCAGTACCCGTCATACCCCTCCGACGCTTGCTCGACAAATCCGCAGTGCCCACCGTGCTCGGTCACGACGAGATGAATGTTCGGATTGCGCGTCAGGGCTGAATTCCTGAAGATCTCGACGGGGACGAAGGGGTCGTCGGCAGCAGAAATCACCAGCGCGGGGACGCGAATGCGATCGACCACGCGCATCGCGCTGGCGCGGTGGTAATAATCCTCCGCGTCGCGAAAACCGAAATGCGGCGCGGTGTAGATCTCGTCGAAGCCTCGAACGCTCCGGACCTCGCCCAGACGCTCGACCGGATACCTCCCGGGCTCACACTGGTGCTTGCGGCGCATGCGCGCCTTCAACCCGCGAACGAAGTTCCACTGATAGATGATGTTCGGCCGCCGCTCGAGTGAATGGACGCACCTGGACAGCTCGAGAACCGGCGACACTGCGCAGACACCATTGAGGACGGCGGGCGGCGTGTCGCCGTAGTCGCCGGCGAGTTTGAGAGCGAGATTGCCCCCCAATGAGTATCCGGCGACCACGGCCGACTGAATACCGTCGCGATCGGAGAGTTCGCGAAGCACCACGTCCGCGTCGTCGGTCAATCCCGAATGATACAGGCCGGCGCACATGGCTTCGGTGCCGCCACAATTGCGCTGGTTGAGCAGCACGACGTTGAATCCGGCGGCAAAGCTCTTGTCTGCGAGGCCGCGCATGTAGTGGGCGCTGCTCGACCCTTCGAGGCCATGCAGCGCGAGCAGAAGCGGATGCCCGTCGCGTTCGCGCTGCCAATGACAATGCGCCAGCACGCGCGTATTCGGGGCGACGTCGAAGTAACGAATCTCGGGCGATGGCAATTGCGGAAATCGCCGCGGACGCGCCCAGGTGAACACGGTCATGCGATGGCCGCCGCGAAGCCAGCGGCGTGGAGAAAACGAACTCACCCCTCGTCCGCGGTAGGACCGTAGATCGGCGGCAGCGGAACGTTACGGAGCCTGAGATAGACGGTCAATTGACCGCGATGGTGGATGGAATGGTTGATGACGAAGCTGCGGATCGCACTGATGCGGGGCAGCGTGAACACGACGTGCCCCTCATTCTTCAGCGTCCACGGCGCCAGCAACTCGGGATCCAAACGTTGCGCAAGATTTGCCCGCGCCGCTGACGCCTTCTGGCCGAACTCCTTCAGCAAGCCTTCAACCGATGTGGGTTCGCGAGAGCGACGATCGTCTTCAATGTCAGCCAGATCCAGAACCGTATCGTCAAGGATCAGATTGCACCACCTTGGGAGGTTGGCGAGATGGCCCGCAAGCTGCCCGAGCGACATCGACCTGTCGTGCGGTTTCCACGAGAAATCGCCCGGCGGCACTCGCTCGAGCAGCCGCCGCGTCGTGCCCATCTCGTGATCCCACTCGGGCAGCAATGCGTCCTTGATGGCCACGCCTCACCTGAAGTCGTCTGGCTCGACGATCGCCGTGGTCGTGAATTCCTTGCCGCCAACCGACAATTTCACGATGTACGCGCCCGGTTCGACGGCATTACCGACGATGAATTGAGGACCGCCGCGTCCACCCCGGCCACCGCCGAAGCCGCCGCCCCGGCCCGGCGCCGCGCCAAGCGGCGGATTCGGTGCGAGGTTCCACTGGATACGGTTGATGCCGGCGTCATTAGTTCCATTCAGCTCGCGAACGAGCGTGCCACGCGCATCCGAGATCGTGATCTTCACCTCGCCGGAGGCCGGCGATTTCAGGTAGTAGCTGATAGCCGTCCCGCCAGGAGGATTCGCGCCGCGGAAGTGCTTGGCTCCGCCGAGGCCGCGTGACAGCATCGTGTCCTCGACCCAGCGAGTCGCGGGACGGATGTCAAAGAGGTGCGCATCCGTGCTCATGACGGCATCGCTCAACTGCTGCAGGGGCGTGATGTCGTCGATGATGTAGATGCTGCGGCCGTGCGTTCCGACGATCAAGTCGTTGTCACGAGGATGCACGAGGATGTCATCCACGCGCACCGTCGGCAGCCCGTTCATGAACCGCGTCCACTCTCTCCCGCCGTTCAGCGACAGATAGAAACCGTATTCCGTTCCGACGTAGAGCAGGTTCCTGTTGCGGGGATCCTCGCGAATGACGTTGACGTTTCCCGTTGGCAGGTTGCCCGCGACCGACGTCCAACTCTTTCCAAAATCCGTCGTCCTGAAGACATACGGCTTGTGGTCGTCCGTGCGATGCCCGTCAAACGTGACGTAGGCCGTCCCCGGATCGAAGTGTGACGCTTCAACGCGCGATACATGGGTCTCTTTCGGCACCCCCGTGATGGCACTGACGACATTGGTAAAGGTCGCTGCAGAGTCGCGACTCACCTGTACGTTGCCATCATTCGTACCGACCCACACGACTCCCGGCGCTGCCGGGGATTCGCTGACGGTGACGATGTTGCTGTAGGAGGCGGCGCCGTCATGTTTGGACGCCATCGGGGCGTCGCCGGCGACGCCCATGATCGGCCGGTCGTTCCGGCCGATGTTGTTCGTCAGATCCTGGGAGGCGAACCATGAGTCACCACGGGCCCTCGATCGAAACACACGATCGCCGCCGAGGTACAGGATGCGCGGATCGTGCGGGGACAGGATGAATGGCGTGCTCCAGTAGAAGCGAGGGTTCGTTCCTGACGGCAGAGGAGGAAAGATATTGCCAAACGGACTGGCGCCGCGCCCGCCACCGAAACCACCCGCAGCGGGTTGTCCCGGAATAGGCTGCTGCGCTGGAGGTTGAGCCTGCTGCGCTTGCTGAGCCTGTGAGGTCGGCGCAGGTTCGGTCGGCGCTGCACCGCGTCCGCCAGCGCCGCGGCCACCGCCTCCGCGTCCCGTGCTTGGCCCACGCGGCCGAATCGGCTGCGTTTCGCCGGTCTTGAGGTCGTATCGATTCGTATTGCCGTCTTGCGATTCTGAGTAGCCGATGGTCCAGTCGCTGGGATCGTTCTGCGTGTAGAAACCGTCACCCCCGCCAATGCGGTACCAGTCAGTGACCAGACTTCCGGTGTTGCTGCGCACGGCACTCGGTCCGCACCAGCTTCCGTTGTCCTGGAGTCCGCCGCACACGTAGTAAGGCTTCCGCATGTCGGCGCTGATCGCATAGAACTGCCCGGTGGGCATCGTGGACACTTCTTCCCAGGTTTCGCCCTGGTCGTAGCTGACGTCGAGCCCACCGTCGTTTCCGATCAGCAGGTGATTGCTGTTTGCCGGGTTGATCCACAGCGCGTGATGATCGCCGTGGCTCTGTCCGCCCATCGGGCTGAACGTCTTGCCACCGTCCAGGCTCTTGGACGCGCCGGCGCCCAACGTGTAGATGATTTGATCGTTGTTGGGATCGATGCGGATCTGGCTGTAGTACATCGGACGGTTGTTGTTGTTGCTCATGAACCGCCACGCTTTTCCGCCATCGTCCGAGCGCCACACGCCGCTGCGTTTCGGGTCGGGCGGCGCCGCCTGTCCACGTCCGCCGCCACCACCCCCGCGCCCTGCTCCGGCAACCTGCCCGCCCCGGCCTGCCGCTGCTGGTTGCTCCGCGCTTTCCGCCGGCGCGCCGCCGCGCCCTCCAGGCGGCACGAGGCTGCCATCCTCATTGACGCCTGCGCCGGTGCCACCGCTGGCCCCGACTTCGATCTGCGCGAGGATGACGTTTGGCTTGGTGCGGCAGATGTCTAATCCAATACGGCCGATGATGGGATTGTCCGGCAGGCCGTTTCCGGTGACCTTGGACCAGCTTTTGCCCGCGTCACTGGTCCGCCAAATGGCGCTTCCCGGTCCGCCGCCGTTGAATCCCCACGGCTGGCGCCGACGCTGATACGACGCGGCCCAGAGGACGTTCGGATTCGTGGGATGCATGACGACATCCGTGAATCCTGTGTCGTTGTCGATGAACTTTGTGTTCGTCCACGTTTTGCCGCCATCGGTCGACTTGAACAGGCCACGTTCCGGATTCGGCCCGAAGAGATGCCCAAGCGCCGCCACATACACGGTGTTCGGATCTTTCGGATGGACGACGATCCGCGCGATTGTCTGAGTTTCCCTCAATCCGGCTTCGGTGAACGTCTTGCCACCGTCCGTCGATTTGTAGACACCGGCTCCAAACGAGGAACTCTGACGGTTGTTGGGTTCACCCGTGCCGACGTAGATGACGTTCGGATCAGAGGGAGCGACCGCGATGTCACCGATTGAGGAGACCGGATAACTGTCGAAAATCGGCGTGAACGTCGTTCCGTTGTTCTCGGTCTTCCACACGCCGCCGGTGGCGTAACCAACGTAGAAGATCGAGGGGTTGTTCTCTACCGGTGCGATGTCGTCGATACGCCCGCCCATGGCGACGGGTCCGATCGATCGCCAGACGAACCGCTTGAGCAGCGGGTCGTCGGTCTGGTTAACGACCGGTAACGGAGAGACGGCGGCCTGGGGACCCTGCGCAAGAATCGCGCGGCCCGCCACTGCACACAAGGCAATACCCACCCATGTGACCAGGCGTACAGGCAACGTTTGTATCAACGCAGTGCTCCTTCTATAGAGATCTCTGGCGGGAGTTTATAACAGGAGTTCAGCAGAGCAGGAGAGTTGATCTCTTGGCTGCTCTGAATTAATCGTGGCGCAGCGCATCCACGGGCGCGACGCGCGATGCACGGCGGGCGGGCAGATAAATGGCGAGAATAGCGACCGAGATGAGGAGAGCCCCGGCCGACACGAACGTCAGGGGATCTGACGGGCTGATGTCGTACAGAAAGCTTCGTGCGAGCCGGCCGCCCCAGAGGGCGAGGAGCAGGCCCGCCGCAATTCCTGCGACGATCGGTCCGAGGCCTTGCCGAAGGATGAGACGACCGATGTCGCTGCGCCGAGCGCCCAGTGCGATGCGGATCCCAATCTCGCGCGTCCGCGACGTCGTTACATAGCTCGCGACGCCGTAGATCCCAATAGCAGCCAGGCTGACCGCGAGCAGGCTGCAGACCATAAAGAGGATGACACCCATCCGCTGCGGCATGAGGAGCTCGCGCACGTGGTAGGCAAATGGTTCCACATCGTAAACCGCCACCTCGGGGTCGATTGAACGCAACTGATCGCGGATCACCGGCAACAAAGTCGTTGCATCACCGGTGGTTCGCACGAACAAGTGAGCCGCGTCCGTGGAAATTGCGTTCTTGCCTGTCAACCACTGGTTGAATGCCAGATAGACGTAGGGCAGGGGCCGTTCCCGCAATTGGCGAACCGTCGTGGTCTCGACGACGCCGACGATAGTGATCCACTCATCGAAGATCTTCAGGCGTCTCCCGAGCGGATCCCCGCCAGTAAAGTAGCCGTCTACCAGCGTCTGATTCACGATCGCGACTCGCGGTGTGCCGGGCCGATCTAGTTCCGCGAAATCTCTGCCGTTGAGAATCCGGGTGCCTGCCGCGTTAAAGTAATCCGGGCCCGCATACGACCAACTGACGTTGACTTCCTCGCCTGGCCGCTTCTGATATCCCTCGATTTCGATCTCGCCCATTGCGAGACCGTTCGTCGGAATGAGCCACGACCAGGCGGCGGCGCTGACGTCAGGGAGTTGTTTGACTCGCTCGAGAGCTGCGTTGTAGAACGTCTTCGCCCTCACTTCATCGAACCGTGCTAATCCAAGATTGACTGAAGCAGTCGCCACGCCGCGTGCGTCGAAACCAAGCGGAACGTCCAAGGCGTGCGTCAGACTTCGCAGGAACAACCCGGTCCCGGCGAGCAGCACGAGGCTGAGCGCGACCTGCGCTCCGATGAGTGAGCTCCGTAGGGCGTTACGAGCGCCGGCCGTCCTCGGGTCGTTGCGCAATGCGCCGAGCACATCACCGCCAGCAGCGCGCCAGGCCGGGACGACACCAAACAGGCAACCACTGATGATTGAGACGACTGCGGTTGCACCGAATGTCGTCTGATTCATCTCGAGACCCAGAGTCTCGATGTCCATCCCGCCCGGAAGTTGAAAGCGGCCCAGCACGCGAAGGCCGAAATAGGCTACTGCCAGGCCCGCTGCGCCACCGAGAGCTGAGAGCATCAGACTCTCGAGCAGCATCTGACGCGTCACGCGTGCCCGGCTCGCACCGAGCGCAAGCCGTACGCCGACCTCGCGACGCCGGGCGACCGCCTTCGCCAGCAGAAGATTCGCGAGGTTGGCGCAACCGATGAGGAGCGTCAGCGCCACGGCGCCGACGAGGAGCCAGACGAACTGCCGGACAGAAACGGCGTTCGCCCCCCCGAGCGCACGGGTTGCGAGCGGCGTCAATTCCATTCGCTCTGTCCGCGCTCCAGCCCTTGGCGGGTGGAGTTGTGTGTAAAGCGCGTCGATCGCGCTCGCGGCCTGCTGCGAGCTGACACCTGGTCTAAGCCGGCCGATGGTCGTCAACCACACGAATCCACGCTCGCCAAGCATGTCCACACGAGAGAAGAAACCGGTTCCCGTTCGGATCTGGGGCGCGGCGGTGATCGGTAAATAGAGCGATGGCCTTGACGCCAGGCTCGTGCCTCGGAAATCTGGTGGCGCCACGCCGACGATGGTCGCGGACCGGCCGTTGATGCGAACCGCGTGACCGATGACGTCTTCTCGAGAGCCGAAGCGCGTCGCCCAGAAATCGTTCGCCAGAACCACCACAATTGGGCCATTCGGTACGTCGTCCGACGGTAACAATGTCCGGCCTCGCAAGGCGGAGACACCGAGGACACCGAATGCATTTCCGGACACGAACGTTGCCGATGCCAGCTCCGCGGCTCCGTCGGCCGTGAGCGTAACCCGCTGCGCCCCGGTTGTCGCCAGGACGCCTGCAAACAGGTCTGTTCGCCCGGCATATTCCACGTAATCCGGGTAGGAGGTGGACCACGCGAACGTGAGGAGCTGTTCGGGGTGAACGATGCCCTTGAGCGGGCGGAGCAGCGTCGCGTCCGCGAGAGTGAAGACGGCCGTGTTTGCCCCGATGCCCAACGCGAGCGTCAGCGTCGCCGCGAGCGTGAATCCGGGGTTACTGAACAGCAGACGAGCGGCATACCGAGCATCCTTGATCATGAGTTACCTCATCGGACGTGCCACGGGTAAGACGTGGGACTCGGTGGGGACGTTGATTCGTTGCCGATGCGTGATTACCGCTTGAAATCCACCTTCGGCGCCTGCTGCGCGGTGGGTGGCGCTTCGAAGTACGGGTACTCCTTGAAGCCGAACACCTTCGCGGTCACGTTCGCCGGGAACCGACGACGGAGCGTGTTGTACTCCTGAAGCCGCTCGTTGTATCGCATGCGCTCGGTGGCCAACCGGTTTTCCGTGCCCGCGAGTTCGTCCATCAACCGCATGAACGTCGCGTCCGATTTCAGCTGCGGATAGTTCTCGACGATGACGAGCAGCCGCGCCAACGCGGACGACTGTTCGTTTGCCGCTTTGATGGTCTGTTCAGGCGTCTGGGCCCCGGCCAGTTTCTCGCGCGATGCGGCGATTGCGCCGAACACGTCTTTCTCCTGCTGCGCAAATCCCTTCGTCGTCTCGACGAGGTTCGGGATCAGATCGTTGCGCCGCTGGAGCTGGTTCTGCACCTGCGCCCACTGCGTCTTGATCGCTTCTTCCGAGGCCGTGAAGCGGTTATAAGAACACCCGGACACCGAAAGGGCCAAACCCAAGATCGCAAGGTTCAGCAACGCGCGATTTCCGACCGTTCGCGTAATAGTCAACATCGTGTTCTCTTTTCTCATTGCTCGCGGGGCCCCACCCCCGCTCGCTCTCGCTCGGCGGCCCGCCTGCGGCGGGCTACCCTTCGGCGCCTCGCTCGGGCCGCAGGCGCTTCTCAATGCTCGCGGGGCCCCGCCCCCGCTCGCTCTCGCTCGGCGGCCCGCCTGCGGCGGGCTACCCTCCAACCTTCGCGCTGCGTTCTCTGCGAAGGTTGCCCACCGTAGCCTTGGCGAAGGCGGGCGGCGCTCCGGCTGGCAAGCCGGCGCCTCGCTCGGGCCGCAGGCGCTTCTCAATGCTCGCGGGGCCCCACCCCCGCTCGCTCTCGCTCGGCGGCCCGCCTGCGGCGGGCTACCCTCCAACCTTCGCGCTGCGTTCTCTGCGAAGGTTGCCCACCGTAGCCTTGGCGAAGGCGGGCGGCGCTCCGGCTGGCAAGCC
>JBAROV010000066.1:0-148660 GCA_049642465.1 Vicinamibacterales bacterium
GCCGGCACTGGCGCCCCGGCTGGGGCCGCTGCCGCCGGCCGTGTCGTGCCGGCCGGAGTCGCGCCATTTCGGAGAATGGAAACCGCCAGCTGGTCTCCGCTGCGCAGGATTCTGACTTTGAATTCACCGACCGCCGGCACACGATATTCAAACTCCACCGACGGCGCGCTCGGCAGGTCGGCGCGAGCGTGTTCGGGAACAATCGGCGTGACCGCCGCAAGTATTTCCTGGCTGGTGAGCGTCCGAGTCGAGACGTTGCGCGTCGATCCGGCAGCATCGAGCATCTGTGCCGGATGACCGGCCTGCAGCCTCAGGCCGCGGCCGCCCTGCGCCGAGAGCAGTTTCATCAGGTTGTCTACGAAGTCACTCGTCATCAGCGCTGGTCCCTTCGAGCCGGTTCGGGGGTCGGGTGAGGTTCGCGCGACGGAAGCTCGTGGATTTCCACCAGGTGCAGCGAATTCACGAGCCAGGTCTGATCATCCGCTTCCACGTACCGGAACGCCTCATCGCTCCGCGCATAGTCACTCAGTCGATCGCGGCCCATCGGTCGAAACACCGACACGGTTCCCGCGATGCGATCTCCCGTCGAGAGCAGCATCGAGACGACGCGACGCGTCGCCACTTCGTAGCCGGGCTCGAGGCGCACCTCCGCATTGTTGCCTGGCAGCCGAACCTTGACGATTTGCGCGCGGTTGTAGAGCACGGTGTGCCCGTCTTCGAGCTCGAATGGAAAGAATCCCGTTTGCTCGTTCAGGAGATCGCCGACCCGTTCGGGACCAGCGTGCGACTGGCTGGCGTCCCACAGGAAGAAACACCCCTTGACGATCGCCCCAGTGGTCAGCGTCAGTTCCGCGGCTGCACGCTTTTTCTCGACACGATATTCGGAGAGCGACCGCTCGGACATGGCGAGCGACGTATCGGTCGGAGCAGTGAAGGGCATCAGGTCGGGAAGGCGGGAGGGCGTGAGGGCGGGAGGGCGGGAGTCAGGCAGGCTTGCTTTTCAGAATCCCGAGTTGGATGAGCAACCCGGTGAAGTCGTAGTACCGGCGTTCGTAGGCAATCAACCCGTCGCGCATTTCCATGAGACGCACGCCCTGGATGTCGAACCGGCGGCCGGTCCCGCGAAGACCCATGAATTCGCCGGAGTGCGTCGCGTGGACGAGAAACTCCTGTGCGACGTGCGTCCCGTCCACGAGCAATCGCTGTCCGATGTATTGCCAGTCCGGAAACGTGGCGAATAGCGTTCGATACGACGCGAGGATATCGGTACGCCCTTGGACGGTTCGGAAGATCGGACTGATAACGGTCCCGTCCACGGTGTGCGCTTTCGCCAGCGCCTCCGCATCGCGGTGGTTCCAGCACGTCTGCTGGTGCTCGAACAGCTTGACGGCGTCCTCATGCGTCATGATCGCTCGTACCTGCTTCGTCTAGTCCTGGCCGGGTTGCACCTCGCTTGACGGAATGAGCGTGAGTGTACACGCAGTTTTCGTCTCGCACTTCAGCGTGCCGCGGCGAATCAGCTTGGCCGGCGATTGGTCGGGAAACACCTTTTCAAGTCGTGTTTTCCGCAGGCCGTCTGTCATCTCCCGGAGTTGGTCGTCGCCGCTGATGAACGACGCGGCCTCGATGTCCGACCCTGGCCCGAGCAACAGAAAGAAGTCCGCCGACCCCGGCATGGGCGCCGGTGCTGGCACGCTCACGGCTCGCATATTCGTCAACACTCCCGCATGCTTCTTGAGAATCGCCTCCACAGATTCGCGGCCGACGAGCGCTGCGAGCCGATCCAGCGTGGACGGAGCCGGGCGCTCCGCATTGAGCGCGGCAGCATACACCTTGATCGCCTCGTCACGCCGTCCCTGCTTTTCGTAAATCTGTCCGAGGTGGTCCCCGACTTCTGAGTGTTGTCCAATCCACCACGCGGCTGCGACGAGGTTTTCCGCAGCACCTAGCTCCCCTTTGGCAAACAGTACCCAGCCAAGTGTGTCCCAGTAGGCGGCGAGGGACTCGACGAGTCCAAGCTCGCGCGGCGTGACACGCGAGATCGTGAAATTTCGCGACTCGGCCGTGACCGCCGCGACCGCGGATTCTGCGTACTGCTGCGCGCGGTCCAGGTTCACGCGTTTCAACGCCAACTGATACGCGACGTTATTCCACGTGTTCGGTGTTGGCGACAGTTCGGCCGCCCGAGCGAAGGATGCCAACGCCTGATCGTTCCTGTCCAGATTCAGATAGGCGGTGCCTATCTCGACGTGGAGCGATGCGTCTTCGGATGACAGGGATATCGCCTTCTCGAGTACCGGGATCGCATCCTGGTACCGCTCCATCTCGACATACTGATGTCCCAGGATGGCGTGCGCGTATTTGTCGAGCGGATTGACCTCGAGCTGCTTCTTGAAGGCCGCCTCGGCTTCCGGATAGCGGCGCTGCTGTAGATACGACCGACCGAGATTGGTGTTTGCCTGTTCGTGATAGGGATTGATCTCGAGTTGCTTTTTGAACGCGTCGATTGCTGGGTCGACCTGCCGCAATCCCAGGTAAGCCAGCCCGAGATTGTTCCACGCGGTCCGATCTTTCGGCTCGAGCTCGACCACCCGCTTCAGGAGCGGGGCGGCTTGTGCGTAGTTGCCTGCACGCAGCGCCTCGTATGCGCTGCGATTGAGATCGGCGGCCTTTAGATCCGAATTCGCGAGCGTTGAAGCGCTCGCGGGGATGTCCAGCGCCAGCGTCTGCTCGTCGTCTGCCACGACCACGCGCCGGAAGGCGGCATAATCGCCGGAGCGATCGGCGGGCAGCGTCCGGGCGCGAAGCTTCAACGTTCTTTCTGCGGTGAAGACGTTGCCAGCGAGCTTGTACGAGCCCCGGTACTCGCCGTAATCCCGGCTTACTGAGACGGGCACTGGTGCACGTGCCTGGTACCCGGGGCCCAGTTCGAGTCGAAGGCGATACTGGAATTCGGACGGCGATCCCAACTCGATTTCCGACTTGCCGTCCTCGGGAGGGGAGAAACTGGCGTTCGACAGCGGCAGCTTGAGATCGACTTTCTTCTTGGTCCACTCGATGAAGTTCGTTGTCGCCACCTGATACTCGATGACGAACGGCTCGCGCGTCGCGGCGGGGTCGGACACTTTGACTTCGCTGACCTCCCCGCCAAGCCCCATGGCTTCGTTCATCTTCTGGAGCACGGTTTTCCATTGCGCCGCGGGCGCGCGCCGGAAGATGGTGCGCATCAACAGCTCCACGTCTCCGCGCATCGTCAACCTGATGCGTCCCGCCAGCTTTCCCAGGTCGCCGAGCTTTGCGTCGATCTCCTGCACCTGCAGGTTCAGCACCGGAGGATCTGGTGGCGTCTCTTCGAGCCGCGCCGTGCCGCTCGACGAGACGACCAGCGCCTGTTTCTTGCGGAGATTGGGCGAAAGCAGACGGAATGGCGCGATTTCCGTCGTGACGTCGAGCCACATCGGCTCGCTTCCCACTACAGCCTTCGTAATGACGTGATCGAACTGCGACGGCGACGGAAAGTCGGGATCCAGCTTCACCGCGGAGTGGATCAAGACCGTCGAAGCCCGCAACCCAATGCTTTCCATCAGGCTGACGAGCAGTGTGTGCTTGTCCTTGCAATCGCCGTACTGGTCGCGCAACACATCGTGCGCCGCCCGAGGTTGATAACGACCGGATCCGAGCGAAATGCTCACGTACCGGAAATTCGGGGCCACAAAGTCGTAGAGCGCCTCGAGCTTTTGAGCGTCGCTGGTCTTCCCGGCAACAAGGTCCGCGGCCTTTCTCCGAATCTCTGGCGTTGGCGTTCGTGATGCCTTCTCCAGTGCCGAGTACCAGCGTCCCACTTCGTCCCAGCTTTGGAACGTGGTCAACCGGACGTCGGCTCGCCGCGGCTCGTCCGCTTTCTCGGTGTCGTCGGTTTCTTCCTTCTCGTCCTTCTCCGTCGTCAGATGAGAACTGGTCCAGCGGTAGATCGCCCGTCCATCAGCCTGACTCTCGATCGGATCGGCATCGGGCTGCGTTTTCAGCGTGACGCTTCGGCCTGCAGGAAGATCGAACTCGAGTTGTTCGTCAAGAATGATTCCGATCTTCTGAAAGCTGTACTCGGCCCAGAAGTGTCCGGCCGCGAGCGGTGTCTGAATGGTCGTGATGGCGCTGAATTCGAGAGTCTCGCCGGGCCGCAGCGAAGGAACCGTCACGTGTTTCTGTCGGAAGTCTGTGTACACGGGCGCTTCGCGCTGCACCGGCGACGTCAGATCCTGAACCGCATCGGCGGGCGCGGTCACCACCGTCCCATCAGCCTTGCGGACGCGCACAAACTGGATTTCGATACGCTCGGTGGACGCGTTGTAACCGAGGACCAACTGACCCCACTGCTGGACGCCGCCTTCACTCTGGACTTTGACGCGCACATACATCTCGCGTCGTCCGGTTCCGTCGCTCTCGAAGACGTACCGGGACTTCGATTGCTCGATGACGAAAGCCTCCTTCGAGTAATCGGCCGGTTGAGCAGGCGCGGCGGGGGACGTCGAAGCTGGAACCTGCGCGGCCGCCGGCCCTGCAAGCGCCACGGCCAGGATCGAACTGACGATTCCTCTGTGCATCATGGTCAACTCGTGCACCGGCGTGACCCCACAGGCAGTGGGACCGGCCCGGCGTTCTCGGGGGGCAGCCAATTGTAGCGCGTTCGTGCCGGATCTCGTGGTGTATCAGTCAATGCTGTGGCGGGCCGGCCGTTGGTTGGCCCGCGAAATTGCGGCGCAACAACGGAGCGGTGGTTTTTGCCCGTGACTTATACGGCCCACTAGAACAGCAAGTACGAGATGACGGCCCCCACGATGGCCATCGACAGGCCCCACGCCAGCAGTTTGTTGAACAACGGACGTGCCTCTTCGGCCGGCGCACCGGCGAGGCACAGTGCGCCAATCGTGGAAAGCGGGGAGACGTCCACCAGGTGCCCGCCGATATTCATTGCGGTGGCAATCCCCATGGCGCTCGCGCCGGGAAGTTGCGCGGCAAGACCAGGAACCATGGGGAGAAACGCGGGAAGAACCACCCCGGAGGTGCTGCTGTAGACCGACACGACGCCGGTGAGAAACGCGATGAACGGCGTGACCGTTTGGGCGGAGGCCACCCGGGAGATCGCCGACACGAGCAGGTCCATTCCCTGCGCGCGTTCGACGAGCGCGATGAGCACGGTGACACCGCACACCATCACAATCACGCGCCACGGCATCCGCTTCATCGCTTCACCGTCATCGGCGGAACCGGACAAAACCAGCACAACGGCGCCGGCAAAGGCGCCCATTCCGACGTTGACTCCCGCGAGGATGACCGCGAGGATGAGCGCCGCAATCACGCCCACAGTGACCCAGTGTCGGCGTTTGAACCTAGCGGAATCCTCCCCTGGAAGATGCACCTCGGGCGCTCGCCCCGCAAAGAACAATTTGAGTCCACCAAACAATGCATACCCGCTGAACGCCACGAGCGCGTGCGCGGCCAGATTGTAAAAGTAAGTACTCCACTGCAGGCCGGGCAGGCCATTTCGAGCCATCAGCCCGTTGACGATGATGCCGGTTGGGGCGAAGGGGGAAAGCGCACCGGAATTGGCCCCATTGCCCACCATGATGGCCATGAGAAACAGCGGTATCCCGGTTCGCGTCGCAGTTGCCATCGCCAAGGGCGCGAGCAGGGCGGCGGTGGCGATGTTTCCGGGGCCCATTGACGAAAGAGCGGCGCCCAGCATGAAAAACATCACCGGAATCGTTCCGCAATTCCCCCGGCAGATGCGGACGGCGTGATGCGCGATGCGCTCGAGGGTTCCGTTGGCCTGCGCGAGCGCGAAGAGCAGAGTCACGCCAATCAGCGTCAGGCACAACTGACTGGGAAAGCCGCTCATCACCGTGTTGACGGGAAGACCGCCGATGTACACCCCGACGATCCAGGCCAACGCCACCGCCAGGACGCCGACATTGAGCCGGCTCACGCAACTCACAGCGACCGCTGTGACGAGGGCGGCAACAGAGAGAACGGCGAGGCTCATGCGTCTTGTTTGCGAATGACCACAATGGCTACCATCTCGTCCGAAGTGCCAGACACCCTGGCACCTTGGCACCCTGGCACCTTGGCACCCTGGCACCCTGGCACCCTGGCACCTTGCCTATGTCATCGGCCGCCAAACCGCGGCGGGCGCTTCTCGAGAAAGGCCGTGACGCCCTCGCGAAAATCGCGGCTCGCGTAGCACGGGCCGACAAGATCGTCGTCTTCCCCGTCGTGCAAACGCCGACGATGGGCAATTCGACGGAGGGCCTCCTTGGTGACGCGGATCGTGATTGGCGCGTTCGCCGCGATTGATTCCGCGAGCTCGCGCACGACGTCGTCGATTCGATCCGGTTCGGACATGCGACTGACGAGCCCGAGCGCGTGTGCCTCGCCGGCGTCGAGCAGACGGCCCGTAAAAAGCAGGTCCTTCGTCCGTGCCGGGCCGATGAGATCGACGAGCCGCGCGTAATTCGCGGCCGAGAGGCAGTTGCCCAGCGTGCGAGAGATCGGAACGCCAAAGCGCGCAGCGGGGGTGCACACGCGCAAATCGCAGGTAAGCGCTATGACGCAGCCGCCGCCGGCGGCAACGCCATGCACCTGCGCAATCGTCGGCACCGGCAGGCGTTCCAGGCGATCGATGACCGATTCCATACGTCGCTCATATGCAATGCCGTCCTCAGCGGTTGCGAATTCCGTGAACTGCCGGATGTCCGTCCCAGCGACGAAGGCGTCGCCGGCGCCGCGGAGGACGAGCACCCGAATCCTGTCGCTGCGCGCCACCTCGTCACACGCGTCGGCGAGCGCATCGTACATTGCCCACGTCATCGCATTCCGTGCGTCGGGCCGGTTGAACGTCAGGCGCGCCACCGCGCCGTCGGATGTGAAGAGCACCTCCGGAGTGGCCAAAGTAACCTCTCAGGGAGAAACGACATGACTACCGGTCGCGCCGCGCTCGAAGGGATTCGCGTGCTGGACGTCACGCAGGTGATGGCCGGCCCGTTCTGCGCGATGCAACTATGCGACATGGGTGCGGACGTGATCAAGGTGGAGCCACCGGGGGGCGATTCGACCCGTCGAATGGCCGGCGCGTCCGGCACGGACAGCGCCGGCTTCAACGCCGTCAACCGGGGAAAGCGCGGCATCGTGCTCGATCTGAAGACCAGGACGGGACAGGAGGCCTTCAAGCGGCTGGTGCGGCGCAGCGATATTGTCATCGAGAATTACCGTCCCGGCGTCATGCGGACGTTTGGTTTGGATTACGCGTCGCTCTCTCCGGATCATCCCGCGCTCATCTACGCGTCCATTTCAGGCTACGGTCAAACCGGTCCCAATGCGGCGAAGGGAGGTTTCGATCTCATCGCGCAGGGAGTGTCCGGGTTGATGTCGGTGACCGGCGAGCCGGGACGGCCGCCGGTGAAAGTGGGCGTTCCATTGACCGATCTGGGTGCAGCGTTGTTCGCGCTGTCAGCGGTGCTCGCCGCCCTCCACTATCGAAATCGCACGGGCCGCGGACAGTACATCGAAACGTCGCTCGTCGAAGCCGGCATCGCGCTCTCTGTGTGGGAATCGGCGCAGTACTTCGCTGAAGGGGTGACGCCGGAGCCGATGGGATCCGCGCACCGCATGTTCGCGCCCTATCAGGCCATCCGCTGTGCGGACGGCTACATCACGCTCGGTGCGGCAAACGATCGGCTGTTCCAGTGGACGTGCGAGCTGCTCGGACATCCGGAATGGGTGCAGGACCCAGCCTACGCGAACGATACGCTTCGCGTCCGAAACCGGGCGGCGCTGGCTGCGCAAATCGAGGCCATCACCGTCCAGCAAACGCGGGAGTACTGGCTGGCACAGTTTGATGCGGCGGGCATCCCGTGCGGTCCGATCAACACCTACGCCGAAGCGTTCGCGGATCCGCAGATCCAATCGCGGCACATGGTCGTCGAAGTCGAGCATCCGACGCTCGGACTTCTGCGAATGCCCGGTGCGCCGGTCAAAATGTCCGAAACACCGCCGCGCGCGAATCGCCGCGCGCCGCTGCTCGGGGAACACACCCGCGAAGTGCTCCGCGATGTGGGATATTCCGAGGCGGAAATCGCGACCATCCTCACTTGAGGTGCTTCGCGAAAAACTCCAGGAACGCGTTCCAGTCCGCGGGCGTCGCGCTGTGTCCTCCGTTGTGATAATGCCACCCGAGATCCCCGGTGACGAGCGGGGTGTCGAGCGGCGGCAACGCGGTCGCGCCAACGTCCTTCTTTCCGAGCAACCGGTACACAGGTCCAGCCGCAACGAGCGCCTGAAACATCCCCGCAGGATCTGCCCACTGATCGCCTGTCCCACCGGTGACGAACACCGGTCGTGGCGCGCTCAACGCGATCAACATGTGCGCATCCACCGGCATGTCGTTCCAGCGGCCCGCCCACTGTTGAAAGTTCCCCGCGAACCAATAGGGGAAGTTCTGAACCATGTCGTCAACCGTTTCTCCCCAGTCGCGGCGCGCGAGCGCGGCTCCCATTTCTCCCGAGCAGCTTGAATAGACCGCGGCGACGCGCTCATCGAGCGCCGACGCCCACAGCGCCGTCTTCCCCAGTCGCGAATGTCCGAAGAGCGCGACCTGCTTCGCGTCCACGCTCTTGTCGGTCGCCAGATAGTCGAGCGCGCGACTGACGCCCCAGGCCCACGCCGTGATCGTGCCCCACTCGTCCGGCGCCGGCTGCTTCGCGCCCGCGAGCGTGACACCTATAACACCCTGATCGAAGGTGTTGATGCGGTCGGGTTGAATCTCCTGATAGATCATCGTGGCGTAACCCCAGCCGCGCGCCAGGATGTCGGCGGCAACCGGTGGATCCTGAGGTACCGGTTTGCCGCCGCCGCCGAAATTCAGCAGCAGGATCAGCGGTACTGGTTGCTTGCTCTGCGCCGGCGTGTAGAGCACGAGGTTCATCTCCGGCGCGTTGGCTGCGGCGCCAATACGGCCGACGATCCGCTTTCGAACCGCCGCGCCGGCGTGCGCCGCGGCGTCCGTCTCGGCGACCTGCCATTTCACTTCTGGCGGGCGTGACGGAATGCGACCGTAGATGTCGCGTTCGTACATGCGGATAATCTCGCGGCGGCGTTCGTTACTCCACATCTTCGCGTCGCGAACGCGTCGCCCGTCACGCATGGCGAGCGGATCTGGCAGCGTGAAAGGCCGGACCTTCGCTTCGTCATAGTTCGAAACGTGCCCGGTCTTGACCGCGAGGCGCAACGGATTGCCGTTCGCATCGGATCCGAGGTTTGTCTTGACGGCTGGGGTGGGCTGCTGGGAGGCGGCTGATTGCTGTGTTCGAACAGCCGCGGCAAATCCAACGGCGAGAAAAACGACCAGCAGTGCCAACAGTCTCCGCATATATCCTCCCCGGCTCAACAACACAGAGCGCGAGAGCATCTTAATGCAGAGCACTCGCCCGTGTGATCGCCTTGACGAGCTGTGCTGGCTGCTGGACATCTGGACCGTTTACAGGTTCGGTATGTGTATTGCGTCTGAAGGTCCCGGCTTGTTGATTCGTGCGGACGGGCTTCGAAATATCCGTCCGCAGTGACGCCGGAGGATTCGATGCCTGTACGTAAGTTGCTTCTATGTGTTTCGCTCGCCACGCTCGTGATCTCTGCCACGCCACGTGCGGCTTCGGCCGACTGGCTCTTCACTCCGTTCATCGGCGCCAACTTTGGCGGCGACGCGAATTTTGGTAGCTTCAACGACTTCGAAGATGAGTTCGAGCGCCGTGTTGATTTCGGTGCGTCGCTCGGATGGATGGGCAACGGGATCGTCGGATTCGAAGTTGACTTCGGTTGGGCGCCGAACTTCTTCCAGAACACCGTCGGCCCCAGCGACTTCGAGTTCGGCGACAGCAATGTGACGACGCTGATGGGGAACGTCTTGATCGGCGCGCCAATCGGCGGGCAGAGTGGCCCGGGCGTCCGTCCGTACGGCTCTGCGGGTCTCGGCCTGATTCGGAGCCACGTGAGCGGTGGTGACTTCTTCGACGACCTGAACTCGAACGATCTCGGGTTCAACATCGGCGCCGGAGTCCACGGGTTCTTCAATGACAACGTCGGCATCCGCGGTGACCTTCGCTACTTCCGTTCACTGCAGGACAACGAACCCGACAACGAGTTCGACCTCGCGCTCAGCAACTTCGACTTCTGGCGCGCAACGGTCGGATTGACCATCCGCTTCGGCCGCGACTGACAATACTCGGAGCTCGGGGCTCGGGGCTCGAGCCCCCGAGCCCCCGATCCTGCTTGACCCGCCCCGCACCTCTGCGTTAGAAGGAACCCCTCACACGTTTTGCTAGACGACGAGTTTTGGGGGGGTGGGTATGCCTCGGGTTCCGCGCATTGCGCTGCTGGCCCTCGTGTGTCTCTCTGTCGCCGCGGTCGGATCGGCTCGTGCCCAGCAGTTCGGCCGGAACAAAGTCGAATACGTGGATTTCGACTTCAAGATCTTCGACACCGAGCATTTCTCTGTTTATCACTACGCGGGCGAAGAAGAGTCCGCGCGCATCGTCGCTCGGCTCGCGGAACGTTGGTACGCGCGACTGTCGCGGGTGCTCGAGCACAAACTCAGTTCCCGCCAGCCTCTGATCCTTTACGGCAGTCAGCCGGAATTTGCGCAGACCAACGTCGTCAGTGGCTTCCTCAACGAGGGAATTGGCGGCGTGACGGAATCCGCCAAACGGCGCATCGTCATGCCGTTTGCCCCGACGCTCGCCGAAACCGATCGCATCCTCGGCCATGAGATCGCCCATGCGTTTCAGTTCGACATGGCGAAGAAGTACCGAGGTGGCCTGATGTGGCCGCTCTGGGCCGTTGAAGGCATGGCCCAGTACCTCGCGCTTGGCTCGAGCGATGCGGAGACCTCGATGTGGCTGCGCGATGCAGTGCGATCCGACCTGCTGCCACGCCGCGAGCAGGAGGCGGCGCGGAAGTTTTCACCCTATCGCTATGGTCATGCGCTCTGGGCCTACCTTGCCGGACGGTTCGGCGACCGCATCATGGCCGACGTGCTGCGAGACGGTCGGTCTGGTGCGCTTGGCCGCCGTCTCCGCAGCGTCACCGGTATCGAATTGCAGCAACTGTTCGACGACTGGCGTGCACTCGCGTACAAGCACTACGGACCGGGCGTTCCCTCAGCCGGCGCGACACAACCTATGCTTCGTGAACGCGAGCCGGGCCGGCTGTATCTCGGACCATCCCTCAGTCCGGACGGGCGGCAGGCAATCTTCTTCTCCGAACGAGATCGGTTGTCTCTGGACCTGTTTCTCGCAGACACCGCCACTGGTGAGATCAAGGAGAAGCTCGCCACAACGGCTGCAAGCGCGAGGTTCGAGAGCCTGCAGGCAATCCGATCGTCGGGATCGTGGAGTCCTGACGGAACGCGGTTCATGTTTGCTGCCATCGAACGCGGACAGCCCACCCTCGTCATTCTCGACATGACGAGTCGCGGCGGAGAGCGCCAGGCGAGGCTCTCGCGATTTGGCCAGATTCTCACGCCGTCATGGTCACCTGACGGAGAGCGCGTCGTATTCACCGCGCTCGACGGCGGATTGACGGATCTCTACACCTACGAGCTTGCGAGCGGCCGGTTGAGACAATTGACGCGTGACGCTTACGCGGATCTGCAGCCGGCGTGGTCGCCCGACGGCCAGCGGATCGTGTTTGTCACGGATCGGTTCTCCACGAATCTATCGACGCTTACTTTTGGCCGAGCGCAACTCGCGATGGTGGATGTCACGTCCGGAACCGTGCAGCCGGTGACGGCACTCGATCGCTCCTCGCACTCGAATCCCCAGTGGTCTCCCGATGGCGCCAGTCTCTTCTTTGTCGCCGATCCGAACGGGATTGCAAACGTCTACCGGATGGAACTGGCGTCTGGACTGCTCGCTCAAATCACCGACGTGCCGGGGGGAGTCGTCGGACTCACGCCGACAAGTCCGGTTTTGTCGGTGGCCCGCGCCGCCACGGCCATGGCCTTCACGGCCTTCCGCAAGGGGAAGTACGAGATGGACATGCGGACCGGCGCGACTGCGCTCGCGGGAAAAGGATTCGACGCGCAACCATCGCGAACAGCCTCGATCCTGCCGCCTGCTGCGCGTGTCGACCACATCGTGGAAGAAGTCCTCGAAGACGGTGCCTCGGGACTTCCAGAAGACGATGCCTTGCGTCCGCGCGCGTACACGCCGAATCTCTTTCTCGAGGCCTTGGGACCGCCCTACATCAGCTCAGGCGGCGGCCCGTTTGGAACGTTCGTACGCGGAGGTGGTTCCCTGCTCTTCAGCGATGTGCTGGGCGAACGCAAGCTGGCTACTTACGCACAGGTCGGCAATCGCCTGCGCGATCTCGCGATTGGCGTGCGGTTCTTGAACCGGGAGCATCGCTGGAACTGGGGGGCGACCGCTGAAGTCCAACCGTCGATCCGGCGACTGCCGCGATCGCGACTGATCGAGCAGGATGGGCGGCCGGCGCTCGCGCACGAAACGCAGTATTTCGAACGCATGCAGTTTCGCGCCGCGGGACATCTCGCTTATCCCATGAATCAAGCACAGCGCGTAGAATTCGAAGCCGGAGTCCGGCACATCGACTATCGACTGAGCGTGCACTCGACCGCGCGTTCTCTCGAGACGGGAAGGATCCTCAGCCGGACAACGGAAGAAGGCTTCGGTGGAACTCCGGCGACGGTGGCCGAGGCTGGCGTCGCGTTTGTGCGCGATACCGCGATATTTGGACCAACGAGTCCAATCCTCGGTAGACGCTCGAGGTTCGAAGTCACATCCACGTTGGGAGAGTTGTCCGTCACGCGCGTGCTCCTCGACCATCGGTTGTATCTGATGCCGGTCAAGCCGTACACGATCGCCGCTCGGCTTGTCCATCTCGGCCAGTACGGCCGTGACGCGCAGGATCCGCGTCTGGTACCGACGTTTCTCGGATCGCGGCAGTTCGTGCGCGGATACGGCTGGAGTTCGCTCCGCTGCCAACCTGATGTCGTGGGTGAATGCAGCGCCTATGACGATCTGCTCGCCAGCCGGCTGGTCGTCAGCAATGTGGAAGTTCGCGTGCCGGTCTTGGGCATGCTCAAGCGGGAACTGCGCTACGGGCCCGTTCCCGCCGAAGCCTTCGTGTTTGCCGACAGCGGTTACGTGTGGGCGCAGTCTCCGGCCTTTACGTTTGCCGCGCCCGGACGGCGTCTGATCAGCAGCTTTGGTATCGGCGCACGACTGAACGCGTTCGGTCTGCCACTCGAGATTGCCGCCGTGCGTGCACTCTCAGCCCCAGCCCGCGGCTGGTCGTTCGACTTCAGCTTCAGACCTGGATTTTAGGGCGTTCGGATGTCGACCACGACGTGCTTGATCAGCCGCCGCTTCCACGTGTACGTCACGTGCACGCGTCCGTCGCGGGTCTGGATCATCGCCGGGTACGAGTACTCGCCGGGTGAATCTTCAAGCATCACCACCGGGGTCCAGACCTTGCCGTCGGGCGACGACGCAATCTGCAGTTTGTCGCGGCCGGTCTTGGTCGGGTTGTAGACGAGCAGAAACTTGCCGTTCGACAGTCGGACCGCATCGATGCCCGCACTCGGGTTCGGCAAGTCCGTCGCCGTCATGCGGCCCCACGTGCGTCCGCCATCCTTCGACCACGCTTCGGTGATGACAGACTGCCGGCTGCGATTCAACACCTGCAGTTCGGTCGGTGAATGCACGAGGATGGTTGGTTGAATCGCCCCGAACTCGTTCGCCGCATTGAGCGGTGCGGATTTCTGCCACGACCCCGGCGATGCGAGCGCGTCTGCCGTCCATGGGCCGGCGAAACGCTCCATATGTACGATCCACCCATCATTCTCGGTACTCGATCCGGCCAGCAGAACGCCCGGCGCGAGTTCAACTGGCTTTGCACGGATCGGCCCAAGAATCCCCGCTGGCAAGGCGATCGGGCTTGACCAGGTCCGGCCCGCATCCGCGGACGTGCGGACGAGTCCCCACCAGGTAGACGGACTCGGACCCACTTTGTAGAAGAGCAGCAACGGACCGTTCGAAGGTTGGACGAGGACCGGGTTCCACGACGGATGCCGTTTGCCATCCGCCTGCACGCCGTTGGCGACTTCCACGGGTGGCGACCAGCGGCCGTTCTCCTGTCTCGACACCCAGATCCCGACGTCGGGGTTGCGTTCCGCCGTGCCGCCAAACCACGCCGCCACCAAGCCTTGCGGCGTTTCCACAATCGTTGATGCGTGGGACGAGGGGAACGGCGCTTTCTCGAAAATGAACTGGCTCGTCACGATCGGCGACGGGGCGGTTGGCGCTTGCCCACCAGGAGCCACTGCGGTCAGGATCAGAAGCGGAAACATTTGGAGTTTCATCATGGCCGGGGGCATTATCAACGACGTGGCTACTGTCGGCAAAGGTCTCGTAACCGGCTATCTTCCTCCCGAAGAGGTCAGTCGCGTCGCCGCGGAAGGTCTCGAGCGCTTACCCGTGGACGGCAAGCGTCTGCTCGTCCTGATTCCTGACGGCACGCGGACCATGCCAATGCCGCTCATGTTCGAGACGCTCGAACGGGAGTTGGTCAAACGAGTGGCAGCGCTCGATTTTCTGGTCGCCCTCGGCACGCATACGCCGATGGACGATGGGCGGCTCAGCAAGCTCGTTGGGCGACCGGTTGTCAACGGGAGGACGGGAAGCAGCCGGATCTTCAACCACAACTGGAGCGATCCTCGAACGTTCGCCCGGCTCGGCACTATTTCTGCCCGCGAGATCGCCGAGCTCACGAACGGCCGTATGAGCGAGGACGTCCCAGTTGCGCTCAATCGACTCGCCGTCGAATACGATCACGTCCTCATCTGCGGCCCCGTGTTCCCGCATGAAGTTGCGGGTTTCTCGGGAGGAACCAAGTATCTCTTCCCCGGCATCGCCGCGCCCGAAATCATTCACTTCACGCACTGGCTCGGTGCGCTGATCACGAACCACGAAATGATCGGGCGGATCGATACGCCGGTGCGGCGGGTCATCAACCGAGCCGCGAGGTTGCTCGACCGCCCGCTCTCGCTGCTTGCCGTTGTCGTCACGCACGAAGGCGTCGCCGGCGTGTTCTGTGGAGACACGGACGAAACCTGGCAACACGCCGCATCGCTCTCTTCACGCCGGCACATCGTCTGGGTCGACGAGCCCTACGATCGCGTGCTCTCCGTCATGCCGCGGCTGTATGACGATCTGTGGACCGCGGCGAAAGGGATGTACAAGATGGAGCCGGCAGTCGCGGACGGCGGCGAGATCATCATCTATGCGCCGCACGTGTCCGAAGTCAGCTACACGCACGGGCGCATCCTCGATGAGATTGGCTATCACTGCAAGGATTACTTCGTCGCGCAGTGGGACCGATTCAAACATTACCCCGGCGGCATTCTGGCGCACTCCACCCATGTCAAAGGACTCGGAACCTTCGACCTGGCCAGTGGTGTCGAAACCCCGCGCGTAGAGGTGACGCTCGCCACGAGTATTCCGCGCGAGCGTTGCGAGCGCGTCAATCTCAATTACCGCGATCCCGAGAGCCTGGACATCGAACACATTCAGGACCAATGGGGCGAGCGCTCACTCGTCGTCCCGCGCGCAGGGGAATTGTTGTATCGGGTGGGTCATCCCCCGGAAATCTCGGGTCGCGCTGTTTGAACAGTGACGGGAAGACAGCCACTATCCTTTCGAGCAGGGCTTAGGTCAGCGAAACCACGCCAGTATGGAGCTATATCCTGATAAATACGCGATTGCGGTACATCCAGTAGAGCATTAACCAGAACACGCCAAGTGTCGCTCCGCCGAGCAGTAGCGGAGTGAATGCTGTACCGAACCGTTCGAACGTGCCGCGCCCGAGATGGGTGATAAAGGCCTGCGTCACGTAGTCCGCGCAGACGTGCACGAGGACGTACATCGCGATCGAGTTCACCCCCACCACCAGCAAGGGGAACGCCCACTTTCGATATCCGCGCATGTCCACGAGGTAGTAAACCCCGGCGAGCATCAGCGTCACCCACCCGGCGCTGAAGACCGTCCACGATGGCGTCCAGATCCGTTTCACGATCGGACACAGCCCAAGCATGTGGACGATGACGCCGACGGCAATCCCCGCGACACCGAACACGAGCAGTGTTTTCACCTTCGACATCCCTGGCCGATTGCTGCGCAGCAGGCCGCCCGCGAGCAGACCGAAGATCATCGTCGCGAGCGAGGGGACGAAATTGAGCGTCAAGTAACCGCCGCGGTTGAACGCAAACGGCCGTTCGCGGGGAAAGAGGTTCAGGAACCACTGATCGACCGCGTTGGCGAGATTCGTATTCTTGTCCCAATGCCGAGCGAAGCCCGTCTGCTTGTGCTGCCAATCAGCAGGAACACCGACCGTTGTCGTGTCGAAATCGGCCGGCGGCAGCGGATAGAGGGCGAATGCCGCCCAGTAACCCACGAGAATGGCAATCGCGGCGGCCCATTGGATTTTCGGGCGCGCCCACCCGAGCAGGAACAGGAATACGTAGCCCAGGCCGATCTGCGTCAGTACGTCCTCGAAGGTGAAGTAGGTCTGCTGACGCCCTTGCGAGCGCAGGAAAATCCCCAACGCGATCAGCACAATCGCGCGATACACGCTGTGCCCGAACATGCGCCCGAACGTCTGACCCTTGGCACGGCGGCTCGCGATTGAGAACGGCAGCGACACGCCAACCATGAACATGAACGCGGGTTGTATGAGGTCCCACGGGGCGCAGCCGACCCACGCTCGATGGTCGAGCATGCTGGCCAGGAATCGCGCGGTGCCGCTCTCCGGAAAGGCGCGCCCCACGCTCGAAATTCGCATGATTTCCGATGCCATGAAGAGCATCGTCGCGCCGCGGAACACGTCGAGGGAGGTCAGCCGGGTCGCCGTTGCCGGGCTCGCCCCGGGCGGTGGGACGGTTCGAGGCGCGGGTGTCGCGGCCGCCGGCGCGGGGGTCGTCGTGGGGGCCATCGAGACGGTCATGATGCTCCTCCGACCAGCAGGAAACTCGATTTTCTGTGGCGCCATGGGAGGGTTTGGTGGTAGAACCAACCTCTCCCGGGAGAATTCTGATGTCACTTTACCGTATTGCGCGGACCCTTGCGTCTACTCTCGTCATCTGCCTGGCGGTCGTGGTTTCCGTATCCCTGGCCCAGGGAATTACCAAGCCCAAGCAGGGTCAGGGCGGCAGCGTTGTTCAAGGTGCCGCCGGCACCGAGGGTTCAACAGGGGACAAAGGCCTGCAGCATTGCGACAAACCCATGGGAGCCGTCGCTGTTGTCGAGCCTCAAGACTACGTCATGCAGCGGCTCAGTGGATACGGCTTGCGATCCCCCGTGCCGCTGATTCGCATGATGATTCAGCAGTCGAACTGCTTCATTGTCGTGGAGCGCGGCGTCGGCATGCAGAACGTGATGCAGGAACGGGCGCTTGCCTCCTCGGGTCAACTCCGCCAGGATTCAAACATGGGTGGAGGCCAGATGGTCACCGCCGACTTTGTGCTTACGCCGTCGGTCGTCTTCTCCGAAAAGAACGCCGGGGGCGTCGGCGGCGCGGTCGGAGGTCTGCTCGGCCGGCGCGCGGCGGCCGTCGCGGCTGTCGCCGGTGGCCTGCGATTCAAGGAAGCGCAGACGAGCATGCTGCTGGCTGACGCGCGCAGCGGCGTGCAGGTCTCCGCGGCGGAAGGCAGTACGCGGAAAGCCGATCTCGCGCTGGGCGGAGTGCTGTTCGGTGGCGGCGCGGGGGCAGCCGCGGGAGGCTACGGCAACACGAACGAAGGCAAGATCATCGCCGCGGCGTTTCTCGACAACTACAACAGCATCGTCACGGTAGTTCGTGGCGACGAAAGTCTGCAGCGCAACATCGGCTCACTCAAGCAGGAGGCCGCCGCCGGTGGACAAACCAAAGCCGGAGCGGTCTTCGCCGAAGGGGACGTGGTCGTCCCCAAGATCGCCAACGTGAAGGTCCTCGCAACGCCGGCTGATGATGGGAAGGTCGTGGCGACGTTGTCGAGATCCGATGAGCTCGTCGTGATCGGCAAAACCACGAACGGCTATGTCAACGTGCAGGGAGCGTCTGCGAGCGGCTGGGTGAAGGTCGTGCTGGTGACAAAGCCGTAAGATCCACGAATGGCAGGACTGATTGAAGCAATTGCCGTCAAGCGCAAGATGTACTTCGAACACGAGAATGCGCCGTATCACTGTCTCGACGTAGAGATCTCCAAACCCACGGCACGCGGCGGCCAGACGCTCGTTCGGCTGAAGATGCGTAACCTGCTCACGCGTGCCGTGTTCGACAAGACATTCAAAGCCGGGGACAAATTTCGCGAGCCGGACTTGGAAGTGGTCACCGCGTCGTTCCTGTACGCCGACGCGGCTGGATATCACTTCCTGGACCAGGAGTCGTTCGAAACGCTGACCCTTGGCGGCGACACCGTTGGCAACGATCGCGAGCTGCTCGTTGACAACGTCCTGGTGCAGATTCAGAAATACAACGGCGGACCGATCGGCATTCAGCTTCCGCCGCACGTCGAGCTCACCGTGAAATCCACCGAGCCCGGCGTCCGTGGTGATACCGCCAGCGGCGGCGTCACGAAGCTGGCGATCCTCGAGACGGGCCTGGAAATCCGCGTGCCCCTGTTCATCAAGGAAGGCGAGCGCGTCAAAGTGCACACGGAGACACGTGAATTTGCCGGACGGGCCTGATCGCGACTTCGTTACCCGCTGACGTCCCGGTGGTAGTAGGCTAACGGGTGCTTCGGCCGACAACCGTGAAAGCGCCTCCTGCTACGCCATCCATCCGCATTGTCATCGCCGGCGAGCATCCTATCTTCAGGCATGGCCTCCGCCGACTGATCGAAGCTGAGCCAGACTTCACGATCGTGGCCGAGACCGGAGATGGGGCGGTAGCGTCGGCGATCGTGCGCGACACGAATCCCGACATTCTCTTGCTGGGCTTTGCGACGTCGGGCGCCTCCGCCGCCGAAACCGTGAAGGTCATTGCGGAGAGCGGCAGCGCGACAAAGACGGTTCTTTTGACTGACCGCGTCGATACCCCGGAGGTCATGCGGGTCGTTCAACACGGCGCCAAAGGCATCGTCCCCAAGGACTCCTCGCCAGAACTGCTCTTCGAAAGCATCCGGACGGTGATGGCCGGTCATTTCTGGCTGGATAAGAAGGAAGCTGATGCTGTCCCGGCGCTACGGAAACTGGAGGCGGAGCGGCGGCGGGCCAAAGCATTCGGCCTGACGCGCCGGGAGATCGAGATCCTGCGGGCGGTCGTCGCCGGGTACACGAACAAGGAAATCGCGGAGCGCTCGTCGCTGAGCGAGAACACGGTCAAGTCTCACCTGACGCATATTTTCAACAAATCGGGAGCGTCCAACCGCGTGGAGCTGGCGTTGTTTGCAGCTCATCACCGTCTGCTCGACGGGGTCTAGCCACCGTTCAGGTTTTCGTCCGATCCTCGTTGTCTGGAATTTGTGCGGTTTCTGTGCGGGTGTCTTGCGACCCTTCACCGTCGCCAAGCCTGACCTACGTCGTGATCCGACTAATTCATTCCACACTAAATACTTCACGGCCCTCCGTGCGTACCGGCGCACCATTTGCTTAACGCTCGGCCGCCGGACGTGAACGTCTGAGCAGCCTTCGGTCGATACCCGACGATCGACCCCATGTCGTGGCTGCTCCAATGGTGCCAGACCGATGACCACCTTCGGATCATTGTTCCGATGAACGCATGGGCGGAGGATGCACAAGTTGGGTACTTGCGTTAATCCCCAGCGACGCAGGCGGGCCGATCCCGATAGAGCGATGGCCTGGCGCGGTTCAGCCAACCCCAAGTGAAGTGAAGTCCCAGAACATCCGTGTGACTCCGGAGAAATCAGCGGCGTCTCGGGTCGTGAGGAGAATCCCATGCGACTGAGCAGATCCATGTTGTCACTGCTCGCGTTCATCGTGATGGTTGCGGCGGGACCTGCGGTTCAAGCGCAGATAGTGACCGGCGGCGAGCCGTTGCCGAGCCCGGTGATTCCGCCTCCGCCGCTGGCGCCGATCTCGAGCAAGCTCGACCCTTTGATGCAGACGCGATCGTCGGACCTCACCGGTCGCTCCCGCGTGATCGTACGTGCGGAGAGCGCGAGCGCCGTCTCGGCTGTGGCCTCTCTGATTCAGCAGACCGGCGGGGTGCTCGGCAGACCTCTGCCGATTCTGCAGGCGATCGCCGCTGACGTACCCAACGCGTCGCTTGCCGTTCTCACCAACAGTTCGCTTGTCAGCCGCATCGCGTTCGATCGTCCCATTGCAGCGTTCATGGCGAGAACGGGGGACACGGTCGGCGCGACGCTGGCTCGTCAGTTGTTTGGTTACGACGGCTCGGGTGTAGGCGTCGCCGTGATCGATTCGGGTATCACGTCATGGCACGACGATTTGTCGTCGTCTTCTGATTCCACCGGCGCACCCAGCGGTCAGCGGGTTGTCCAGTTCGTGGACTTCGTTGGCGGTGCATCGTCCGCGTACGACGATCACGGTCATGGCACTCATGTCGCGGGGATCATCGGAGGAAACGGATTTGATTCGAACGGCGCGAGGACCGGTATCGCGCCGCGCGCGGATTTGGTGGTGTTGAAGGTGCTGGACGGCGCTGGGCGAGGCCGAATCAGCGATGTCATCGCCGCCCTCGATTACACGATTCAGCATCGAGAGGCGTACCGGATCCGCATCGTGAATCTCTCTATTGGGGCGATGGTCTACGAGTCGAGCGAGTCGGACTTTCTCACGCTCGCGGCGAAGCATGCCGTCCAATCGGGACTCATCGTCGTGGCAGCCGCCGGCAATGCGGGTAAGGACAGCCTCGGCCGTACGCGATACGGCGGCATTACCGCACCCGGAAATGCGCCATGGGTGCTGACGGTAGGCGCGTCGAGTCACATGGGAACGATCGACCGCTCGGACGATACCGTTGCGTCTTTCAGCTCACGCGGTCCCACTGCGTTTGACTTCATCTCCAAGCCGGATCTGCTCGCGCCCGGCGTGGGTATCGAATCGTTGAGTGCGCCGGGAAGCGCCCTCTACACGTCGAAGCCGCAGTACCTCCTCAGCGGAACGGTGGTCAACCCGACGCTTCCGTATATGAGCTTGACCGGCACGAGCCAGGCCGCCCCGGTCGTCTCGGGCACGATTGCCTTGATGCTGCAGGCGAACCCGGCGCTTACGCCAAACGCAGTCAAAGCGATCCTCCAGTACACGGCGCAGGCGCGAGGGGATTACGACGCGTTGACGCAGGGCGCGGGGTTCGTAAATGCCCGCGGCGCAATCGAACTGGCGCGTCATCTCGGCATGGCAACCACGGCCTTCCCCGCCGCTACGGACTGGAATGCGTTCCTGATCTGGGGCAACCAGCGTATTCACGACGGCAGGCTGACCGCGGCCGCAAATGGATGGTTGACGGATGTCACCTGGGGCTCGGTGAACACACCGGCTGGTAGCAACGTCGAGTGGGGTGCCATCTGTTCAGGCGCGTCGTGCGAATTACCGACCTCATGGACTGCGTGGAAAACGAGCTGCGTTGATGCCGCGTGCCTCATCGTGAACTGGGGCGGCGGCCGTTCGGAGAACGTCGTCTTCGGCACCAATTGCGGTGGCGCCGACTGCACGGTCTCGAACTTCAACGAACTCTCGCTGTGGGTCGTCACCGCGACGAGCGAGGGGGACACCGTCGTCTGGGGCACCGGCGAAGACGGTGACACGGTTGTGTGGGGCACCGGCTCCGATGGCGACACTGTCGTGTGGGGCACGGTCAGTGATGGTGACACCGTTGTCTGGGGGACCTCGGGCGGCGGTGGTGACGTGTGGGAAGAAAGTTGCGAGATTCCGGAACCCCAACCCGTCAACTGAAGGGAAGCCATCATGTCCAACTGCCATTCCCTCAGCGGGGCCGGATACACCAACGTGTTCACGCGCAAACGGTCTGTGGTTGACGTCGTGCGCTCGCGCGACGCCACCTCGTGGGCGGCGCTCCCTCGCCTGGCGCAAATCTACGTCGCGCTGGTTATCGCTGCCGGTGCGGTCATCGTGGCCGCGTTCTTTCCAGCCACGGTGTCAGACCCGTGGCTGTTCGGTACGCTGCTCCTGCTCTCGTGCGTCACCTCTTCCTGGAAGGTAACCCTGCCGCTGGCGCTCACCAGCGGATCGACGTTATCGGTGTCCTATGCCGCGGATCTGATGGCGCTGCTGCTGCTCGGCGCGGATCAGGCCATGTTGATTGCCGTCGTCGGCGCGTGGACGCAGTGCACGTTCAATGCAAAGCGGTCGTACCCGTCGTACCGGACGATCTTCAGCATGGCGGGGGAGGCAATCACGATTCAGGCGACCGGCTTCGTGTTCGCGTCGCTCGGTGGGCCTTCCGTCATCCTCGACATCACCTCGCTTCCAAGGGCGACCTTCGGCGGGATCGCGACCTACTTCGTAGTCAACACCGGCCTGGTGGCCGCAGCGATTGCGCTCTCGACGCGCAGAAACGTCTGGACGGTCTGGCACGACAACTTCCTCTGGGGCGGTCCGAGTTTTGTCGTGGCTGGAGCAGCAGGCGCCGTTGCGGCGTCGGTGGTGGCAAACGGCAACCATTGGCTCGCGCTGCTGATGCTCGCACCGGTGTACCTCACCTACCGCACGTATCAGGTCTTTCTCGGCCGAATCGAGGACCAGCGCCGGCACGCTGAAGAAACGCAGAAGCTGCACAGCGAAACCGTCGAAGCACTCTTTCAGGCTCGACGGGCGGAGCAGGCTCTCGCCGCTGAGAAAGAACGCCTGGCGGTGACACTGCGATGCATCGGCGACGGTGTGATTACCACGGATTTGAACGGCAACATTCTGCTCATCAACCAGGTGGCGGAAGCGCTCACTGGTTGGAAGCACGAGGAGGCTGCCGGTCAACCGCTCGACGCGGTCTTCCGCAACGTCATGCCCGACACGCGTGAGCGATGTGACAACTCCCTCAACATGGTTGTGAGCAACGGCACGCCGCGTGGTCTCAGCCGATGCACCGTACTCATCGGCCGCGATGGCTACGAACATCCAATCGAGGAGATAGCCGCTCTGCTCAAAGATGCGGAGGGTCGCACCATCGGCATGGTGGTCGCGTTCCGAGACATCTCCGATGCACTCAAGGCCCAGGAAGAGCGCGCAAAGGCAAACAAAGTCGCCTCGCTCGGGCTTCTGGCCGGCGGCATTGCCCACGACTTCAACAACATTCTCATGGGAGTCATGGGCAACGTGTCGATGGCGCGCGCGACGACTCGTGCCGCAACGGTCGTGCGTGCATTGGACGAGGCCAACCAGGCCTGCGTGCGTGCGCGCCAGCTCACTTGGCAACTCTTGACGTTCTCGCGCGGCGGTGTCCCGGTCAAGACCGCAGTCGAGCTACCGGCGCTCCTGAAGGACGCTGCAGGAATCGCCTTGAAAGGCACGAACGTCAAATGCACCTTCGACATCGCGCCCGACCTCTGGTCAGTCTCAGCCGATCGCGAACAGCTGCTGCAAGTCTTCAACAACATCGTCGTGAACGCCCAGCAGTCGATGCCGCATGGTGGAACGGTGCAGGTCCGTGCGGAGAACGTCATCGAAACCAGCACCCGCTGGGATTACGCATTGTGCATCCGACCAGGGCGTCACGTCAGAGTGTCACTCACGGATGCCGGCATCGGAATTCCTGAAGAAAACCTCGGCAGGATCTTCGACCCGTACTTTACGACCAAACAACAGGGCAGCGGCCTTGGGCTGGCGATCTCGTACTCCATCGTCAAGCACCACGGCGGCGGCGTCTCCGTCAAATCGTCGCTCGGTGCGGGGACGACCGTCGCGGTCGAACTACCGGCTGCGACTGAATGCGAAATGCCCGTCGCGACCGTCCCGCGAACCCGAGCGAGAAGCGGGCGCATCCTCGTCATGGACGACGAGGCGGGGATTCGACAGCTCGTCGTGCGAATGCTTACGCGTCTCGGCCACGACGTCGAAGCGGTAGACGATGGTTCGTCGGCTGTCGAGCGCTACGCGCAAGCGCTCGAAACCGACAGGCCCTTCGACGCTGTCCTTCTCGATCTCGTCGTCCCGGGTGGGATGGGCGGCCGCGAAACGATCGAGCGCCTGAGCGAAGTGGACCCCAAGGTGAAAGCCATCGTGGTCAGCGGCTACGCGCAGGACCCCACCCTCACGGAGTACCGGAACTTCGGCTTCAAGGCATCCATAGCAAAACCCTACACGCTCGAAGAGCTCGATACCACGCTGCATACGGTCATGACCCTGGGAAACTGGCAGATTCACTGAAGTACTAAGGCGGAAAGAACCATGTCTTCACCGATCGCCGGACCGAACAACGCACGAACGAGACCCGAACGCCAAGTTCGGGTGGTGCTTGCCGACGACGAATGTCTGTTCCGGGCAAGTCTTCGCCAACTGCTCGCAGTCCCCCCCCACGTGATCAAGGACGTCTACGGAGTGGACGTCGGCCACGGCTTCGACGTGATTGGAGAAGCGGGAACCGGTGAGGATACCGTTCGGGTCGTTCACTCGACAGCGCCGGATCTGCTGCTCCTCGATCAGTCCATGCCGCGGATGTCGGGTCTCGATGCGTTGCGTGAGCTCGACGGGTGCCGTGAGAGGACGCGCACGATACTGCTGGCGGGGACAATCGACCGGTCACACCTGCTGACAGCGGTTCACCTCGGCGTCCGCGGTCTGTTGCTCAAGGACGTGACGACCGAACTGCTGTTTGAAGCGATCATGTGCGTGATGGCCGGGCAGTGCTGGCTCGAACAGACGCTCGTCACGCATCTGCTGGAGACAGTGAGACCGCTCATCCAGTCTTCGACCGCGACGGGCGGCAAACTCTCGTTCGGGCTGACCCCCCGCGAACGGCAGATTCTGGAACTGGTGGTGGCCGGTCAGCCAAACAAGGAAATTGCCCGCGCCTGCTCGGTCACCGAGCAGACGATCAAACACCATCTGACTCGCGTGTTCGACAAGACGGGTGCATCCAGTCGCGTGGAGCTCGTGATGATCGCGACCAAGAGCGGGCTCTTCGACTCGCCTTCGACGCCGCCGGCGACCAGTCTTCATCCAGGGGTGCCTAAGCCGCTGGTCACCTGCGTGTGATTTCCTTCCGACCGTAAGGCTCCTATCGTAGTTGTTGCGATCGACGAGAGTGTGCCGCGACCTACGGCGCTCACCGCGTCGCTGGACATCGATCGCTACGTTCGGCAATCCATCCGGTCAGGCGAAAAGACCACTCCTGATCACAAGGGGGCGAAGCCTTGGTTCTCGACACGGCGCGGTGGTTCGCGATCTGGACCCACAGCCACTGCGAGCAGCTCGTGCACGATCAGCTGGCCAGCCGCGGATTTCGGGTCTTTCTGCCAAAAGCCTCGGAATGGTCGAGGCGAGGCGGTACACGGCGGCTGCTGTCGCGTCCCATGTTCACCGGCTATCTCTTCGTGAATCATTCGATCGACAAGCGCAGCTACATCGAGATCGTGAGCACACGAGGGCTCGTCAAGATTCTCGGCGAGCGCTGGGACCGGCTTGCGCCAATCCCCGACGAGGAAATCGCGGCGATCCAGACGCTTGCTTCCTCCGATTTCGCATCGCAGCCCTATCCCTTCTTGCGCGAGGGACAACGCGCGAGGATTACCGAGGGGCCACTGGCCGGTCTCGAGGGCCTCTTCGTTCGAAGCCGCCGCAACCGGCGCCTGCTGGTGCTCTCCGTTGAACTCCTCCATCGCAGCGTCGCCGTTGAAGTCGACGACACCGCCGTCGAGCCTCTCACTCCGAGCACGGTCCGATTCCCAATCAAATTCCTGGCATGCGTTTGAATCGCGTGTGGCACTTGATGGCTGCGAGCAAATCATTCATGTCTGGAGTCGCAGTCACACATCTGTGTTTTCTCGTCAGCTCGGCAAACGCCCAGAGCGCGTTTCAGTTTCGACCCTCATTCAGCCTCACTCAGATGCACGACAGCAACCTCTTCTCGACACCCGCCAATGTCCGTGAGGACTTCATCACGCGACTTACCCCCACTGTCGATTCTGATTACCGTTCCACGCGGCTGCGGCTCGCCGGACACTACTCGCTTGACGCAGAGGCGTTTGCCGAGCACACAGATTTGACCAACGCGCTTGCCCGTCAGCAGGCGAGTCTGACCGCGGGTTACGACCCCACGACGCGGCTCTCCTTCATGACGGGCGCGGAATATCTCACCACGCAGACCCCTGGAGAGCTGAACGCCGACACGAGCCTCAGTTTTACTCGTGCACGTGCGAGTCGGTTCGGCGCGCACTCGCAGCTGACGCGAAAGCTGAGCGCGGTTTCCTCGATGACCGCAGGTTACACGTTCACTCAAGATCGGCTCGCCAGCCAATTCGAGTCGAAGACCCACACGGCGCACCTCGGCATCGAACGCCGCAGGTCGTCGCGCGCGGCGATCAGATTTTCGTACCGCTTCCGTGGGTTCAGCTTTGCCTCGAATGGGCTCGACGGTTCGCCAGTCGATTCGCACGCACTGAGTGTCGGCTGGACGCGCGCACTGGCACGGCAGATCAGCGTCCGATTGGATGGCGGCCCACGCGTCACGAATGGCGAGATTCGGCCGGAGCTGAACACGTCGGTCGAGGCGCACTTTCGGGCCGTTGATTGGTCGCTCGGGTACGGCCGGACGCAGAACACCGTCATCGGCGTGGTCGGGACAGCCGACGTTCAGCATGTGGCGGCAGGAGCGGTTTGGAGGATCGGGCGGTCTCTCCAGATGCATGTTGCTCCGGCGTACTTCCGCAACGCCCTGAACGATCGCGCCGCAGACGTCTACACCGTGCGCATCGGGGTCGAACGCTCGATCACGCGCATGCTGTCCCTTGACGTTGCCGTGGATGCCAGCCGGCAGGTCGGCCACCTGGTTCCCGTGATGGCCGGTGACAGGATCGATCGCAGCGGCATCTCGATCCGATTTGTGACAGGACCGACTGCTCGCGAGGAGTAACCCATGGCGAGGCGGACGCGAGTTCTACTGATCGTTGTCGCCGTCACGGCGTATGGTGCGGTGCTCCCTGGCGTCGCACAGGACGCACCAGCCGTCCAGATGGAGGGCTGCCCTGGCTCCTACGTGATTGGACCTGAGGACGTACTGGAACTCGCGGTCTGGGGCAATACCGAGATGACTCGCACGGTGCCGGTCAGGCCGGATGGCAAGATTTCCCTTCCGCTCCTCAACGACGTTCAGGCTGCGGGCTACACGCCGATGCAGCTTCGCGACGTGCTGATGAAGGCTCTCGTCACCTATATGCCCGAACCGGCCGTGTCAGTGCTGGTTCGGGAGATCCACAGCTTCAAAGTCACCGTGATCGGTCAAGTGCGTACACCTGGCCGATACGAGTTGAAAGATCGCGCAACCGTCGTCGATGTGATTGCCATGGCCGGCGGGTTCAACGACTACGCGGAACGCGGCAAGATCGTGGTGCTCCGCCAGGAACAAGGCACGTCTCGCCAGATTCCGTTCGCTTACGACAGGCTCACCACGAAGAACCCGGCCAAGAACGGCACGCCAGACGGGGCGCAGCCGAACGTCTGCGTCAGGCCTGGCGACGTCATCGTCGTCCCCTAGGAGCATAGTCGTGCGCAGATCCCAGCGGTGGTTGAAGGAGCGTGTCCTTGTAATCGGCATGTCCCTCGCCGAACAGATCATCGCGGAAACAGAGAGCCGGTGGGGCGGCCGCTACATCGTCGTGGGAATCGTCGATGATCTGCCGGTCGCGCCGACCCGCCCAATCCGCTCGCCAATCCTGGGACCGATGTCACGCCTGGCTGAAATTGTTGAGGAAGTGCATCCCGATCGCGTACTTGTCGCGCTTGGAGAGCGACGCCGCCGGACACCAGTGCGGGCGCTCGTGGAATCGTGCGTGGCTCGGGGCATCGTCGTCGAAGACGCCGCAGAGTTCTGCGAACGCCTGACTGGCCGTCTGCCGATCGAAACGCTCGCCCCCACCAGCCTCGTCTTCGCGGGGCGGTTTGGTCCTACACGGGCGCAGCAGAGCCTCTCACGAGTCGTCAGCCTTGCCGTTGCGTCTCTCGGACTCGCACTGCTTTGGCCGCTGATGGCTTTGATCGCCCTTGTCGTCAAGTTGGAATCGTCGGGACCCGTTCTATTCGTGCAGGAACGGATCGGTATGCACGGGCGGCCTTTCAAGCTGCTCAAGTTCAGGACGATGCGGCCGGTGTCACAGTGCCGATCGGAATGGGAGTGTGACAACCGAGATCGCGTCACGCGGCTCGGCCGCTGGCTCCGCGCGTTCCGGCTGGACGAACTGCCGCAGTTCATCAACGTCCTGCGCGGCGAAATGAACCTTGTCGGGCCACGCCCGCACCCGACGTCCAACTTCGAGTTGTTCACGCTGGTGAGCCGGAATCTGAACGATCTGACCGGCGCTCCGGTGCCCTACTACACGCTGCGAACCATGGTCCGACCTGGCATCACTGGCTGGGCGCAGGTGCGCTACCGCTACGCCAACAACCTCGAGGAAGAAATCGAGAAGTTGAAGTACGACCTGTATTACGTCAAGTACGCCTCGCCGCTGCTCGACGTCGGGATCATTTTCAAAACGATCCGCGTCATGTTGTGCGGCCACCTCGAAGGACGCCGAGCGGAGCCTGAACCGGCGTCGAAACCGCTGCCCGTTGCGGCTGTTCTCGCGACGACTGTCAATCACACTCATGCGGCTTGATCAGGCGACCACGGCGGCACGTTCAAGCGGGGCTCCCGGTCGCGCGAGGACGTATGCAATGCCCCGACCTCAGACACCATCGGACCCTGGCCCTGGACTCGACCTCGCCGTTGGCGTGTGGCTGCGCCGCAAATGGCTCGCGCTCATCGTTTTTGTTGCCGCGTTTGCCGGCATCGTCAGCCTGACGCTGTCGCTTCCGAATCTGTACCGGGCGACGGCCACGGTTCTGGTCGAGCGGCAAGTCTCTGAAGCATTTGTCCGTCCGTCGGTCACAACTGAACTCGAGACGCGAATCCAAACGATTCACAAGCAAGTGATGAGTCGCGATCGGCTGTCGGATGTAATCCGTCGGTTGAATCTGTATCCCGATCTGCGTGGAGCGGTTGCGATGGAAGCGCTCGTCGAACGCATGCGTAAGGATGTGGAGTTCGGCGTCAGCGGCGTCGAGAACATGAACGGCCGGCCGTCCACCATTGCATTCAATGTGAGCTACAACGGCCGGGACCCGTTGATTGTTGCTGATGTTGCCAACAAGCTCGTCGCCTCGTATGTCGAGGAAAACACCAGATCGCGCGAACGTCAGGCTGTGCGTACCGCCGAGTTCTTGAAGACGCAACTCGATGAGGTCAAGAGGTATCTCGACGCCCAACAACGACGGCAGTCGGAGTACCGCCTGCTGCACACCGGCGAGCTGCCGGATCAGCTGGAGGTGAATCTGGCCGCCCTCGATCGCTTGAATACGCAGTTGCGTCAGAACGGCGAGTATCAACTTCGCGCGATCGAGCGACGTGAGCGGCTCGAGGCACAGCTCGCGGAGGCGCCGGCAGCCGCGGCGCCCAGCGATCCAGCAAGTCCGGCGGGTCAACTTGCCAGGCTCAGACAGCGGCTCGGTGAATTGCAGCAGACCTTCAGCGATCGCTACCCGGATGTCATTCGCACGAAGGCGGAGATCGCTCGACTTGAAGCACAAGGCATCGAGGTTGGCACGAACGGCCACACCGCGGCGCAGCCAGGGGAGGCCACGCGCCGGCGGACCCAACAGGGCATCGAACAGACCCAGAAGGAACTGGCAGCTCTCAAGGACGAAGAGGCCCTCCTTCGACGCCTGATTGGCGACTATGAAACTCGTGTGGAGAACGCGCCAAAACGGCAGCAGGAACTGCAGCAGTTGTCGCAGGACTACACGACGAGTAAGGAGCGGTACGAAAAGTTCCTGAAGCAGTACGAAGAGGCTCAGGTCGCGGAAAACCTCGAACAAGGGCAAAACGTCGAACAATTTCGAATTCTGGATCCAGCTCTGCCAGCCCAGGCGCCATCGGCGCCAAACCGACCGTGGTTGCTTGCCATTGGATTGGTCGGATCCCTTGCGCTTGCGTTTGTCGCGGTGATTGCGGCAGAGAGGCTCGACACCAGTTTCCACACTGTTGAGGAGTTGCGCGCCTTCGCGGCCGTTCCTACGCTCGCGGTCATTCGACGCATTCCCACACGTTCCGAGCTTCGCGGGCGCTGGGTTCGAACCGCGGTGACGGTTGTCGGCGTCGCCGTCGGTCTCACGCTGATCGTGGGTGGTGCCTACTACGTGGGGTCGGACAACGAGCAGATCGCGCGAATGACCGCACGGGGGCGAGAATGACCCGGCCGGCCGAACAGCTCGTCAGCCTCGTCGCGCCGACGTCGCTCGAAGCCGACCAGTACCGAAGCCTGCGTCACACGATGGAGCGGATGCGGCGGGATGCTGGGGTGCAGATGATCGCGATCACCAGCCCGGGTCCGGGAGACGGCAAGAGTGTCACGACGCTGAACCTTGCCGGCTCGCTGGCCCAGTCGCCCGACACGCGCGTACTCGTGATCGATGGCGACCTGCACCGGCCGTCGGTGGGCAAGTATCTTGGGATCGATTGGTCCGGCAACCCTGGCCTCGTGGATTTGATATCGAATCCCGACCTCGATCTGGCGCAAACCCTCCGCCGGTTCGACGAACTGAATTTATCAGTCTTGCTGCCCGGCACCTGCCAGAGCGGTGCCTACGAGTTTCTGAACTCTCCGCGTCTCGAGGGCCGGCTGATGGAGGCTCGGCGCCACTTTGATTACATCCTCATCGACACGCCGCCGTTACTACCAATTCCCGACAGCCGGCTGATTGGACAGTGGGTCGATGGATTCATCGTGCTCGTCACTGCTCATCGGACGCCGCGCAAAGCGCTGTCCGAAGCCCTCAACCTGCTGGATCCAAGCAAAGTCATCGGGACCGTGTTCAACGCGGACGATCGGCCGCTCGCCGCTTACGGCGGTTATTACAGCTATCGCACCGCTTAACTCCAGATCACCAACATTGGGAGGAACTGCTCATGAGCCGCACCACGCGGCGGCCCGGCTTTGCCCTGGCTGCCGGTCTTCTCGCTTTGCTCTACGTTGCCTTGACCCCTTCTCCGATTCTTGATGCGCAGGCCCAACTGCCTCTCCCCTCGCCCGTGGCATTTGGACGGGGCGACGTCTTTCTCACCTTCGAAAATGGTGATGTGCAGTGGCGGCTTTCGGACGGAACGTTGAATCGAACGCTGGTGAGCAGAGAGGTGGGCACCGGTGAAGGGGTGGCGTTCGACACCATGGGCAGTCTCTACGTGTCGCGCTGGTGCCTCGGCGACGAGTGTCGCGGCGGCAACCTTGTCGAACGATTCAACAGTGTCGGCATCGGCCAGGGAACCTACGGCAGTGGCTACGACTGCAGCCCGCATGGCATCGTCTTCGACAGCGCGGACACGGCCTACGTCGGATTAGCGGGATGCAGCGGCGCCATCCTGAAGTTCGTCGGCGGTGAACTCCAGGCGGCGTTCCCTGTCGCGCCCGACACGCAGGGCGCGTTCTGGATCGATCTTGCGCCCGACCTGTGCACGATGTTCTACACCTCCTACGGACCCAACGTGAAGCGCTACGATGTCTGCGCGAACGTTCAACTGACCGACTTCAATGCGGCGCCGCTGCCCGGGCTGCCCTTGCCGGGCCGTGGTGCGCATGACGTCCGCGTCCTGCCAGACGGCGGTGTTCTCGTCGCAAGTGACGAGGTCATCGCGCGGTTGAACAGCACTGGGCAGCTTGTTCGAACCTACGCGGTGACGGGTGAAGCCAATCTGTGGACCGGTCTCGGCCTGGTTGGCGACGGTACCTTCTGGGCGGTCAACTATGAAGCCTCGACGGTCCATCGATTCGATATCGATTCAGGATCGCGGCTCGCGTCCTTTGGAACGGGCACGCCGTCGCACACCATAGTCGCCGTCACCGTGAAGCGGTAACTGCGAGGAATGGACCGGGTATGAGAATCGGCCGCACGGTTCCGCCCGCGGCAGCGCCGCTCGGCTGGTGGGATCTGTGGCACGGCGTCTGGAGTGCCTTCTTCCCAGGGCAGGCAATTCGGGCACGCGAGGCGGAACTGCGGGCGACGTTTGGAGTCAGCGACGTCTTCCTGCTGTCATCGGGAAGTGCCGCGCTGACGCTGACACTCCTCGCATTGAAGTCGCTGTCGAACCGCTCCGACGTCATCATTCCGGCCTACACCTGCTTTTCAGTACCGGCCGCGGTTTTGAAGGCTGGACTTCGACCAAGACTCTGCGATGTCCAACCGTCTACATTCGATTTCGATCATGGACTACTCGCGGACTCGATCGATTCCAACACGCTCTGCGTCATCGCTCACCATCTGTTTGGCGTAGCGTCGGACATCCCGGGCATTCGGAAGCTGTGCGAAGGACGCGACACGTTCGTCGTCGAAGACGCAGCGCAGGCGATGGGCATCGAATATCAGGGCAGCAAACTTGGAACCCTCGGGGATGTGGGGATCTTCAGCCTCGGTCGAGGAAAGAGCATCACGTGCGGATCGGGCGGAATCATCGTGACGAGATCAAGAAAGATTGCCGACCGAATCGAGAACCTCTACCGGCAGCAGACTCCGACTCCGTCTACGCTCGAGGTTATCGGGGATTTGGCCAGGGCTGCGTTGTTGACGACGTTCGTGCGGCCGCAGCTGTATTGGATCCCGGCGTCACTTCCGTTCCTGCGGCTGGGGGAAACGGTTTTTCCCACTGATATTCCCATCAAGAAGATGTCCGCGGCGAAGGCTGGCCTTTTGCGCAGGTGGAGAGCGCGACTGCAGCAGGCCAATCGCGTACGGCTCCACGCGGCCGCCGATTTGTGCCGGCGGATGGCCGTCACGCCCCCCAGTGGCGATGCGCACGTCTACCTTCGGTTGCCGTTCCTGACAACCGCCGCGGCTGAGAAACGGCGACTGTTTTCTGCCTCAATGAAGAGAGGATTAGGGGTGAGCGTCGCCTATCCCCAGGCCCTCAGCGAACTTCCTCAACTCAGACCGCTGATGAACGGTCATGAATATCCAAACGCCTGCCGGCTTGCGAGCGAGCTCGTGACCCTTCCAATCCATCAGTGGGTAACGGATCGTGACAAACAGGCGATCGCGGAACTCTGCGCCAACGTCGGAGGATCCCGTGCCTGAAGTCGTCTTCTGGAGTGCGGCGTTCCTGATCTTCTACTCGTACCTGGGATATCCAGCGACACTGTTCGTTTTGTCGCGGGTTCGATGTCACCAGGTTCGCAGGCGCGCCATCCACCCGAGCGTCTCCTTCATCATTACTGCTCGAAACGAAGCAGCTCGAATTGCAGAAAAACTCGAGAATGCGCTGGCGCAGGACTATCCCGCGTCGCAGCTCGAGATCATCGTGGCGTCAGATTGCTCCAGTGACGCAACAGATGCCATCGTACGGCGCGACTTTCCGCGCGTACGACTGGTCCGATCGCCAAGGCGGGAGGGAAAAGAGGCGGCGCAAGCTCTGGCGATTGCCGCGGCCCGTGGTGACGTCTTTGTGTTTTCCGACGTCGCGACGGCCCTGGCGCCAGACTGCGTCTCCCGTCTGGTCGAGAACTTCGCCGACCCCAGCGTTGGCTGCGTCAGCAGCACCGATCGGTTCGTCGATGCCGCCGGGGAAATCAGCGGTGAAGGCGCCTACGTGAAATACGAAATGTGGCTGCGGATGCTCGAGACGCGTGTCAATTCACTCGTCGGCTTGAGTGGTTCGTTGTTTGCCACGCGCCGCGAACTCTGTTCCGAATGGCCGTCCGACCTGCAGAGCGACTTCAGCACGCTGTTGCGGGCTGTTCAAATGGGATATCGCGGCGTTCTCGACCCGGAGAGCGCTGGCTATTACCGTAACATCACTGACTCGCGCGGCGAGTTCTCACGCAAAGTCCGTACTGTCGTTCGTGGACTGACCGTGCTCGGGGCACACACGCATATGTTCAACCCCGCTCGATACGGTCTCTTCGCGTGGCAGCTGGCCAGTCATAAGTTGAGCCGCTGGGTCGTGCCCTTTGCAATGATCGCGGCCCTCGGCGCGAATCTGTTGCTCCTCGGGTCACCGTTTTACGTGCTGCTTTTGATCGCGCAGGTCGCTTTCTATGCGACGGCCTGTGCGGGCTTGAAAAGCGGCGCGTCGTTTCTTCGCTTGCCTGCCTTTCTGTTGCAGGCCAACGCTGCCGTGCTGACCGCTTGGTTGCGTTACCTTCGCGGTGAGCGCATGGTCGTGTGGAACCCCTCGGACCGAACGCCGGCACTTCCTCAAGTCAACGTCCCGTAACGCCCACGCTCTTTTCGGCGGACGAAGCCATGATCACGAACGTATTCACGGTTGATGTCGAGGAGTACTACCACGCGGCGATCTTCCGGAAGGGCGCTGGACCGTGGCAGCGCGGCACCTACGAAAGCCGCGTCGAATCGAGCACGCGGCGGCTCGTGGATCTCCTGCAGCAGCATCGGGCTCGCGCCACGTTATTCGTGCTCGGTCAGGTCGCGGCGGCCCATCCCCGACTGATCCGGGACCTCCAGGACGCCGGACACGAAATCGCGTGCCATGGCGATGGCCACGACGATGTGCACGCGCTCAGTCCGCGCGCATTTCGTGCGGATATTCGCCGCGCCAAGGCACAAATCGAAGACACCATTGGCGGGCCGGTCGTCGGCTACCGCGCGCCGAATTTCTCGATCGGAAGAGATCAGGCGTGGGCGTATGACATCCTGGCCGAAGAGGGGTTTCAGTACGACTCCAGCCTGTTTCCGATTCATCACGACCGCTACGGACAGGCCGACGCGCCGCGATTTCCGTACGAAATCTGGCGCAGCGGCCCGCTGTCGCTCATCGAATTCCCGATTGGCACCCTGCGTTGCGGGGGAGTCAATCTGCCGATCGGCGGCGGCGGATACTTCAGGTTGCTGCCTTACGCCATGTTCCGGTGGGCTATCGCCTATGTCAATGCGACAGAGCAACAGCCCGTGATGTTCTACCTCCATCCTTGGGAGCTCGATCCGGATCAGCCGCGTCCGCCGATGCCCTGGCACCACCGCTTCCGCCACTACGTGGGCCTCGAGAGAGAAGCTGACAAACTGTCGCGGCTGCTGTCGGATTTCCGATTTGGCACCGCTCGTGAGTTTCTCGAAGCGCGCGTCTGCCGGGTGAGCGTGTTCGATGCGTTCGGCGACCGCATGTCGATCGCCGCGGTCTAGTCTCCTGCCAAAGCACATTCAATGATTCGTTCGCTGCCGGATGCCGGCGGCTCGTGGCGGCGGGTCGTCCACGAGTCAACGCAATCGAGCCTCGCGCATGCCCCGGAATGGTTTCAGCTCATTCAGGAGGCCTACGGTCACCACCCGATCTATCTCAGCGCGCACGACGGCCAGGGGCGCTGGGGAGTGTTGCCGGCGTTTGCCGTGCGCAGGCCATTCTTTGGGACCGTCGTCACCTCGATGCCGTTTCTCGACAGTGGCGGGCCGTGTGCCCCTTCGCTGGCGCTGGCGCGCGTGCTTGTGGATCACCTGGTAGCGGAGGCACGAAGGATAGGCGCCCGGCTCGTGGAGCTTCGATGTTCTGAGCCCCTCAGCCTGCCGGTCGCGCCGATCCAGACCAAGGTGAACATGACGCTTCACCTTCAAAACGATCCCGATCACGTGTGGCGCCACTTCGATAAGACCGTACGCAATCAGGTACGCAAAGCGGAACGGTCGGGGCTGACGATTGAACTGGGCGGGGCCGAAAAGCTCTCGGCCTTCTACGACGCTTTCGTGGAACGCATGCGCGATCTTGGCTCGCCGGTGCATGCGCCAGCCTTCCTCGCGGCGGTGTTCGAACGGTTTGGGTCGCAGGCCCGCATTCTCCTCGTGAAGAAGGGCAATCAGACCGCAGGCGGGCTCGTGGCGCTCAGATTCAAGGATCGTCTGATTGTGCCGTGGGCGACCTCCTCGAAGGAGTACTTCCCCCTCTGTCCGAACATGCTGCTCTATTGGGAAGCCATCAGAATGGCGTGCGTCGAGGGCTTCAGCAGATTCGATTTCGGCCGCTCGAGCCGCGATTCAGGAACGTACCGATTCAAGGCGCAGTGGGGAGCACGGGAAGAGCCGCTGTTCTGGTACACGATTCCCATCGCCACGACATCGACAACAGTCAATTGCGGGACGGACGAAAGCCGAACACGGTCGCTCCTCGTCAGTTCGTGGCGACACCTTCCGCTCTGCGTGACCCGGCACCTCGGGCCTCGCATCCGACGGTATCTCATCCAGTGAGGACATTCGTACCCATGGCGCGCGCGCTGCGGATTGGATTCATCGGGGCGGGCCAGATGGCGCGCCATCACCTGGCCGCGATTCAGCGTCTCGAGCCGGGCGCCCGAATCGTCGGGGTGCACGACCGCGTCGCTGCTCGTGCGGCGGAGTTTGCCGCGTTGGCCGACATCAAATCGTTTGCCTCCGTTCGTGAGCTCTTCGTCGAAGCGCAGCCAGACGTCATTCACATCTGTACGCCACCAACCGCCCACTTCGAGGCGGCAGACGAGGCGCTCGAGCGCGGCGCTCACGTGTATGTGGAGAAACCATTCGCGTTGACCACATCTGACGCGCTAGCGCTCCTCGAACTTGCGGAGAAACGCGAACGCCTCGTCTGCGCCGGGCATCAACTGCTTCGCGATCCAGCGTTCGAACAGCTGCTCGAGCGGGCGAATCGTCTCGGCGACATCGTCCAGATCGACAGTCACTTTGCGTTCAGGCCCACGGCTCCCTCTCGTGTCGGTGCGAAGGCGCTTGCTGCGCAAATCATCGACATCCTGCCCCATCCTCTCTACACGCTGATCGCGGCGCTGGAGAACTTCGCGCCAACCTGCGCCGTGACCCTCGAATGGACCTCTACGAGCGAGTCTGACGTTCAGGCGGTTCTGCGGGCAGGAACCATCGTCGGCCGGCTATCGGTCAGCTTGCGGGCACGCCCCATCGCTTCGTCACTGACGATCGTCGGAACGGCGGGATCCAGCACGTGCGATTTCGTTCGTTCCATCGTCATCGGCGCCGGCAATGCCGGCACTGAAGCGCTGGAAAAAGTCCTCAATCCGATCGTTGAAGGAATGCAGCTTTGTTCGAGAACGGCTCTGAGCGTCGGGCGACGGCTGACTTCCGGCGCGAGTTATCCCGGACTCGCGCAGCTCATTTCCGCCTTTTATTCTGCCGTGAGGGAAGGCTCACCGTCGCCGGTGTCACCGCTGCACTTGTTGCAGGTCACGCGGACTCTGGAACGGCTCGTCGGCGAGATCGAGGACGGTGTGCGGGCGAGGGCGTTCGCGGCAGACGGCAGACTTCGCATTAATCAGGGTCCGCTTGTTGCCGTCACCGGCGCCCGAGGGTTTCTGGGCGCGAGGATCGCACGAGCCCTTCCTCGAGTGCGCGGCATCGGACGAACGAAGCCGCCGGACGAAACGGACACTGCGGAGTGGACGACCGCCGACCTGAGCGAACCTCTGGTACCAGAGGCCCTGAAGGGCGCTGAGGTCGTCGTCCACGCGGCTGCGGAAACATCGGGCGGCTTCGAGGCGCACCAGCGGAACACGATCGACGCCACGCGAAACCTGTTGCGGGGGATGTACGAGGCTGGGGTGTCCCGGCTCGTCCTCGTCAGCAGCCTATCGGTCCTCAGACCGCCCAGCTCCCCGTGGGAGCGGCAGGATGAGTCAACTCCCCGAGTCGATAATCCACGGCCATTCGGTCCCTACGTCTGGGGGAAGACGCTTCAGGAGGCGCTCGTCGAAGAGGAAGCTCCGCGACTTGGTATTCGCACGCGAATCGTCAGGCCCGGTGCGCTCATCGACTGGAGCGATCCCGAATTGCCCGGACTCATGGGCCGGCGGTTGTTCGGGCGCTGGCACCTCGGACTCGGTCGCTCGGGATTGCCAATCGCTGTTTGCGACGTCGAGCGATGCGCCGACGCGATTGCATGGTGCGCCAGCCACTTCGAGGAGGCGCCACCGGTCGTCAACCTGTTCGATCCCGCTGCACTCACTCGCGGATCGGTCGTCGAGCGGCTGCGTCGAGATGGATGGACCGGTCGGATGGTCTGGGTTCCCATTACCGCCGTTTCGTTCGGACTTGTCACGGCCCGCGCTGCGCTCGCGCTGAGCCGCGGCCGCGTCCCCGAACGATTGGCGGCATGGTCGATCCTGCGACCACGCCACTTCGATGGACGGGTGGCGGCCACGCTGCTCCGCGCGGCCCATCTCAATCTTCCCAGCGCAGGAATCCACGCATGAGTGCCAAGCCGCTCTCCGTGTTCGTCACGGATGGCAACGAACGTCCGGCGCTGGCCATTGTGCGCGCTCTGGGTCAGTCTGGCGCGAACATCACGGTGGGGTCCGCCGAGCCCACCAGCCTCGCTTCGTCGTCGCGGTTCTGTTCGCGCCATGTCGTTTACCCATCCCCCGCTCGCGACCGGGAATCGTTCGAACGATTTTTGACGACGTTTCTCGCGCGAGAGTTGCCCGATGTCGTCCTGCCCGTCAGCGATGTCACCACCCATGCCGTGGCGTCGAGGCAGGACCTCTATCGACGTTTTTCGGCGCTCGCGGTTCCGCCGTGCGAAGCATTCGAACTGGTCTCCAACAAGCGGCAGCTGCTGGTGCGGGCGGCACGATGCGGTATCCGGATCCCGCACACGCTTTTTGTCGATGGCCTGGCCGAACTCAAGGCGGTTCTGCCACGCATCGAATATCCAGTTGTCGTCAAACCGATTCGGTCGCGTATCCGGACGGTGGACGGGTGGATGTCAACGGTGGTTCATCACGCCAATTCCGACGAGGACTTGGACTGGCTGTTCCGGAACACCGAGTATCTGGCTCGCCATCCGTCACTGATTCAGGAGCGCATCGGCGGTGCCGGGGTCGGGATGTTCGGCCTCTTCGATCGCGGTGAACTCGTCGTGGAGTTCGCCCATCGTCGATTGCGCGAGAAACCGCCGTCGGGCGGTGTCAGCGTTCTGCGCGAGAGCATCGCGGTCGATCCTGTCGTCAGGGAGAACGTCAAACGACTCTTCGGTCCGCTGAAGTGGCACGGTGTGGCCATGGTGGAGTTCAAAGAGGACTCCCGAACCGGCGAACTCGTGCTCATGGAGGTGAACGGCCGTTTCTGGGGGTCACTGCAATTGGCAATTGATGCCGGGGTGAACTTTCCGCTCCTCGCGTGCGAGCTGGCGCGCCGGCAGCCGGTGCAAACCAGCCCCTACAAGGTTGGAGTGAAGAGCCGGTGGCTCCTTGGCGATCTCGATCACTTGCTCCTGCGACTCTTCAAATCCGATCGCGAGTTGCGGCTCCCACCGGACGCTCCGTCGAGGCTAGGAACGTGTCGCGAGTTCATGAAGTTTCGTGCTCGCGATCTTCGCTACGAGATCATTCGCCGCGACGACCTCCGACCGTTCCTGTACGAGGTGACCGGGACGGTCCGTCAACTTTCCTCGTCAGCGGGCTCGGCGATACGTCTGCGCCTTCAACGAATCCGGAGTGGAAACACCATTCCGGCCACTGAATCCTGCCCGATCCAACGTTAGGAGCCACCATGACAGCAGTCTCCGAACCGCCGAGCATCAAGCGGACGCGCTGGCTTCAGGCCCAGCAGTACGAACGCGGGTTCTGGCAGCGTCTGAGTACCGACATCGAACACGGCACCACCGGCGAGCTGGATTGGTACAAATGGCGGGCGGAGCGCCTCGAGAATCTGCTGGTACAAGTTCCGGGGCCATTTCCTTCGGACGGCAACGTTCTCGAAATCGGCAGCGGACCGGTAGGGATCGTGAATTTTCTCGGTTGGGGCGAGCGATTTGCGATCGACCCGCTCGAGTCGTTCTACCGTCAGCAACCCAGCCTGACTCGTTTGCGTCAACTTGGAGTGACCTATTTGACAGGCAGCGGCGAATACCTGCCGTTCGAGAATCAATCCTGTTCGCTCGTCATCATCGACAACGTCATCGATCACACCTACTCGCCTGAGCGTATCCTGCGGGAAATCGCACGGGTGCTGACGCGCGACGGGCGGCTGTACCTGTCGGTCAACGTCCATACTCGCTGGGGAGCTGTCCTCCACAATCTTTTGGCGGCGCTGGGCATTGACAAGGGGCACCCGTACACGTTCACGTCCGCATCGCTGCAGCGATTCATGAGCAAAGGCGGATTCAACATTCTGCTGGAACGGATCGAGGATTACCGGCAGGCAAGGGACGCCGATAGAACGTCGTCGAAGGCAACGGATAAGGTCAAGGGATACACCGGGCTTTCAGAGTTCCAACATCTCGTCATCTGCTCGAAATCTTCCCGATAGTCCAGTCGTGCCACTACGAGTTTGTCACGTCATGTCTGCGGACTTGTGGGCTGGTGCCGAAGCGCAATTGGCCACACTAGCCTCGAACCTGGTTCAGCGGCGGGATGTCTCGATCAGTGCCGTGCTCATGAACGATGGACCGCTCGCCACCAGGCTACGTGGTCTTGGAATCGATGTCGCCGTTGTGGACGAGCATCGTCACAACGCTTTGGCGATTCTGAGATTCGTCACCAGGTTTCTCAAGGAGCGGAACGTCAGCCTCGTTCACACCCATCGCTACAAGGACACAGTCATCAGCGCGCTGGCGGTAAAGCTCTCTGGGACGCCGCACCTCGTTCGTACCGTCCACGGATTGACAGAACCAACGACAGGGTGGGCACGCGTCAAGCTGATGCTCTACGAAACGCTCGACAGAGCGGCGCTCCGCTGGGCGGCCGACCGCGTCATCACGGTCTCGAAGGAAATGGGTGCGACGCTCAGCTTGCGCGGATATCGAAGCAGTTCACTCATTGCGATTCACAACGGAATTGATCTCGACCGCGTACGGCCATCTTGTCCGGCCCGAGACGTTCGAGCGGAACTGGGTATCGATGCGCGCGCGACTGTCATTGGCACAGTCGGCCGGCTGGTACCGGTCAAGGGCCACGAGACGTTTCTCCGCGCCGCAGGTCGCATCGCGCACGCACTGCCTCATACGCAATTCCTCATTGCTGGCGACGGACCGCTTCGTCAGCACCTGGAATCCCTGGCTGCGGAGGTTGGTGTGTCGTCGAGATGCCGGTTTCTCGGTGCGCGCCACGATGTCTACGACGTGATCGCCGCCCTGGACATCGTCGTCCTGCCGTCGAAGCACGAGGGAATTCCTATGGCATTGCTCGAGGCGATGGCCCTGCAGAAGCCAGTAATCGTAACCGCCGTGGGAGGAATGCCTGAAGTGGTGAAGCATCAAATCAACGGTGTGCTCGTTCAACCCGGAGACGATGCCGGCATCGCAGGCGCATGCGTCGAACTCGCGCGGGATCGCAAACGCGCGTTGAGCCTCGCGGCCGCCGCAAGACAAACCGTCGAGCAGACATTCTCGCACCACGCCAATGCAGCGGCTGTCTACCAGACGTACCGCCACGTAGCTGGAGATGACCCGTTGGAACCGTGCCGAGCTCAAAGCCCGGCGGATCTCAGCACGGTCGACCTCGCATGGGCTTTGATTCAGGTTCCCTTCGGTATCGCGATCCGGAAGTTTCGACGGGCCATCGCCGCCGCCACCGAGCGGCGCAGGATGAGCCGCCTTCGCCGGCACCCCGAACCTCTCGTCAGTGCACTTCGGTCAGCAAAGCAGGTGCTCATCGTATGTCAGGGAAACATCATCAGAAGCCCGTATGCGGCGCACATGCTGCGTCGCTCGTTGAGTCAACGTGCTCGTATTTCCGTCGTCTCCGGGGGCCTCTCGGCGGTCTCCGGCAATCCGCCTCACCCGACAGCTCTGCGGATGGCCGGCGAGCGAGACATCGATTTGAGCGCGCATGCCGCATCTCCGCTGACGAGGGATGCTGTGGACGAAGCCGACGTCATCTTCGTGATGGAGATTGGCCAACTGCTGCTGATGCACGAGCGCTTTCCAGTGAGCCGGGGAAAGACCTTTCTCCTTACCTGTCTGGCCGCGGATGCTCCGCTCGAAATCCGCGATCCGGTCGATGGGGACGACCCCCGATTTCACCTGTGCTTCGAACACATCTCACAAGCCCTCGGTCCGATCGTTGGCGCCCTGACGGGCATTTCAGTGCCACGATGAAAGCGCCGATCAAACGGCTGCTCGGCCGCACGATCTTCTCGTCGCGTCTGGGGGCACTGCTGCTCCGGAACACGGCCGTCGTCGTGACGTTCCACCGGGTACAGAACACAGACAGTTCCGAGCCGCTGACAATCAGTGTCCGGGCGTTCGAACAGTACTGCCGCTTCTTCGCGCGGCATTTTCGTGTGGTTGCGCTCGGCGATCTCGTGGCCCAGCTCGAGCGCGGTGAAACGCCAAATCGTGAGCTGGCCATCACATTCGACGATGGATACCTGGACAACTTCGAGAATGCGGCGCCGGTGCTGGAGCGCTACCACCTGCCCGCGACCTTCTTTGTCGTGTCGCAGTGGATTGGCACCGACATCGTGCCGTGGTGGGATGCCGAGGCGGGTGTACGACATCCGTGGATGACGTGGGAACAAGTGCGCTCGCTTCATCGCCGCGGTTTTGATATCGGCGCGCACACGCGCACGCATGCCGATCTCGGCGCCGTCGTGGATTTTGAAGCGAGCGAGGAAATCGTCGGCGGTCGGCACGAGCTCGAGCGACAGCTGGGGGCACCCGTCGAGCTGTTCGCCTATCCCTACGGCAGGCCCGTCAATCTCGCCGATTCCAATCGCCGCCTCGTGCGAGGCGCTGGTTTTCGATGCTGCTGTTCGTGCTTTGGAGGACTGATCGCTCCGGGCACGGATCCCTTCTACATCCAGCGGGTCCCGATTACGCCGAGGTACGACTCGCCACTTCAGTTTGGGTTCGAGGTCGCACTGGGACGCAGCGTTCTGGCTGCCTAGCGTTCGATCCTCCGAAAGGCCGTACTGTGCTGCGCAACGTCGGGAGCAACTGGATTCTTACGATCGTGGCTGCAGGGGCCACCTATGCGCTGACTCCCTTCATTATTCATGCGCTCGGCCGTGAAGGGTACGGCGTCTGGACGCTCATCACGGCGCTCACCGGCTACATCAGTTTGCTCGCCCTCGGTGTTCCGATGGCCTGCGTCCGCTACCTCGCGCAGCATATCGCCGAGCGCGACGTGCGGCAGATCAACAGCGCGATCGGCAGCTGTGCGGGCCTCTATCTCATGATGAGTGCGGCGGCGGTCGTGCTCGGTACGCTGCTGACGGGATTGTTTCTCGCGGCCTACGACATCCCCGCCGGCCTTCAGCGCGACGCGTGGGTAGCACTCCTGATCATGGTCGTGCAGTCTGCGGCGGCGTTCATCGGATTTCTTCCCGAAGGCATCATGTTTGCGCACCACGACTTCGTGATGCGCAATCTCGTGCGCATCAGCGGCGTTTTGCTTCGTCTCAGCCTGACGATTGCCCTGCTCATGCTGGAGGCGTCGCTGATCGTCCTCGCGCTGGTGCAGATGGTCTGCCTCGCCTTCGACGTGGTCGTTTCGTGGCTCTTGATCCGTCGCCGGTATACCAACATTCGGATCCACTTGTCCGATTTCGATTGGGCCATGGTGCGGCGAATTTTCTCTTTCAGCATCTACGCGCTGCTGTTGAACGCCGGCGTCAGGTTGACGTTTGAAACCGACGCGCTCGTGATTGGCGCTGCACTTGGCGTCGGGCTCATTCCGTTCTACACGGTGGCCAACAGCCTCGTCGTCTATCTGATGGATTTGGTCATCGCGATCGCCGCCGTGGTCGCGCCAATGGCCACGAAGCTGGGCACGGAAGGCAACTGGGATGAGTTGCGCGAGATCTTTCTGAAATGGTCGAAGGTCGCCTTGTCGGTCAGCATGATGGCCGGGTTGTTCCTGATCGTGCTCGGTCCGCGCTTCATCGCATGGTGGATCGACCCATCCTTCGAACGTCCGTCCGGCCAGGTCCTCCAGATCATCATGGCATCGAGTCTGCTGTTTCTCCCGGTGCGCGGCGTGGCATTGCCGATCTTGATGGGCCTTGGCAACCCGCGGACACCGACGTTCGTGTTCCTCGCAACAGGGCTGATGAATCTCGGCCTCAGCTTCGCGCTCGCCCGCCCGCTTGGCCTCGTCGGGGTCGCGCTGGGAACGGCCATCCCGAACGTGCTGTTCGCCTTCGTCGTGCTCGTGCTGGCGTGCAGGCAATTGAACGTGACGGTGTCCAGTTATCTGAACTACGTCGTACCTCGCGCGGCGCTTGGCGCGATGCCGGTGGCCGCCCTGCTCCTCTGGTTCAAGGTGGGCCTGGACGTTCACACCATCGCCGGTCTGATTGCCGCAGGGTCGGCCATGATCGTGCTGTTCGGATTGTTGTGGGTGTTCTTCGTCTACCGGAACGATCCCTACGTTGACATCAGAATGCACCTGGATCGGTTCCGAGTCTGGAGTCGAGCATGAGCCAGCTGGTGTCATCGTTCGACGCGTTCAAGGAATACGGACCGGGATCCGCATCGATCGGGCCGCTGACGGTGGACGTCCAGTCCGATCTCGAACTGAACCCGCAGGACGACGCCGCGTTGGCAAGTCTGGTGTCGCAGCGGCCGGAAGTTGGCGTGTTCGTCTCAAAACCCTGGCTCTCCGGGTTCTTCCTCCAGCCACCGCCGGCGACTGAACCGGCGCTGGTGCTCCTGCGAGAAGGACGGACGCTTCGCGCGATCGCTCCAATTGCGATTCGGCCAACCCGATCGCACGTCAGGGTCGCGTTGCTTGGCGGGGGCATGGGATCGGATCGGGTGGATCTGCTGGCCGCGAGAGGGTTCGAAGCCACCGCGGCCGACACCTTCTTGCTGTGGCTCGCCGAAACCTTCGGGCCGCGCCGATTCCTGCTCGAGCTTCGCGACGTCCCCGCCAGCTCGCCGTTGTGGGGAGCCATTCATCGCGCCGCAGCCGAACGAACGCTGCGACTGGTTCTACAGCCAAGAGAGGTCTACACCCACCCTTACCTGCCGCTCGGATCGAGTGAGCCGGCGGATCTGGACGAGGCCCCTTCCACCGCGCGCCTGCGCTCAGTAGACAAGCACAGGCGCCGCCTCGAACGGCGATGCCGCTTGCGGATCGAGGTTCTTGACGATCTGGACGGCATCTCGGAAGCGTTTGCCACCCTCGCACGGCTCCTCCACGCGAGACGAACCAGCCGGGGCGAGACTTCGGTGCTCGACGAACCACGTATGGTTCGTCATCACCAGCACATCCTGCCGCTGCTGCTGCATCGCGGACACCTCCGAATGATTCAGCTGACGGCCGACGACCGCATCATTGCGGTCTTTTATGGCGTCACGTGCGGCAAGTGGTGGGGGTATTACCTCGCCGGCTACGACGCCGAGTGGGCCGGACGCATCCACCTCGGCCAGATCACGCTCGCTGCCGCCATCGAACAGGCGACGCTCGAAGGAGCGACTGAGTTTGATTTTCTGAAGGGCGCCGAACGAGTCAAGTACAACTGGCCGGTCAGCGAGCGCGCCTCGCTCGACGCCGACGTTTTTTCAGACGGCACCGCGGTTCAGTTCGCTCGCGCGCGACGCGCCAGCCGCGATGCGGCAGTCGCCCTGACCAAATCCGCCCGCGATCTATTTTGCGCGTAGCTCGGAGTTAACAGCTGTGAATGTTCTGCTCTGGACGCTTGGACTCTGTGGCCTTGTCCTGCTGGTCGAGTGTGTGGCGCGTTTATGGATTTATCGCTACGGCGCCTACTACGTGCTCCCCCCGGGGCTGCGCATTCGCCTGCGGCCGGATCCAGAGGTGTTCCCTCAACTCGAACCGGCGATTCGATTCGATGTCAATGCGGCGGGTGAACGCGGACCTGAGGTTCCACGGTCGATCCGCGGGCTCTGTCGAATCCTCGTGGCTGGCGGCAGCCAGCCGGAAGGCTATCTTCTGGATCAGGACACGACATGGCCGGGTGCGTTGCAACGCATCCTCGAACAACCGGCGAATGCGGCGGCCCTCGGGGCAACGCGGGTGCATGTCGGCAGCATCGCGCGCTCGGGAGTGGGATCCGAAGCACTCGACCTGATCCTCGAGCGCGTCCTCTATCGCTATCCGCGGCTGCACACCATCATCATTCTCGTTGGCGCCAGCGACGTCCTGCGCTGGCTCGAGCTTGGTGCACCACCTTTGGCTCCACCTCCGGTACGCACCTCCGACGTGTTCCGTTGCCATCCCGAGATGTCATTCGGTTGGTCGCTGAACGGACTGGCGCTTCTCGAGCTGCTGCGACGGCTCCGGCAGCGGTGGCTGCGGCCGATCCAGACGCACGATGGGACGTGCAAATGGATCGGTCGGGCACGCGCGATGTTCGCCCGTGCCAAAGAGCTTCGGACGGTGACGCCCAATCCGTCACCGATGCTTGGCCACTTCGACTATCACCTGCGGCGCGCCATTCAACGCGCCAAAGCCCACGCGGATCGTGTCCTCGTCGTCAGACAGCCCTGGTTCGACAAGCACTGTACCCCCGAGGAAGCGGCGCTGATGTGGCACGGCGGCGTCGGTCAGGCCTGGCGTGAGGAGGTCACCACCTTCTATTCGCTCGATGTGCTGTCGTCGTTGATGAAAGTTCTCGACGCGAGAGCTGCCCGCATTGCTGAGGAATCCGGCGTGGAGCAGCTCGACCTCATGCCGATACTCGAGCCAAGCTCGAAGACCTACTACGACTTCTTCCACGCTACGCCGCTGGGCGCGCGTCTGATTGCCGATGCGGTCGCATCTGCGGTGTTGCGGCGGCCGATGCCTGCCCCACTCCAGGTGCCGACCTCGTCCATCGACGTCGAGCAACCGTTCGAGTTCAGACAGAAAGTCTCCTGAACCATGTGTGGCTTTGCCGGCCTGTTCAGCACGGCGGGGTTCTCCAGCGACGAGCTCGTCGAACATGCCGGGCGAATGATTCAGCCGATCACGCATCGCGGACCGGACGATCGCGGGGTGTGGACTGACGCGTTTGCCGGAGTGGCGCTTGGCTTTCGGCGGCTCGCAATCATCGATCTGTCTCCGCACGGACATCAACCGATGACGTCGCCGTCCGGGCGGTTCGTGGCCGTATTCAACGGCGAAATCTATAACTTCAAAGACCTGCGCCGTGAGCTGGAACCCGACGGCTACAGTTTTCGCGGACACTCGGACACGGAGGTGATGCTCGCCGCGTTCGAGAAGTGGGGTGTGCGCGCAGCGGTAGGACGTTTTCTCGGAATGTTCGCAATCGCGGTTTGGGATGCCGACGAACGAACGCTGCTGCTGATCCGGGACCGGATGGGCAAGAAGCCCCTCTACGTGTATCGGGAACCCGGACTCATCACCTTTGGGTCCGAGCTCAAGACCCTCTTCGCCGGGCCTTCGTTCGATCGATCGATTGATCACGCGGCACTTGCCTCGTACCTCCGTTATCTGTACGTTCCTGCGCCAAAGAGCATCTTCACGCACACAATCAAAGTTCCCGCCGGACACATTCTCACGATTTCCGATGCCCGCTTGCCGTTACCTGACACGGAGCCATACTGGTCGCTCGCCGAGGTTGCCCGCCGCGGCCTCGCCGACCCTGTCAAGGGCCCGGATTGCGATGCGATCGACCAGCTCGATGCGCTCCTGCGTGACACCGTTCAGCGCCGCATGTGCTCGGACGTCCCCCTCGGCGCGCTGCTCTCCGGCGGCGTCGATTCGTCCACCATCGTCGCGCTGATGCAGGAGGCAGGCGCCCGGCCGGTCAAGACCTACACCATCGGATTTGCCGAGGGAGAGTTCGACGAGACGCGTCATGCGTCGCGAGTCGCCCAGCACCTCGGTACGGATCACACGACGTTGTTGCTCACGGGCAAGGACGCCCAGTCACTCATCCCCCGTCTCCCTGAGGTCTTCGACGAACCGCTCGCCGACCCTTCGCAGTTGCCGACGCTGCTGGTCTCGCAGCTGGCTCGCCGGGAGGTCACGGTTGCGCTCTGTGGAGATGGCGGGGACGAGTTGTTTGGCGGGTACAACCGCTACGTCTACGGCACGCGCGTCCTGCCGCGCGTCTCCAGAGTGCCGAAGCCTGTCCGGCGCGCCGTTGCTGCGGGAATCGGCAGCGTCGGCGCGACCACCTGGGATCGTCTCGCTGCCGTGACCACGGCGATGCCGGGTATCCCGGCAACGCGAGTTGGCGAGCGGGTCAACAAGTTGAAGAACATCATGGCTGCTGCGTCGGTCGGCGGCATGTATCGGTCGCTGGTCTCCGCGTGGCAACAGCCGTCGGATCTGGTCGTGGGTGTGGCCGCGGATCCGGATCACAACGAGCGCATTCTGAACGGCACCGAGCCGGCCGATCTGCTCGACCGGATGATGTTGGCCGATCAGATGGCGTATCTGCCCGATGATCTGCTCGCGAAGGTCGACCGCGCCAGCATGGCGGTCAGCCTCGAGGTCCGCGCGCCACTGCTCGATCATCGGGTGGTCGAATTCTCGTGGCGGCTGCCCAGCACGCTGAAGCTGCGTGGCCGCGTCGGCAAGTGGATCCTTCGTCAACTGCTGTACCGCCGCGTGCCACGCGAGCTGATTGAACGGCCCAAGATGGGCTTTTCAGTCCCGGTCGATCGATGGCTGCGCGGGCCGCTTCGGCGATGGGGCGCGGAGTTGCTCGCGCCGGATGCCGTACGCGCTGGCGGCCTGCTCGACGCTCAGGCGGTCGCCTCCACCTGGGCAGACCTCCAGACAGGACGAGCGCCAGTCGGGGCCGCGTTGTGGGCAGTCCTCATGTTCCAGGCGTGGAGAACACGGTGGCAAGTCTGAGAAGGCCTCGTCTCCTCTTTCTGTGCCAGACCTTGCCGTATCCGCCAGACGGCGGCGTCTGGATCAGGACCTTTCACGTCCTCCGGTTGCTCGCTCGTGCATTCGACGTCACGGCGCTCTGTTTTGAACGTTCCGCGACATCCGGTGCTGCCGCGGACTGGACCCGCGCGACCGGCCCCGAAGGGTTGGGCAGATTCGCGGACGTCGAGGTCTTCGCGATCCCGCAAAAACACAGTCGCCTGCGTTTCGTGTGGGATCACGTGCGGAGCATGGCGACGGCGCGAGTGTATACGACGTTTCTCTACGACTCTGCCGAACTGCGTGCGCGGCTCGCCAGTCTGGTGCGCTCGGGAGAATTCGATCTCGTCCATGTCGACAGCCTGGATCTCGCGTCGTACCTGCCGTCTTGCGCCGGAATCCCAGTTGTCTGCGTCCACCACGACGTGGAGTCGGCGCTACTCCGGCGACGAGCCGCCGTCGAAGCGTCTTGGTGGCGGAAGAGATATCTCCGAGTTCAGTCGCGGTTGATGGAGAAGGTCGAACGCCAGTGGTGCGGACGCGTGGCTTTGAACGTCACCGTGTCCGAACACGACGGCGCACGGTTGCGAAGTCTGGTGCCTGCCGCCCGGATTGCTGTGATCCCGAACGGAGTGGATACCAGTGAGTTTTTCCCGGACGCGTCGGCCGCACGCCTGAACCGAATCGCCTACGTCGGTGGCACGAACCCTTTTCCAAATCTCGACGCGCTGACCTTCTTCTGCGAGGACATTCTTCCGCACTTGAACTCACAACGACCTGTGCTGACACGATGGATAGGGCGCTCCTCGGCCGAACAGCAGGAGCAATACCGACAACGGTTCGGAGTCGAACTGACCGGCTATGTCGAGGATCCTCGGGGCTTCATGCAGCAGGCCGCCTGCCACATCGTGCCGCTCCGCGTCGGAGGAGGGACACGATTGAAGATTCTCAACGCGTGGGCCATGGGAAAGCCCGTGGTCAGCACGTCGATTGGTTGTGAAGGGCTGGCGGCAGTCGATGGCGACAACGTCCTCATCCGCGACGCCCCGAGAGATTTCGCGGCCGCGGTATGCAGCGTGTTGAACGACCCTGCTCTCGCGCGTCGTCTGGGAATGTCCGGGAGAAGGACGGTCGAGCGGCTCTACAGCTGGGACATCGTTGGCGAGGGATTGATCGATCGGTATCTCGGTGTTTTGCGCCGCGCTCCCGCCGGCGCGTCCGAATCCGCCGTGATCTGTCATGCCGAACCTCGGTTCGACCACGCTTAGATCGCCCGCCGAGTCGTGGCGGATTGCCGGCGACTTCTCGCCACCGAGGGGGGTGGCGGTCGATGCCCGGATCGATCCGCTGCTCGTCTGCGTGAGCGCGTACATCCTGACCGCGGTGGGCCGCGTGCATCAGCTCTTCCCGGTTCTCGAGGGCTTTCGTCCGGCCACGTTGACTGGCCTCCTGGCCATTCTCTTCTTCCTGGTCGATCGATCCGAGCAACGGCGGACCAAGTACCTGTTCGTGCCGACAACGAAGTGGCTTCTTGCTCTCGTGCTGTGGTGTCTCTTGTCGGTCTCTGGAGCGTTGCTCCCGGGAAGAAGTTTCGAACTGGTGTTCGACAACTTCATCAAGACGTTCGTGATGTATCTCATCATCGCCGGCAGTGTGCGAGGCGCGCTTGATGTGGAGCGATTGACCATGGCGTATTTCGTTGGCGCTGCGGTTTACGCCGGTGTCGTCGTCACGCGGTTCGAGGTTGGTAGTGGAGGGGCATGGCGCCTGGGGCGGCTCTATTACTACGACGCGAATGACTTTGCCACGTTTGCGGCAACCGCAATACCTCTTGGGATCTATTTCGTGCATGCGGCGCGCACGCTTACGACTCGGGTGTTTGCCGCCGGGGCGCTCGGCGTGCTCACGCTGGCGTTCGTACGCTCGGGATCGCGTGGGGGATTCGTGGCGTTGATGGCAGTCGCCATTTTCGTGGTGTGGCGGTTCAGCAGTATCGCCCTTCGCTGGCGTCTCGCTGCCGCCGCACTGGTCACCGTGGTCGTTCTGGCAGCGGCTAGCGATCAGTATTGGAAGCAGATGAGCACGATCCTGTCGGACGCCGATTACAACCGGACCGACGAGAGCGGGCGAATGCAGATCTGGCGGCGAGGCATCGGGTACATGTTTCGTGACCCGGTGTTCGGCGTCGGACCGGGCAACTTTCAGGCAGCCGAGGGGCTGCTCTCACCGTTTGCCGAGCGTCAGCAGTTTGGCGTCGGGGTCCGCTGGAACGCGGCGCACAACACCTACATCCAGGTCGGCGCGGAACTCGGTGTACCGGGGCTCGTGATCTTTGCTGGCTTCATCATCGCCGCGTTCCGCGCGCTTCGCCATGCGGGCCGCGCAAATGGGGAGGCCGATTCAACCGGATTCAACGGCCGGCCGTTGACGCAGGCGCTCACGGCGTCGCTCCTTGGCTTTGTCGTCGGTGCCTGCTTCCTCTCGCTCGCCTTTTCAGAAATGCTCTACACGCTCGCCGCGCTGGCTGTGGCGATGGACAAGGCGGCATGAATCTTTCGGTGTTCCGGCCGAACGCCCGCGCGTATTTTGGCGCGCCGCTCTATTACGGCGGCTTGCGCGCACTCGGCGTCCCGGCGCTTCGTCGCCGCCTGATCGATGAGGCGCTGATTCTCTGTTACCACAACGTGATTCCGGCCCGCCAGGATCAAGCCGGCGATCCGGGGCTGCACGTCAGAGTGGACACCTTCGAAAGGCAAATCCAGTGGCTCCGGCGTCACTACACCATCGTCAGTTTGAGAACTCTGGTGGAGCGCCTCGAGAGTGGGGCGTCCTTGCGCTCGCTTGCGGCCATCACGTTTGACGATGGATATCGGGGGGTTTTCGAGAACGCCGTCCCAATCCTCCGGCGGTGTGTGGTTCCGGCGACGGTATTCGTGGTGGCCGAAGCGGTCGGATCTCCAGCGGGATTCTGGTGGGATCACCGCGCGGTTGTGGACACGATCACTCCCGATCGCCGGCGACGGTGGTTGAGCGAACTGTGCGGGGAGGGTGCGGCCATCCTCGCCAGGCATCCAATCAGCGCGGACGTCGCATTGCCGCCATCGCACCTGCCGGCAGATTGGCAAACCATTCGCACATCGATGTCGGAGATTCTTGACATTGGTGCGCACTCCGCAACTCATCGTACCTTGCCGTCATTGAGTGATGCGGACCTCGAGCGCGAACTGGTATCCAGCAGGGAAACTATCGGGCAAGCGATCGGACGCCATCCAGATTTTCTTGCTTACCCTTATGGGATCTGGGATGCCCGCGTTCGCGAGCGGGCACGCGAAGCCGGCTATCGGGCGGCGCTGACACTCGATACGGGCCTGAATCGCACTCGGGCGGACCTGTGGTCCCTTCGGCGCGTCAACGTGCCCGCGCGAATTTCTGCTGACGCGTTCGAGGCCTGGGCGTGCGGCTTCAACCGCGCGCATTGATCGATCGAGATTCACCAACGGCCAGACTCCCGTGAGAATTGCCCATCTGATCGAGTCGGACGGTCCAGGAGGCGCCGAACGCGTCGTGGTCCACCTCGCGTCGACACTGCAGGCCCAGGGCCTGTCGAACGTCGTGTTTCTGCCCAGGCACGGCGAAGGCTGGCTCGAATATCAGCTCCAGGGTTCAGGGATTGCCATCGAATACTTCACGATCGATCGTCCGTTTTCGCCGGCGTGTGCGCGCGCCGTGGCAAACGCTTTGCGCGTCCACCGAGCAAACGTCGCACACAGTCACGAGTTCTCCATGGCCGTTTACGGCAGCTGGGCATCGTGGCTTGCCGGCGTCCCTCACATCATCACGATGCACGGCAGCGCCTACTATGCGGGTCGGCTTCGCCGGCGTCTCGCGATGCGCATGGCGGTCGCGACCAGCCGCCGCACGGTTGCCGTGTCGAACCCACTTGCCGACCACATGAGCCACGCGCTCGCGCTGCGTCGATCGCAGATTGGCGTCATCCCGAACGGAGTTCGGCATGAACCGGGCGGCCAGCTGTCAACCCTTCGAGACGAATTGCGGCTTTCTCCGCAGGATCGTCTCGTGGTGGCCGTAGGCAATCTCTATCCAGTCAAAGGGCATCGCCATTTGATTGACGCGCTCGCGCTCCTCTCGACCCGTCACCCGACGCTGCATGTCGCTATTGGTGGACGCGGATCCCTCGCCGAGCCGCTCGCGAATCAGGCGGATGAACTTGGTGTCGGAGGTCGTGTTCATCTGCTCGGCCTGCGATCTGACGTGTCCGCACTGCTTGCGGCTGCAGATCTCGTCGTGCTCCCGTCGTTGTCCGAAGGACTCCCGATGGCTCTACTCGAGGCGATGTTCGCGAATCGCCCAATCATCGCGAGCGCCGTGGGCGAGATTCCCCTCGCGCTCGAGCAGGGCAGAGCCGGGCTGCTCGTGCCGGCCGGCGACCCAACGGCTCTGGCGACCGAAATCGATCGCCTGCTCACCGACGCCACTCTTGCGCGCGCGTTGGCCGAACGCGCGTTCGCACGTGCGGTTGAAGAGTACGACGTTTCCCACATGGTGCGACGCTACCTCGGGCTCTACATGGAGATGCTCGCGCATCCTCAGATGTCCGCGCACCCTGCAGCGGGCGTTTCACCTTCGCACTAACACCGTCGGTCGTCTAATCGCCGGACCTGAATCTACCAGCACAGCCGCCCCGTGAGTTCTCACGGATTCAGTGCAACTGCTTGAACGGAAAGAGGCATCAATGCAATTCGTCAGTCGAACCCGGAAGGTGTCTGTGTTGGCGCTCATTGCGCTGGTCCTCGCCTCTGCGACCGCTGGCGGTCAGGCCCAGAGCCAGTCCGTGACGCCTGCGAATCCCTCCGTCCTTGTCGGACAGACACAACAGTTCACCGCCAACGGAATGGCTGTGCCGAACGCAGTCGGCGGTGGTGGATGGCACACCTGCATGTTGTTCGCTGACCAAACTGTTCGCTGTGCCGGCAAGAATAACTTCGGGCAGCTCGGGAACAACTCGTTCAACGATTCTTCAACTCTCGTCCAGGCGAGTGGTTTGACGACCGCCACAGGCGTAGGCGCCGGCATCGAGCATTCCTGCGCGCTCCTGGCGAACGGCACGCTGAGTTGCTGGGGCACCAATTTCGTCGGCCAGCTGGGAGATGGCACCGTCGGCGGCGGTTCACCCGTCCCAAAGACAGTGCAGGACGTCAGTTCGGCCGTCGCGCTTGCGTCGGGCGGATACCACAACTGCGTCGTGCTTTCCGATCGCAGCGTGCGCTGTTGGGGGAGGAACCAGGACGGTCAACTCGGAAATGGCAACACGACCGATGCGGGCACTCCACAAGTGGTGTCCGGTCTCGGCAACGTCGCAGCCCTGGCGGGCGGCGGGTATCACAGTTGTGCGTTGATGCCGGACGCAACAGTTCGTTGCTGGGGACGCAACGACCGTGGACAGCTCGGTGACGGCACGAGCACGTCGTCAAGTACGCCGGTCGCAGTGAGCGGCATGACGAATGCCGCGGCGATTACCGGCGGTCTCTATCACACGTGTGCTCTGCTTCGCGACGGGACGGTGCAATGTTGGGGGCAGAACGATTCCGGGCAGATCGGAAACACTCTCGCCTTTTCGTCCGTTCCCGTCACCGTCGGCGGGATCACGAGCGCGATCGCCGTTAGCGCGGGCGTGTTCCACACCTGTGCGCTCCTGTCGGACCGCACCGCCCGCTGCTGGGGCCAGAATCAGGACGGTCAGCTCGGCAACGGCACGACCACCAATTCCTCGTCTCCAGTGGCGGTGGGCGGACTGTCCGGTGCGATCGCGGTGACCAGCGCAGGCCTCCACACCTGCGCGCTGATGCCGAACGGTTCGGCCACGTGCTGGGGCTCGAATTCGAATGGCCAGCTTGCCAATGGCACCTTCAACAGCGCTGCCACACCCGTACCAGTAACGGGCGCCGGTTTGACGTGGACCAGCAGCAATCCTGGCGTCGCAACCATCAACGCGTCCGGATTGGCGACCGCCGTCGCCGCCGGTACCACGACGATCAGTGCTGTTGATGGGTTGGGCGGCAGCGCGAGCACCACTCTGACTGTGACGCAGCCTGTCCAGCGCGCGACGCTGTCGGTGCTCAAGCAGGGCAACGGAACCGGAACCGTGAGTTCGAGTCCGTCAGGCATCAGTTGCGGCGCGGATTGCTTCGAGGACTATGACGTCGGCACGACGGTAACGCTCGCCGAAGTTCCTGTTTCGGGTTCTGTATTCACGGGCTGGACCGGATGTGACTCGGTATCTGGAACGAGCTGCACAGTGACGATGAACGCCGGACGCACCGTGACAGCGGCATTCGGCGTACAGACGTTCGCGCTGCAGGTGGATAAAACGGGCAACGGCGGCGGAACGGTGACGTCGAGCCCCGCCGGAATCACCTGCGGCACCGATTGTTCTGAGTCCTACGCGGGCGGCACGGCCGTGACACTCTCGGCATCAGCAGACGGCGGATCTGACTTCAGCGGCTGGACCGGTTGCGATTCAGTATCAGGCCCGACCTGCACCGTGACCATGAACGCCGCGCGTTCGGTTGCCGCCGGCTTCAATCTTTCAACCTTCACGCTGTCGGTCAGCAAGCAGGGAAATGGCAGCGGCACTGTCACGTCGAACCCGGCAGGAATCAATTGCGGCGCAGATTGTTCCGAGCCCTTCGCCAGCGGCACCACGGTGACGCTGAACGCCGCGGTAACTACCGGATCGCAGTTTGCCGGCTGGACTGGATGCGATTCGGTCTCGGGCACAACCTGCACGGTGAGCGTTAATGCGGCGCGTGTTGTCACTGCGACGTTCAACGCGCAAAGCTACCTGCTCACCGTTGGCAGGGCAGGCGCTGGGAATGGTACGGTCACGTCGAGCCCCGCGGGAATCAGCTGTGGCGCTGATTGCTCCGAAGCGTACACCAGTGGAACGACGGTCACGTTGACGGCCGCAGCGGCAGCCGGTTCGCTCTTCGCCGGTTGGAGCGGTTGTACTTCTGTCGCGGGCGCCACCTGCACCGTCAGCATGACTGCTGCGAAAGCAGTCGCCGCCACATTCAATCTGCAGTACTTCACGCTCGCTGTCAGCAAGAGCGGTCTCGGCAGCGGCACCGTCACGTCGAACCCCGCGGGCATTAACTGTGGATCGACGTGCTCGGCGTCCTACCCAAGCAACGCTGTAGTCACGTTGAAGGCAAATCCTGCTCTCTTGTCGGGCTTCACGGGATGGAGCGGCTGCGACACGGTTTCCGGAACCACGTGCACGGTGGCAGTGAACCGGGCCAGATCGGTCGTCGCTTCCTTCAGACTGCTCGGCTTGTTGTAGCCGGCATCGATCATCTCCTCTCCGGGCAATTCGCATCCACGCTATCAGGGGGAACTTCCAATGAAGAACGAACGTCACGTGCTTGCGACGGGGCTGCTTGGCTTGGCTCTGTCATTCACCCTGGTGCAGGCACAAGGGCCAGCCGCCACCCTGGCGCCCGCAAACCCCACCATTCTCGTGGGTCAGAGTCAGCAATTCAGCGCGTCTGGCCTGGCGAACCCCACCGCCATAGGAGGCGGGGGCTATCACACCTGCATGTTGTTGGGCGATCAGTCGGTCCGCTGCGCCGGGTTGAACAACTGGGGACAGCTTGGCAATGGCGGCTACGCAAATTCGCCGACGCTCGTCGCCGCCACCGGCTTGACGGCGCCGCTCAGCGTTGGAGGGGGCATCGAGCATACCTGCGCGCTGCTCGCTGACGGGACCGTGCGCTGCTGGGGCACGAACTATGTCGGTCAAATCGGCGACGGGACGATGGATGGCACGCCGGTACCGAAGGCCGTGCAGGGGATCAGCACCGCAATCGGCGTTGCTGTGGGCGGCTTTCATAATTGCGCCCTGCTCTCGGATCGAACCGTACGATGCTGGGGAAGGAACCAGGATGGGCAGGTGGGAAACGGCGACAACACGACTGACGCGAGAACACCCCAGGTCGTCAGCGGCTTGAGTGGCGTCGCGACGGTTGCTGCCGGTGGATATCACAGTTGTGCACTCATGCCCGACTCGACAGTCCGCTGCTGGGGACGCAACACGCGCGGCCAGCTGGGGGCAGGCAACGACACTCCGTTCTACTCGACGCCTGTAGCGGTCACGGGTATGACCACGGCAATCGCGGTGAGCGGCGGCTTCTATCACACCTGCGCGCTGCTGCGTGACGGCACCGTTCAGTGCTGGGGTGACAACGACTCCGGCCAAATCGGGAGCACGCTCCCGTATTCGAACACGCCGACTACGGTCGCCGGCGTCGATAGTGCGGTCGCCATCAGTGCCGGCGCCTTTCACAGCTGCGCGCTGCTGTCAGACGGTAGCGCCCGCTGCTGGGGGCGCAACGATAGCGGTCAGCTTGGTAACGGCACGACGGCGAACGCATCATCGCCCGTTGTCGTGGCTGGTCTCTCCGGTGGCACGAGTATCGGCGCCGGAGGCATTCATAGCTGTGCGATCCTGGCGGATGGCAGTGCGCGGTGTTGGGGCTGGAACATCTATGGCCAGCTCGCGGATGGAACGACAACGAGTGCGTTGACATCCGTGCGAGTGAGCGGAACGGGCTTGACATGGACGAGCAGCAACCCGACCGTCGCAACGGTGAACGCCGCTGGCCGAGCGACTGGAATTGCACGAGGCACGACCACGATCATGGCGACGGACAGTGCTGACAATCGTGCGAGCACGATGTTGTCCGTCAGAACGCTCGAGACGCTGTCAGTCACCCGCGCCGGGGCCGGCAGTGGCACGGTGACCTCCACTCCTGCCGGTATCGCCTGCGGCAGCGATTGCTCCGAGGCCTACCTTGATGGCACTTCCGTGACATTGACTGCTGCGGCTGCGGCTGGGTCTGTCCTGACGAGCTGGACTGGATGCGATTCAGTAACTGGCACGGACTGCACGGTTGCCATGAATGCCTCGCGGTCCGTCACCGCGAACTTCTCGCTCGTCTATCCGCTCACCGTGACGAAGTCTGGCCTGGGTGGCGGCACCGTGACGTCGGACCCGGCTGGCATCAATTGCGGCGGCACGTGCTCGGCTCCGTTTGTCGCTGACACGGTTGTCACACTGAGCGTCGTCCCGAACCTCGGCTCTGTCTTCCTGGGATGGAACGGGTGCGACACCACAACGGATACGACGTGCAGCGTCAGGATGAGCGCCGCAAAGACTGTGACAGCGAACTTCCTGGGGATTCCCTAGCCGCGACTGACGCTCGTCGGTCTCTGGTCTCTGGTCTCCGGTCTATCGAAGACCCGAAGACCACAGACGACGGAGACCGAAGACCGCAGACCGAAGACCAACGCTCAGCTATTCGCGAGGATCGATCATGTCAGCATGCTTGTCGGTCGTGATCCCGGCCAATAACGAAGAGGCCACGCTCGTCGCTGTTGTCCAGAGGATCCTCGCCGTTCCTCACCTGCTCGAGGCGGTAATCGTCAACGACTGCTCAACCGACCGCACCGGCGACATGGCCGAAGAGCTCGCCCGACTGTATCCGCGAGTCAAAGTTCTGCATCATCGGACGAATCGCGGGAAGACAGAGGCGCTGAAGACCGGGTTCGCGAGCACGATTGGGGAAATCGTGATCGTCCAGGATGCCGACCTCGAGTACAACCCGGAGGAGATCGAGCACGTCATCGCTCCAATCCTGGCCAATGAAGCGGACGTCGTCTACGGCTCGCGCTTCCTGGTGCGAAGAACCGCGCGCGTGTTGTACTTCTATCACTACCTCGCCAACAAAGCCCTGACGTTCTTCTCGAACCTGTTTACAAACGTCAATCTGACCGACGTGGAAACCGGCTACAAGGCGTTTCGGGGTGACATCATCCGCAACATGACCATCACGAGTCGCGGCTTTGGCTTTGAAATCGAGGTCACCGCAAAAATCGCCAAGCTGAGGTGCCGGCTCTACGAAGTTCCGATTTCCTACCACGGCCGGACGTACGAAGAGGGGAAGAAGATTGGAATCAAGGACGGCATCGCCGCCTTCTGGTACGTGATCAAGTTCAATCTCTTCTGCCGCCTGAAGCAGTCGTATCGACGGCTCCCGCAAACGACAGGCCCTATCCTTCGCAGCGTATGACGGGGGTGGAGATTATCGCCGGATTGGATCGGCGTGCGCGTGCGCTGTATCGCGCATCAGTCATCGCGGTGGGGCTCGTCTACGTGGCCCTGAGCGTCGGAAGCGCGATGACCAAGTTGCCCGTGTGCGACGAGGCCTGGTATGCCAATCCGGCCTTCAATCTCGCAGCGGGCCGAGCGATGGGAACGACGGTGCTCGAGTCGGCGGGGACGCCGCTGCACGGCCTCGAGCGGCATACGTACTGGGTAATGCCGCTGTACATCGTGGGACAGGCGGCCGTGTACGAGATTTTTGGCGCCGGATTGATTCAGACCCGGCTCCTTTCCGTCTTCTGGGGCCTGGTCGTATTGGCGTCCTGGTTTGTGATTCTGCGTGTGCTCTACGCGGAAAAGTACGTGGCGCTGCTCGCGATTTTTTTGATGGCTGTCGATTCCTACATGGTGGCCGTCGGATCCACCGGCCGCAGCGACATGATGTGTGCGGGTCTGGGTTCGGCTGCACTCGCTGCCTACCTCGGTTTGCGCTTACGGAATCTCACGCTGGCGCTTTTTGTTGCCAACTCGCTGGTTGCCGCGAGCGGCATGACGCATCCCAACGGTGTCCTCTACCTGGCTAGCCTCCTCTTCCTGGTGTTTTTCTTCGACCGCCAGAACGTCCGCTGGCTTCATGCGGCCGCTGCTGTCGGCCCCTACGCGATCGGGGCAGCAATTTGGGGAGCGTATATCTTTCAGAGTCCGTCCGACTTTGTCGCGCAGTTCGGCAGCAACGCACGCACCCGCACTTCCGGTGTCACGTCACCTTGGGCAGTGATCAAGGGCGAAGCGTTGCGTTACGTGCATGCGTATGGGCTCGGGCCCGAGTCAAGTGGCCTGGCGCGGATCAAGATCGTCATGTTGCTGGGCTACATTGGCGGAGTCGCCGGCACGCTGCTCACACCGAGGCTCCGGCGCCAGCCGCCGACCCGTGTTCTGCTCTCAATGTTCGCGCTGACCTTTGGCCTCATGGTGCTTGTCGAGGGCGCGAAACAGGATTGGTACCTCGTCCATATCATTCCGTTGTTCAGTGCCGTCCTGTCGGTTTACGTCGTTCATGCGATGGCGGAGCGGACGATTCGCGCCCGTTTCGTCTCTGCCGCCGTCGCCATCCTGGTCATGGTCCATGTCGGCCTTGTTGGCTGGCTGTTGCACCGAAGGGATTACCAGAATAGCTATAAACCGGTCGCCGAGTTCCTGAAGAGTCCACCCAACGCGAGCGCCAACGTGATCGGCAGCGGCGAGCTCGGGTTCGAGGTCGGTTTCGATCGGGTCACCGACGATACCCGCCTCGGTTATTACAGTGGAAAACACGCCGATCTGATCGTTGTCGAACAGATCTACGAGGGTTGGTTCGTCAAACATCAGCGACGGGAACCAGACGTTTCTCGACACGTCGCCACTACACTCTCGACTGCCCGGAAAGTCTTCGACAACGGACGTTATCGCGTCTACTCAGTGACGAGCCGTGATCCGAATGCACAAGCGCGCCGCCGCTAGCGGCTTCGTCGCGCTTTCCGTGTTAATGCTGGGGGCGGTGGGCTTTTTTCGAGGCGGGGCCGCGACCGGCCAACTCGTATCGCCCGAAGCCATTTGCCCTGGCGGTCACAATCCGGATCCGAACGTCGTGCTGTGTGAGAACTTCGAGGACAAAGAGTTCACCAGACGTTGGGACATCGGGGGCCACCAGGGTTACTGGCCCATTTCTGGTTTTGTGTTGTGCACCGACGATCATTTCGGCTTTCACGATCGGTGCTCCGCGTGGAGCAACAAGCTCGTCTTCGATCGGGAGTGGGGCTACTACGGCTACGATGGCCGCAGAGCATTCCCCCCGCAATCCGAATTCTACGTTCGCTGGTACCAATACATCGGTGATCCGTTCGCATGGGGGCCGCTCGAAGACAAGTCCGTGATGCTTCACGATCAGGCAAATACATTGGTCGCTTACGTCGGCACCAGCCGAAACCATCTGCCGGTGATACCTGACAGCGGCCCAGGCAAGCCGTTTGTGGCCAACTACCAGGATCTCGACACTCCAGAAACTGGCGGGATGTACAACAAGGTGAATCGATTCCAGAACCAGGGTCGAAACATCACGCTCGAACCCGGTCAATGGTACCTGTTCGAGTGGTACATCAAACTCAACGATCCGGGAGTCTCGAACGGTGTCACTCGTTTATGGATCGACCACGCTGACAAACCGATTGCGACCCAGACACTGCGGATGGAGTACTCGGACATGCGGTGGCTCAAAGCCCGTGACGCGGGCAAGCAGTTTGGGGTCGTGCGGCTCACGGTTTACCACCAGCGGTGCGACATCGGCGCCAGCACTTGTCCGCCGTACGGGCCGTACGTGTTGGACCAGTCGCAGCGCTGGGACCAGCTCGTGGTGAGCAAGAGGCATATTGGCCCCATTCCAACGAATCGCACGCAAGAGACGACAGACTAGCGACTAGCCGGCCCCGGCCACGTGTCGGTCCGAATCTGAACCGCTGCGAAGTACCAGAAGTCGCCGGTGTCGATGGCACCATACTGGCCGTTGTTTCCGAGGGCGAAGTCGTTGACGAATGTCGGATCCACGCAGAAGCTGTAGCCGGCTTCGTAGTAACGGGCGAGTGTCCAGTCGTCACGTCCGTTCCACGTGCCCCCCGATTTGTAATCCTGTTGTCTGAAGTCAGCATCGGCGTAGAGAAGCGACCCGTTCGCATCGTAGACGCGTGGGTGGACCTGAATGTGAGTCGGATCGACGAAGTGCACGAAGTACTCGAACCGATACCAGGCGCCGCGCACCAATCTGACGGGAGGCGACCAATGATTCAGCGGGTAGTGTTCACCGCACCCGTACATGCTTATCGTGGAGCGCCAATCGTTGGTGCCGCTCGACTTTCGCACGTACGTCAGGTTCGAATACTTCCAGGTGTCAACCGTCGCGACGTGATCGCCCGACCCAGACGTGTCGTCGTTCATCATGTAGAATCGAAGGTAGAAGTCTTGCGACGGCGCCAGGAAGTCGTCCAGCTGAATGTTCGCAGCGTACGAGGAACCCCGCTGCTGAACACGCAGCGCGTTGTGGCCGGCCACACCGTTTGGATCCTGCACGACCGCGAGCAGCTGCACGGTCGCGCCGCGGTTGAACTCCCAGTAATTCGACCATTTGCCACCATCGGTGATGGCCGTCGTTGACGTGCCGACGGCCGTGTCCCAATCGCTCTCGAAGACAATCGATGGATCGGGCGGGTTCGTGTCGGGTTCGGCAGGCAGCGTATAGGCGATTTCGAGGAATGGGCGCGCGTTCGCGAGCGAGGCCTCGACGCTCGCAAAGTAGCGAAACCGATCTCGTGGTTTCGTGGCATCGGAATTCAACAGCAGTCCGAAATTCGTCGAGGGATTCTGCAGCCACTCCTGGACCATGGGCGTCACCGTCCACGACTTGTCGCCCGGGTTCTTGTCAACCAGTTGCTGGTCGTAGAGCGGCGAAATGTCGGCCTGGGCCAGCGGCACGCCGTTGTAGCAGCAGCCATTGGGAGTCCACGCTGTAGTGCCGTCGGCCGTATCCCCGGTGGCCCGCTCGATCACGGGATTCCTGTTCACTATCTTGTGCACGCTCACGGCGTAAGTGGGATCGAGTGATTGATCGGACGTGACCAAGGTCAGGTGCAGCGTGGCCTCCTGAATCACCGCCCCTGGTGGCAGCAACGACAGATCGAACTGCATCACAATCGCGTTTGCGACTTTGTAGTCCGGCCAGGTGTAGGTCGTGAGGGTTGGATCGGCGCTGTAGTTGGTGGTGTTGATGTTGAGCGATGTGTCGGTGGGCGGCAGCCTAATTCTGGTCTCTACTGTCGACGGCGACATGTTGGTATGAAACGTCGTTGCCGCACCAGGACGAGCTCCGAGTACTAGTAACCCCACCGCCACAACGACGCGCAAGCAGACACCTCGAGCGAGCACGAAAACTCCTAACGCAACTTCTCGCAGGGATGCTCGCCGCTGAATGTTGCAACCGCGGTACCGCCACGGCTGATGTCAGGTTCAGTCGTCAGGGCAAACGCATGCAGATGCCGATCAGTAGCGAATTGCCACTCAGCAGCCTGGTTCAGCTGCGCCTCGGACTCGCGGGCAGACGCCGATGGAGAATCCTGGTGCTCTTGGGTTGGCGGAAACTGTCTCTATTGCGGCTGCGCTCGCGCCTGGAAGAACAGCGCGGCTGTAGCCGGGACCGCTACCGAAGAATTCGCACGTTGGTTGGCGGCGCGGGCCCACTGGCCGACGTCGCGAGACAACCAATGTAGGTCTTCGCCGCCACGACGTGATCGTATTTGATGGTGCCCGTGAAGCCGGCCGGATCGCTCGGCGAGTAGTTCTGGAGCCAGATCCAATTCAGTTTCAGGTTTGCATCGCTGCGCCAGCGGAATCCCTCGAACGGCGATCCAGACGTCGTTTGGGTGAAATTACCGCCCGACCACGTCCCGTTTGGAAACCCCTGACCGAGGTGACTGACTTTGACGCCGTTGATCCAGATAGCATGCTCGCCGTTGAGCGCGGAAACAGGATTATTCAGCTTGACCATGTGCTCGACGCACATCCATTGCCCGGGCGTCGCTTTGACGTTCGGGTTATTCAGCAGCGTGTTGCCCCAGTATTTCCCATCCCCGGCAATCCGCATGTTCATCCAGTAGTTGTAATGATCGAAGTGGGTGAGGTCGTCCGATTGTTCGGCAGCCGCAGAGAACCGATCGTTGCCGAGAGGCTTTATGCCGGCCTGAGGATCGGGCCACGAGATCGCCGGGTTGTGCCCACCCATCCAGATGCCTTCGTGCACGTACTTTCCGCTCGTCGGGTACTTGATGTAGTAACGGACATACAGCGTGTCGTCGATACCCGGACTCACAACTTTGTACAAGTGCCCTCCGTTGCTGACGCCGCCTCCCGTCCAGGGAATGCTCAACGACTTGGTCCCTGTGCTGCCGGGCACCACATCCGAACTGAACACCATCGTTGCGCCGTTGAGAATGTCGGTCCACCGGGCAAAGAGATCCGTGAGCGTCGCCTGCTCGAACTTCTCGACGAACACCACCGACGGATCGTTTTCAATGCCAACGTCGCGAGGGTACTGCGCCGCAAGACCAGTTCCAGGCGGTGGCGGCGTAATGGTGTTGGCGACGTTGACCGACACGGCGGCAGACGTCGTCTGATTCCCGGCGGCATCGCGGGCGACCGCGGTGATGGAGTGACTGCCGTTAGCGACCGACGTCGTGTTCCAGGACAACGAGTACGGACCGCTGGTGTCCTCCGATCCCACAGGGCTGCCGTCAACGTTGAACTGCACCCCTGCGACCCCAACGTTGTCGCTGGCGTTTGCCGACAGAGAGGTCGTTCCCGACACTGACGCACCTGATGAAGGCGCTGTCATCGAAACGGTCGGCGCCGTAGTGTCGCCACCAGCACCGCCACCGATCGGACCCGGCCACGTGTCGCGCCGAATTTGCACGCCCGAGAAATACCAGTAGCGTCCGGTGTCGGCGGCCCCCTGTTGCCCGTTGTTGCCCAGCCCGAATTCGTTCATGTAGGTCGGGTTCACACAAAAGTTGTATCCGGCCGCGTAATACGACGCGAGCGTCCAATCATCACGCCCGTTCCACGTGCCGCCGGCCCGGTAGTCTGACTGCAGGAAATTCGCGTCTGAAAGGATCAATGTCCCGGCAGAATCGTAGACGCGTGGATGCACTTGCACGTGAGTCGCGTCGACAAAGTCAACAAAGTACTCGAACCGATACCACTGCCCAAGCGCCAGCGTTTGTGAAGGCCCCCAGTGGCCGATCGGATAGGTGTAGCCGCAGCCGTAGAGACTCACGACAAAACGCCAGTTCGACGAGTTGCCGTATTTCCGCATGAAGGTCAGGTTCGGATACTGATACGTGTCCACCGTAACGATGTGGTCGCCTGAACTCGACGTGTCATCGTTCTTCATGTAGTAGCGGATGTAGTAGTCGGTCGATTGCGCAATGAAGTTGTCGACCTGCACGTTGGCGGCATACGTGGAACCACGCTGCTGGACGCGCAGCGCGTTATGGCCGTTTATTCCGCCGGAGACGACCGACAACAATTGCACGGTGCTGCCGCCGTTGAACTCCCAGTAGTTGGGCCAGCGGCCGCCGTCAGTGACCGCCGAAGAAGAAGTACCGGCCGCGGTATCCCAGCTGCTCTCGAAGACAACGCCCGTTGACTGACCGCCGACGCGGTGCGCCAGCAGCACAATGGCCAGCGCAACGGCGATATAGGGCGTGAGACGCCACAGGCGTGCACGCGATCTGATCGACCCCATGAAATCCCTCGCGAGGGTGCGCAGGGTTCCCTGGGTACCTGTCGTCCCTCACTCGGCGCCAGGCGATCAGACGTACGTCTGACCCGTGGCTTTGCCCCGCCTCATGACGGGTGTGCCTTCGGTAAGGAACCACCGCGCTGGTGTTTGGGACCCTCGAGGCAAAGGGGGTGCCACGCAGACCTCGTCTTTTTGGAGCATTTCAGCCCCGTTCCAGAGGCCTCGAGCATTAGTTACACATTTACGTCAGACCGGTGCGAAATATGGGGTGGGCCGATCCTGCTGTGCGGATACGGCTGTCCCTGGCTCGAGCCTTCCGCTCAAGAACCGATGAGGTGCACTCGTGAATGTGACTTTCACGCCCGGTGAGTTGCTGCCAGGGGATCGCGCGACGACCGTCGCGATCATGTCGGACCTCGACATCATCACTGCGCGGCAGCAAGGGCGGAGCTTCGTCCTCCAGCTCGGGTTCTCTTCGCCAGAAGCCACCCTCGTGGCCACCGCAATCTCCGAACTCGCTCGCAACATCGTCATGCACGCGACCCGCGGGGAGATTGTCCTGCGACCGCTCGAGCAGCAAGGTCGATCCGGAGTACTGGTAATCGCGCGCGATGAAGGTCCGGGCATTTCCGATCGGCAGCGCGCGGCACTCGACGTTCCATCCTCGTCTGCTGTCACGGGCCTGGGATTACGGGGGACCATGCGGCTGGTCGATGAATTCGAGATCGTCTCGACCGAAGGCCGCGGAACCACGGTCGCGGTCAAGAAGTGGAAAGCCTGAGCCAGTCGGCCCCCTCGGCGTGTTATTCTTAAAGATGTTGATCGCCGCTTGTACGGCGTCAAAAAAAGGCTTGTAGCGACCACGTCCCGACATCGCGGGGCATCACCAAAACGGTCGCGGCCGGGAGGTGCATGCATGGCAAACACCACCGGGGGCAGTCGATAGCCCCCACGAACGAACGAAACGGCCGGCGGAAACGCCGGCCGTTTTCTTGTACGCGGTGGGGTCAATGCCCTGCCGGCATTGCCGGAACAATGGTCACGGGCACGTCATGATTGGCCGCAGCTTGATTGCCGCGGATATCGGACGCGATGACTCGCAGCGTGTAGTCGCCGGGTTCGAGCGCGGTCGTGTCCCACACACCGGGCGAAGCCACGCCGCCCTGGAAGGTGTTGGTCACCGCGTAGAGAAAGCGCGTGGTGCGCCCCACGAAAAACGGAATCCCGCTTCCCGACCAGTACACGAGCCGCGCCGCCTCCTCGTCCGACGCAAGGCGATCGAAGCGAATCGTTGACCGAGGGACTTCGAACCCGGTCGCCGGCGAACCGTCACGGTTCAAAACCTGGTAACCGAGTTGATAAAGCCCGAGCCGCCGGCGTCGCTCGTTGCCATCAACCTGATCCCAGGCATCCACAACGATGTGAACGCGCCCGTTGATGATCAGGCGTCCTTTGTGCTTTTCGGCGATCGAGTTCCCGGCTTCGTCGAACAACCGAATTCCGCCACGTCGAATCGTCGGAGGTATGGAGTCCTGAAACTGCACGAGCGGAAAGCGCAGCGGATTGTATTCCTCACCCGGCCAACCGACGTTCATATGCACGTGGTTGAAGCGATTCACCGATCCGATGACCTCGCCGGCTGAGAACCTCGCGCCACGCTTCACACGAATGCCGGCCAGCTTTCCCGTCTCGTCATGATTCGGTACAAAGCGCGGGTCGTCGATGATTTCATCTCGGGCCAATCGCCCCACGCGAATGTGGACGTAGGCGACGTTCCCGATGCGAGTCGATTCGTTGAGCGTGCCAAAATCCGAAGCAGTGAGCGGGCCGGTGATCACGCCATCGCGAACGGCCACTACCGGCGCACCCTCCGATGCGTGAATGTCCAGGCCCGCATGAAAGCGCTCACTGCCTGCCCCGCCGCGGGCCTCACCGAGTGTGCCGGTGATCTCATAAGGACCTTCCATCGGAGACAGTGGCCAGAGAAGTCCGCCGAGTGCGAACGCATCGGCATCGAATTGAGGATTGACGCGCGGAGAGGCCGGCAACCTCTGTTCCATTTGCGAGCGCGCCGTCACCAAACGGACGAGCGCGTTTCTGGAATCGGTGATGACGAGACGACCGCGCGCGGCGACGGCCAGTCCACTGGGACCGCGAAACCGCGCGAGCTCGCCTGGGCCGTCCGCGTATCCCGGACGTGAGCCAACCAGCGATCGTGCTCCAACACCTGGAGTCATCTCGACAACGCGACCGCGATCGTCCGTGACGAAAATCGACCCGGCCTCGTCCACGGCAATCCCGATTGGTCGCACCAGACCGTACGGCGGCGGCGGTCCGACCGCGGTGACCACGCCTTCGGGGGACACGATTCGCACCATGCCATTACCGGTGTCGGCCACATACACCGCACCGCGGCTGTCAACTGCGACGCCGCACGGAGTATCGAACCGCGCGTCCGAGGCCTGACCGTCGAGAATGCCGCGCTGCCCCGATCCGGCAATTGTCGCGACCGTTCCATCAGGCGCTACCGCTCGAATGCGATCGTTGTACGCGTCTGCGACGATCACGCGTCCAGCCGGATCGACGGCAAGGCCCGTCGGCCCATTGAAGAGCGCCTCGGTTCCGATGCCGTCGCGATATCCGGATCCTTGACCGCCGGCAAGCGTCGAAACCATCCCATCCCGCGTGATCCGTCGAATCGCGTTGTTGGCGGTATCGGCAACGTAGATCGTACCGTCGCTGCCCAGCGCAAGCCCTGATGGCGCATTGAATCGCGCCTGCGCCGCCGGTCCATCCGCGTATCCCTCGATGCTGCCAGCGACTGTTGACACATTGCCGTCTGGCCCGAGGCGTCTCACCCGGTTCGAATCCCCCGCATCCGCGACGTAGATGGCGCCGTCGCTCCCAATCGCAATTCCGAAGGGATCGGAAAAACGTGCAGAACTCGCGTCTCCGTCGCGGAAACCGGCAACACCATCCCCGGCGAGCACAGTAGCGACTGCCGTCCAGCCAGGACCGAGCCGCGACTCGCGCCGCTGGCGAGTCCATCGCCAGAAACCAAAAACGGCGACCGTCGCCATCAAGACCGACAGCACGATCGCGACTGCACGCACGCGTCGACCGATCATCGAGGACAGCTCATCAGCACGTCTGAATGTCCATGGCGTCGATCATCGTGTAATTTGCGGCCGTCCGGAATGGCCTTTCTTTTGCTCTGTCGCCACTCGCGAACCTGCACAGACTGCCGCCGCAATCAGGTGCCCCATGATCCGGACAATCTGGTGCGCAGTACTCGTGTGGCCGTTCGTGTCCCCTTCCATCATTCTTGCCTCGGACGCCGTGGACTTCGCCGCAAGCCTCATCGGACGTCCCTACGTCTGGGGTGCTGAAGGTCCACATGCGTTCGACTGCTCCGGCTTGACGCAATACGTTTATCGGGAATTCGGCATTCAGCTTCCACGCCGGGCGATTAGTCAGTCAGGCGTCGGCGACAGAGTCGGGCGGCTTCAGCGAGGCGATCTGATTTTCTTTTCCTCAAGCCCAGGGGAATCAACCGTGACGCACGTCGGAATCTATGAAGGCGGCGGGGTGATGATCGACGCGAGCAAGCGTCACGGCCGTGTGAGGCGGGACGACTTGCGCGAAAACTTCTGGGCCGACCGGTTACTGTTTGCCAGACGCCTCGCGCGCGATTTCGACGCTCGCGAACCCGTCATCCGAACCACTCGACGCAGTTCCGAGCGCCGCAAGACCGTTACTCGAGTCCTCGAGACTCTCGGGGAGATTTTGATCCGTCGTCCCAGGCGCTGAGGGATCCTCGGCCTCGGGACGGCCGCGGCGACCACCGTGTTCACGCTATCGGAAACGGCTAACGGCCTCATCTCGGAGGAGGCCGTAGCCGCCACGCGGTGCCATGACCGTTAACTCCGCCAAACACGGTCGTGCCATAGAGCGCACCGTCTGTCGCAAAGACAATTTCGCCCACAGGATTGAGGCCTTCGGCCGCCGTGGGTCCAAACGAGTGCAGGAGAGTGACTACGCCGGCGCGATCCATTCGATAGATTGTGCCGAGTCCGTAGTCGCCGCCCATGCCCGTCGTTCCGTAGAGATACCCGTCGGATCCTTGAATCGGCGCCTGGTACGGATTCGCGCCGCCGGTGCCGCCATCGAACTCGTGCAGCACCGTGACCTTTCCCGACGGCGACAGCCGAAAGATGATCCCCGCGCCCGCGGTCCCGCCGTCAATCGTCGAGCCGTAGATATCGCCGTCGCTCGCCTGCATGATGTCGACGTACAACGTCGGGAACGTGTGCAGCACGCGCGTCTGCCCGTTGCGGTTCATCCGAAAGACCTCGCCTCCATAGGTAGTGCCGTACAGAAGGTCGTTTCGCGCGGACAGAATCATCCGAACGTTGCGGATACGTTCGTCGGCTGGGCGCATCAACTCCACGTTTCCGTACGGATCCATCTGGAACAGCCGCACGAGGTCGGAGTCCGGGATGCCGACAATACCGGAGAACGAGCCGTGTTTGCCCTGGACCAGCGGACCGGGGCGGGTCGCCGTCGATGGGTCGAACGAATACAGGTCGATGATCGCGCCGTTCGGAGTGATCTGATAGATCGCGCCGGCAGCCGACGCGCCGCCGTCCTCAGACGTGCCGTAGAAGAGTCCGTCGGAGGCCTCAAAGAACCACCGAGCGGGCTCAGTCAGCACCCTGTACTCGCCGTCGAGGGACAGGCGGAACACGACGCCACGGTCGGTGGTCTCGCCGCCTTCGCTGGTGGTCCCATACAGGTAGCCGTCGCTCGCCTGGATGAGCTGACCGTTCGGAGCGCAGCCGAGGCCGCTGCAATTGAAATCCAAGAGTTTCTCAAAGGTCGGAGGCTGCGCCGTTGCGCCGGTCGCAAGGACGGCCGCGGCGGCCAGCAGCACGCGCGCGCTTGACAGTCGCTTCATGATGGACTTCCCTTCCGTCACGTCGGCCCGCTGGTGGAATCGGTGGGCAGCGCCTGCGGTTGCAATTCCCATGACATGAACCGTTCTCCTCGCTGTTCCAAGTTGCGCCTGTTGCGCGTGGGAGAACTGCGGAAATATCCGATGCCGGTGCGGCTTTTCCTGGTTCGATACTCGACTCGCACCGACAGAGCATCGCGACGCTCGCTTCCATTCCGCCGGCGCACGCGACAGACGAGGTGTTGTTTGTTCGCTTTGGTCAGGCGGTTCAGGATCCGCTCTTCTACAATGAACCGCCACGGCTGGGACGTGGCGATCGAGGAGCACGAATGGGCTCACGAAGGCACCGGTCATCGCGGCGAACGGCCGGCAGGCACCACGAGTGGCACGCGAGGTCGGGCATCCTCAGCCACCCCGGTGGCGACGGTCCCCGTTATTGATCACATCGTCGGCCACCGTGGGCGCTTCAGTCGGCTGAGCTCGTGGCCGCCCCACCAAGCTGAGCATCACGCTTCTGTTGACTATCAACATCTTATATGTTGATAGTCAACAGAGAGCGCCCACGTGAGTCCCCCTCCGAGCGAAGTCCCGTACGGCACCCTCGACCTCATGGTCCTCAAGACGCTGCAGGTCATGGGCCCTCTCCACGGTTACGGCATTGCCCGACGCATCGAGCAGATGGCTGAAGGAGCCCTCGCGCTCAATCAAGGCACCATCCATCCGGCGCTGTTGCGACTGGAGCAGAAGGGATGGATCGCCAGCGAGTGGGGCACCAGCGAAACCAATCGACGCGCGAGGTTCTACTCAATCACCCGCGCGGGTCGGAAGCAGCTCGCGGCAGAAGCTGATACATGGGCGCGCACCGTCGCGATGGTGAACCGGCTGCTGGAGGAATAGTTATGACAAGCCTTCGGGTGCTGGCGATGCGAGTGAAGGCCTTCGTCCTGGGGAGCCGAGGCGATCTCGATCTGGACGATGACATCCGCGCGCATCTTGACCTTCTCATCCAGGAGTACATCCGGCGTGGTCTCTCGTCTGAGGATGCGTATGCGGCGGCGCGGCGCGCGTTCGGCGGCGTCGAGCAGATGAAGGAAATGTATCGCGATCAGCGCGGTCTGCCGCTGATCGACGGGCTCGTGCAGGACCTGCGGTATGCCGGTCGCATGCTTCGTCGCGATCCGGGTTTCACGGCGGTCGCGGTCCTGTCGCTGGCTATGGGCATCGGAGCCTCTACCGCCGCGTTCAGCGTGTTCAATGCGGTGATGCTGCGGCCCCTGCCGGTGCCCGACCCCGACCGGCTGGTGCTGCTCGAGCCGCAGCATCGCGGCACTCAATTCATCCTTTTCAATCCGATCTTCGAGGAGCTTCGCCGCAGGCAACGGACACTGGCCGGCGTCTTCGCCGCCACCGACCAGCCATTCCTCAAAGTCACCTTCGACGATGCGGCGTCTCCGGCGTATGTGCGCAGCAGCCTGGTTTCGGGTAGCTACTTTTCGGTGCTCGGTGTTTCGCCGTCACTCGGTCGACTGCTGACCGAGCGTGACGATCAACTGCCAGAGAAGTCGGGCGGCGAATCCTGCGCCGCGGTGATCAGCCATCAGTTCTGGGACAAACGCTTCCAGCAGAACGCGGACGTGCTCCGCCGCACGTTGCTCGTGCGCGACATGGAGTGCGCGATCGTGGGTGTGGCCCCAGCTGGTTTCATCAGCCATCAGGGAGGATACGCACCCGAGGTGTGGCTGCCGTTGCGGCCGTTGACGGATAGAAAACTGCTCGAGAGCCGCAGCATGGCCTTCTTTGGGGGGGTGATGGGGCGGCTTGCGCCCGGCGTCGGCATGACCCAGGCCGAGACCGAGCTGACCACGCTTTATCAACAGATCCTGGCTGCGGGTGCGGAAACGCGTCCTGCCGATTTCAGGATTCACGTTGTGGCGGGAGCACCGGGCTTCAACAACGTGCGGCGGCAGTTCGGCACCTCACTCACGATCGTGCTCGCCGCTGTGGGTGTGGTCCTGCTGATTGCTTCAGCCAACGTGGCTACGCTGCTGCTCGGTCGCGGCGCCGCCCGGCTACCCGAGCTCGCGACACGTGCGGCGCTTGGCGCCGGCCGCCTGCGCCTGATGCGTCAGCTCGTCACTGAAGGCACCCTGCTTGCCGCGCTCGGGGCCGTGCTGGGTCTGGCGCTCGCGTGGATCGCGACACCTGCACTCGCGTCGCTCGTATGGACGGGCGATGCGGTACTTGCTGACCCGCGGGTGATAGCGGTTGGCATCGGTGCAACACTGCTGGCGGCGGTCATCTGCGGCGTCGTACCGGCGCTGCGCGTGAATGATACGACGCTGCGTGGCAGCATGGCCCGTGAGGGCCGCGCCACGACTGGAAACGGGCAGCGCTTGACAGGCGCTCTCGTGGCAGCGCAGCTCGCACTATCGCTCGTGCTGGTCACCGCGGCAGGCTTGCTCCTTCGCACGGTGCTGCACCTCACGGGCATCGATCCCGGCTTCCGGCCCGAGCATGTCGTCATGCTGGACGTGCGTGATGAGACACCTGGGTCATCGTTCGGACGAGTCGACACGGCGGAGCAGAAAGCCAGACGCGCCGCGCTCTATCGCACAGTTGACGAGCGGCTCAACGCGCTCCCGGGTGTCCGCGCAGCGAGCGTGTCGTGGCTCGGATTGTTCAGCCGACAAGATCTGTGGCTTCCGTTAATAGACGCGGACCACCCCGAAAGTCGACCTGAGGGTCGAGTCGACTACGTCTCGCCGCGGTATTTCGAGACGATGGGGATGCAGATTTTTCGCGGGCGTGGATTGACCGATCGCGATCGGGAAGGCACGGAGCGCGTCGCTGTGGTGAACGAGGCGCTGGCGCGCGCGCGGTTTGGCGGGGGGGAAACCCTCGGCCGGCGCCTGGCAACCAAATACGCTGGTGAGGAGGATCGACCGTTCACAATCGTCGGTATCGTGCGCGACTCCAAGTACAACAATCTTCGCGAGCTCCGCACTCAGCCGATGATGTGGATGCCGATCGCACAGGCGCCGTCGCGCATGAGTTCTGTCGCGTTGCGTGTTGAACCGCATGCCGAGGCAGCGGTTGCGAGACAGGCGGAAACCGTTCTCCAGCAAACTGACACTCACCTCATGGTCCGCGAGATCACCACGCTGTCGGCGCAACTGCATCGGAACACCGCACGGGAGCGCTTGCTGCTCGGCCTCTCGTCAGGGTTCGGCGGTCTGGGCGTGCTGCTCGCTGGCGTCGGTCTGTACGGCACCCTGGCGTACGCGGTGCGCCGGCGCACGCGCGAGATCGGCATCCGCCTGGCCTTTGGCGCCCCTCGCCATGCGGTGCTGTCCATGATCCTGAGCGACGCGCTGAGACTCGTGGCGCTGGGAATCGGCGTCGGGGTCCCGATCGCCGTCGCCGGCGGGTACTCCCTGCGTGCGTTTCTCTTCGGTGTCGCGCCCATCGATCCCGCGGCGCTCGCGGCCGCGTGCGCCGTGCTCGCACTCGCCGCGCTGCTGGCCGCCTACATTCCGGCACGGCGCGCGGCTGCCGTCGATCCCCTCGTCGCACTACGCTGGGAGTAATCACCGATCCGCTTTGAGCCTGCCCAACGCGAGCGATCGGCAGCGGCGAGCAGACGGAGCACAAGCCGCTGGCCGCCCTGCGCGACGAATAGATCGAGGGAGCGGTGAATCGTGCGTGCCCGCCGTGCACTTGACGGGCGCGGGCCAGGTCGGCGGCAGGATCGCCAACTGACCGTGCGGGACGCGTGAGGTTTGCTGTAGAATGCCTCGCGAAATCCCCCGCTGCGTTCTCGCTCTGGTGGACCGACCCCCAGACTCTTAAGGATCAGCTCGGCAATCGTCAACGCCGGCGCCGGCCGGCTTCGGAAGTGTTCGACCTTATGGTCGGACTTTCAAGGAAGAGGTTATGGCTGCTCGTACGTTTTTGGCTGTGCTCGTGGTTCTGTCCAGCCTGTTTGGCTCCAACGCCGCTGCTCAAGAGGCGCGCGGGACTATCCAGGGCCGAGTTGTAGATGCGAGCGGTGGCGCCGTGCCAGGCGCTACCGTTGAGGTGCTCAACATCGCGACCGGTGTCGTGACGCCGACGACAACGAACGAAGAAGGCAGCTATCGAGCGCCGTTCCTGATTCCAGGGACCTATCGAGTCACCGTGACGCTACAGGGTTTCAGCAAGTTCGTCAGCGACAACATCGAGGTACACGTCGCCGACTTGCTGACCGTTGACGCGACCTTGAAGGTGGGCGACATCACGGACGAGGTCACCGTGACTGCCGCGGCGGCAACCGTTGACAGGACGACGGCTGAACTTGGGCAAGTGGTCGATGCGCGGCGAATCGCGGAACTACCAATCCGAGAAGGGAGCCCCGTTGAACTGGTGATCCTGGCGCCAGGGGTCACCGTCACGACGGATCTCCGTTCGCGCAAAGCGGCGTTCAACAACGGACTGTCGCAGTTCTCCACCGACGGCGTCGGCGAGAAAAAGAATGACTTCACGATCGACGGCGTCTCGAACGTGGCAAACGATCGAGTGGCCTACAGTCCGCCGTCAGCTTCGGTCGAAGAGTTCAAGATCCATACGACTTCGTACGACGCCGCGATCGGCAACACGATGGGCGCGGTCGTCAACCTGGTGACGAAGAGCGGCACCAACACCGTTCGCGGCCAGGTGTACGAATGGTTCCGAGGATCAGCGCTTGATTCGCGCGTGTACTTCGATAAACGCGCCGGCCGTCCGAAGCGCGACTACGAAGACAATCGGTTTGGTGGTGCAATCGGAGGTCCGATCCGTTCGAATCGGACGTTCTATTTCGGCAACTTCGAAGCAAACATCTGGCAGGGGCCGCAGCCACAGATCCTGACCGTGCCCACCGCGAAAATGCGCAACGGCGACTTCTCGGATCTACTCGCGATCGGTCCGCAATATCAGATTTACAACCCGTTTACGATTCGGCCGCACCCGACTCAGGCGGGGCGCTTCATTCGCGATCCATTCCCGGGCAACCTGATTCCGAGGCAGTTGCTGAACCCGGTCGCGCTGAACATCATGGAATACTTCCCGCTGCCGAACCAGGCGGGCACCGCAGATGGCCAGCAGAATTTCCAGAATCCAACCGCGGTGGCATTCGAAACCTACTACACGGCGACGGGCCGCGTGGATCACAACATTTCCGCGAAACACCGCATCTACGGCCGTTTCAGCTGGGACTTCTGGGAAGAAGAGAAAGACGATCGTTTCGACAACCTTGCGACCGGCATCTTCTTGAATCGGAAGAACCGCGTGCTAGGCGTGGACGACGCCTACACGTTCCGCAACAACCTGATGATGAACATCCGCGGCGGTTTCACCCGCCAGCTCTTCCCGGAGCGCCGCCGCAGCCAGGGATTTGACCTCTCGACGCTCGGGTTCTCGTCCTCCTTGCTGTCCCTCGTCCCGCAAGGCATCTCCGCGTTCCCGTTTGTCAACTTCGATGGGTTCCAGGATTTTGGCGTCTCGGAGTCTGGCGACGGATGGTTCACCACCGACGTGTATTCGGCGACCGGCAACCTGATGTGGCTCGTCGGCTCACACAACATGAAGTTCGGCACCGAATACCGCTACTACATCGAGGATGCGAGCCGGTTTTCGTCCGCCGCGGCGCCACAGCTCAATTTCAGCAACACGTGGACACGCGGTCCGCTCGACAACTCCTCGGCCGCACCGTTCGGTCAGGATTTTGCGTCCTTCCTGCTTGGCCTCCCCACTGGCGGCGTGATGAGCCGTCCGGCCGCATATCGGGAAAAGAGCAGTGTGCTGTCGTTCTACGCGCATGACGACTGGCGCGTGCGAAACAACCTGACGCTCAACCTCGGCCTTCGCTGGGAGATTGAACAGCCGCTGACCGAAGCGCAGGACCGCTTCGTCAGCGGGTTCGATTTCGAAACTGCGCTGCCAATCGCCGCAACGGTGCAGGCCAACTACGCGCGAAACCCGATTGCGGAAGTGCCGGCGAGTCAATTCGCGGTGCGTGGTGGACTGCTCTATCCGGATACCGGCGGATCGAACACGGCATGGGAACAGAACCTCTCGAACATCATGCCGCGGGCAGGATTCGCGTGGCTGGTGACACCCAAAACATCGATTCGTGGCGGTTACGGAATGTTCTACGACATCCTGGGCGCGAACCGCATGACCGTGAACCAGGTCGGCTTCTCGCGCGACACGACACTGACTCCGTCGCTCGACAACGGCCAAACGTTCATTGCCACGCTGGCCAATCCGTTCCCGAATGGATTGCTCGAGCCCGTCGGCTCAACGCTTGGTCTGATGACGAGCGTCGGCCAGGGCGTCAGCTTCCCGTACAACGGTGACGTCAAGAACCCGGTGAATCACCGCTGGTCCATCGGTCTCCAGCGAGAGTTGCCAGCCAGTCTGCTGGTCGAAGCCACCTATGTCGGAGCGAAGGGTCAGAACCTGCCGGTAACTCGTGACCTGAATGCAGTACCGGCACAGTATTTCTCGACCTCGCCGGTGCGCGACGATGCGACCAACAATCGACTCACGCAGCAGGTCCCGAATCCGTTCGCGGGGCTTCTCCCCGGGACGGGCTTGAACGGCGCAAACGTGTCGCGCAGTCAGCTGCTGCGACCGTATCCGCAGTTCACGGGGATTAGCGCCATCGAGACCAACGGCGCGTCGGATTTCCACGCCTTGCAGGCCCGCGTCGAGCGCCGGATGGCGAATGGCTTTACCGTCCAGGTGGCGTACAGCTGGCAGCGAACGATGACGGAAACGGGTTATCTCAACGCGTCGGACACGCAACTCGAACGCGTCATCAGCCAGTTCGATCGCGAGCACACATTCGTATCGAGCGGACTTGCTGAACTGCCGTTCGGCCACAATCGCCGCTTCGGCCGGTCATGGTCCAACGTGACCAACGTGTTCCTTGGTGGATGGCAGATTGGTTACATCTTCAAAGCGCAGAGCGGCGCGCCGCTCGGCTTCGGCAACTTCCTCTTTGCTCAGGGCATGGGGATCGACGACATCCTGGCAGAGGACCCGAATGTCGATCACTGGTTCAATGTGGACGCGTTCAACCGTGTGACAGCGCAGCAGCTCGTCTCGAACATTCGAACCCAGCCGAGCCGCTTCTCGGAGGTCCGCGGGCCAGGGTATGCGGTCCTCGATCTGTCGCTTCTGAAGAACTTCAGCCTTGGCGGCAGCCGTCAGGTGCAGTTCAGGCTGGAGTCCTATAACGCGCTGAACCGAACGAACCTCGGCAATCCAAACACCTCGACGACGAGCAGCGCGCTCGGAACGATTACCGCACAGAACGGCTTGCCGAGGCAGTTGCAGATCGCTGTGAGGGTGAGCTTCTAACTCCCAATTTCCAACTCCCAACTCCCAAGCCATTGGCTTGTAGGGGTTGGGGGTTGGAAGCGGGCAGGCAATTCAGCGAGCTGCGATTCGCAGTACTTGTACGGCGGAAGGACCAACTCCCACCGTAACCCTCACCCCGTCGCTCGCATTCGACAGCGGCACATTTCGACCACTGAGCAAATCAATGGCTGTGTACCTCCCCGGAGCTCGTCGCAGCCACACCTCCGACTGGGCCGCTTCCTTCCCGTGATTGAACACGAACAGCAGCGCGTCGCGCCCGGTCTCGAGGTGCCGTGCCTCCACCGGCGTGCCGCTAACCCTGATCGGAAGCGTCACTCCCGCCCACTCCAATAATCCTGCAAAGAATCGCTCGGCCTCTGGCGTCGGCGTTGACTGCGCCGCAGCGCTCACGTACGACCCAAGCATCAGCGTCCGCCCCTTGCCGTAGGTTGACATCACCGCGGCCGCGCTACCGTCCTCGAACTGCGCGACGACGCGTGCATGTGGCGAGCCGGGTTCGAGCGTTTCCTTGTACCAACGGGCGGGCAGAGCGGCGCCCGCCGCGAGGCCCGGCAGATCGGTACTGTTCCACCGGATCGTGGTCCGGCCGTTTGGCGCGGTTACGATCGCGACCTCGCGACACCCCATCACGTCCCAAAGGCCGAGGCCTGGAATGCGATCCGACGCATAGCCGCGTTCGTTGTTCCACGCCAGGCGTGCCTCGGCGACCAATGCGCCTCCATCACGAACGTACTCGGTCAGAGCGCTGACCGAGTGCTCGGGGATCATCAACGGATAAGGAAAGATCACCAGCTTGTATTGCCGTAACTTGTCGGCGGAGAGGCGATCGATGTGCACGTAATCGAGCGGAACGTTCCTCGGGAACAGCGCGCGATGCGGACCCAGCAGCGAATCACGTTCGATCCCGACGACCTCGCCTTGCGGACCGCCATACGCTGCCGAACGCTGCCGGCCTCCGACAAAATGCGCGAGCGGGTTGTAAATGACCGCGACTTCGGCGCGAGGGGGACGTGCCTCGAGAAACAGCGACTGATTTCGATCGACGATGCGAGCGATCGCTCCGGCTGTCTTTGCGCGATCTGTGATAGTGCCATCCAGGTGGTTCAGGCCGAACCCGCCGGACTCATAGCCGGAACTCATGGGATACCACGCGTAATAATTGATTGCCTTGGCGCCGCGCGACAGCGCGCTCCACGTCCAGACGCTCAGGTCATCCGGGGTGACGGTCGGACTCACATTTACTGAGATCGTGCCGAACCCTGCCTGCAGCTCTCCGACCCAGAAGCCTTTGCGGCCCTCGTCATAACCGAACGAACGGGTGAAATCGAGCAGGGCCCCGCGCCACTGCACATCTCGATCGACGAAGGCGGAGTGCTTCGGATAGAACGAGGTGCCATAGAAATCCACTTCGCGGGCCATCCTCCAATCATCCGACTGCCCTTCCCAATGATGCGGCGATGCGAACAGACCGACTCCGGCTGCATGGCTGGTCACAATCGTCCCTGGCGCGACTTTCTTGACGGCCTCGTACCTGTCCCGGAGATCTTCTCCGAGCTTCGAAACGATGAATGACTTCCAGTCTATGTAATCGGTATAGGAAAGGATTGTGCTCATCCGGCTTGGCTGGACTTCATCCCACGCATTGAATCGGCGGTACCACGCCGAATTCAGTTTCTCGATCGACCCGTATTTATTCTGAAGCCAACGGCGAAACCGGTTGGTCGTGTTGGAACAAAAACAGAATTCAGGGTTGGGGATCCACGTTGGGTTCGCCCAGTTGATCACATGCGGCTCGCTCCAGAGATCCCACCCGAGGAACGCCGGGTTTCGCCGCGTGTGCTCGGCGAGCGCCGCGTAAAACGCGTTGTCTATGGTTCGCACGCCCGGGTGGTCGCGGCAGTAGCCGGGAGACGATTCTGGTTGAATCGATTGTCCGTTCGACGAGACGAACAGCGAATCGGGATACTTCCGCCCAATCCATTGCGGGGCCGAATCCATGTAAACCTGGAGCAGGAGTTTCAGCCCTTCTTCCCCCGCCAGTTCGAGCAGCACGTCGAGCGTCTCGAAGTCGTACTGGCCTTCGACTGGCTCGCCGGAGGCCCAGTCAATCCACGCTCGGACCGTATTGAAGCCGAGGTCCTTTATCGCTCGAATGTCTTTTCGCCAGATCTCCTTCTTCGATCGGGCCTGCCGTTCGAGCATCGGTGCCCGTGCCTTTCCTCCGCCGTACCAGACAGCCATTGGGAAGAATGCCGAGCCTGCCTCGCCGGTGCGCGACGCGGGAAGGCGAGTTTCCTCCTGCGGTTGTGGACGCGGTGTCACCTGACTGAAAAGCAAAGGGACGCTCGTCAAAGCAAGGAGCAGCGGCGCGAGGTACGGTGCTTTTCGTAGTGGCATATGAGAATCTTGTGACCTGTTTGCCGTCCTTCGACGTTGCTCAGGACGGCCCTGGGCTGGTCGAAGGGCCGTCGCGCGGAGCGCGAAGGTGGACCTCGTCGTGATGCCTACAACTATCACAGCTACCCAGCACGCCGCACGAAGCTCAGAAGGGTGGCGATCGATCGTACCGCTGACGACGGCGATGGCCGTATGGCTGCTGCCACATGCCGGCTTCAGCAATCAGGAGTGGGGGCTGCTGTGTTTGTTTTCTGCAACGATCTGTGCGCTCATCACCCGCCCATTTCCTGCCGGTGCGGTCGTCATGGTCGCGATTACCGTCGGCACGCTTCTGCGCCTCTTCTCGCTCGCCGACGCGCTGTCGGGATTCGCCAACGTCACGGTCTGGCTCATCGTCGCCGCATTTCTCTTTACGCGCGGGCTGGTGCAGACCCGGCTCGGCGAGCGCATCGCCTACACGATTGTTCGTCGCCTCGGCGGAAGTCCCCTTCGGCTCGGATACTCCATCGTGCTCGCCGATCTCGTGATGGCGCCGATGACGCCGTCCAACACAGCCCGTGCAGGCGGCATTCTTTTTCCGATCGTGCTCAACGTTGCGCGTGCATTTGGCTCCGAACCGGGTCCGACCGCGTCCCGAATTGGCGCCTTCCTGATGAAAACGCTGTATCAAGGGGATCTCGTCGTCTCCGCGATGTTCTTGACGGCCACCGCCCCGAACCCGCTGGTCGCTGAATTCACGCGCCAGGGATCGGGAACCGAGCTCACCTGGACGCTCTGGTTCACGGCCGCCATCGTGCCAGGCATTGTCGGGCTGCTCGTGATTCCCTACGTTGTGTATCGCGTGTGCCCGCCGGACCTGCGCGAGACGCGCGTGGCCCAGGCACTTGCCGCTGAACGCCTGGATTCAATGGGTCCGCTCAGCCGGCGCGAAAGAGGCATGCTGGTTGTCTTCGTGCTGGTCCTGCTGCTGTGGCTCACGAGTGAGTGGCATGGTGCGTCTGCGACGACGATTGCTTACGTCGGGTTGTCCGTTCTTCTTCTGACGAGAGTGCTCGAGTGGCAGGACCTGCTCGACGAAAAGGGGGCCTGGGATGCGCTCATCTGGTTCGGCGGCTTGATGATGTTGTCCGCGCAACTGGACAAGGCGGGATTTCCCAAGGCCTTCGCCACCACCGTCGCTTCATTCTTCTCGGGTTGGCCATGGTGGCTCGCGCTCGCGGCACTCGTGATCGTCTACGTCTATTCGCATTACGCCTTCGCGAGCCTCGTCGCCCACGTCACCGCGATGTTCCCCGCATTCTTCGCCGTCGCGATCGGCCTCGGCGCGCCGCCGCTCATCGCTGCACTCGCGTTAGGCGTCTTCTCGAGTCTCAACGCGGCGACGACGCACTACGGTACCGGTCCGGCCCCCATCGTCTTTGGAGCCGGTTATCTGACGCAATCCGCCTGGTGGCGCATCGGTTTCTTGATGTCGCTCGTGCATCTGGCGATTTGGTTGCCGGTTGGATTTCTGTGGTGGAAAGTGATTGGGCTCTGGTGAGCGGCCGCGGCGAGCGAGCGTAAGCGAGTCGAGCCGCAGCCCTTCGAGAACCTCAGGGCTGCCCTGAGCAAGGTCGAAGGGCAGCGAGCTGGGGTGGGGCCCCGCGAGCCCTGAGAAAAGAGGCACAGAACGGGAGGACGGAGCGCCTGCGGCCCGAGCGAGGCGCCGGAGGGAAGCCGCCAGAGGCAGCCGCCGAGCGAGAGCGAGCGGGGGTGGGGCCCCGCGAGCACTGAAAAATGAGGACGGGATGCATACCTATCAGATCGCGGTCATTCCTGGCGACGGGATCGGCAACGAAGTCATCCCTGCCGCCATTCAGGCACTCGAGGCGACGGCCAGGCAATGCCGCTTCGACTTGAAATGGGAACACTACCCGTGGGGGTCCGAGCACTACTTCCGGCACGGACGGATGATGCCGGAAGAGGCCTTGGACGTCTTGCGGTCGTTCGACGCGATCCTGTTTGGCGCCGTCGGCGATCCGCGGATCCAGGACAACGTGACGCTGAACGGACTCCTGCTGCCGATCCGGCGAGGCTTCGATCAGTACGCCTGTGTGCGCCCGGCCGTGTTGTATCCCGGAGTCCGATGCCCGCTTGCAGGGCGTCAGGCGGGCGAGATCGATTTCGTCGTCGTGCGCGAGAACACCGAAGGTGAGTACGCGCAGGTTGGCGGCGTCTTGTATCCAGAGCAGGCTCATGGCGTAGCGGTTCAGTCGGCTGTGTTCACCCGCCATGGCACAGAGCGGGTGATTCGATTCGCGTTCGATCTGGCGAGACGAAGGAACCGCACACGCTTGCTGACCTCCGTGACCAAATCAAACGCGCAAGGTTTCAGCATGGCGTTCTGGGATCGCGTGTTTGCGGAAGTGGCGCGCGATTACCCCGACGTCCGGACCGAATCGCTGCTCGTCGATGCAGCCTGCATGGATCTCGTCCGCCGGCCACAGGACTTCGATGTGATCGTGGCGTCCAATCTGTTTGGCGACATCCTGACCGATCTCAGCGCGGCGATCACGGGCAGCCTCGGCCTCGCGCCCAGCGCCAATCTGAATCCGACTCGAAAGTTTCCGTCGATGTTCGAGCCAGTTCATGGATCCGCGCCCGACATTGCTGGCCGCGGCGTTGCCAACCCGATGGCCACGATGTTTGCCGGGGCGATGATGCTGGAGTTTCTCGGTGAAGACGAAGGCGCGAGGGCGTTGGAGAACGCGGTTCTCGGAGTGCTGTCGGAGCGCCGTGACCTGACTCCAGACCTGGGCGGCAATGGGACAACGGGATCCGTGACTGCGCGGATCATGGAGCGGCTGAAGAAGCCACTCAGCGTGTGATCCAGACCTTGCCGTCGTGCCGAATATGAACGGTGGCGCCGCCGAATCCCTTGGCTGCAATCTCGTACAGCGAATCGGTGCTTTGCATCGACGGCTTGAAATCGGCCCCCTCGACCTGGACGTCAGATGCGTTCAGCGCCGCAAGATCCGAAGCGTATCGGCCCTGGCTCGCACGGAACTGCCGCTGACGGTAGTAGAGCCGCCGCAAGGCCCACTTGATCCGCTCGTTGGGATTCTCGACGAAGGCGGTCGCGCCCTTTCCTGCATTCTCTGCCGAAAACTGCACGAAGCCCCATCGCTCAGGCATGTGCATGTTGACGGCACCCTGCGGACTCCACACCCAGTTCTCCTCGGGCAGCGGCTTACCGCCCTTTGCATCGCGGCGCTTCAGGTACTTGCCATCGCTTGAATCGACGTGCCACTCAACACGCGAGAAGTTCACGCGCCATTGGTCGCCGGGCCGTGGTGCAGTCTTGTTCGGCGCGGCCTCCCGCAGGATCTCCCATGGCATCGCGATCTCGACCGTCCACGATTCGTCCCGGTCGCCTGGTTTGTTGAGCGTGCCGCGGACATCAACGCCGGCCTTGAGGCCGGCAATGTCCCATGCATGAATGGCCGGGCCACCGTCCCGGTACGGCTGCACCAGCATCAAGTCCCAGACGGTCCCCAGCGCGTTGATCTCGAGTTCGTAATACGCGTGCGTATCGCCATCGGGATCGATGAACAATTCAAAGTCGTTGTCCTGAAAGATCACCGAATCGCGTTTCGTGAGCGTCGCCCAGATGTCGGGCTCCTCGAGTTCCGCACCAACATAGAAATACTCGTCGTCCCACAGCATCTTGACGCGCGTAGTGAGCGGCGGACGACGAACGCCATCGATGTCCACGAAGGAATCGGACCATGACGCATTCATCCACGACGGTTCGCTGAGTTTGCCGTCGATCTGCAACGGCGAGGGGGTCCGATAGCAGACGGTCTGACGCGGGGCAAAGGGCAATTGTTCGACGTTGGGAGCGGCCGGGGCCTGACCTTTCGGCTCGAGAGCGAACAGGCTCGACACCAAGACCAGCGGCAGCATCGCAACGCGCACGGCTATTAGCGTAACCCACCTCATTCTTTCACGTTCTGCCCGGGTGGACGGGAGGCGACGTAAGATCCGGAGGCGGAGGAAATGCCGACGGCTGCCGCTGAGTCCAACACGTTCGCCATCGAACCACCCGTCGAACCCATGCTCGCGAAGCTCGCGGAAGAACTCCCCGCTGGCGGGGGATTCCTGTACGAGCCGAAGTGGGACGGCTTCCGCGCCATCGTGTTCCGCGGCAGCTCCGACGTCTTCATACAGAGCCGCGATTTGCGACCGCTGGATCGATATTTTCCCGAGCTGCACGACATCTTCCTGAACCGTCTGCCTCCTGGATGCGTGCTGGACGGCGAAATCGTGATCGTCACGCGACACGGCTTGGACTTCGACGCGCTACAGCTTCGTCTTCATCCCGCTGCTTCCCGAGTCGCGAAACTCGCGACTGAAACACCGGCCGCTTTCGTTGCATTCGATTTGCTCGCGATCGACGGCCGCGATATTCGCGAGGCGCTACAGCGTGAGCGCCGTACCAATCTTGAACGGTTGCTCGCTTCGGCCCGGCCGCCGATTCATGTGACCCCGCTCACGCGGGATCGCGCGGTGGCACTCGAATGGCTGCAGCGTTTCGAGGGCGCCGGACTCGATGGTGTCATCGCGAAACCCGCGGACGGCACCTACCAACCTGGCAAGCGTGCCATGTTCAAGGTCAAGCACGTGCGCACCGCTGACTGCGTGGTGGCTGGGTTTCGCTGGCACAAGAGTGGACGCGATCGCATTGGCTCGCTTCTCCTCGGCCTGTACGACGCCAAGGGCCGGCTGCAACACGTCGGAGTGACTTCGGCATTCTCAATGGCGATGCGCCAGCAACTGGCCAGCGAGCTGGCGCCGCTGCGAGAGAATGCACTCGAGAATCACCCATGGCGCGAGTGGGCCGGGGCGGCCGCCATGGACTCTCGCATGCCGGGTGGCCAAAGCCGCTGGAGTGCGGGGAAAGATCTTTCCTGGGAGCCGCTGCGAATCGAGCGGGTGTGCGAGGTGAAGTACGACCATTTGCAGGGGGATCGTTTTCGCCATGCGACCATCCTGCTGCGGTGGCGGCCGGACAAGCGGCCTTCGGATTGCCGCTACGATCAGCTGGAGGTCACGACCCCTTTCGAGCTCGAGAAGGTCTTCGGGGCCAGTGGCCGTGCTCGGTGACGCTTCCCCATCCGTTTGGCCCCTCGTCCGGATCGAGCGCCTCTTGTGTCGGGCGCCGCTCGGGCGGCACGTGTTGCAGGTTGACGCGGATGCGGGTCCACGTGCTGTGGCGGCCGCGCATCGCATCAACGAGAATATCCACCGGCTCGAGGTGAGCAGACGCTTGTGGATGCCGGCGCCGCCATCGTTCGAGACCCGCAAGTGCGTCTTCCTTTTTCTCCGCGCGGCCAATCTCAATGAGCGGGTGTTTCGACGTTCGCCGGCGTGAGGGCTGTACGCGCGCGGGTTCTCCAGCCTGCTTTTTATAGTGCGGCGGCCATGGCGCGTCCCCCAGGCCATCACGCTCCTGACGAGCCGACAGCTCCAGCAGCGTGTCGAGAGAAGCGGGATCGCGATCGATCCCTTCATGTCGATCGCCGATTTGCCCGAACCGCCCAGGCATGGTGGCGAGCGTGAAATCCTGCGGGTCGCACTCGTCGATCTCCTCCCAGCTGAGGGGAGCAGAGACACGCGCATCTGACGTCGGCCGCACGGAATAGGCGGCGGCGATGGTTCGGTCCTTGGCGTTCTGGTTGTAATCGAGAAAAACCCCGTGTCGTTCTTCTTTCCACCATTTGCTCGTTGCGAGCGTCGGCGCGCGACGCTCGACTTCGCGCGCGAGCGCGAGCGCCGCTCTGCGCACGTCGCCGAAACCCCAGGACTGCCTGATCCGCACGTAGACGTGAATCCCACGAGAGCCTGAAGTTTTGGGCCAGCCAACGAGCCCGTACTCCTGCAATGTCGCCCGCACCACGCGTGCCACCTCGCGAACCTGGTCCCAATTCACGCCTGGAACCGGATCGAGATCGACGCGTAGTTCGTCGGGATGATCGAGTTCGTCTGCGCGGACCGGATGCGGATGCAGCTCGAGACACGCGAGGTTCGCCATCCAGGCGAGCGCAGCAGCATCGCGAGGCACAACTTCTTCGGCAGTTCGCCCCGAGGGAAACCGGAGAGCGACCACTTCGATCCAGGATGGCCGCGACTGCGGCGCCCGCTTCTGGTAGAAGAACTCGCCGCCGATGCCGTTCGGATATCGGACCAGCACGTTGGGCCGTCCGCCGGCGGCTCGAAGCGCACCGTCGGCCACGGAAAGGTAGTACCGCACCAGATCCAGTTTGGTGTAACCCGCCTGCGGGAACAGCACTTTACGCGGATTGGAAATGGGGATTTCGCGACCTGCGATGTGCACGACCTCGCGTTCCGCTTTGGTGGCCATGCGGACGAAACAGCTACGGGCGCGCGTCTGAAGTGACGAGTACCGCCTGCCGGACGGAAAACGAGTCGTCTCCAGAAAAGACCAGGTGTACGGTCTTCCCATCGGCACTCATCCACTTCGGAGGCACCGAACTCGACTCGCCCGGTCCGACATCCCACGAATCCGCGAAGTACATCGTCGTCCAGGGCCCCCACGGTTCCGCCGCATCGTAGAGTGCCAACCCTCCCTTGAATCGTGGATCGGGGCCCGGCAGCGTCTGCGCCCATAGATAGCGCCGTAATCCGGCGTTGTAGCTGATTCCGGATCGGTAGCAGTTCCGGGGATTGGTGAAGACCGCGCCACGGCGCGCAATGTCCGAGGTCCATCGCGGCCGCCCGCCGTCCAGCAGCTCGAAAAACTGATACGCCGACCGATCGCGGAGTTTGTCTTTCGGCACACGCGCGAGCACCATTCGGTCTGCTGGCTCGTAGGCCGAATCGGAATCGTGCGAGTACACGTAGACGAACTGATCCCGCGCACCCTGGTAGTTCCTGCCGAAATTCAGCAGTGTCGGTGCGCCAAAACTGACCTCGAACTTCCAGTCGCTCCACGTCCACGTGCGGCCGCGGTCGCGAGACCAGGCGAGCTGCGAGTTGCCGGCGTTTCTCACCATTAAATAAAGGATACCGTCAACCATCAGCAGCCCACTGGCCTTCTTGCCCGATGTGCCGTCTCCCCTCTGCTCAACAGTGGGCGACCGAAGATTTGCACCGAACAGGCTCGGCGGCGAGCCCGAGATCACCGCCAATCCAAGACTCAGCTTCTCGGGAGTCTTGGGCTCGAACCCCCATCCATCTCCGTACGCGGTGTAGAGGCGATCATCATCGCCCCACGTCAGGGGGAAATTGTCGCTCCCTTTCGCCTGACGGACGATCTCGCCAGGAGGTGCCCATTCGACTCGCGTAATGTGCGTGCTGGACGGATAGGGGGACAAACGCTGAGGCCGCACGTCGCCCTCAATGGCGTCCATCAACGGCGTAAACAACTCGGCATTCAACGCGTCGTGATGCTCCATGGCGTTGTTGAGCACCGCGCCGTTGCGTACCGCGACGAGTTGCTTGCTCGGGACGACGAACAGGACCTGATGACCCGCGCCCGATCCCCAGAACGCGTCGCGCGGGAGGGTTGAATATTTGCCGTCCTGGTTGCTCCACCAGCCGACGCCGCCGTGGCCAGGCATTCCGGCGTCTTCCGATATTTGCATGACGGCACTGGCTGACAACAGGCGCCTGCCGTCCCAGTCTCCGCGACGCAACATCAGCCGGCCTACCCTCGCCACTGCACGCGCCGTGTAGCCCCCACCACCCCAGGACCCGACGAGCGGCAGGCCGTCAACCGTGAATGTGCTGTTGTAACCAACCGACCAGTCCTTGTCGGCCACACCGATCGGCTTCATGATTCGATCGCGAAGCAGAGACCGAATGTCGCGATGCGGACCACCGGCGATGGCCGCAGTCACGGCGTACGACAGCATCGCGATGCCAGGATTGCTGTAGGAAAATCGCTCACCCGGAGCGAAAACGAGTGGTGTCAGGTCCCGCGCGATGGTGAACGGATCGCGAGGCGGCTCGAGCCGTTTCCAGAAATCACCCTTCCAACCAGTCAATTTGTCGTGCGGCAAGTCGTCGGCTTCCGCGTCCTCGAGACCAGACGTGTGGGAACCAAGATGTCGCAACGTTATCAAGCGTTTCCTGGGATCGTCTTGCCACGCTCTGACATAGCGGCCGGCAGGATCGTCCAGCGCGAGCCGTCCATCGTTGAGGGCGACGCCGAGCGAGAGGCCCGCCACGAGCGCTTTCGCCATTGAAGCGGTGTAGTGCGGTTTGTCAGGACCGTGATCGATCGCGTACCACTCGTACACGATCTTGTCATTGCGAATGACGAGCAGGCTCTTGGTTGTGCGTGCGAGGTGGTCCTTGAACGCTGTCAGCTTCGCCGAACTCATGCCCTGCCGTTCGGGGCGTTCGGTGACCCAGTCGAAGAGCTGCGATTGAACGCCGCCGCCGGCAGAAACTTCCTGACGCGACGGCTCCGCCAGGAAGATCACACCACAGAATACCGGTATCAGCAGCCGCAGCTGAAGCGGCATCGGTTAGCTCCGCTGGTCTGCATTCGGAGGGCGGTCGTCACCGCAAGCTGGCGGTGCGTCCTTTGAGCGACGCCGCAAGCGACCGCATGCGGCTGGCATCAACTCCGGATGCGCTGGAGGCATCCCCCTCCAGCTGCGTGGCAAGCGCCTCGAGCTGCTCGGCAGCGGCCGCGGCGCCCTTGTCGCGTGCCGATTTGATTCTGTCGGCCCGGCTCAACGCCGTTTTGATCGCGTTGACCCGCTCCGGCTGAATCACCTTGCTCCGTGTCAGCTGATCCACATAGGCGAGCGCGACCACTGAAGTGGGCGCCCACGTCATGCGCATCTGCTGCTGCGCGTTGAATTCGTTGAGCCTGACCTGCGCCGCCGCATCGATCTCGTGCTGCGTCAGCTGTACGCTCGGTGTCAGCTTGAACACGTCGATGCCGCGCGCAATCTCGGAACCGTAGATATAGCCGTTGTACCAGTACGTCGACCAGTAGCCGCCCGTGAACAACTGCTTGGCATCAATCGGGCCGCGATCGAAGAATGCGATCTCGACGGGGTTGGTGGAATCGGTGAAGTCGAACACGGACACGCCGCCCTGATACCAGGCCTGCACCATGATGTCGCGCCCCGGCACAGGAATCAGCGAACCGTTGTGCGCAACGCAGTTTTCCTGTTCCGTTTGCGGTGCAGGGATCTTGTAGTAGCCGCCGAATTTCAGTTTCTTGTCGACGATGTCGAACACGGCATCGGCGCCCCAGGTCGGCGAATCAGTAGGGCGGCAGCGAGGCCGGGTCCCGCCGCCCCACTCGTCGGTGAAGATTACTTTCGTGCCGTCGTTATTGAACGTGGCCGAATGCCAGAACGCAAAGCTCTTGTCGGTCACCTGATCGAGTCGCACGGGGTTGACCGGGTCGGAAATGTCCAGGAGGATGCCGTTGCCGGAACACGCACCGGCCGCAAGCCCGATCTCCGGGAACACGGTGATGTCATGGCAACGATTCGTGCCGCTCGATCGCTGGGTCCCAGGGCCATGCGTGCCGCCTGGCCAGAGCCCCGAAATCGCGCCGGTCGTCGGATCGGAAAAGATCCGAGGACGGTTGACGATCCGGGCCTTTTCCGGAGCGGCCAGCGGAATCTGGATGACGTCGATGCTGTACAGCGACGTGTTGGGATCCTCTTTCGGATCCTTGCCCGAACAACCGGCCAGCTCCTCGGCGGATCTCACCGATCCCGTCCCCGAGCCGTAGACGTACAGATTCTCCTTGTCGTCGGGATCGACGACGAGCGTGTGCGTGTGCGAGCCCCTGCACGTTTGCACGGCGGCAATCTGTTTCGGCTTTCGGACATCGCTGATGTCGAAAATACGGACGCCGCGGAATCGCTCGGCGCTGACCGGATCCTGAATGCCCTGCGTCCCGCAGTCAATCCGGCCCCGCGTCTCCTCGACGGACATGATGAGGAGATTGCCGTGCACCGAGACGTCACCCTGGCCTCCCGGGCATACGACCGACGTGATGAGCTTTGGTTTCTTCGTGTCCTCGATGTTGTAGGTGTTGAAACCGTTGAAATTCCCGATGAACAAATGCTCGCCTTTGAACGCGAGGTCGGAGTTGGCGAAGCTCAGACCACCGCGCTGCGGACGTGGCGGCGTCCCTTCCCCTTGACCCGCTCGCTCCTGCTCGGGCGATCTCGGATTATCGTCTGCACCCTCACCTCCGCGGCCGCGCCCTTCGCGTTCGGGGGCTGTCGGCTGGCCTGCCGGCGCCTTGGGATCGAAGAAGCCTTCGGGCTTCGGCAAGGTGGCGACAAGTTCCAGGTTGCGTGCCGCATGGCCGGCATCCCGAAGTCCCGGCTTCAGCCCGACGCGTGGATCTGAGGAACCCGGACGTTCCTGAGCGCCCGCGACCAGGAGGAACGAACAGATGACTGCGCTGACGGCAAATCCCCGGGTAAGTAGCCCCTTCATTTCTGATGCTCCTTCAACTTGTCCAACATAACGCGCATGCGATCGATCTCCATGCGCTGATCCGCATCTACATCATTCGCGAACGCAAACATTTCCGGCTCTTGACCCGCACCAGGCGTCGCGAAGAGTTCCTGGACCATCACCAGCGCTCCTTCGTGGTGCTTGATCATGAACTCGAGAAACAGGCGATCGAACGCTTCGCCCTTTGCGTCCGCCAAATGTGCCATCTCTTCGGCCGTGAGCATGCCCGGCATCAGCGTTCCGCCGTGGTGATGGGCATGCGGATCCGGGAGCGCCTCGCCGCGGCTCTTCAACCACTCTTGCATCATCTTGATCTCGTCGGTTTGCGAGACGTCGATCCGCTGCGCGAGCTTGCGCATGTCCTCGCTCCGGGTGCGCGTGACGAGGAGATCGGTCATTTCGATGGCCTGTGCATGATGACCGATCATCCCTTGCATGAATCGGACGTCGGCTGGCGTGTGCTTCACCGGCGATAGATCAATCGCCGTTTCCGGCGTGATCACGCGAGTCGCCTGGCCAGGCGCGCCCGGCTGGACGATCTGAGGTCCGCTCGTCACACGGCTGCTGCGACACGCGAACCCCGCCGTCGCGAGCACCAGCATGAGCAGGATGAAAGGCCTCGAATTCCTCACGGCACGCAACATCCAATTCTATAGGGATACAGGAAAGGTGGGATCAACGAGGCGTCAGTCGCCTGGAAATGACGGTCAGGATGGCAATGGCCCCGAAGTTGGCGGCGGCCAGCAAAAACACTGTCCTCAGCTCGAACCGAGCCGCCATATGACCGGCAACCCACGGCATCGTCATGCCGCCGGTGAGCGCCGCTGTAAAGAGAATCCCGAACACAGTGCCAGAGTGCTCCCGGAAGGCGGCACCAGCGACGCCGAGCACAGTGGGAAAAATGCCGGCAAGCGCCAGGCCCGTAATCACGATGCCGATGACCGCGACCGCCGTTGTCTGAGCGGCTGCAACGATCAGAGCGCCGGTGGCCGCGAGGATGGCGCCTCCGAGCACAATCCGGTGGGGTCCAAGGCGCACTAGTACTCCGCTCAGCAGGACACGCGAGGCCATGATTGACGCCCAATAGGCGGCGAGGAGGTACGACGCCGTGCCAACGGCAGCACCGAGCTGCTGCGTCAGAAACGTGGCGAAGTACCCGCCGAGGATGAACTCGTTCCCGGATTGGAAGAACAAGAGGAAGGCCAGCGCGAGTACAAAGGGCAGTCGAACGAACTGACGCATGTCCGCCAGAGGCCACCCGTGGGCCTGCTTGGCTGGCGGGAACCGCATCATCAGTGCCGCCAATCCGATGGCAGCGCAGAGTCCAGACGTGGCGGCGAGCAACGCTCCCAGGCCGACACGCGACAGCAGTGCGCCGATGCTGAACGGCAGGAGCAGCGCTCCGAAGCCAAAGAACACGCCCAGGACGTTCAGCGCCGCCGCTTTCCTGACCGGATCGTCGTGCAGATCCGCGACCAGAGTATTGGTGCTGGCATTCAGCGCGCCGCCACCGATCCCGAGCACCGCCACCGCCGGCAGCAGCTCGCGCAAGCGGGACGCGTTGACGAGCAGAACGAGCGACAGCGCCACCAGGAATCCGCCCGCGCCAAGCGGCGCCTTGATCCCATATCGATCGATTGCCGGTCCCACCACGACGCTGGTCGCGAGCATGGCTCCGTTGGTGACGAGAAACAGCGTGGCCACGTTATCAAGGCCGAGGGACAGCCGTGTGGAGAGAGACGGCATCACCGCGCCGAGCAGCGCCATGACGATGCCAAAGACGAACATGCCGGCGAACGCAATGCCGTCCAGGAGCGCGACGTTGCGGGCCGCCACGGTGTGCATTAGCGAACAACCGGCTCGGGTCCGCGCTCGTACCATCGCCGCGCGTACTCGTCGAACACTCGCAGGTTGTGATCCTGGGCGACCCCAGGCACATTCGGCGACACGAAGGTCGAGAACTCGTGACCCGCGGCTGCCAGCCGCGCGCCGGTTTCCGCGACGAGAGCCATCGCGACAAAGACTGCGGCTATCGTCGATCCGGCCGCGATCTTCTCGCGCCGGCCGATGTCGACCTGTGCATCCTCCGGCGCGACGCAGTTGTCGATCGCGATGTCGGCGACGTCGGAAAGGGCCTTTCCGGTCGAATGTGTCTTCGGAGCGACCTGTGCGTTTGCCAAAGACGAGACCGAGACGACATGCGCATGTCGTTTCTTTGCGTACAGCGCCGCCTCAATTGGTGCGGCGTTGAGGCCGCCATGTGAGAAGACGATCAAGCAGTCGGTCGGCCCCATCGGGTAGCTCTGCAAGAACTGGTCGATATAGCCCTCGCGTCGTTCAAGCCAGAGCAGCTCCCGTGCGCCATTCGGGCCGATCACGTTCGACCACATCAGCCTCGGATCGTAAAGTGGATACAGACCGACGAAGCTTCCATAGCGTGGAAACACATCCATCACGGGCAGGACGGAGTGACCGCTGCCGAAGAGATATACACGCCCGCCAGACTGAATGGAGTTTGCGAGCACAGCGCCCGCCTGACTGAGTGTCTCCGCCTGAGCGGAGTGGATGCGTTCGAGAATGGCGGTAATGTGTTGGTAATAGCGAGAGGCGGACATGAGTCAGTTGCCATCCAGTGCGAGTCGCGCAGCGCCAAGGAGGCCCGCGTCCTCGCCAAGTTGAGTGAGCTCGATGCGGCAGCGGGCCGCTGCGATTGGCTGCGCCCACCGAGGTATTTCGGACTGGATCCGATCCAACAACAAGTCGGCCGCGCCGACCATCAGGCCGCCGCCGAGGACCACGGCCTCCGGATTCAGTGTGCTGATCAGATTCGCGATCCCCATCGCTGTGAAGTGCGCGGCTCGATCGAGAACGGCCAGCGCCGCGCGGTCCCCGGCTCGTGCTGCGCTCACCACGTCTTTCGCGTCACGGCGCGCCGCCAGCCGCGCCACACCAGGACCTGCCGCGTTCGATTCCCAGCACCCACAGTGTCTGTAGGCATCGTTCCATTCGGCGTCAAGGGCAAACCACCCGACGGCGCCGGCGATACCGTGCGCGCCGCGCACAACCCGACCCTCACTGAGAATGCCGGCGCCGATGCCGGTTCCAATCGCGACGAAGACCACGTTCCGCAGACCGCGCGCAGCGCCCAGCCATGCCTCGCCGAGCACGTAGCCGGATCGATCGCTATCGACCGCGATCGTTCCCTGCAGTCGATCTTTGAGTGTGTCGAGAAGCGGGACCTCATCGATGCCCCAGAGGTTCGGGCACCAGGCGCGTCCGGTTGAAGGCGTGTATATGCCGGGGACGATTAGGCCGACAGCTCGTGCTCCGTCGCAGGCGGCAACAATCTGAGCGACGCTGGCATCGAAGGAGTTCGGGGCCGGAAGTGTTTGACGATCGAAGATCCTGCCGGTGTCGTCAACGTGGGCGATCGCGGTCTTCGTCCCGCCGAGATCGATGGCCAGAACTGAGGGCACTGGGGCGCATTATCCTACCCCTGGGGTTCACGATGCGAGCCGTGAACCGCTGATCAACGCCTGCTGCGAATCCGGACTGGCTTCGAGGCTGCGTCTAATCGGCAACAATCCCCAGCAACTCATCGCCGCCCACGCTCAGAAACGTGTCGGTTGCGCGACGATGGCTCGATTCGGCCTCGGCCAGCAGCTTGCGGAAGTCTGCGCGGTGACGGAGCGAATCGACCCACGGATCGCGCGTCAACCATGGATAACAGAAGAAACCGCCCGAGACGCTCCGCTGGAGGTAGGCGAGCGCGGTTTCGGGCTGACCCAGATACGCGAGCGACCGGCCGGCGTAATACCACCCGCAGGGATCGCGCATCGCCGTTTCACCGGAGAAGATTCGAAACAGCTCGAGTGCCTTCGTCCGGTTTCCTTCGAACAAGGCAAGAAGACCTTGAATGTAGAGGCGATAGAGCCTGGGGAGCGCCGTCGCCTCAATCTCCATCAATAACGCCACCGCTTCGTCCGTCCTGCCCAGTGCGGCCAGCGAGAACGCGTTCAACACCGGAGGATCCTCGACATTCGTCGCGATCGCCCGTTCGTAGTCTCCGAGCGCCAGATAGGAGTGGGCCACGCTGGTTCGAATCTGCGGATCGAGCCGCTTCGCGTGGTCGTATGCGGCAATTGACGCATCGAGCAGGCCGCAGTAGCGGCATGCCTGCACGAGGCCGGCGAACAGCTCCGGATCGCCCGTGCGCTCGTGCGCGCGGCGAACGAGCCGCTGCATCGCGGCTTCGGCTTGTCCGAGTTCGACCTCGAAGTTGGTGTAGAGGTTATGCGCGAGGGACAGGTCCGGGTTCAGTTCGAGCGCACGCGTGAAGGCCGTCTTCGCCTGTTCGTAGTAGTCGCCATCCGATTCGCCTGAATACGTACCCAGGACGCGATTGACGCGTCCCAGGCGCGCCCACGCCGGCGCATAGTTGGGATCTTCAGCGACACACTCGAGATACAACGTCCGCGCGATCGCCCAGTTGTTCGGTTTGGTACTCAGTTCATTCGCGCGCAGGTAGTATTCGTACGCCTTCGCCGTTGCCGGAACGTCACGCCGGAGCCGCTGTTCGTCGCGAGCGCTGAGAGGAAGCGCCAGAGCCTCGACCACGCGACGACTGAGTTCGTCCTGAAGGGCAAAGATGTCGCCGAGAGGCACCTGCGACGAATGCGAGCAGACGACTGCGCCCCCCGGCGCTTCGACCAGTTGCGTGTTCACGCGGAGCTGATCGCCCGCACGCAACAGCGTACCGGTCAGGACCAGATCCACATCGGTCTTTGCTGCGACCGTCTCGAGGTCTGCGTCGGCGCCGGCAAACCGGGAGGCGGTCGCACTAGATCGAACGACGAGCGAATCGAGGCTTGAAAGCGAGCTGGTGATTGCATCCGCGAGGCTGAACGCCAGGAAGTCGGTTTCGGTGTCCGGCCGGAGCACGCGAAATGGAAGCACGATCAGGCGGCGGAGCTGCTGCGCACGCGCGACCTGGCCGCTCTCAGCCAGCCGCAGGACCGCTCGAAGATCGTCGGCCATTGCGGACGCGGAGTCGTACCGCTGCGCGGGGTTTTTCTGCAGCGCACGGTGAATTACTCGATCGATCGCAGCGATTGAGACGGCCCCGCCAAGAGCCGGCGGCTGATCTGAGAGAATCGCCTGAAACACCTGGGCGAGCGTACGCGCTCCGGCGCCGAACGGCGGCTGCCCCGTGAGCATCTCGTACAGGACCGCGCCGGCGGCAAACAGGTCGGCGCGATGATCGGCCGGTTCGCCCAACAGCTGCTCGGGAGCGAGGTACTGGGGCGTGCCGACAATCGTTCCCGGCATGGTCAGCGCGATGGTCGCTTCCGCGCCAACAGTGTCCACCGGCCGCGCCAGACCAAAGTCGAGCAGCTTCACCCCAAACGGCGTCAGGAAGATGTTCGACGGCTTCAGGTCGCGGTGCACGATCCCGCGGCGATGCAGGGCGTCGAGCGCCGCCAGGACCGGCAGCTCGATTTGAATGGCGTCGGACACCGGCAGCGAGCCGCGTGCGATGCGCGCCGAGAGCGGCTCGCCCTCGAGCAGCTCCATCGCAATGTAGATTTCCCCGTCGTGCTCGCCAAGGTCATACAGCTGACAGATATTGGGGTGGCTCACGCTGGCGGCGGCGCGCGCCTCTCGAAGGAGGCGATCTCGCGCCGAGGCATCCGCCTGACTTCGCCACGTCTTGATCGCAACCGCACGATCGAGCTGCTCGTCGTGCGCGGCATAGACCACGCCCATGCCCCCCTGTCCAATCTGCCTCGTCACACGGAATCGGCCGTAACGCTCAGTCATCACTCTCAAGCCGGACATGCACTGAAACTCCCATTATACGGACCGCACCGGCGGTCTACTGATACGACGAACGGGAGCACCGCAAATCGACACTGTCACTACAATCATCGAATGGCCCGCCGCGAGTGTTATCACTGCAAACAATGGATCGAAGAGGGTGACGCGCACGACTGCTGGACGACGACAGAAGCGGCGCTGACCCAGGATCTGTCCGAGGATCTCCAGGACGCGTGGCAACGGCTGCGTGAGACGGCCGCAAGTTTCGGCGAGCAGCGGATCTACGCGTCGCACAAGTCCATCATGTTCTCACGCAAGTCGTGCTACTTCTTCGTGCGCCCGAAGAGGAAATTTCTCGAGGTCTGCGTGTTTCTGGGCCGCACCGTGAAGGCTTCCCAGGTTCGACGGGTCGCTCCTGCGTCGAAGGCCAAGCTCGTTCATTTCGTTCACATCAGGCACCGCGACGAAGTGGAGGCCCCGATCACCGACTGGCTTCAGGAGGCGTACGAACTGTCTGACGTGCTCGGCACCAAGGCCCGCCAGACTGCGCGCAAGCGCACGACGAACGCCACGGCCAGCAAGCAGCGAGCGATCGGTCAATCGAAACGCCGCAGAGTCGGCAAGCGGACGCGCTGAGACAGCTCACAGCGACGCTGCAGCGTCTCCTCGCCGCGATGTGCGGCTACGTTTCTTCTCCTCGGGTCCGTCAAGAGCTGAGGGCTCGGGCTAGAATCTGCCTGGAGGTTCTGTGCCCGGTACCCGGCGCGAATTCCTCGCGAGGTCGGCCTCGCTTGCCTTTAGCACGTCGGTTTGTGCTCTCCTGCCCGATGGGCTGTCGGCCCAGACGCCGGCGGACGGTCGCGATGTCCCCTGGCTCAGAGAGGTCCTTGAGCCACCGCCAACGTTCAGCGCACCTTCCCGTCCCCTCGCACCCCTCCTCGTTGACAAGGACGGTCGCGCGATCACGACGCTCGCCGAGTGGTACAGGCGGCGAACTGAAATAGAGAAGATGTGGTCCGATGTGCTTGGCTCGCTCGAGCTGCCGCGCGCTCGCCCACCGGCGGTGGAAGTTGTCGAAGAGGATCGCGTCGATGACGTTGTGCGGCAGCGTGTGCGCTACCAGAGTGAACCCGACGTTGACACCGAAGCGTACGTGCTGAGGCCGCGAGAGTCGCGCGGTCCGAGACCCGCCGCGATCGTCTTCCATTCAACAATGCCCCAATCCATCCGGCAGCCTGCGGGACTTGCCGACCTGTCCGAGAAGCACTTCGGCCTCGCGCTCGCCCGCCGGGGATTCGTCGCCTTCTGCCCGCGAAATTTTCTCTGGCCCGAGACAACACGCATGGCTGCAGACGAGGAGACGCGCGCGTTCCGCGCCCGTCACCCGCGTGCGAGGGGAATGGCCAAAATGCTCTTCGACGGGCAACTCGCCGTCGACCTGCTCGCCGTACGCGCTGATGTCGATCGCCGGCGGATCGGGTGCATCGGCCACTCTCTCGGGGCCAAGGAAGCGCTCTACCTTGCCGCCTTCGACCGGCGAATCAAAGCCGCCGTCAGCAGCGAGGGTGGAATTGGGATCAGCATGTCCAACTGGGATGCCGACTGGTACCTCGGCCATCAGGTGAAAGACCCTGGCTTTGCCCGTGAACATCACGAACTGCTCGCACTCGCTGCGCCACGGCCATTCCTGTTGGTAGGCGGAGATTCAGCAGACGGCGCCGCGAGTTGGCCGTTCGTGTCTGCGGCTCTCGCGGTGTACCGACTGTACGGCGAACCGAGACGGCTCGGACTGCTGAATCACAAGAAGGGACATGCGGTGCCGCCAGAGATTGAGCCGCGACTACTCGAATGGCTCGAGACCTACGTGTAATCACAATCACCCTGACGCGGCCGAATTCTTCTGACGTGTGCTCGTCAGGAGGTCGCGGCGCTTGGCCGGCGGGAATCTCTCGATTGCGTACCGGAATGTGGTGCGCGGGATGATCGCACCGTTGGTGCGGAGGTAGCGCTCGAGTCGCTGCGGATCCTGCTTGCCGGCCTCCCTCAACATCCAGCCGACTGCCTTCTGAATCAGATCCTCCCTGTCAGGATGCAGCAGTTTTGCCACGCGGTAGGCCTCGTCCAATGCCAGTCCTCGACGCATCGGTGGAATGAGCGCGACGGCCGCCGCACGTCTTACCCACATGTTGCGGTGAGTGGCCCACGTCCGCATCAGACGAATCAGCTGTGGATGATCCGCAAGGAGTGGCCCGATCAACGTTCCACAGATCAGATCCGTCGTCGCCCAGTTTGTCGAGAGGTTTTGCGCCAACCAGCGTTTCCATGGCGTTAGCAGACGGGGCGTAAAGCAACGTCGGTACCGCGACACCACCTCAATGCCAACCGCTTTCGTCTCGAGGTGAGGGTCGCGGATTAGCGTGTTCGCAAGCCGCATCGCCTCGTCCGCACTCCACTCCGACCGATTCTCGTCATAGATCGATCGCGCGAGGGAGCGGACGTTTGCTGTCCCCACGTTGTAGAAGCGCAGGCCGTGTTCGCCGCGAAAGTACCGTACGGCGTCGAAGCCGCCTGCGGAACGGGCGAGGCGGCGGAGTGCGGCGGAAACGCTGGCGTGCGTCGGATGACGCCTGATCGATCGTTGCACGAGATTCTCCTTTCCCAACGGTCCAGCTCCCCTTAGACCGGCCTGAGAATCACGCGGTTGACTGGTTCGCCGGCAGGCTGCGGAACCCGCGCAGAAATTGCCACACGTCGGCCCCGGGACGTAGTGCACACATTGCCATATTGAATTTCCAGCCGAGACGATGCCATCGTCGTCCCGGAGCTCTGGATATGACGACCGCGCGCGACTCAACGATCGATCTCATCACGGCGCTGCACCAGCACTTCGGCCATCAGTCGTTCCGCTCGGGACAGCAGCAGGTCGTCGACGCGGTGTTGAGCGGGCGGGACGTGCTCGCGGTCATGCCTACGGGGTCAGGCAAATCTCTCGGATATCAGCTGCCCGCCGTGATTCTGCCCGCGACGACGCTGGTGGTTTCGCCGCTCATCTCGTTGATGAAAGACCAGGTAGACGAGCTGAATCGGCGCGGGATCCCCTCTGGTGCGCTGCACTCCATGCTCTCGACCGAGAAACGGCGGAACGTCCTGGCCGCCGCCCGAGCCGGAAAGCTGCGTCTTCTCTACGTCGCGCCGGAACGTTTCGCCTCCGATCAGTTTGCCCGACTGCTGACTGAGATTGCCGTGGCCCGCTTTGTCATAGACGAGGCGCACTGCGTCTCGGAGTGGGGGCACGATTTCCGTCCCGATTATCGCCGGCTGAAGGGTGCGGCCGCCGCCTGTCACACGATCGATCGCCGGCCGCGTCCGCCAGTCGCCGCATTCACCGCAACGGCTACGCCGGAAGTCCGTGACGACGTCGTCGCCATGCTTGGCCTCCAATCACCGCAGATTCTTGTCGCTGGATTCGATCGTCCCAACATTCACTTGCGAGTGGAACGCTGCTTCGACGAGGACGCGAAACACCAACGCCTCCCACGCCTCGTGAGCGGACGGCGTGCGCTCGTGTATGCCGCCACGCGCCGGAGCACCGAGGCGGCAGCGCAGACGCTGCAGGCCTCAGGCATCGAGGCGGCTGTGTATCACGCCGGCCTCAAGGATGAGGAGCGCACTCGGGTACAGGACGCGTTCGCTGCCGGGTCACTTCGAGTGGTGTGTGCGACGAATGCGTTTGGCATGGGAATCGATCGACCCGACGTTGACGCTGTCGTTCATTTCGCGATTCCGGGATCGGTCGAAGCGTATTACCAGGAGATTGGCCGCGCGGGGCGCGATGGACGTCCGGCCACGGCGACGCTGCTGTGGGATTACGCCGACGTCGCCACTCGTGAATTTCTGATCGACAGCCCGCGGCGCGACAAAGCCGTCAATCCGCGCGCGGGTGCGGCAGGCGCAGCGATCGAGGTGGACCCGGCAGAACTCGCCCGACGGAAGGACATCGAACACAAGAAGCTGCGGCGCATGATTGCCTACGCCGAAACAACCGCGTGCTTGCGCGCCACGATTCTCCGCTACTTTGGCGATCCCGCCGCGTGTGAGCGATGCCACGCGTGCGCCAACTGCCACCCGCCTCGTCGAGCGAGCTGATCGCCACCAACGACGATACCGGACGTTGGCTGGATTCGGCTAGCCGGGCGGCGGATTCTCTGAGGAGCGGTGATAGACCGCCAGCGACAGCCCAATCGCGAACACGCCAAGGAGCGCTGAATAGGTGAAGAACACCATATAGCCGGCGCCCAGAGCCGCCGGGGACACACCGGATCGTTCGACGGCGGTGGCGAAATTCTCCGGCGCCTGGCTGGCAACGAAACTCTTCAGCCCTGCGAGAACCCCGCCGGTATCGGCGATTCGCGCCGCGGCCTCCACGATGCGCCCGGACTGCGACGCGATCAACCGGCCGGGAATCGCATAAAGAGATGAAAAGAGCGCGTATTGCGTGGCCGTAAACCCCACCGAAGTCAGACTGGACATGTACGCCATCAGGCAGGTGCCGGCGAACCCTCCAGCGACGTTGTCCAGGCCGATAGCGGCGAAAAGCGCTAACAGGTTATGGCTCTGCACGGCAAGCCAGATGAACAGGAGATTGCTCAACGGCCCGGCGAGCGCGCCAATGACCATGGCGCGCATCAGCCCGTAGCGCGCCACTGCCACGCCACCGGCGAACACACCGAACAACGTCATGACGACGCCGAAGATCTTTCTGACTTCGGCGATCTCGACCAGCGTGTAGCCAAGGTCGAGGTAAAACGGATTCATGATGTTCAGCACGAAATCCGGCACGCGATACAGGCAAATGAGCGCGAGGATCAACGCTGCGGCGGAACGGTACCGCGCAAAGAAATCGCGCAGCGGATCGCCGAGCGCCGAGGAGAGATAGACCCCCGGCCGGGTGCGGGTCCCTGGAAGCGGAAGCGCCGCGAGAACGATCACACCGAATCCCACCAGCACAGCTGCCAGGTGAATCCACACACGGGCGGGCGACGCCCAGACGGTCAGAACAGCGTCACGCGCGTTTGTGGCGCCCACGGCGCCGAGCACGCGCGCAAGTATTCCGGCGTTTGCGGCGAGACCCGAGCCGAGAACGAGCGCGCCGACCGCAAGAATCATGATGCGGGAGATCCATTCCAGTGCCTCCCGCGCAGGTGCGGGGTGGATGCCCGCTGTCTCGATTGGACGAATCGTGTGCCGCTTCTCGCGCGGCGCTACAAGGACCGCGACAATCCCAATCGTCATGAGCACGGCCATGACCGCGTACGAAAAATTCCAGCCGCGAGCTTCGGCCAGCAGCAGCGGCACCGCACCAGCGATGATCATCGCCACTCTGTAGCCCCATTGATACGCGGCAGCCATGGCCCCCTGCTTGGACACTTCCGCCGCTTCGATGCGCCACGCGTCCATCGCGATGTCCTGAGTTGACGACGAAAAGCCAACGAGCACCGCAAAGACCGCAATCGCTCCCAGGTTGCGAGCGGGGTCGGATCCTGCAATCAGGAACAGCCCAAGCACGATGAAACTCTGAGCGACGAGCATCCAGGATCGGCGGTGCCCCAGCCAATTCGTCAGCAGTGGGACTCGTGTTCGGTCGATGAACGGTGCCCAGAGGAACTTGAACGACGAGATCAGAGTAACCAGGCTGAAGAAACCAATAGTTTCGAGCGAAAGACCCGAGGCCCGCAGCCACGCGGAGAGCGTGTCGAAGACGAGAAAATAGGGGAGGGCCGCCGCGAATCCAAGCGCGACCATGACCAGCGCGGGCCGCTCGAGATACACCTTGAGCGCCGCGCCCACGGTGCGCTGATCAGGTGCGGGTTCCGTTGCGCTGTTCATTGGTGCGTCCGCCTTCGCTAAAGCTCCGGCGGACCAACCGTAGCCTTGGCCGAGGCTGGTCGGATTATAACGACCGACGGTGTCGAAGCTGTTATTCTCCCCACACGGAGGAGGGATCATGTCCTGCACGCGCCGTGCATTCCTGACCGCAGTTCCGGGACTCACGCTTGGCGTCCGCCTTGCCGCGACGACGGCTCAGGGGGCGAACGACAGGATCCGCATTGGCGTGATTGGAACGGGTGGCCGGGCTCGAGGCCTGATGACGTTGCTGAAGAAGCTGCCAGGCAACGAACTGGTGGCCGTCTGCGACGTTTACGAGCCGCGGCTGCTGCAGGCCGCGGAGATCGCGGGGCCAAACGCGGCAAAGATCGCCGACTACCGCAGAATTCTCGACGATCGTCAAATCGATGCGGTCGTGATCGGCACGCCTGACCATTGGCATAAGCCAATGACGCTCGAGGCCGTCGCGGCGGGGAAGGACGTTTACATCGAAAAACCCGTCTCCCACGACATCGCCGAAGGCGCAGCAATGGTCAAGGCGATCGAAGCGTCGAAGCAGATCGTGCAGACGGGCACCCAGCAGCGAAGCTGGGACCACTGGGTTCTTGGGAAGGAGATCGTGAATTCCGGCAGGTTGGGGCAAATCACTTTCGTCCACACCTACTGGTACCAACACGCGACGGCGGGCAACTATCCGCCCGTGGCACTCGAAAAGCTCGATTGGAAGCGCTGGCTCGGCCCGGCAAAGGATCAGCCGTTTCGGCCGGAGCGCTTCTATCAATGGCGCCACTTCTGGGATTTCGGCGGCGGCTGTCTCACCGATCTGATGACGCACTGGATTGATGTCGTGCACTGGTACATGGATGTTGACGCGCCGCTGTCCGCGGCCGCGACGGGACACAACTACAACATCAAATTGTGGGAAGCGCCCGATACGGTCACCGCGTCGCTCGAATTCCCGAAGAACTTCATGGCCGCTTACCTCGGCACCTACGTCAGCAAGGTGGATGATGGCGGACTCGAATTTCGCGGCGACAAGGGAACGCTCAAGATCGACCGCGCGCGGCTCGCGTTCTATCGCGATGACGCTGCGTGGGCACCTGGCACGCTCACGCCGGAACCAGACATCTATGTCCGATCGAGCGGCGACGGCACGCTCACGCACCTGGGCAACTGGCTGGACTGCATCCGGAATCGAAAGACACCCAACGCGCACATTCGCGTGGCGCACCACGCCGCGCGCACTGCGCACATTGCCAATGCAGCGATGCGCGCCGGCCGGAAGGTGAAGTGGGACGCGAGAGCGGAAAAAGTGGAGAGTTGAGCGACACCGCCGCGCGACAGCCTATTCGGAACGCAGCAACACGATCGGATCTGCGGCAGCGGCGCGCCGCGCCGGCAGGTAGCAAGCCCCGAGAGCGACCGCGAAAACACCGAGAACCACGGCGGCGTACGTCGCCGGATCATATGGCGTGACGCCGAACATGATGCTCGAAGCGGCGCGAGCCGCGACGACTGCCGCGAGCACGCCGGCCGCTGATCCAATCACTGCCAGCCGCACGCCCTGACCGAGCACGATTGCCACGAGACGATCGGGCGACGCGCCGAGGGCGGCACGGACGGCGAGATCTTTCTGGCGTTCGACAACCGACCGCATGAGGGCGCCCGACAGACCGACCAGCGCCAGCAGAATCGACGCAACCGCATAGACACCAACGAGACCGAACCGGGCCGTTCGCGGCGACAGCGCGCGATCGACGACTTCGTCCAGCATCCGGGGCCCGTTCAGCGGCAGGGACGGATCGATCGACCGGATGACGGGCAGGAGCGTCGCGGCGAGCGCGCGGCCATCGGCGCGCGTGCGCGCTACGAGATGTGCGCGAACAGTCGGTATCTGCCCCCAGGGCACGTAAAAGGCGCCGTTGGCCGGCGCGTCAAGTCCGGTGTAGCGGATGTCCTTGATGACACCGACGACTCGGGGTCTGACGCGCTGCCCCGACGCGGACGGCAGCGACATGTTCAGCTCGCGGCCAACGACCTCGCCGGTCAGCCCGAGATGCTCCCTCGCCGATTCGCTGATGACGACGACCGGGAGATGGTTGGCGGCGTCAGCTGCAGTGAACAGGCGACCTTGCACGAGGCGGGCACCCAACGCATCGAGATAGCCCTCTGTTGCGCTCACCAGATCGAACTTCCGCGTCACGTCGCGGTCGTCTGTACTCGTCGTGACGCGAACGGTGAAAAGAATCTGCGAAGCGGCCGGCGGAAGGTTGCTGCCGATGCCTGCCGCCTCCACGCCGGGCAGCCTGCGCACGTCAACCAGGATTCGATCGGCGAGCGCGATGCGTAAGGCCGCATCCCCGCCACCGACACTCTGACCAACCGGCACCGCCATTGTCACGACCCGTCGGGAAACGTCGAGGCCAATATTTGCGCGCGACAGTATCCACATCGTTTTTCCGAGAAGTCCGGCTCCGACGAGCAGCACGATCGCGATGGCCAGCTGCGCGACAACGAGCGCGCCGCGAAAACGCCGACTCCCGGGTGAGCCCGTGGATGCACCCACGCGCAAGAGTGTCGCCAGACGCGCCTGGCCAATGCTGAGCGCGGGAGCGGCGCTGCAGACGAGGACGACCACGAGAGCCACAGCAAGGGCCCCGGCCGCTATCGCCGCGTCATCGGTGGTCGTCGCCAATCGAGGGAGGTTCAACCCCGTCTGCCGATCGAGGACCGCCGTCGCGGTCCGCGCGAACCACCATCCGAGACTGCCGCCGGCCGCAACGATCAGCGTCGTCTCGAAAACGAGCGTCCGCAACAGCCGCACCCGACTGGCGCCCAACGCCAGTCTCACGGCGAACTCGCGGGTTCGCGCAACGGCAAGATTGATCAGCATCATCGACACGTTCGCACAGGCGATGATCAGGACCAGGCAGGAGGCGCCGGCGAAGGCCAGAAGTACTGGACGGGCGCTGCCGAGGAGCTCCTCGCGCAGCGTCGTGACTCGGGCCTGCCAGTTGGCGCGTTGCGCCTCAGGCGCGGACTGCCGGACGATGGCGAGCGCGGTTGTGCGAGCTTCCGCGATGGATTTCCCGTCCGACAATCTCGCCACCAGCGTGTAGTCGCGAGCGTCGGCCGCGCCGATCACGCGCAGCGTCTGCACACCACGCGCGGGCGTCCAGAGATCGACGTCGCCGAGCACGGAGAACGATCGGGGCATGACGCCAATGACTCGAAGCGGCCGGCCGCCAAGGCTGATTGAACGCTCGAGTGCGCCCGCCGGGGATCCGGCGAGCGAAACGGCATGGTCGTGACTGATCACAACGAGATCGACCGCTTCGTCTGTCCTAAATGTCCGGCCGTACTCAGCCTTCACGCCAAACGTCTCGAAGAAAGGCCCGACGACATAGGCAGCCTGAACTTCGCGGGGTGCGTCCGAGTCTCTGGCTGTGGCGGTTTCTCTAGTGTAGGCAGCAAGACGCGCCTGGCTTGCCAGCTGGCTCCGCCACTCGTCGAACTGCGACAACTTGATGCCGCTCTCGACGGCGGTCGGTGCATAGACCTTGCGGAGCATCACGAGTTCGTCCGATCGTGGAAACGGTAAGGGACGCACCAGACCGGAATACGCCACGGCCGCGGCCGTGAGCGCGCCCGCAATGCCGAGCGCAAGGACAGCGACCGCGGTGACGGACCCGGAGCCGCCGCGGCGCACGCCCTTCCACGCACTTCTCAAATCAAACAGCAGAGAGGCCATTTCTCATCGCCGCGATTAGACACCGGTTGCCGGCGGCGTGGCGTCGTACGCGATGCGCAAAAATTACATTACACAAGCCCCTCCATCGTTCGTGCCGGCCCCATGCCGAAATTGTCTTTCGACGGAACTGACTGATGCGCTTGAGTTTGTGCACCCCTATTGATGGGGCATGGTCCTTGCCCCTGCCGCGGGCACCAACCTGATCCCTAGGCCTTATCACTCGGGGGTAATCATGAACATCTGGACCGAGTTCAAGAACACCATTCTGCCGTGGCTCGTGGCCGCGGCAGTTATCGCGCTGCTCATGGTGGAACACCGCAGGACGACAGCGGCATTGGTCGCGGCGAACGGACGGCTGGCCGATGCGGTCGAAGTGCAGGGACGCGCGCTCGACGGTGTTCGTGATCTTCTCGCGAAGCAGGGGTACACGCTCCCCCCTTTCGACGCGTCGCGGTGATCCGCGGGCTCCGCGAGCCCGTGCGACTCACCACGCGTGAGTCGCTTCAGATCTTTGATCTGGCGGACATCTGGGCGGCGCGCACGGGAAATACCGTTCGCCTCGTTTCGGCCAACGACCACGTCCACTCGCGCCGTTCGGCGCACTACGCTGGTGTTGCCGTCGATCTGCACACGTCGGATCCGGTGGGTTTGACCGCCGCATTGCGGAAGCTCGGGTACCGCGTGTTGTGGAACGTGCCGGGGCACCACTCGCATGTGCACGTGGAGGTGGAAAACTCGACGGCACCACGGACGTTTCCGCCCGTTGTCCCGGCGCTCCGGGATCGTGGAGCCGCGTCAGACATTGGAACTACGCGGCGACTGCTCGCTCCGCCGCCCGGCGCACGCGCCAAGCCTGCCACAGGTGACGCCGCTCGTGGGCCGCAATGACATGGAGTCCGGTCGCGAGGCTGAACCGGACTCCCCGGATGAATGGATTGGGAAACCGTACTCCCCTGAGATCGATATCTGAGTAGGTCCGCAGGAAACGCCGCACCTCGTCTTGAGATGCCAGGAACATTTTGACGGCGTCGTTGAGCGATGGGGCAGTGCGCGGCCTGATCGTGCGTGGCGCTGCTGTCCTGCGTGTCACCGGCGGTTCGAGAAACTTGACGAACCACGCACCCACGACTCCTGGGTGCGCGGGACCGCGACGCCGGTGGCCCTCAGCCTGCGCTCGAGCGGCAGCCGGTTGCAGCGCACTCAGATAAACACGGTTGGCTGTCGCCAGGTGGTCGAGGCATTCGGCGACGCTCCACGAGCCGGGTTGCTCGCGCCAGGCACCGAGCGTTTCCGTCAGGCCGTCGACGAGCGCGTGCGCGTCGCGTTCTGCGGCATTCAGCTCGTCCTCCAATCGCTGCAGGTCGTCTGGCAGGGTTGCTGTCATTCCTTGTCCCTTGGAGAGTACCTCTTCACAATCACGTGGAGTACCGCACGCGCACCGTGGAGGGGAAGACCTTCGTCACCGGAGAAAGAGCGACGGCATTCTCGCAAATGCAAGAGCATGCGCGCAGATGCGACCGTCTCCGGCGGGCGGGAAGTGGATCATCGCGGCGGCACCGTCCGATATCGAGAGAACCTCGACGGCGGGGCGTCAGGCAGTGAACAGATCGCCAGCCAGGTACTTCAGGCCGGTGTCCACCGCGACAGTCGCAACCGTTTTGCCTGGTCCGAGTTCCCGCGCGAGTTGCACGGCAGCGGCGACATTGAGGCCGCTCGATGTCCCGACCAGCAATCCCTCTTCGCGCGCCAGTCGCTTGGCCATCGCTCGGCCGTCGGCTTCGTCTATTGCGCGGGCCTCATCGTAGGGGCGATCCGCCATGTGCGGTGGAATGCGGCCAGTACCCACCCCTTCAACCCTGTGGGGACCGCCTCGTCCCTCAGTCATGGCCGGTGACGTCGAGGGCTCGAGCGCGATGATCCGTGCGGAGCTGCCGCCCTCGCGCAGCGCGCGCGCCACACCCATCAACATGCCGCCGGTGCCGACGGCGCCGCAGAATGCATCGATCTTTCCACCGGTCTGCTCCAGGAGTTCCCGACCTATGCACATGTAGCCGGTGAGCGCGTCCGAGTTGTTGAACTGATCGGTCCAGAACGTGTTCGGCTCGTTCGCGAGCACCGCAATCTCTTGCTGGAATCTCTCGAACAGCGCCGGCGTCACCTTGCCGCCGTCGCTCGGCACCATTCGCAGCTCGGCGCCGAACGCCTCCATGGTCAAGAGCTTTTCGCGGGCAAATGCGTCGGAGGAGAGCACGACGAAGCGGTAGCCTTTGGCCGCGCAGACCATCGCCAGTGACGAGCCGGTGCTGCCGCCGGTGAATTCCACGACGCGCATGCCCGGTCGAAGCCGCCCGCTCGCCTCGGCTCCCTCAATCATCGCGAGCGCCATCCTGTCTTTGTACGAGCCGGTTGGATTGACGGATTCGAGCTTGACGAGTACGTTCGCGGCCGCGCCCGGCACCACGCGTCGAAGGCGGACGATCGGCGTGTCGCCGATGGCGGCCAACACCCAGTCTGCCGTCGAAGAGGTTCTCATACGCGCGGCATCAGGCGACTCATTCGAATCAAGGAAGTCGCCAGTCGCGACGTGAGTATGACACGCGCGCAATCGTCTACGCGACTCGTTGTCCCGGCACGCCGGACGAACGTGGAATCGCGGCGCCGAGTGCGTTTCTGAGCGCCACATCGCGTGGATCTCCGCTCAACCGCGTTCCCATCCTGTTGGTCACGTAGGCGTAGCCGATGCCCGCCTCGGGATCCGCAAAGCCAAGAGCGCCGCCCGCTCCGGGCGACCCGAACGAACTGGCGCTTCCGAAGGGCAATGCGGATGTCGGCTTCATGAAACCGAGAGAGAACTGCACGCCGTGGACCTTCATGCATTCGTCGTAGAACCCCCGCCTCGGAGGAACTGCCGGAGCGGCGAGCAGTTCGAGCGTTTGCGGACGTAATCCCAACTCGCGACCGCCAGTGGCAAAAACGCTGTAGGCACGCGCGATTCCGCGAGCAGTACCAACGGCACCGCCGGATGGGACTTCGAGATAGCGAGCGTAGACGCGCTGCTCGTCGTGTGGCAGCTCCGAGCCCCTGAGTGCCAGGACAATCTTCGAGTGTGGGTTCATCGTGTCCAACGCGAGGCGCAGTGGGAACCCGTGCATCAACTCGAGCCAGGTGGGCCGCGTGATCGTCGCCAGGCGTGAGTTCGGGATCTCCTCCGGCAGTCTGATATAGACGTCGAGCCCGAGCGGCGTGGCGATCTCGTCCTGGAAAAACTGGCCCAGACTCCGGTGCCGCGGATCGATTCGGCGCAACAGTTCATTCTGGTAGAAGCCGAGCGTGATGCCGTGATACGCCTGACGCTCGCCCGGTTCCCACGCCGGTTTCTGCCGCGCCAGCACCACGGCCAAACGATCGAGATCGGCGACGAGGCTCCGATCGAGCGGCTCGTCGAGAACGTAGAGCCCGGCCTGATGCGCCAGGAGCTGGCGGATGGTGATGCGCTCCTTGCCCTGCTGCGCGAACTCGGGCCAGTACGTCGCCACCCGTTCTTCGTAATCGAGCCATCCTCGAGAGTGTGCGATCGCGAGCGTCATCGCGGCGAGCCCCTTGGTCGCCGAGTAGACGATCACCATCGTGTTCTCCTCCCAGGGCTCACCCGTCTGCTTGTTCCTGATACCACCCCAAAGGTCCACGACCTTCTCACCACGATGGTAGGCACAGCAACCGCCGCCCAGTTCCCTGCGGCGGGCGAAGTTGTCCTCGAACGTCTTGCGCACCGCCTCAAAGCCCCGGCTGACATGTCCGCGGACCGAGTTTGATTCACTGACCGCCATACTTCCTCCCCGGTCGCCATCCGGCGGCCTCAACGAGGTTGACGCACGAACCTTGCCGGTAGCCGCAACTGACTTGCGGGAACTCGTGAGGCTGATGTTGGCCTGGGTTCGTGAGGACGTCGGAAAAGTCCGCAACTGATGGGGATTCTTCTACTGACCGGTTGGGTTCGCCGACCAAGGGGGCTTGCCTGTTCCGGCGTGAAGCGCCTCGGTCGGGCTTAATGACGCTGCGCCACGCCGGCACCATCGCGGCGGCGAGCGCGACAACAGCGAGCAGAACCGTGGCGACCGCGATGGTCGGCGTGTGGAGGGGCGTCACGCCGAAGAGCTGAACGGATATCACGCGCCCGAGCGCCCACCCGGCCAGAAGCGCAATCGCCGTCCCACTCCCCCGTCCTCGCGCATGCCGCGGCCACTGAACACCCCGTGTGCTCTGACGGATCGCCGCAGCAGGATGGTTGCTTCTGCCCTCGAGGTACGAAAGTATTTCCGCGGCGTCTTTGCAGGCTCAAATCTGATGTTTCCTCCTCGATTGCTCCTGGTCCGGCAGAATTTCCCAGACCTGCGCCTGACGGATGTCCGAGCGGAAACGCGACGCCAACTCGAGCACAGCGGCTTCGCCGCGCGGCTTCAGCCTGGCGCCTGCGTGGCGATTGGCGTCGGCAGCCGCGGCATCGCCAACATTGCCCACATCGTCGGCAGCGTCGTTCAGTATTGGCGCGCTCACGGGATGACGCCTTTCATTTTTCCGTCGATGGGAAGTCATGGTGCGGCGACGCCGGAAGGACAGGCGGATGTCCTCGCGCATTTTGGGATTACCGAACAGTCGATGGGCTGTCCGATCGTCAGTCGCGTCGACGTCATCTCGCTCGGCAAGACCAACGAGGGGATCGAAGTTTTCATGGATGCCGCCGCGCACGCGGCGGACGCCGTGATGGTCGTTGGACGCGTGAAGTGGCACACGAGCTTCAGTGGCCGGCTCGAAAGCGGCCTGATGAAGATGATGGCCATCGGCCTGGGGAAGTTTGCCGGGGCGCAGAAGTACCACACGCATGCGCAGCGGCTCGGCCTCGAGCACGTCATCCGCACGGCGGGCCGCCGAGTCCTGCAATTGGGAAAGATGATCGGCGGCCTGGCGATCCTCGAAGATGCGCACCATAACACCGCAAAGATCGAGGCCGTGGCGGCCGATTGCATCGAACAGCGCGACGAAGAGAACCTGGCGCTCGCGAAGTCCTGGATGCCAAAGCTGCCGTGCGATATCGACGTCCTGATCGTCGACCAGATGGGGAAGAACATCAGCGGTACGGGCATGGACGCAAAAGTCGTCAACCGTGGGCCCAGCGGCGAATACAACCCGTGGCCCGGATTACCGTCGATCGGGCGAATCTTCGTGCGCGAACTCGATCCGCAGACGTACGGCAACGCGCTCGGAATCGGAATGGCGGATGTGACGACAGAGCGGCTCGTACACCAGATCGATTGGGAGCCGACCCGGGTCAACGCGCTGAGCTCGAACATGCCATCGCGCATTCGCGTCCCGGCGCACTTTGCTGAGGACCGTGAGTGCCTGCAGTGGGTTGCGGCCACGGCCGGGAGAGCGGATCACGCGCAGGTGACGTACGGCTGGATTCGGAACACGCTCGAACTCGATCGAGTGGCGATTAGTCCCACACTGCTCCCGCAGACTGACGGGCATCCGCAGATCGAGATCGACGCGGAAATCGACGTGACGTGGGATGAAAGGGGCAATCTCGTCAGCCCGTTTGTTTGATTGATGGCGTTTCGCAGGTCGGATGTTGTTGCGCGAAGGTCACCATGGTCCGCGCTATCGTGCGCTTCCGAATCGCGGAGCCGCCCTTGGGCCGGCGAGTGCGCGAACCGCACCCACGGTCAGTCGGACGACACGGGCCAGCTTGTCGAAGTCGAGCCGGTCGACGGTGTCGGTCGGCTCATGGTAGCCGGGATGAAATCCGCCGAACAGCCACACGGCTGGAATGCCCTTTTGCAGAAAGGGCAGGTGATCGCACCGAAACAGCGCACGCATGGAGGAATCCCGATCGAATTTGGTGCTCAGTTGGAGGCCCGCCTTCGGTGCCTGTTTCGCCAGCAGCGCCTGGAGATCACGGCTGAAGACCGCTCCGACGAGGTTCAATTCATTGGTGCGGGCCGCCGTCAACTCGTACGCGCCGAGGCTCTCCGCGGTGTGCTCTTCGTTCCTGCCAATCATGTCCAGATTGAGCAGCGCGATGGTCTTCTCCAAGGGACGTAGCGGGTGATCCACATAATGATACGAGCCGAGCATCAACTGCTCTTCGGACCCAAACGAGACGAACAGGACACTGCGTGGCAATCGTTGCTGCGCCACGAGGCGTGCGACCTCGAGCATGGCGACGACGCCTGACGCATTATCGTTGGCGCCTGGGTAGAGTTTCCCGTTCTGCACACCGAGATGGTCGTAGTGTGAGGTCACGAGGATGGTCTCCTCCCGCAGCGTCGGATCGGTCCCCGGCCACAACCCGGCGACGTTCCAGGAAGTGCGCGGAGCCGCCTCCTGATTCGTCGCGCGAAGCCGTACCTTCACTGTTTCCAGCACCCGTGACGAAGGAAATGGCGCGCGATCGATCTCAGCCTGCAAGTCGGCGGACGTGCGCCTGGTCGATTGCAGAAGCGCCTCGGCGACCTGCGAGGACACCGCGAAGCGTGGAATGCGACGTTCGCTGCGCGCGAGTGCCTGACTCGGAGCGTTCGCGCGGTCCGCAGGCCGAGGAGCGGAACGGTGAGTATTCAGCGGCTCGGTGACAACCAGAACGGCCGCGGCGCCGTGGCGCTCGGCATTCTGCGTCTTCGTCCACGTGTTGGCGTGCAGAGTGAAGCCAGTACCGTGAAAGAGCGACTGCGGGTTGTCCTCCTGCGGTTCGTGATCGAAGACGAGTACCGCCTTCCCCCGAACATCGATGCCAGCGTAGTCGTCGTAGCCAAACTCCGGAGCAGTAATCCCATAGCCGGCAAAGACCACCTCCAGCGTGAGATCGATGGGCTCTGCGGGCTCCGGGAAGAAGACGCTACTCGCAGGAAACGTCTGCTCGGCGCCATTTCGAAGGACCAGGATCGTTGACCGCTCGCGATCGAGGGCCAGCGGGACTATGTCGAACCCCTGGAGATAGCCGGTGCCGGCGGCAGGCTGCAGTCCGATCTTGCGCATCTCCGCCGCCAGGAACCACGCCGCGGCATCAGCGCCGCGGCTGAGCGACGCGCGCCCTTCGATGGGCGGCGAGCAGAGGAATTCGAGATCGGCGCGCATGCGCTCGCGGCTTGCCTGGTCTCCGGCAAGGGGCGCGGCCATGAAGGCCAACAAAAGGCCGATGATCGGAAGGGGGTTGGAGCTCATATAAATTGACTCATTGTCCATGAGATCCCTCGCCGATGTCCGACGCTTTGCAGTGGGCGGCCTGTTCAAGCCTGCCGGGCTCGAGCAGACCCTCGAAATGTTGGCCTTCGTCCAGGCAGATCCGATTCGTGCACCCGCGCGCGCCCAGGACCTGACCCTCCGGCCGCGCGTGGTGGGCTACCGTAGCGGCGATCTCGAGCGCCTCTACTCGACGCTTCCCGTCGAAGAAGATGTCTTTATCAATTACGGCTTCGTGACCCGCGCCCTGCAGGCCCTGATGCATCCGCGCAACGGAGGCGGTCTGCCGCCAACCGCACGCAATGCGCGGGCAAGAGCCGTACTGGCGTTCGTTCGCGAACGCGGCGTCGTGCATCCGCGTGAGGTCGATGCGAGGTTTGCGCACGGTGTCGTACGCAACTACTGGGGCGGGTCGTCCAACAGCACCACGTTCCTTCTAGAGGCGATGCACTACAAGGGCCTACTTCGCGTGGCGCGGCGGGAAGCCGGCGTTCGCATCTACGCGATTCAACAGCACGGACCGCCGCCGCAAGGCGCCTCGCTGCGCCGTGCCCGGCTCGATGCCCTCGTCGACATCGCCGTTCGCAAATATGCGCCGCTGCCGTCCGTGAGCCTGACGTTTGTACTGCGCCGGCTCCGCTACGCAGTACCGCAATGGAGCCGCGAGATCGCTGGGGCGGTGGAACGGGCGCGGCGTCGGCTCTCGCGAGCACGTGTCGACGGCGAGACATGGTACTGGCCTTCAGAAGCGCCAGCGCTGCTCGATCCCCCGTTGGACGCCGTACGGCTGCTGGCTCCGTTCGATCCCGTTGTCTGGGACCGCCAGCGCTTCGAGTTGCTCTGGGGTTGGGCCTATCGCTTCGAGGCGTACACGCCGCCTGCGAAGCGGAAGTTTGGCTACTATGCGCTCCCGCTCCTGTGGCGGGATCGTGTCGTCGGGTGGGCCAACCTCGCTATCAGAGCGGGTCAGCTCCAGGCCGAGTTCGGCTACGTCGGAGGCACAAAGCCGCGTGAGCGCGCCTTCGCGCGCGAGCTCGAGGAGGAACTCGAACGGATGCGCCTCTTCCTCGAACCAAGAATCCTAGCCGCCAGTCGTCCGTCACTGATCGTTGGTCCGACTGACGACTAGAACTGGTTTCATAACCGCAGGTAGGTCCTGCCCGCGAAGTGCTCGGCACAAAGCGCTTGTTGCGGGAGTCGCCTGCGCGCCGAGCAGGGCGCCCGCGTCGGTTCGCGGCCAGCGCGTCGCGGTGCTCCTCGATTTCCGGTGGGATCTCTGGCCGGGGTCTCATGCGTCCGCGCCGCACAACTGGCGTCAGCCCTTGACCGCGTAACCCAGGCGTTGAAGGATGACGCGCACGCGATCGCGCATCTCCCCCTGCAACTCGATCGTGTCTTCGGTGATCGCGCCGCCGGTTCCGCACTCGCGCTTCAGCTTCTGGCCGAGGTCCGTCAGGAATGCGTCGTTCTTCGGCAGGTCGTACACGACGGTGACGGTCTTGCCGCCGCGGCCCGTTTTTTCGATACGCAGCTTCGCTATGACGCGGGGCGGCACGGCCGCTGCACCCGGCTTCTTCCGGGTGCTGCACGTGCAGGAGCGTTGCGGCCAGCCACAGACAGGGCACTTGCCATCCGTCGCAGTGGAATAAACGGTACGGACGTTGTCCTTCCGGCTCACCGCTCAATCATCGTCGAAAAACAGGGTCACCTCGACCGGGCATCTGGCAGCAGCGCCGGCCAGTTGAGAACCACACCGATGCTGCTCCGGTTCCTGTCGCCTACCACCTTGAGAAGGAGAAAGCGCTGGCCGTCGCCGCTCGCGGCATACTGCTCAACGTCTAAGGTTGGCAAAAGTCCTGTTTGAAACAACTGGCTTCGGGTCGAAAACTGGGGGCGGTCCCCCATCCGCACCGCGACGCTGTTCAAGATGCCGTCAAGTCCCAGGTAGTACAGCTCGCGACCGTCCTGGCGCCAGACCGGCTGCACTGCACCGCCGGAGGAGACGGGCCAGTGCTCACCGGTTGGCGGAAAAGGGGTGCCGTACACTTCGTACTGGCCGGTTTCGTTCGACTGATAAGCAATCCAGCGGCTGTCTGGCGAGAATTGTGCCTGATTCATGACGCCGGCCGGCGCCTCGCGGACGAGAAAGGGCTTCGATCCCTCGCTGAGGGACACCGCCCAGAGCTGCTCGCCCCGCTGGCGGCGGTACAAGAGATACTGCCCATCCTGCGACACGTCCTCGACCATGTTCACGTCGTCCGAGACTGAAAGAATCGACTCGCGCCGGTCTGGTGAAATCTGGACTATGGCCTGGGGTAATGGTTGCCACCTCGTCGCCACTAGTTTTTGACCGTCCCCCATCCACCGCGGATCGGCATGGGATTTGGCTCCAAAGGTCAGATGTGTTGTGACACCGAGCTTCAGGTCGAGGACCCGGAGTTTTGCGTAGCCAGCCTCAGCTCGTGCGAAGACGAGCCGGCTGGCGTCCGCCGAGAGATCGAAGGTGTAGTAGGGGCCCACCTCGCCGACGAGCCGCTGCACCTCGCCGTCACGGCCCACCCATTGGAACTGCGTCAGTGGGCGTTCGCTGATGGAGTAAGTCAGCACACCTGTCTCGGAAGCCGAGAAGGCTACCTGACCCACGAGCGGGTTCCCCGCAGCGGGAACGAGCAGCCGGCTTGCGTCTCCGCTCAACTTCAGGCTCGTCGGATCGAGGCGCTGGGCCATGAGCGTGGCATCTCGAAGAAACAGCAGGTAGCCGGGATTGGCGTAGATGGCAGGGAGATCCCCTTCGAGCAACAACCGGGACTCCGTAGAGTCGGTCTGCCCGATATATAGCCCGCTTCGAGTGACGTCCTTGTTTCGCTTCAGGTAGAGAAACCGGTCGCCATCCGGCAGAAAGTCAGGATAGAGGTGGCTGATCTCCCCTTGCGATCGATCCAGGCTGGTCACCGGGTGAGGCTCGCCGCCGTCAGCAGGGATGCCGAGCAGCGACCCTTCCAGCGTCGTGAACAGGATCATTCCACTGCGGCTCCACGTCCCGCCTCCCGTCGGCTGACAGGAGTCGCAGAGCGTTTTAACCGTTCCTTCGGTCACGTGAACCGTCTTCAAGGCCGATGCAGTGCTGAAGGCCAACCGTGCGCTGTCAGGCGCCCAGAACAGCGCAATCGTACCTTCGGTACCTGCGATGGGCAGCGTCGTCAGGCCATCGAGATTGTGCAGCCAGATCCGCGACCCCTGTTCCACGATGAGAGCCACGCGTCTGCCGTCCGGCGAGATCTTCGACATGGGACGCGAACCGGTGACGCGTGCGGAGTCCGGCAGGGGAACGATGAAGCTCACGAGGGCCGGCGCATCCGTCGTTTCGCCCATATGGCGGACGACGACGACCAGCATGGCGATGACGCCAACCGCCAAGGCAATGGTCGCGACTCGGCGAACGAGAGGCTCGAGAGAACGAGCCGGTGTTTCGGCCGTGGACGAGACCGGCCGATCCGCGTCGTGAGTGACGTTGGTGACAGGGGCGACAAAGCGGTACCCCCGAGTCGGGACAGTCTGGATGAACTGCTCGCCGTCCTGACCGTCCCCGAGCGCCTTCCGAAGCGCCGACACCGTAAAGGTAAGGTTCGCCTCCTCCACGAAGCTGTTGGGCCATAGAGCGCTCATCAGCTCCTGTTTCGTGACGAGCCGCCCCGCGTGTTCAACCAGATACACCAGCAGGTCGAACGCCTTGGGCGTCAGTGAGACGGGCTGGCCCGCCCGCAGCAGGAGGTGCTCGGTCGGCTCCAGCCGAAACGATCCGAACTCGTGAACTCTGGATGCTGCCGGCACCTGTTTCCGGCCCCGAGGAGACGCTAACAAATCTCTCTGAAATTGCTCCGCCGATACCGGCCCATCTCAAAGGACTTGCTCATGAGCCGCCGCCTAGCGTCGGCTCATGCGACACACTTCGAAAAAGGCCGGAACGGGGCTCAGTCTACGCCTGTTTCGACTGTCCCGATCGGCTGTTCTCTGGCACCTCAGCGTCGCCCTGACCGCCATCAACGCGTACGGGCAGACGTCCATGTTATCGACGCCACAGGAGCTGCTGGCGACTGACCCGCGCGGTTTTGCCGAGTGGCTGGAAACCGCCCGGCCTAAACCTGTATCAGCACAGAACAAGGCGCGCATTCTGGGAACCCTGCCGCCCGAAGGGGAGATCACGACGCTGAACGAAGCTGCTCGGCGGAAGCTCGCCGCGCTCAGCCAGCTGTTTCGCGCGACCGAGCGCGACTCGGTATACGAAATCAAGGTGGTCGAGAGTCCGTTCGCCAGGACCGGGCTATACGAGCGAACAGTCGTCCTGATCTCGGAAACAGCACTCGAGCTGATGGAGGCAGCGGACCTGCAGGCATTGATGGCCCACGAAATTGCGCACGAGTACATCTGGACCCAGCGCGAGCGTGCCTCCAGACTCCGGGACTATTACCGCCTCAAGGAGCTGGAGCTGCTGTCCGATGCCATCGCGATCGTCATTCTTCATGGGCTTGGACTGGATCCGTCCCGACTGATGGCAACTGTCGAGAAGCTCACCCGCTACAACCGGAAGGTCCTCGGGGTAACCATCGACGAGAGCGGCTATCCGACTCTGTCCGAGCGTCGAGAATTTGCACGTCGGGTGACTGCGTGGGTGGCACGCGCGAGCCCGCCGCGATCGTCGCGATGACCCCCTAGTCAGCGGCCCGCGAGGGACAGCCGGAACGCGGCCATCTCCTCGCCGTTGCGAACCAGCAGGACGTCACCGACCAGCACCGGGTGGTTCCAGGTCTTGCCCTCGACCGCCTTGAAGCGCGCCAGCTCCGTGAACTTGTCCGGAATCGCCGACACGAGTGCGAGCTCGCCCTCTTCGGAGAGCACCAGCAGCAAGTCCTGGTCGGGCAACAGCACCATCTGACCGGCGCCGTAGCGTCCGCCTTTCCACGTGCGCTCGCCGTTCTCGAGGTTGATGCACGAGAGAATCCTGCCGTCGAAGCCGAACGCGTGTCCCTTGTGAACGACGAAGTCGTTGAAGTACGGCTTCAAACCGCGCGACGTCCAGCGCTCGTCGACCGTCCATCCGGCGGGCGGGTGCGCGACTGCGAGGCGGCGTATGCCCGAGCCGCCCATTGTGTCGCCGCCGGCGATCAGGACGGTGCCGCCGGGGACCAACGCGGGCTGCACGATGCCGACGCCCTCCGTCCACGAGTGCTGCCAGAGCACGGTGCCATCGGCCGGTGCAACACTCGTCAGTCCGCCTCCACTGAGCAGCAGGACTTGAGCGACGCCGTCAATCGTCGCAAGATGCGGCGAGCTGTAGCCACCGCCGCCGGTCGTGCGGACCCAGCGCGGATTGCCCGTCGCGAGGTCGTAGGCGACGAGCCGGCCGGAGGCGGCCACGATCACGATGTCTTTGACCACCAACGGCGAGCTCGCGAAGCCCCAGCCGGGGATCTTGGCGCCGGTGTCGGTTCCCGCATTCCGCGACCACCTCACGGCGCCGTTGCCAGCATCGAGCGCGTTCACGATGCCGGTCGCACCGAAGGTGTAGACGCGACCGTTGTGCACGGTCGGCGTCCCGAGCGGGCCGGGGCCGCTCTCAGCCGCGTAGAAGCGGGCGGCATCGCGGTGCCTCCAGACCGGCTCGCCGGTCGTCAGCCTGTAGCAGGAGACGACCTCGTCCTCACCGCGCTGCTCCTGCGTGTAGACCAGGTCGCCGCGCACGGCGAAGGACGACCAGCCAGGTCCGATCGGCCGGCGCCAGAGCGCGGCCGGAGGCGACTTCGACCAGTCCGTCTCGATCCGCACGCCGCGAATGATGCTGTCGCGCTCGGGTCCACGAAAGCCCGGCCATTCGACTCGCCTGATGCTTGGCTCGCTCATGGCAGGCCCTTCGACTCGCTTGATACCCGGCTCGCTCATGGCAGGCCCATCGACTCGCTTGATACCCGGCTCGCTCATGGCAGGCCTGTCGGGATCGGTCTTCGCTGTGGCTCCAGCTTTCGGGAGTGCGGCCGGTTTGTCCTCGGTTTTGGCCGCGAGCGGTGCCTTAGGAGTCTCCGCTGGTGGCGTAGATGGCGGGAGTGCCTTGGGCTCGTCGCTGACCTGAGCTAGTAGGCGTTGCTCGGGAGTCGGTGTCCAGCGCCAGTGGAACTCCGAACCGGCGCTGCCGATGCCAGCTGTTCGTAAGAGCGTCCACGGTGCGCACGCGAGCACGATGGCCGCGACCAACGACACGCGCCGGGCTCCGTCCGAAAGGCGGACGGTGACCAGTGCCCATGCGACGAGGGCGAGGCATAGGTAGGGGATCGACGAGATGTAGAGCAGCATCCCCATCCCGACCCTCGCGATCGACTCGTGGACGAAAAACTTCGTCGCAACCACCGCGACGATCATCAGAAGGATGGCACCCACGCGCTCGGACCACGGCGCGCGGCTGAAAAACAGCCACCACACAACAATGGCCAATGCGGTGACAGCTCCGCCGATCAATCCAACGAGCCCGGCGTCGGGCGCAACAACCGGGACGACAAACCACAGCAGCCATTGCACGATCACGATGACTACGCCCGGCAACAGCCGGAGCGGTTTGCGAGGATTCGATTCGACGGCGTTCGCGAAGGACATGTTGAATTACTCCGATCGGAGCGCCTGCAGCACGTCCACGCGCGACGCTCGCGCCGCAGGCATCAGGGAGGCGACGATGGCGGCAACGCCGAGGACCGTTGTCGCGACCAGCACCGGCAGCACGCCGGGAAGGCGCATGTTCTCAACGTAAGCCGAGGCCACGCTGGCAAACGCATAACTGCACGCGATGCCTGCCGCGATGCCGACCGCCACAATCGACGCGCCCTCCGACAGGATGCGCAGCAACAGGTGACGCGGCGATGAGCCGACGGCCAGACGCACGCCGAACTCGCGCGTGCGTGCGCTCACCGAAAACGCCAGCACGCCCGAGACGCCCACCACCGCAATCAACAGCGCGATGCCGGCGAATCCGGAAATGACGAACGCGTTGAGCCGCTCCGGGCGCAGCACGTCCGCGCGGATGTCCTCGAGCGTTGCCGGACGCTCGACCGCCTGGTTCGCCGAAAGCTCGCGGATGGTGCGCGTCACGGTCGGCACGAGCGCGTATGGGTCGCCCGACGTGCGCAGGAACAGACGCATCGGCAGGCCCTTGCTCCTGTACGGGCTATACAGAGTCATGGCCGGCGCACGGTCGTTCTCGTCGTCCACATCGGCAACAACGCCGATAATGCGGGACGGCGTGGGATTCATGGAACCCGTTCCGCTCAGCGAGGCGGTCCTCCAGAGCTTTCGATTGAGCGCATCGCCGTTCGGGAAGAGCCGCTGCGCCACGCTCTGGCTGACAATCACGACGCGCTCGCTGCCGGTGCGATCCGCCTCCGTGAACTCACGGCCGGCGGTCACCGGGATGCCGAGCGTGGCGAAGTAGCCTGGGCCGACCGTGCGCTGCCTGGCGTACGGATTCTCTTCGCCGTTGGCGGGAGTGTATCCCTCGACCGCGAACTGGCCGTGGGGCCATCTGCCGATGTCGCGCCAGGGCACGAAGAAGCCGCCGGCCACGCCTTCGACTCCTGGCAAGTGCCCCACCCGTTGCGTCAGCTCTCGATACAAGTCCGCCGTACGTTCCGGCGGGCTCGGCGTGGGGGGCCCGAGCGACACCAGCGGCATGTCGAAGGCCAGCACCTGGCGCGTGAGGAAACCGGTGTTCGCGGTCTGCAGGGCGATCAGCGCCGCAACGAGCATGCCCGCGCCCGCGAGCAGCACGAAGGAGAACGCGATCTGCGCGGTAGCAAAGACACGCAGGCGGCGGTTGGTGCCCGGCGTGATCCGAAGGCTGCCGCTCGCCAGTCCGAGGCCAGCAGGGGCGTGCGACGAAGGCAGCCGCGGGACATAGGCGAGCAGTACCGCCGCGGCCATGGCGAGACCCATGCCGACCCACACGACGGTGTTGTCGACCGTGACGTCGAGCGCGCGCACCGAGAAGCGTGCCGCGAAACGCGCCACGAACGAGACGAGCGGATTCGCCAGCAGGACGCCGAGGATCGCCCCGGCCCCGCACAAAACCAGGCTTTCCGCGAGGAGCGTGCGGCGCAGCGCGCCGCGGCTGGCGCCGAGCGCCGCGCGCACGGCCAGCTCACCCTCGCGCCGGACCGACCGCGCCAGGATCAGGTTCGCCACATTCGAGCAGGCGATGACGAAGACGACAGCGGCCGCGGCGAGCAGCACGAGGAGGATCGTCCGCGCGGGCGCGGTGATCTGATCGCGCAGCTGCGTGACGCTCAGTTCCACGTTGGCACTGACCGAATACGCTTCGGGGTGCTCGCGCACCATCGCGGCGTGCGCCGCGGTCAACTCGGCGCGTGCCTCTTCGACGGTCGCCTGTGGCGCCAGCCGGCCGAAGAGCTCGGTCATCCGATGGACGCGCTCGATGTTCATCGTCGCACCGAGGTGGTGCGGGCTCGTCACCATGTTCGCGATAATCTCGGTGTCTGCCGGATATGGGATGGACGGCTCGAGGACGCCGACGATGGTCGCCGTCCGTGGACCGAGACGCATCGGTCTGCCGATCACGGAGCGATCGCTGTTGAAGAAGGTGGTCCAGAAGCGATGTGTCAGCACCACGGCGCCCGCCGCACCAGGACCGTCGTCGGACATGTTCAGCAGGCGGCCCAGCACCGGCCGCAAACCCATCACCTCGAAGTACGAACCGCCGACGACGCCGGCGTGAATGAGGCGGGGTTCGCCGATCCCGAGCAGGGTGAACTCGATCGTCGAGAAATCGCCGAAGGCGGCGATCGTGCTCGCGTGGGCTTTGATGTCGTTGATCTCCGCCACCGAGAACGTCATGTTCTCGGTGCCCACGGCCCGCGCGCTCTGACGGATGTAGACCAGGCGATCCTCGCCGCGATTCACCAGCGGCCGCAGCAGCACACTGCGGACGACGCTGAAGATCGCGGCGTTGGCACCGATTCCCAGGGCCAGCGTCACCACCACGGTGACGGCGAGGCCCTTGGCGCGCATGAGGGAGCGCAGGCCGATGCGCATCTCTCGACCGAGCGCCGCGGTAGCGTCGAACCAGCGGCTGTACCAGACGCGCCGCATCGAGTCGCGGATGGCCGGGACGTAGCCGAGCTCGCGCAGCGCCGCGAGGCGAGCGGCCTCGGGATCCTCGCCGCGCTCGATCCGATCTTTCACGCTGAGAGCCAGGTGGCCGCGGATTTCGTCGTCGAGCTCGCGTTCGTCAGGCCGCATGGCTAGTCTTTGTTCGCCGGACCCGCCGGGGCCGGATTCATGATGCGTCCGATCGCGTGCACCAGCTGCGACCAGCGATCCTGCTCGCGGGACAGCTGCGCCTTTCCGGCAGCGGTCAGCTGGTAGTACTTCGCGCGCTGATTGGCTTCGCTCACCCCCCACTCCGCTTTGAGCCAGCCGCGCTTCGTCAGGCGGTGCAGGGCTGGATAGAGCGATCCGGTTTCGACCTTGAGCAAGTCGTCAGACTGCACGCGGATAGCCTGGCCAATGCCGTGGCCGTGCTGGGGCCCCCACTGGAGCGTCCGGAGGATCAGCATGTCGAGGGTGCCCTGGAGGAGCTCCAGGCGCTGGTCGTCAGGCGGTTTGGCCATAGTCGTAGACAGTCTACGGCCTTAGACGTAGAGTGTCTACGGCTTGTTCCGCGGCCAGGGCCCCGCCAATGAAAGGCGCCACGAACCAGCAGGCGCGAACTCGTTGCCATGGCGATCGTATGTGTCTTTGTATCTGTCTCTGTGCGGGAGGAACGACATGATCCGAGGTCTACTGAAACTCATCTTGCTGACGGGAGTTCTGGCGGCGACTGGCGCGTACCTGGCCGGCTGGTGGAACGGCCGTGACGTGCTGGAGACCGGGTCACGCGCGGTGGCGACGACCGGCGTGGACACCGTTCGAGCGCGCGAGATAGGCGCGCAAGTCAAGGAGCGGACGTCCGAGGCAGCGCAGCAGACGCGGCGCGCCCTGACCGATGGCGGACTCACCGCCAAGATCAAAGCCAAGATGACGCTCGACGATGCCGTCAAGGCACTCGATCTCGACGTCGACACGTCCGGCACGGTCGTGACCGTCAGCGGACGCGTTCGGACTGACGTGGAGCGACAGCGAGCGCTTCGACTCGCGCGCGAAACGGACGGGGTGACGAAGGTGGTCGACCGAATTCAGGTTCAGCGGCCGGGGAGCCCGGGTCGCCCAAAGTAATCCACCGTTCGTGCCTTTCCTCCGCCACCTGAACCTACACTGAACGCCTGGTTCAGGATCCATTCAGCGCCGCTGGCGTATTGTTTCGGCCATGTTCAGCAACGCATACCAGTTCGGTTATTCGTGGTTCATCGCCTACGGCCTCGTCGTTCCGTTGGCGCTGGCGGGCACACTCGCGGCTATCGCCGTCTGGCGCGGATGGCCGCGGTGGATTTCGGTCCTCGCCGCCGCCGTCATGGTATGGGCCATGGTCGGCCTGTTCCTCGTCAATGCGGTGTTCGGGATCAACAGGCCAATGCAGCTTCCGACGGAGCGCTTCCTGGCGTCGGGGCGCGGCCGTGTACTGGACGTCGGCGCCGGATCCGGCCGGGCCGCTGTCGGCATACTGCTCGCGCGGCCCGGAACCACCGTCACCGGGATCGATCTCTATGAAGGCTACATGGGGATCGAGAACAACACACCCGAACGGTTCATGACGAATGCGCGAATTGCCGGAGCCGCCGATCGCGCGGAGGCGATCAGGGGCGACGCGCGTGAGCTGCCGTACGGCGACGCAACCTTCGACGCCGTGGTCAGTTCGTACGTCATCGATCACCTCCGCAACGAAGGAAAGACAAAAGCGCTGGCAGAGGTGGCACGCGTCCTCAAACCCCGCGGCGAGTTCCTCCTGTTAATCGTCAATGCCGACTGGATGACGAGACTGTTTTCACCGCACGCCCTTGGGCACCATCCCCGGCAGGATCCGGCCCGCTGGCGCGCACTCCTCGAACAGGCGGGACTTGCGATCGAGGAGGAAGGGACGAAACCGGCAACGCTGTACTGGTTGACGAGAAAACGACAGGCGGTAGTGCGACACGTGCCCGGCGATTGACAGCTGGGCAGGTCGCCGCTGGTGTCGATAGTCGACACCATGACGCGCCGCTCGAGCACCAGGCTGGAGGGAAAGGTTCACTTCTCCCGCGGTGTGAGGGCGCCGCGGAGTTTCGCCGCGAGCGATCCGAACCCCTCCGGCGTCGTTTCGTCGCTGCGCTCGGTGTATTCGCGCACTTCTTCGGCTTCCTTCACCTGTAGTACCGCCTTGACGCTGAGACGAATGCGGCGCCCGGTCGGGTCGACTTCCAGAACGACGACCTCGACGCTGGCGCCAACGGGAAACGCTTTCTTGACGTCCGCGTCACGAGCCACTCCACTCTCGCTCAACGGGATGAGACCCTCGACACCGGGTTCCAACTCGACGAACGCGCCAAACGGCGCGACTCGCGTGACGCGGCCGGTCCGAACCTGGCCCACGTCGTACGTTTCCTGGACCTTCGACCACGGGTCGTCGGTGAGCTGCTTCAGCCCGAGTGAGATTTTCTGTTTTTCATCGTCGACCCGCAGCACCTTGACGGCAATCTCGTCGCCCGGCTTGACCATCTGCGACGTGTCCGACACGCGGGACCATCCCATCTCCGACACGTGGAGCAACCCCTGCACGCCGCCGCCAAGATCGACGAACGCGCCGAACTCGCGCACCGACGTCACGCGGCCGGTTATCACGGCGCCGACGACGATCGACCGACGCGTCTCGGCCGCACTCGCGCGCTGCTCCTCCTCGAGCAGCGCACGACGCGAGACGACCAGGTTCCTGCCACCGTCCTTGTATTCGATGATGCGGAACTGGTAGACGCGCCCTTCGTGCTGCGACGGATCGGAGTGCCGGACGGCGTCGATCTGCGAGATCGGGCAGAAGGCCCGCTCGCGCGCGATGCGCACTTCGTATCCGCCCTTCACTGCGCGTTCGACCTTGCCTTCGACCGGGAGGCCCGCACGGAAGGCATCCTCGAGCTGCCGCGCGGTGGCGGCGCCACGCATCAGCCGCCGGGACAGCGTCAGCGCTCCGGCAGTCGACACCACCGTCGCCTGAATCCGGTCGCCGACCGTGACCTCGAGACCGCCCTCTTCATCCCTGAGCTCGCTGATGTCGATCGTCGCCTCGCTCTTGCCGCCGACATCCACCAGCGCCACTTCCGAGCCGATCGCGACGATCGTGCCTTCGATGGTCTGGCCCCTTTCGATGCGCCGGGCCTGCTGGGAGGCCTCGAACATCGCCGCGAAATCTTCTTCAGGCTCGCTCACAATTCAGTTCCTGTCTCATTATCAGCCATGAGCACGCAGAAGAGATTCGTCACCATAAAGAGTCTCGCTGACGGGGACCGGCTTGGTGCTTCTGCGTCCCGCGTCAGATCGCGAAGGCTCATCTCCTCTCGCCGAAGCTTTGCGAAGGCGGAGCGGTCACGCCAGCTTCATCACATGGCCGATGGCTCAGCTGGGAGCTCCCGGCAGAATCGCGGCACCGCCGTTTCGATTTCAATCGCGTTCTCCCAGAGATCGTGCCCTGGTTGGCGGACACGGTTCTGGCAATCCGATTCCACTTCAGCGGGGAGATCGAGCTCTCGGAACTCCCGCTTTTCCACCGGCCCCGGCACCAGGTCACGCAGTGCCGTCAGCGTACCGGCGCGCGATCGATCTGCGTGGGACGACCGTTCTGAATTCTCTTGATCTCGTCGTCCACCGCCCGGACCGCTTCGCTTCTCGTGTGCAGGCCGACGTCGATCGCGAACCGGCGCGTCTCGCCTGGCTTCAGTTTCGGAACGCGTCCGGCTTCCCGTTCGAGCCGGCGCGTGTAAGGAAAGCTCGTGCCGGGTTCCAAGCCCGTGACATACCCTTCTTCGAGCGCGGTGAGATTCTTCCAGAGCGTAACGTAAGGAAGATCCCCCACGGTAAAGTCCATCGACACTGCCCGATCGCCCGCCGCATTGCGCAGCATGAGCATGCTGCGACCGTTCTGATCGGCATACGGATGCAGGTTGTAGACCTGCTCGATGAATCCACGCCGCGGCGCCGCGTATTCAGTGTAGGTGCCGACGTCCTTGGCGGCGTGTGCGTTGAACGGCGTCACGCGACGAATGGCACCAGCGAAGTGGGACCCGGCACCCAGCAGGGGCGGACCGTAGTTGGCGTGGTACAAGATCTGGAACTCCTGCTCAAAGGCGCCGCGATTGGTCAGCGCGTCCTCGATCCGGAACCTCAAGCTTCCAAGTTCGGTCGAGACCTCTGTCCAGAGTTCCAGCTTGGGACCGTAGAATGCTCGCTCGTCGACGCGCCCCCTTGCTCGGATGCGGGGCTGCGGCTCGCGCTCCACGATGACTTCCACTTCTGAGGCCGGGATATTCGCGACCTTTCCGTGGAGCGTGAGGTTCATCTCGGCCTGCTCGCCCACGTTGTTGATGAAGCGATCCGGGCCCGGATGTCCGGCCCATTCGAGCCCGCAGCGTGCCATCCACTCATTGAAACCCTCGAGCCACCCGAGGCCGCCGCGTGACTCGAGGTGCACGTACTTCGGGTGCACGACTTCGCGTAACGGTGAATCCCAGCCCAATCTCATGTCGCCGGAAACCACATGCAGAATCCCCATGCCGCGGGTCGGCACGAGCGTGATCGTCATTCGTCCGTTATCGATCACGATCAAATCGACGCCGTCCTGTTTCCCTCCGTGCAGCCGCTTCCGCTGCACCGACCACGGTACGCCAGGAGCAACCCCGGTCTCAGTTGGACCGATCTGCCACTCTCCGACATCGATGTTCTGTTCCACGCTCGTGAGCACGTATCGGCCCGCTTGTACCGACTCGCGCTGGTCCGCTGCTGGCAGGCTCGCGGTTAGGAGGGAGAGCGACAACAAGAACTGCGTGCGGCGCATGCGACATGATACGGTCTTCGAACCCAACGACGATCGCTCCATCGGCTTGGGCAGCAGGTAAAATATCTCCCCGGCCGCACCAATTCCAGGCTTGACATCGCGCCCCATGTACGGCCCTTCCAGCGTGCTGCACGACCTCCGTTACGCGATTCGCTTGATTCGCAACAACCCTCGTTTCTCCGCTGTCGCGATTGCCACCATCGCTCTTGCGATCGGCGCGAATACGGCGATGTTCAGCTTTGTCAATGGGATGTTGCTCAGGCCGTTGCCGTATCCCGAATCGGACCGCATCGTGCGTGTCCTGGAAAGACTTCCCACCGGCGGGCTCAATGGCGTGTCAACCCTGAACTACCTCGATTGGACGAATCAGAATGCCGTTTTCGAATACATGGCCGCGGAGGTTGGCTGGCGGGCAACACTGACCGGGGCGGGCGAGCCGGTCGTAATCCGCGGTGCGCGCGTCTCGGCGCGCTACTTCGATATCTTCGGAGCCAAACCAGCGCTCGGGCGCACGTTTCGTCCGGGCGAGGATCAGCCGGGCAATGATCGCGTTGTACTCCTGAGCCATGCGCTATGGAAAGGCCGCTTCGGTTCGGAGCTCGCAATGCTGGGACGCGACATCTTGTTGGACGGCGAGCCACACACCGTGGTCGGCGTCCTCGAGGACGGAAGTCCGTTCGATCGCGCGGCAGCCCAGATTTGGAAACCCCTTGTCTTCCAGCCGTCAAACCTCACGCGTGATTTTCGCTGGCTGGGCGCGAGCGCCAAACTCAAGCCGGGGGTAACGCTCCAGGAAGCGCGGGCCGGCATGACGGTCATCGGACAGCGAATTGCCCGCGTCTATCCCGACTCGAACAAGGGCTGGGGTGTTGCCGTCGATCGCCTCGTCGATGTGTTGATCGGCCCGCAGTTGCACAGCGCCGTCACTATCCTCTTCGCCGCCACCGCCTTCGTGCTGCTGATCGGTTGCGCGAACCTCGCGAATCTCGCCCTTGCACGCAGCCTTGCCAGGGAAAGCGAAATCGCGGTGCGTGCGGCGCTTGGTGCGAGCCGCTGGCGCTTGGTCCAGCAGTTACTGATCGAGAACGTCCTCATCTCTCTGTGCGGTGGCATCGTCGGGGTCGGCGTCGGTTACGTCACGATGCGATGGATCCAGTCGTTGATCCCTCCGTACACGCTGCCGCCGGCGGTGGACATCAGAATGGATCCCTCCGTACTGCTGTTCACGTGCACCATTGCGGTGGTGGCGGGCCTGCTGTTCGGCGCGGCGCCAGCAGCGCATGCCGTGAGGCGGGACTTGGTCAGGGCGTCCAGGAAAGACGGACACGGCACGACCTCGAGCAGCCAGGGTCGGCGCGTGCGGAACGTTCTGATCGTCGCAGAAATCGCGCTCGCATTTGTGCTGTCAGTCGCTTCGGGACTCCTGATTCGCAGTTTCTTCAAGCTGCTCGACGTCGATCCCGGATTCGACGCGACGAATATCCTCACGGCGGGTTTGCCGATCAACGAAGAACAGCATCCTGATCCCGCCGAACTGAATGCATATCTGGCTTCGATCAGGGCGGCAGTGGAGGCCGTGCCGGGCGTTCGCGATACCGCCATCACCTCTGCGTTACCCCTGCAGGGTTGGGGTTACGGCGTTCCTTACTCGATCGCCGGTCGCGAGTCGATGGATCGCGCCAATCGTCGCCCTGCGTTCTTCAAGATAGTCAGCCCCTCTTACTTCGACGTATTGGGTATCAAGCTGCTCGCGGGACGCGTGTTGAAGGACAGCGACATCGCGGGTGGCCCGCCCGTTGCGCTCATCAACGAGACGCTGGCCAAGCGAGAGTTTCGGGATGAGAACCCCATAGGTCGCCGCATCCTGGTTCGGGAAATCGTACCGGGCAAGATGGATTTCGGCCAGCAGATCGCCTGGGAAATCGTTGGCGTCATTGCAGGCGAGAAGATCACGGGCCTCGGCGACGAGACGAGCGGCGGCATGTACGTCTCGAACCAGCAGAGCCCGACCTACGGCATCAACCTCATCGTGCGAAGCGCGATGCCTCCGCAGTGGCTGCAGAAAACCGTCCGGTCGGCGATTGAGAATATCAACAAAGACCAGGCGCTCAGCGATGTCCGCAGGCTCGAAGACATAGTGGATCAGTCCATGCTCGCCAACCGCGTCACGGGCACGATCCTCACGGCCTTTGCTTCGATTGCCCTGGCCCTCGCTGCGCTGGGCACTTACGCCGTGGTGTCTTATGCAGCGGCCCAGCGCACACACGAGATGGGTATTCGCGCGGCACTTGGAGCCAGCGCTGGCCATCTGCGCAGGTTGATATTCCAGGGAGGGATGCAGCTCGCGTTGGTCGGACTCTCAATCGGACTGGTGGGGACGTTCGCCGCGACGAGCGTCATGGCATCGATGCTCTACGGCGTCAGTGCCAACGACCCACTCACAATCGGTGTCGTCGCCGCCGTGCTCTTAGGAGTAACCGGACTGGCATGTTTCTTACCAGCGCGGCGGATCACGCAAGCCGACCCAATGGAGGCGCTGAGATATCAATAGGAGGGATGGCCCCGGCCCAACACGGGGCCATCCACTGGGTCTCGTGACGCTATCTCTCTCCAGTTCCCCCCTTGCAGAGTCCGAGTTTACCGGGGGCGCCCTTCGGAAGCCCGTAATACTTCCAGGAGTCCGCTGCCGTCTGAACCTGTGACACGTTCTGTCCCTCGGCCTCGTCCAGGTCATTCAGCCCGCTCGCCGCGCACGCCGAGTTCGCGTGGTCGAGAGCGCCAGTCTCGTTCGTGTTATTCACAGTACCAGGGGGTCCCTTTACCTCCCCGGCGAATGCTCCGCCAGCCGCGAGCACCACAACAGATGTCACGACAGCAAGTAGTCGTCTCATCTCTCAGCCTCCTTCTTCTTTTCTGATCAGCGAAAACGATTGCCTAAATCCCGCCGACATGCGCATCTGGCCCAGCTTTCGGGGAGTCGATTCTTTCCACGGCTGGGCATCGTAAGCGAAAAATGGTGGGAGGGTCCAGCACTTTGCCGCTCCGCACCCACGACGGTCCCGGTCCCGACGAGATGACGGCCAGGCGACTACCTGCCCTTGCCGATGGCGAACAGGCGATCGTCGCTGCGCAGGAAGATGCGACCGTTCGAGATGGCAGGCGAGGCCACGAAGCGCTCGCCGAGGTCGTTGCGCGCCAGGATGTCGGGGGTTCGTCCGGCCTTGACGACGATCGTCTCGCCGGTCTGACTGAGGAAATAGATCTTGCCATCGGCGGCGACCGGGGACGCAAAGAACACCCCGTCGAGCCGCATCTGCCAGACGCGCTCGCCTGTTTTCATGTCGGCGCACGTCAAGACACCGACGTCGTTGGTCAGGTAGAGCAGCCCTTCGTACGCGACCAATGACGCGGCGTACGATCCGCCGCCGGGCGCGCGCCAGACGATATGGCTCGCGGTCACGTCGCCGCGTCCGCCAGGGCGCAGCGCGAGGTACGGGCTGTTGCGATATCCGCGGGTCATGTAGATGAGGCCGTCGTGGAACACCGCCGATGGCACCGGCGTCTGGCGCGGAGCATCAGCGTACCAGCGCAATTCGCCGGTTGCCAGATCGTAGCCGTCGATGCGCTCGCTCGAGTTGACGAGTAGCTCGTCGCCGCTCGCGGTGGGAACAACCAGCGGCGTGCTGTACGACGCGCGGCCCTTTCCGCGATCCGCTTTCCACCGCTGCTTCCCCGTGCGCGCGTCGAGCGCAAGCAGATACGAAGCTGACTGATGATCGCACAGCAGGATCAACAGGTCCTTGTAGAGAACGGGAGAGCTGCCGTGGCCCCAGTTGACGTCGAACGGCGAGTACTCCTCGCCGAGGTGCTTCGACCACACCACACTGCCGCGCATGTCGAGCGCCACGAGTTGACCGGTGCCGAACCAGGCGAAGACACGCTCGCCGTCGGTCACGGGTGTGGGCGTCGCCAGGTTGTGCTTCTCGTGGAGCGTCGGAAAGGGACCTCTCGCCCCGAACCGGTACTCCCAAAGGCGGCGGCCGTCCGCGCGATTGAAGGATTCGACGCTGAAGACGATCGGAGCGGACGGATCGGATGGTTCCTCGCGGCGGCCGCCAATCGGCTTCTCGCGCGAGACCAGCGCGGCATCATCGCGGGCCAGCATCGGGTGCGAGCCGCTCAGGGACAGCCGCCCGATCTGCGACGTCACGAAGACCTGATCGCCCCAGACGATCGGCGACGACGATCCCAGGCCACCGAGCGCGGCGCTCCAGGAAACATTCTCGCTCTTGCTCCACGTCGTCGGGAGATTGGAGGCGGGCGCGACGCCACGCGCGGATGGCCCGCGCCACTGCGGCCAGTTCGCCGCCATCGGCACGCCGCCGAGCAGGAGCGTCAACGCGACAAGAGCAGCCCGCATGGTTACGCTTTCCAGAATACGCTCAGCCTCTCGGCGTCAGTCGGTGAGCTTCGTGTTGATCATCCGGTCGAGGATGTTCTTGGTGATCCGCTGGATGCGCGCATCGTTGCGACGGAAGTCTTTGCGCGGAGGGTTCTGAAATCCGGGTGGCGACGACAGCACGACGTTCCACCAGCAGGTCCCGGCGTTGAACACCAGATTGCCTCTGCGCGCCGCATACAGCGTCGTGGCGTACGTGCCGGTGCGCTTCTCCCCGTTGGCGCCGTAAACCGGCCCTTCCGACAGCACCACGAGATTCGGGTGCTTGCCGAGAGGAGGCCCGTGGTACTCCCAACCGACGAGCTGCGCCACACGATCGCCTTTCTTCATGTTCGTACCCTCGAACGCCCAGTGTTCAGGCGTGTCGCTGGTCCAGTCGGCGAATCCGACACCATAGGACGTGCTGCCCATCAGCTCTTGCTCGCCCTGGAATCCGCCTGCTCGCCGCATGACGCGGTTCGGCCGGCCGTCGCTGCTCGGCAGCAGCTCCACGACACCTGAAATCGAATTGCCCGACAAAAAAGCGAGGCTGACGCCAGCATCGCGCGCCTTCGTCACGTTGTCGAACATCTGCCGCGTCCAGTATTCGTCGTGGCCGACCGAGAGAAATGCCTTCGCGCGCAGCAGGCCGTTGCCATCGGCGTGCGTGTCGACGTTGGAAATGTAGCTGACGTCGTACCCTTCCTTCTCCAGCCAGAAGGCCAGGGGCAACTCGGTCATCAGGAACTCGCCGGACCCGTTCGTCAGCGGATGAAACCCGGCCGGGAATCCGTTCCAATAGAGCGCGTACGGCCGATCGAACCCGACGTCATAGCCGACCTTGCTGTTGGACGCGCCCCATGGCGCGTTTCCCAGGTCATACATCGATCGCCACTGAGGCCACCGGTTGTAGGACAGCCAGGTCATGTCGGACGCTTGAAACAGCAGGTCGGCTTTGCGTTCGTCGCGAACGATGAAGATGAAGTAGCTCTCGCTCTTCATCTCCAGATCGAGGTACTGCCCGGCCGGCGACGGCGTGGTGGACAGCTTTCCGAGGTACACGCCGCTCAGCCAGTCCTTGGGGATCTCCAGGCTGAAGCCCACCTTCCATTTGCATTCGATCAGACTGCGGGTACCGTCCTCTGGAGTCGGTTCCGCTGTTCCCTGCAGCGGGCCGAGCGATCCCATCAGACGGGCCCCTGCGCCGCCGTAGTAGCCCATCCGGTAGATGCTGACCGAATACTTGTTCACCGGATACGTACTGACATGCACGTCGAGCGTTTCCCCCGCCTTGACGCTCGTGTGCGACGCGTAGGCCTCAATGCCTCGCCTCCGCCGCCAGCCGAGCTCGTATATCTCGTCGTCGTGGCGTGTGACCGTGGTCAGGAGCCAGTCGGTCGATCCTGGTTGCGCGTTCTCGATCTGAATCGGATTCGACTGCGCCGCCGCCTGAGCGCTGACGCTGGCCCACACCCCGATTGCCAAGGCGGCCACGAGGAACGACGTACGTGCGGTGTGTCTCTGCGCGACTTTCACGAATCGTGGGCGATTCTACTTCGGATCCTCAGATGGGTTGGCACAGGCCGCTGTTCTCACTTGCACAGCTGAGTCCGCGTGCACAGCTCAGGCCCAGGATGTCCAGTACTTGCATACACTGAGGAACAGCCCGCCGTCGCGTCGGCGGTCGGCGTCCGTGCGAAGGGAGCACACGACTATGAAGCCAAAGAACACAATCTGCCTGTGGTTCGACAAGGACGCGCATGAGGCGGCGCGCTTCTACGCCGCCACGTTTCCGAATAGTGAAGTGACCGCTGTGCGCAAGGCGCCCGGTGACTACCCCGGCGGCAAGGAGGGCGATGTGCTGACGGTTGAGTTCACCGTTCTGGGCATCCCCTGTCTCGGTATCAACGGCGGCCCGGAGTTCAGACACAGCGAGGCCTTTTCCTTCCAGATCGCGACGGACAATCAGGAAGAGACGGACCGCTACTGGAATGCGATCGTCCGCAATGGCGGACAGGAAAGCCAGTGCGGTTGGTGCAAGGACCGCTGGGGCCTTTCCTGGCAGATCACCCCGCGCGCGCTCACTGATGCGCTTGGGGCTGGTGGCGGCGAGGCCAAGCGTGCCTTCGAGGCGATGATGCCGATGAAGAAGATCGACATCGCCACCATCGAGGCCGCGCGGCGGGGCGAGCGCGTGCCTTCGGCAAGCCACACGAGTTGACGTTTCCGCGACCTTAGGCATCGCGCAGGACCCAGGCCGGGTCGAAGCGAGACGCTCGGTTTGCCGGAAACCATCCCGCGACCGCACCGATAACCGCCAGTGTCGCGGCCGCCGCGACGAGCGTGCCCGGATCACCCGGCTCGAGACCATAGAGCAGCGTGGCCACGAAGCGCGACGCCCAGGCACCGATGGCCAACCCGACGACCATTCCGACGCCGACCAGCATCGACACGCGACCGAGGACGAGGCGGATCACCGACCCGCGCGTCGCGCCGAGCGCCATGCGAATGCCGATTTCCGTTCGCCGGAGGCTCACAGCGTACGACGTCACCCCGTAAAGGCCGACGGCCGCCATGATCAGTGCGAGGACACCGAATGATGCCGACAGGATCGCGAGCAACCGCTCGCGTGTCAGCGCGTCGCTGATCCGGTTGTCGAGCGGCTCGAATGTCAGGGCCAGCGTCGGATCAATCTCGGCGATGGCTGCGGCGACGCTTTTCGTGAGCAGCCCCGGCTGCGCCGAGGCGCCGCGCACGCTCAACGTCACGATCGCGGGCGCGGACGTCATGCTGGGGTCCTCCACGAGCGACTTGTCGACCGACTGCGACAAGGGCACGTATGCCGTCGGCAACGTCGGCTCGCGCACATCGCGGTAGACCGCGTCGGCCAGAAGTCCAACGATCTCGATCGCGGGCGAGCCGGGCTCCCTCGTGGGTTGAATCGTGTGGCCGACCGGGTTCGCGCCACCCAGGAATTTCCGGGCGAAGGCCTGGTTGACCAGCGCCACCCGAGGCGACCCCGGACCGTCGCGCTCGGAGATGTCGCGGCCGGCGAGGAGGGGCGTCCCGAAGGTCGCGATCCAGCCGGACGTGATGCCGTTGAACATCGCCAGTGGAGCGTTCCCAGGAATCGGATTATCGGTGAACCCGAAACCCTCGGGCCCGACCCCCGGCGCGTCGCTGCCGCGCAATGCCGACCCGGAGACGTCGATGCGCCGGCTCCACATCGCGCCGAGCGGAGCGGTGATCGAGACCGCCGCCTGCTCGACGCCCGGAATCGCGAGGACGCGCTGGTGGATGCGCTCGTACGCCGCCAGACGCGCAGCCGGCGCGAGGTCGGCGCGGCGCGCGTCGATTACCGCGAGCAGCACGCGACCGCGCTCGAACCCGAGCGGCACCTGCGTGAGTCCGTTGAACGACCGCAGGAACAGTCCGGCGCCGATGAGGAGCACGAGCGAGAGGACGACCTGCGCCAGGATGAGCCCGCTCGCCATCGGCGTGTGGCTCGATGCACCAGGGGTCCGTCCGCGATCCTTCATCGCATCGATCGGCGCGCCACGGGCCGCGCGCCACGCCGGCGCCACGCCGAAGACGATCGCCGCGATGAGGCCGGCGGCTGCGGTGAACGCGAGCATGCGAGCGTCCAGCGGCAGCTCGAGCGACACGGCGTCCGTGGCGAGCTGCGCGACGAGGAGCCGGCTGCCCCAATGAGCAACGGCCACACCGGCCGCAGCGCCCATGGCCGCAAGCAACAGGCTCTCGATCAGCTGCTGGCGCACCAGGCGGCCGCTCGACGCCCCAAGCGCGAGCCGTACGCTCCATTCGTGGCTCCGCGCGGTCGCGCGGGCTAGCAGCAGGTTCGCGATGTTGGCGCAGGCGATCAGCAGCACCAATCCCACGACGACCATCAGGACCAGCAGCGGCCGTGAGTAGTCCTCCCGGAGACTTGATGGACCGCGGGCCGCATTCACGAACGTAAACGGCTCGGTCAGGTACCGATCCAGGTTCCGCCCCGGGCTCGGCGGCGGAAGCGTTGCCTCGCGAATCCCGGGTTGCAGCGTCTGCATCAGGGCTGTCGCCGCCTCGATGGACTGCGCGCGCTTGAGGCGCACGAACACCTGGAGCCACCACGACGTCCGCCGGTCCAGGCGCGACTCGCTGCCGCGGATCAGTGGTTCGACGCCGAGGGGGATCACGACGTCGAACGACCGTCCCGGGGTGAGCCCGAAGAATCCGGGCGGCGTCACCCCCACGATCGTGAGTGGCACACGCTCGAGCGTCAGCGTGCGGCCGATCGCGTCGGGTGCACCGCCGAAATGCGTCTGCCAGAACGCGTGGCTAATCACGACGACCGGCCCCCCGCGGCCGCCGCCGCGGTCATCGTCCGACGGCTGGAACAGTCGGCCGCGCGCCGGCTTGACGCCGAGCACGTCGAAGGCTCCGGCACTGGCCCAAATGCCGTTGACGAACTGGCTCTCGCCTCCTGTGCTCAGATCGAACTGCCCGTCGAATCTCGTCCACGCGAAGGCGCCGTCGAACCGGACGTCCTGCCGCTTGATTTCCTCCCAAATAGGATAGGTCCATGACCGCTGCGCCGATGGCGGTGCGGCCGCGAGTTGCACGAGTTGCCCGGGATCGTCAACCGGCAATGTCCGGAGGAGGAGGCCATCGACGATGGAGAAGATCGCCGTGTTGGCGCCGATGCCCAGTGCGAGCGTCGTGACAATCACGATGGCAAAGGTGCGCTGCCGGGCGAAGAGCCTGAGCGCGTACCGAACGTCGCGGCCGACGTCGTCGAGGAGCGCGCCGTGACGGCCCGCACGAACGCTTTCTTTCATCCGCTCGACGCCCCCGATCTCGGCGAGTGCAAGGCGGCGCGCCTCGGCGGAGGAAACACCCTCGCGGATCTTGTCCGCGGTGGACATCTCGACGAACGAACGAATCTCGTCGTCCAGTCGCCGCTCGGCGCGATCGCGGTGGATGATCCAGGACGCGATTGACGTCAACCGACGAAACAGAGTCATGCGCCCTCCAACACGCTGGCGATGGCAAACGAGATACGATCCCAACGGCGCCTGTGCTGCTCGAGCTGCTTGCGGCCGGACGCCGTCAGTGCGTAGTACTTCGCGTTGCGGTTGTTCTCGCTCGGACGCCACTCGGCTTTCAGCTTGCCGTCCTGCTCGAGCCGATAGAGCGAGGGGAACAGCGAGCCGGGATTGACCCGGAAGTGGTCGTGGCTGAGCGCAGTGAGCCGCTGCGAGATGCCATAGCCGTGCAGCGGCTCCCGCGCGAGGATGGTGAGGATCATCAGGTCGAGGGTCCCTTGCGGGACGTCGAGCTTGTCCGGTTTGTCCGCGTCGCTTCTCGCCACGACCGTCCTCCTTTAGGGTGCCTAGAAGACCACACCATCATGCCGTTGGTCCTTTAGGTTGTCAAGAGGAGTGGTGAGGAGTGGCGTTGGCCGCTCGAAGTGGACAAAGAATCGAGACGACCACGAGCAGACATGCGGCGGTGATCACCGCGCACCAGCGCCGCCAGCAGGCGCGTCGTGCGAGGCCAGCCGTCGGACAACGTAGTCTGCATCCTCGCGCACACCGCCGATGAGCGACGAGCCTACCCGGTACTGATACCGCAATCCAACGAAGCCAAGGCCTGGCGCGGCGGCGACGATGCCTCGGCGGTGATTGGGATAGCCTTCGGGTCCGAACACCGGCAGTTGAATCCAGCGGAAATCCGGACGGAACCCGGTGCACCAGACAACTGTACGCACGTCCTCGAGCACACGCCCGTCTTCGAGCCGCGGGTGCCCGTTCGACACGCCTACCGTGCGGCCGACGCTGGTCAGCATGGGAATCATGAGGGCGCGGCGCGAGTAGCCGACCAGCGGATCGCCGGCGAACAACTGGCCGCCCATCAGCCTGCGACCCAGCCACGAGTCGACGGATGGGCGCATCACTGTCCACCACAGCCAGTCGTACACATCGCGTCCAAGCACCCGTCTGGGGATCGAGCCGGTGTCGCGCCCCGACAGCCAGGTCGGACGGCCCGATTCGGCGAGCTCCAGCGCAATCTGGGCCCCCGAGTTGCCTGCGCCGACCACCAGGACACCTCCAGGAGGTAACGCACCGGGATTCCGATACTCGCTCGAGTGCCGCTGCACGAGGCTCGGCGAGAAGGCGCTGGCGAAGGCAGGAATGTACGCCCGGTGATACGCGCCAGTCGCGACGATTACCGAACGCGCCGTGAATGTCTCTCCGTTCGTCGAGACGACGAACTGATCCGAGTGCCTTACCAGCGACGAGACGAGCGTGTTCAGCCGCACCGGCAGCGCGAAGTGCGCGACATACTCCTCCAGATACCTTGCGACACTGTCCTTAACGGGGAGCGCGTAGGGCTCACCTGGGAACGGGAGGCCGGGCAGCGAGTTATAGCGGACAGGAGTGAACAGGCGCAGCGAGTCCCAGCGCCGCAGCCATGACTCGCCAATTTGACTGGCGCCATCGAGTCCCACGAACCGGGAGCCCGCGCGCTGCAGGTAGTACGCCGACGCGAGGCCGGCCTGTCCGGCGCCGATAACGATGGTGTCGTAGGGGTTGCCTTCCTTCATCGTGTCCCCATCAAACCTGCGCAGGCATCAGACGTTCCGTTCTGCTCCTGATCACAAGCCACACCCCAAAGCCGATCGCACTATAGGTCATGCGAGCGAACCGCGGGGCCGACGTTGGATAAGCCAGGCAAGGCTGCCTGCCGCTCCGAGATCGTACGCGAGACAAAAGGCTGGCCACCAAAGTGGCACTCCTGAGTTTTCCAGAACATGGCCATGTAAGGCGTCAAAGACGCCATGGCCCGCCAGCGCCGCAACGACGATCCATGCGCTCGACTTGAATCCGACCACGGCCGCAATCGCGAATACCGCCATGACGACTGACTCCAAGAGGACCGTTTGCACCGAGCCGCTCATCGCACCGAACAATACGTAGTACAACGCAATCACAATGACCACCGTCGGGTAGAACGCTCGATCGCGATCGAATCCCACGTACCTTGCAAACAACGCAACACCCACCGAGAGCACGATTCCGATAACGTATGGCATAGACACTCCTTGAACTCCGCTTGCTACGATTCCTTCAGGACCCGGCGGGGCGATTTCAGTGAATTCGCTGCGCACCAGCGCCGATGGACGCGCTCAGTGCCCTCGCACGGGAGCTCGGATTCTGCGTCCGCTCATCGCGGAGCACAACCACCCGTCGGGCGAGCCGGCGTGAGAAAGGAGGCGCCGCCAAGGCCACCGTCCTTGACATTCTGTACCTGGCATACCAGGAGTGTTCGCAGCTGCCCGACCGTTTGTCGATCGCCACCGGGGCGCGCCGGCTCGCGTGGTTGCGGGGAACGAATCGGGGACGCGCGAGCAGGTGGCCAGTGCCGCGAGCGCGAGTACGCTTACCGAAGCAGAGCGGTCAACAGCTGTTGTCATGAAGACCCGAGCCGCCGTGCTCTCGTTGGAAACGCCATCCAGCGTTCTGCCGCGCAGCTCCGCATCCGGATGCTATCCGAGCGTTTGACACTCTGCGCTCAGAGTGGCAGCTCCACTCAGAGACTTCGCAGAAACGCGATCAACGCTTTCTTGTCCTCGACCGGTAGTTTCGTCAGGAACTCCAGGCCCGGAATCGCGCCCCTGGTGACGCCCGGCGGGCTCCAGCCCTTTCGCTCGTAATCGTCGCGGAGGCGTGCCTCGTCGAACAGCTCTTCGAGCGAGACAATCGACGCGTCGTGCAGGAGACGCGGCCGGTACCACAAGCCGCGCAGCGACGGGATCTTGTTAGAACCCGGTGCCCTTGCGCGTCTTGAGCGCGAGGCCCGGGTCGGTACCGACCGACACGCGGCGGATATCGTCCCAGAACGGGTGAGTGCGCGGCGGCTCGTACCCTTCAGCCAACGTCAGCTTGCCCGTCGTGTAGCCAGGCGCCGGATGGCAGGTCCCGCACTTCTCACGACGGAAGATCGCTTGTCCTCGCGCCACGAGGTCCGCTGGCGGCGGATCTGGATTCTTTGGCGGCTCGAGCGAGAGGAGATACACGCCAATCGCATAGAGGACCTCGTCGGCAAAGCGATACGCCACGCGGCGCTGCCTGTCCGACAGAAAACGATGCGTCCCGAAGTCCATCGGATCGGCGCTGTTGATGATGGCGGCGTAACGCGCGATGTCTTCCGGACCGCGGAGCCGATGCGTGCCCGTAGCATCGATGTATTTGCTATAGCGAAGGAGATGCAGGTCGGGCACACGCGTGCCGTAGAACGGACTGCCATTGATGCGGGGAATCACACCGTGCGGATTGAACCCTGCTGAGATCGCGTCTTCCGGTTTGCTCAGAAAACGTTGCAGGCGCTCGGCTTCACCTGAGGCCCAGGGCACAGCGAACATTGGGGTAAAAAGGTCAGCAGGATTCGCCGTGCCATACGTACGCTCAGCCGAAAGCATCAACAGCTGCAGGAGAAATCGCTCCACGCCTCCCGGTGCGAGGCCGGGCGGCCTCGAAGAGAGAGGCAGGGCGTACTCGACCGTTTTGTCCGATCCCATCCGGGCGTGGCAAGCCGAGCATTCCCAATTCGTGAGCATGACGCCGCGCTCGGTCACCACCCAACGCTGGTCGAGCACAGTGCCGTCGGCGAGGCCACCGATTCCTGAAAAGGTCTTGGGATCGCGAATCGCCGCGATGAGCGCCGGATCGTCCGTCCTGCTGAACGGGTTGTCGAGCTCGCGAAACGCGCGCGCGCCGGCCTCAATCCAGTCGCTCTTGGTTCGAATCTTCGACACGTCGACGAGCGGCTCGGGTTTTTTCTTCTTTAGCGATTCCCAGTAGCCAGGCGGCTCCTTGTCCGGGAGATACACGGGATACGTTCGGAGGTTCTCGGCGGGGACCGCATAGTAGTCAGCGGGTTGGTAATGCCCCGGAGGAATCTGAAGGGCCGCGATTGGCGTCGCCCAATCCGCGAGAGCCACATCGTCCCAGATCACTGGCGCGCGGGTTTGCATTTTCGCGACCGCGAGAAGCGCGAAGACGAGGCAGGAAGGGATGAGGAGCCGCCGCAGGTTGAAAGCCATCTGTACCTCCGGGGCGGGCAACCGGCGACGGGATCCTAGCACCTTTGGCGAGGACAATAGGGACGGTCATGGCCAGCCGCGGGACGCCTCGAAGTTTCCGCCCTGAGAGCCGGTACCTGGCCCAGGCGAGGCTCCGCGACGGCAGCGGCGTCGAGAGCCCCGTCGACTCCACGAGCAAGTGATCGAAGCGGCCCTCGCGGGCGAGCTTCGATACTTCAACGAGCAGGGCCTCTCGGAGCGTGCCGCAGATCAGGGAGCGAACGCATAAAGCCGATCGACATACGAGCCCGCGCCACAGCTCGCCGAGATCCACCGATTACGCCAGATACTCCTCGCCAATGGCTCTATGCCATCCGAGGTTCCGCGGCAGTTCCTGCATCGGTCCCATCCAGTCCAGCATGCGCTGGATGTCGTCGTGCATGCGATACGTCTTCTTAACCGCGGCGATCTGAGGACCCCGGATGTCAATCTTCGAAAGATCCGTCTGTCCAAGCCCTACTTCACCGCTGTATTTCATCCAGCCGAGCCAGTTGGGGTCGACGCCCATCGTCTCGGCGCCGACACGGTCCGCAGCGAGGAAATCGGTTGAGGCGATGGCGATTCGAGACGGGACCGGAGTGCCAGCCGACGGACCGTTACCTTCCATGCCCTCGTATCCGTCGATGATCGTCGCGCCCCAGTTGGGCTGCATCTTCTGAGCCGTCAGGAACATGTTGTACATGCTCTGACGGACCCCAACGTGATATCGACGCTTGTCGTTCCATCTCGTGGTTTCCTTCGGCGCCTGGTGAAGCGGCGCGCCGAGCACCATGTTCTTCACGGACAACGTCACCACGGCGAGGTTGTGTGTCTTGAGGACGGCGGCTCCGAGCACGAAGGCCTCCGGGTCGAACAAGCGCGCAGCCAGCCGCACCGGAACGACATGGAGGTCGTAGTCGATCAGAGGCAGCAGGATGTATCTTCCCTCTTCGTGAAAGTCCACGAGGCTGACCTTCTGCGACCTGTACTCAGCGGCGACCGCGGTGTACTTGAAGTTCTCAAAGCCTTCTCGCGTGTTGCCCGCCGAACCCTCCGCAATCACCACCGGACCCTTGAATCGCTCGGAGAGATAATCGAGGACGCCGCGCAACGCGTCGGCATGTATGGCCGCCAGCTGGCGCGTGGTCGATACAACGTTCGGCTTGATCAGGATGTACTTCTTTCCCTTCAGTTTTCGCCTGATCTGGTCATCAATCGTCGTCAGCGCTTCGTAGGTGTTTCTGCGCCGGTCTTCTCCATGCACCAGCGCAACGGCGGAGCGAGTCGTCACCGCCGGAAAGGGATCCGGATGAGAGGGCTGCGATCGGAATGCAGTGGGCGCCTGGCCCTGCTGTGCCGCTACCATCCGATTGCCGAGCATGGAGGCCGCCGCTGCTCCGGCGAGCTCAAACAAGTTCCTGCGCGAGCATCGCTGTGACATGGTCTTTCTCCCACTCTGCAGTCTAACGCCATGGTCGCGCGGTTTGATGGAAGAACCTGGATTGCCGAGCGTTGCCGGAATCCCGGCAGCCTGCCCATCGCGTGCGTGTTGACGACGTGTTCGCCCGCGTCCTCTGAGCGGCGGGGCTGATAGACTGCCGCACACGATGACGCGCTTCGTGCCGCTTGCCGCGGCCTGTTTGTCTGGGTGGCTGGCCCTGCCAACGGCGAGCGCCGCCCCACGGCAGCAGCCGACGTTCCCCGAGACCGCCACGAAGTCCGCCGTCGTGACGTCGACGACGGAAGCCATCACGATCGACGGGGTGCTGGACGAGCCGATCTGGCGCGCGGCTCCGACGATTGGTGATCTGACGCAGCGACAGCCCGAACAGAGTCTGCCTCCCACGGACCGAACTGACGTCACGCTCCTGTACGATCGTGAGTACCTCTACATCGGGGTCGTCTCGTACGACTCGGAGCCGCAGCGAGTGATCGGCACGCAGATGGCGCGGGATGCCAGCCTGTCCTCCGACGACCGCGTCGAAATCCTGCTCGACACGTTCCGGGATCAGCGTAGCGCCTTCTATTTCGCGACGAATCCATCGGGCGCGCTCGTGGACGGCCTGGTCGCCAGTGGACAGTTGAATGCCGACTGGGACGCCATCTGGGACGTGCGCACCAGACGCACCGACCAGGGATGGACTGCGGAGTTCGCGATTCCTTTCAAGAGCCTGAGCTTCCCGTCCGGCCGCACGGTATGGGGCTTCAATATCGCCCGGCACATCTATCGAAAGCTGGAGGAGGACCGCTGGTGCGGCGCCCGTCTGGACACGCAGCTCTATCAACTGTCCGAGGCCGGGGAGATCACGAACCTCGTGGGCCTGACGCAGGGAATTGGCGTCGACGTCCGACCGTTTCTCGCGGGGCGCTGGCTGCGCGTCGGTGGTGAGGACGCCACCAGCGGAAAGCCGGGCCTCGACGTGTTCTACAACATCACGCCCAGCCTGAAGCTGACCACGACCTTCAACACCGACTTCGGGGAGACGGAAGTCGACGCGCGCCAGATCAATCTCTCGCGCTTCTCGGTGCTCTTTCCGGAGAAGCGGTCCTTCTTCCTGCAGGGTGCGGGTGTCTTCAACTTCGCCAGCACCGGGCCAGAGCCGGCGGGCGGCATCCCTCCGGCCGGCGCCGACGTGTATCCGTTCTTCAGCCGGCAGATCGGCCTACTCGGCGGGCAAGAGGTGCCCGTCGATGCCGGCGTCAAGCTGACCGGCACCGTCGGCCGCACCGACGTAGGTCTACTGGGCGTCCGCACGGGCGATCTCCCGATCGTCAGCGAAAAGAACTTCCTGGTCGGCCGCGTCAAGCGGAACCTGCTCCAGCAGTCGTACGTCGGCGCGATTTTCACGGGCGGCCATCCCGCCGAGGGACAATCGGGCCAGACCTACGGCGCCGACATGCGCCTGGCGACTTCACGCTTCCTGGGGCGGCCGAACAACTTCGTCGTGAACGGCTACGCCGTGAAGAGCGTGAACGAGGGCGTCTCTGGGCGCGACTGGTCGTACGGCTTCTCGGCGCACTATCCGAACGACAAGTTCAACGCGCAGGTCGCGTACCGGGAAATGCAGGAGAACTTCAAGCCGGCGCTGGGCTTCGTCCAGCGCGACAACGTTCGCCTGTTCAGGGTCGCCGGCAGCTACAACCCGCGACCGAAGAACTTCTTGAACGTCCAGCAGATGTTCCACGACGTCTACTACACGCGCTTCACGCGGCTGGACAACGGCGAGGTCGAGAGCTGGGACCTGTACGTGACGCTCCTCGACTGGCACCTGCGCTCCGGGGACAATCTTCATGGGATGTTCGACTTCAATCCCACCTACGAGCGTCTCTTCGAGCCGTTCGAGATTTCGCCCCGCGTTCACCTCCGGCCCGGCGAGTACCGCTTCACACGCTTCAGGAGCAATTTGCTGTCGACGGCCTCGAAGCGGCGGCTGTCAGGCAGCGTCAACCTCACCTACGGCGGCTACTGGTCCGGAAAAGCGGAGCAGGTGACGACGAGCCTCACCTACAAAGTTCCCCCACGGTTCACTGTTACCGTCAGCACCAACCAGACGTTTGCGCGCCTGCCGGAAGGCCACTTCGTCGCCCGCATTTTCACGTCCAATGTCAGCTACGCGGCGACGCCGAGGCTGTCGCTGTCTAATCTGATCCAGTACGACAACCGGTCCCGGAACATGGGCTGGCAGAGTCGCGTCCGCTGGACGCTGCAACCCGGCAACGATCTGTTCTTCGCATTCAACCAGGGGTGGATCCGGGAAGACGTTGGCGACTTGCGCTTCCGGACGCAGGACAGCAAGGTCTCCGCGAAGTTTCAGTATTCGTTTCGCTTTTAGCGCCTGGGGCTCGATCACTTCGAAGGCCGCACCTATGCGGGCTTGGCGCATCGCGTCGTGCTCGCCGCGTCGCCTTCACGGGTGCGCGAAGTCCTTGGCCTGCTCTACATCCTGCACAATCGCCGGCTCCTCAGCATGCTCGACAGCTGCTGACATCCAGGAGCCCAGCGGCTTCTTTGGCCGACCAGCCCAGCACGTCACACAGGAGGAGCGCCGCCCTGCTGCGGCGTTAGAAATTGAATGACTGTGAGGAACGCGATTTCGTCAGATGCGCTGTGGCTCTGGGTTCCCGCGGCGCGCGCCGCGACGGCGAATGATGATCCACCCGAGGCCGGTGCCGAGAAGGAGCATCGACGTAGGCTCCGGCACAGGGTCGAGCGAGTACTCGTAGCTGAAGAATGGTGGGTTGGGCCCGTAGAAGAGCACCTGGCCTGTGCCGCTGCCGTAGAGCGAGCGGCTGAACAGGAGAGCGCCGGTGTCGATGTCGAAGCCGCTGAGCGTGCCGGAGAATGTCACCGGCGCCCGGCCCCCAATCAATCCGAGGGGATCGCCCTCGAGGATGGCCGTCCCGCCAGTGAACAGGAAGTCTCCCGCGATGTCATACGCCCGCCATTCCCCGAGGATCTCTTCGAATGCACGGCCCAGCGTGAACGTCGCGCGCATCGACAGGCTGTGGGACGCTCCGACACTCAGCGGTTGCGGGGTGGCGGACCGGCTGATTTCCAGGGTACCGCGGTTCCCGAGGGCCGGGATTGTCTCGAGTACCTCCCCGTGAAGCGTGGGGAGGCCGTTTGCGGCCAGGGAGAAAATAAGCTCGTTGATCGGACCGTGGTACGACGGAAAGTCGCCGCCGGCGGAATTGACATACAGACCGCCCGAAACCCTGATCGGGTCGGCATGGGCCGGCACGGCCTCGAGCGTGAGGCCGATGACGATTCCACTTATGAGAAGGACAGCGACACGAAAGGGCAGGTTCAGAGAGCGCTTCAAGGGAGACCCCCGCGAATTACAGATGAAGGGCCGTCACGCGTCACAACGTGCAAGAGGCGAGCCTTAGCTGATTCACCGCCTCACCCCGGGGATTCAGCGTGGCGCCTGACCTCAGCAACACCTTCAGGGGTTCGTCAATCGCGGCGGCAACGACGGCGTCATACAGGCCTCGACGATCAGCCGGGACTGCGGCGGATCGTGAAGGGAAATGAACAGGGGATTGGCTGGGTGTCAGGGACGATTTCCGAAACTGCCTGATTCGCGCGGCGTGGTCTGGCCGACATCGTTGTTATACAGTTTGCAAGCTTCCATGGCCGAGCAACCCAGTCGCCCTTTTTACGGTGAGTACGCGTGGGCGTTCGATCTGCTGATCGATCGTTCTGTCAGTACGGACTGCGCGGCGATCGCGGCCTGGTTAATTGAGCGAGGCATCCTTCCGGGCGCAACGCTTCTCGATGCCGGGTGTGGAACAGGCCGATATGCTGCCGAACTCGCGCGCCGAGGTTATACGGTTGAAGGCGTAGACCGGTCGTCCGCACTGATCGAGACCGCCAGGCAGTCCGTCCGCGGTCACGGCAATTCCGTCTCATTCCGCGTCGGGGACCTCCTCGCTCTCCCTGTGGCGCGGTACGACGGCATTCTTTGCCGCGGCGTTCTCAACGACTTCGTGAATGACGACGCACGCCTCTCGGTGTTTGCCGCGTTCGCGGGCGCGCTTCGACCTCCAGGCGTCCTGATTCTGGACGTTCGCGAATGGGAGGCGACGAGAGTCCGTAAGCAGCGCGAGCCCATTTTTCGAAAGAGCGTTCTTGCCGATCGAGGCAAACTCACGCTCACGAGCACCACCGAACTCGATCCGGAGCGCCAGCAGCTTCTTCTGTCCGAAACGCACACTCTGGTCAACGACGCTGGAGAACATTCGAGCGACTCTCGCTTCGTGATGCGATGCTGGACGAGGCCCGAACTCGGGTCGGTCTTTGAGTGCGGCGGTTTTGGTTCCGTTGGGTACTTCGGCGCATACGATCCGGCGGTTCACGCCGGAGCGACGGATCGACTAGTCGCCGTGGCTCAGTTGTCCGACGTGTGATTCGAGCCGGCTGCTGCCGGTGAAGAAATAGTCACTCAGGTCCAAAATGTCTGGTGGCGAATGCGCGGCCCGATCCCGACTTCAAGTACTTCTCGAAACGTACGGCCTGTTTCCCTACTCCGAGCGATGGTACCGGCGCGCAATGGCGCCCCCGAGGCCGATGAGCATCAGCGTCAGGGATGCCGGTTCGGGAACCGGTGCAGGAGCCTCTGAGCGGGTCCATTTTCCAGGCAGCCCGGTTGGCGACTCGGAGCCGACGAACGCGTCCCATTCCGTCGCGCCATACAGGTTCGAGGTGAAGGAGTCAGAGAAGTACACGTCTATCCCACACTCCTCGGCCGGGCAGTGGAGCGGCGGATTGAAGATCCCGATTTCCGACCTTACCGTGAAGTCGTCCTCAGGCAATCCATATCCCATCAGGTAATTCGCTATGTTGCCGTTGGCATCGGTCGACAACATCAGCGGGCTCGGGCCGAATTCGGGGGGCACGTTCAGGTTCCCGCCGGTCGCCGACGAGAGGGAGACGAGTCCGAAGGCGTCTCCGATCGACCAGGAAAGCAGGTTCGGCGACGAGTACATATCCTGGTACGCGATGTTCGCGCCGAGCGCCTCCGCGAACGTCAGCGACGCCACGATGCGATCGCTGTCCCAGTTGGAGGGGGCGTTCACGAGCCCGTCTTCAGTCGGGCTGCCCGGACAGCCGTACCCACAGAAGTTGAAGAGACTGCCAACGTAGTTGTACGTCACCGGACCCGCCTGCGCGGGCCTGGCGACCAACTGGGCCAGAACAAGAAAGGCCGCTGCCAGGATGGCGGGGCGGGGGATGCCCAATCGATACATCGTTCTCTCTCCTCGTCCGCGGTGCGTCGGCCTTACGCACCGGCTCAAGCCGACACCTGAAGTGAATAAAAACACCGCGAAGCTCTGCAATTCGAGTACCTATAACGTCGACAGTTCCCGCAGGATAAGGAGTGTTCGCACTCGCGGGTCCCAGCGATCTCCACCGGTGCGCCGACTATTGTCCGCCCCGCGGCGGACGCTCGAGTCCGGCCGTCAGCGCCTTCTTTCCTCGCGGGTGTCCAAAGAGGATGAAGGGGCGATGCCTATGGCAATGGACCTGAACCCCAGGGGCCCATGCGGCCTGACGCCAGACGGCCGAGCGCGCCGGCAAGGCCATAGAGGAGTTTGCCTCGATGAAACCGCACCAGGTCGGAGTGTTCAGGATTCACCATCGCGCAGTATCTCGGAGCGCAGTGACCTCGGGTGACGCTCACACTCCGATTCGCAGCATTCACTTGTGCGCACGGTCAGGTTAGTCGGTCGCGTCTCGGGTCGCTAAAGGCGCGCCGAAAGGCGTGCGCCGACTACTCGCCGTTTGGCTTTGCAGTCAGCTGCCACGCGTCGAGAACCGGAAAAGAGCTCTGCGGGTGCGAACCGATGTCGATCGGCTGAAGTCTTCGCGGGCCCGAGGCTGCGGTTCGAAACACTCGCAAGCGCCTGCCGCACGGTCGTTTGGCGTGTGAAATGCGAATTGGCTGGGAGGCAGGGATTCGAACCCCGATAACGTGGTCCAGAGCCACGTGTCCTACCATTGAACGACCTCCCAACACGCGCGTTTCCCGCAGGCAGGAATACACAGTATGCGATAGCCACGCGGCTCCGGGCAAGGTCTCGCCCTGGCCGGCCCGACGCCCGTCGTCAGGAAAGGGTGGGCA
>JBAROV010000087.1:0-9879 GCA_049642465.1 Vicinamibacterales bacterium
CGGGAGGAGACGATTGTGCGGGTCGCCCGGGCCACGAGTCAACGGAGAGAACCGATGCATCTTTCGCGAACGAGATCCGCGGGTCTCACTCGTTCCGGAACAGGCGCGATGAAGGGGATTCGTCCCCAAGGAGAAAGTCTGAGGAGTATAGCGATTTGGCGGCCTTTGAGAGTGGGCTTTCGTTTGTACGCCCGTCACGCCTGCGAGCAGACCACGTGAGGGCCTTCGCTTTTTTCATCGCAGCCAGTCCTCTCCTTCTTTAAGAGGTAGTGGGTCAGTTTGAAAACCGGCCCCACTGAAAAACTCGCTGCCCACGTGCGACAATGGTCGTCACACTTCTCGGCTAGAGAGGCGGTGCCAAATGCGCGTCCTGCGACTATATCTCGGTTTGGCGATTATGCTCGCCGTACCGCCCTTGGCGGGCGCCGTTCTCAGGCTCACAAGCGACATCGCGTTGCGCTTCATGCTCCTGCCGGTTTTTCTTGCGCTCGCCGGTGCAGGGTTCGCGCTCATGTGGTTCAACGGACGCGAACCCTCAAACTGACCCACTACCTTTAAGCGACAGCGCTCATCACTCACTCGCCTGCCTGCCCGATCATCATCTCCACGACGCTCTTGCCCGCCACCGTCAACTAGCGAGAGATTGCCAAGCTGGAGGCGAAGCTCCGTCAACCCCGTCCTGTGCAACCAAAGATTGACGAGCTTCGCGCAGCCTTGGAGCAACGCGCGGCGACGTGGCGCGAGACGCTGCGAGCGGAGCCCGCGGTGGCACGTGTGCTGCTCCGCAGACTCATCGGACCGCTGACGATGTGGGACCCGACCGACCCCGGCGAGGCGTGGACCGAGTGGGAAGCGGCGCTCACGCCTGCGACCGAGGACGCTGAGGGTGGGGTTCAAGCCGGTTCGCGATACTGACCTAGGCGCGGTTCCATCTGTCAGGCAGCGCTGACGATTCCGTGGACCGTTACCTTCGGTATGGCGTCCCCAACGCGACATTCAGTTTTGTACTTGGAGGGACCGCTGGCGGCATGAGCGACGAGAGTGGCAGGCGCGCCGTTAGAGCATAGCAAGACGAGCCTCACGAACTGCATCAAGCGGATCTTGTCAACGCAGAAGAGCGTCGTGTGGACGGAGGTCCTCACTAGAGTGCTCCACAGACTCGACCCGGGAGCAACACAGTGCGACGAGCCAGAACACCAGAATGCCCCCGATCAATTGGCCATCGACATGATGCATCCATCCGTTGCGTGATGCGGCTCGGATGCTGGTCATGTGGCCGTTTCCAACCCGAACCACCTCCCACACCCCCAACCACAATCGAAGAGATTGGAGTCCGAGAAAACTGACGGCGACGGAGACGATGCCCGTAGCCACCAGGCCAGCGACTCGCTCGTCAGATGAAAAGCGACGAGACAACGAACGATTCGCGGCGATCGCGACCACCAGATAGAGTGGCAGGAACAGCAGGCTCGCGGCGAGATCGAACCTGCGATTGCGTTGGCCGCGGGCGGGCTGAACCTGTTCGGACGTGACGTCGTGGGTGTTCTCTATCGCGCGGAACATCCGTGCGAGGCATTCGCCCCTGAAACGGCCACCGTCGAGGAGGCCGCCATGGTGCTCGACTCCGAATCGCCGTCCGTGTTCGGCATCGGCGTGGCGGATAGCTAGTTCCTCCGCCAGATGCGCATCACCGATTAGATGCTTCTGATGTTCCGGGTGCTGCGGTTCGATCGGGAACGCCGTGTCACCCGTCCACTCGCATGCTGTGTTCACCCGACTGCGGTCAATGCAACCCGGACAAGTCACATACGTGGCCCAGATGCCGCCGAACATGGCGACGAGTCCAAGCAGCCACGTTGCGAGCAACGGTCTCATCTGTAGACCTTTCCCTTGCCGGACCAGCGACTCTGTAGGTCGTATAGACCCCGACCGGGCGCAATGGGTCCCTAGCGTAGCCGGGGAGCGAGGCCCGATCCGGCATCGCGGCTAGGGGCCCGATGCTCTGGCCAACAGGGGGATTCGTCCCTAATGCCGGCCAGTTGGAACCAAATCGCTCGCTGGCTCAGCCAGATTGATGAGATTCGCCGCGCTGCGTAATCGTCCTGCAGCCCCAATGACGCGCGGCTGTCATAGGATGGCGGGCCGCAGCCGTCTATAGGTGCCGCAGAGCAATAATCGGAGCGAGGCGAAGGATTCGTCGTGTCGCTAGAAACACGGCGAGCGCGGCGAGTCCGCCACACAGCGCGGTCACCTCGAGCCACAGTGCGGGGCGGACGACGCTGAGCGCCGCGAGCTCCGCAAACAGCGAGTATGTCAGACCGACAGTGATCGCGGCGCCCGTCGTGAGCGCCGCGACGATCAACTTGCTCTCGCGCACCAGCACCATAGCGAGCACGCGCGGCGGGGCTGCGCCGAGCGCCATCCGAATACCGAACTCCCGGGTCCGCTGCGCGACCGACTGGCTGATCACGCCGAACACACCGCTTGCAGCGAGCAGCAACGCCACCAGGCTGAACATCCCGAACATGCTCATCACGACTCCGCCTCCTGCGTTGCCGAGCTTCAGGTTCTCGCTGACGATTCGAGGCTGCGGACGCCGCACATCGGATGGCACCCGGGCCGCTGACGCGATCGCGCGAATCAAAGCATGCGGATCGCCGCTGACGCGCGCCAGCAGGACAGCGTCGCCCGCTGACGGTTCGTACGGCACGTAGACTTCCGGAGGGACCAGCCCGGCGCGGGACAGCGCGCCGTAGTTCATGACGTCGCGGCTCACGCCAATCACGGTCGCCGTCGCCGTCGTTCGCCCTGTGATACGCACGCGCATGCCGAGCGCGTCCACGTTCGGCGCCATTGCACGCGCCGCACCCTCGCTGAGCACGACGACGCCGGCGGCTGCCCCGACTTCGGTTGGCGCGAACGATCGTCCGCGCAGGACAGGTACGCCGAGCGTGTCGAACAGCGACGCATCGGCAGGAATACGCGACACGAGCGCGGCTGCGCCAGAGGCGGTCTCTATCTTCGCGGCGCGGCTGCGGACAATGGTGCCGCCGGGCATCACGGACGCGATCGTCACGCCGGTGACGCCCGGAATCGCCAAGACCTGCTCACGAACGGTGCGGGCGTCGGCGGACCGCACGTCGACCGACACCACGCGTTCCGCAGGAAACAGCGGTGTCGCGCCCCGCAGCTCGCCAAATAACGCGAAGATCATCGCGGCGAAGATCACGAGGGCGACCGCAGATCCCATCTCGAAGAAGACGACCAGGTCCCGGGCGCCGTAGCCTGCGATGTGCACGCGATACTTCGCGGGTACGCCGTTGAGGGCAGCGGCGATGTCCCGCCGCGACAGCCGCACCGCCGGCAGGGTGCCGAAGAGTACGCAGGATGCCATCGTGGCAACGAGCGCGAGCGGCAGCAGGTCGAAGCCGGCCGCGATGCGCTCCGCCAGGATCGGCTGTTCAGCCGCCAGAGCCGAGGAGACGACACGAAGGATGGCAACCGCGAGACCGCAGCCGATCGCACCACCGCCCGCCGCGAGCAGCGCGTTTTCAGTGAACAACTGCCGGACGATGCGCAAGCGCGTGGCACCGAGTGCGCGGCGCACGCTGAACTCTGCGTCGCGCTCGATCCCGCGCGCCATCAGCATGCACGCGACGTTCACGCAGCCGATGAGCAGCAGGAGGAGCGCCGGTCCAAGCGTAAACGCATACGCCGTCGTTGCGCGTCGCCGCACATCGTCCTGAATCGGAATCGCGCGCCACGTCCACGGCGCGCGTCCCCGCGCGCCGAGCTCGGAAGCTGCCGCGCTCCAGCCGACACTGGGCCTGAGACGCGCGAAAACCGTGACCGCCGCCGAGGCGCCGCGTGGGGTGCGCACAAGCGGAACCCACACATCAGCGTCGACGCCGACGAAGGAGTACGAGAAGGTTCGCGGCATCACGCCGACGATCGCCCGCTCCACGCCGTCGACGACGATAGTCGCCGCGTTGAGGCTGCCGCCGGAGAAGTCGCGCCGCCACAATCCCTCGCTCAGGATGGCGACGGGGTGTGCCGCGTCGAGATCCGCGGGCGTGAAGAGTCGTCCTGCAACGGGGGAAACACCCATCGCGGTGAAGAACGCGGGCGCCGCGTAGCCGCCCGTCACGTGCCGCTCAGCGACGCCGGATCCGATCGTGACCGTCTCCTGCTGATAGGCTCCGATCGCGGCGAACGAGGTGAGATGGGAGAGCGTCGAATCCACATCCCCGAGAGCGACTGGCGCGCGCTCGACGCCGAGAGCCGGACTCGCGGCATAGACGCGCGCGAGGCGATCGATGTCGGGCACGCCGGTGAAATCCGCCACCATCACGCGCGTGAGTGCGTAGACCGCGGTCGTCGTGCCGATCCCTATCGAGAGCGTTAGCGTCGCGGCGAGGCCACCGACCCGCCACCGAGAGAGGGCGCGTGCGGCGAAACGGAACTCCGCAAACATATCTGTGGCTACCGGTCTGAGGGTGACTGGCGACGTAAAGCTGCCGTCAGCAAGCCGCATGCCATCTCGCGGCCCGTCTCGCGCCGTGCCCTGCCGGGAATCCGTCAGATGGCCGCGAGGCTGTCAGGCGGTGAGCGCCCGCACGGTGGGACGATCAGCTTGAGTTGGCAGGCGCAATGCGCTAGCCGGCACAGTCACCACGGCGACGGTATTACCGGTCATGTCGAAAAACTCGGCGGAGTACCCTTCTTCGCTGACGCCCGGCACGACGTGACGCTCGACGACCGCACCAACGTCGCCGGCACGCAACCCGCACTCGGGAATGTCTCGTGTCAGAATCACGTCGCTGTACAGCTCAAAGGTCATTCCGTTACCTCGGGTACATAGTAAAACGGAGCACGTCGCTTTCAGTATCGGTTTGCCAGATCGAACGGAAACGCGAAATCTTTCCGCTGGACGTCTTGATTGATCCGTCGATTTCGTAAACGACGCCATACGCATTCTGTGAAACGCCGACGGGGTCCAGTGACAGATGCTGAGTGCGAAGGTCAGCCTCAAGAATCTCGGGAGCATTCGTGCGGTAGCCAAGGTTGAAAAGTCGCTTCGCCTTCGCACCACCGCGCTTGTGCGAAGGATTCAGCAAGTACGCCGTGAGCAGTGCAGCGCAAACGCCTGTCACACCGACTCGGCGCAGTGGCGCGCACAGGACGCTGAACGGCGATGGCGCCCCATTGCCCCGACGCCGTCCAGATTTCTTCCCAATCTTTTGAGTTTGGCCGCGTGCTCTACATCTTTGAACCGAGCCCTGTGCCCCGAACCCGCGACCCTGTCCTTGTTCACTACCGGCGCAACCATGGCTGGAGCAGGCGTTTGGCGTAGGCGACGTGCCGGTCGCCGTACTACGCAATTGACTCGATTCCAGGTTTCTTTGGCCACAAAGCGCCCGCGTGCGGCGAGATACCTGTTTGGCTTCACATCGGTGGCGGGAGTACGCCTCCAGACTAAAGCGAGCGGGTCGATCTTGGGAACGGCCGATATTCGTGCCTAATCATCGATACGTAACCGGCCACGAATCCGCCCGTCAAACGAAATGGCGTTTAGCGAATGCGCGGCCCGAACCAGTCTTGAGATACTTTTCGAAGGCGACGGCGCTTGCAACGGTGGCGAATTCTAGCGACACGATCAGCCGCCACGGCCGGTTCGGCGCGGTGTGCTGAGAACCGCCAGAGTTGTGAACTGCGAGGCGTGTCGTCACATTCGACGTTAGTCCGACGTAATGTCGTCGCGGATTGCTCGCGCTGACCATCACATAGACGAAGCGGCTCTCGCAGCTCACTTCTACATCGGTAGCAAACCCACCTCCAACGTCAAAGACGTCGGTTTCCGTAATTTCGGACGTAGGACGTTGCGAATCCTAGAACGGCAGGGCGAACGAATGATCGCAGATTCTGCGCTGGGGGGCAGACCGCCTTCGCCGCTTCGCGGCTACGGCGGGGCAGACTTCGTTGAACAGCGGCTCGCTGGCTTGCCCAGACGAAGCTCGCCGCAGGCGAGCGAAGTCTGGCGTCCCCAAGGGGTATTTTCAAGCGGGACGCGCGGCGGGTCGGCGGGCCGCTGCGGCGGGCGGCCTAGGCACACAGGCCGATTGTGTTCGGAACGACCGCTTATGGCAAGAGTTGGTCTAGCTTCGCGTTTAGATGCTGTGCGAGCGTCAAGATCTCTCGCTTGGCTACTTTGGCATCATTTGCAGTGATACAGGGGAACATGTGCGAATACATGTTTCGCACACGCTTAATGACCTCCATGTGGCCCAGGAAGAATTCGATGGTCGGAAACAGCTCTGGTATGCAGTCCGATTTGTATTTCTTGATGATTTCCTCAAGGTGCCCCAGCGTGACCAAGTGCACCGGCAGCACAGTCACCCTCGTTGACGCTCCCAGCCATGACATGGTGGCGAGCTTTGCCTTCTGACTAGCCTCGTATTGAAACACCGTCGGAAGCTGCGTCTGTAGGCTTTTGTCCCACCAATCCACGCCGTAGCACGTCACCAAGAAATGATGTATGGAAAGCCGAAGACCATTCTCGAACTGATACAGGACGGGAAACATCACGTTGGCAACATCCAACACCTCAAAGTAAGCCGACGGTATTCTTACGACCCTCGTGAGTTTTCGCGGTTTCTTCCGCGGGGCTCGTTTGTGAACCGCCATCGATTACCTACGCTTTTTTCTCGATGCCTGGCGAGCGTTTCGCACGGACTGCACGGCTGCTCCGCACACCGTCGCTATTTGGGTGTCGGTGAGGCCGAAGCGATCGAGGATTTGAACCTTTCTGACAATGCTCGCCTCCGCCTCCTTGGCGACGCAGAGATACGCCAACATCAAAGTGATCGAGTCGTTGTCGGCACTCATCAACGTTCCCCTTTGCTTGCGCGATGCTTGAGGGTGGCGACGTGCGCCGGAGTTATGCCGCAAATAGCGGACATCTCCGCGTTGCCATAACCAAGCCGACTGAGGATCTTCACGCGGTCTTCCAGCCGCTGGAGGTCCTTCACGGCGATGTAACCGAACACCAATGCCAAGCTCGGTAAACTGCTTTCCTCAGAAGACCGTTTCTTCTTGGGCATCACCCGTCCTCCATCGAATGCCGCTACTCTTTGGCTGCTTTGCGTGCCGCCTTGATGTGCTTCGTGATTCGGCTCACACGGTTAATGTCACAACCGAGGATTTTGCGAATTGTCTGCTGCTGCACACCAGATGCGGCGAGCTGCGCAATCAGGATATCGGTGAGCAGGCTCTCCACGTCGTTCGCGTTCCGTTTCGGCTTTTTTGCCATCTATCGCTCTCCTGACAAGGACTTGGACGCGGCAGTGTAACACCCGACATCTTGTGGTAAGGGGCCCGGAGGGGCCGCGTGGGCAAGCACGAGGTTCGTCTTAGGCGCGTCGAACGGGTGGCGGTAAGGTGTAAGTAAGCTCCCGGCTCCGGCCTGCTCCTCCGAGCCGGCTATACTGCTGAGCTTTACAGATATTTAATTTTGTGCTAGCCATTTTTCGCTAGACTTCCCTCGGAAATGGGCTTAAACTAGGGAAAGCTATGAAGGGCCGACCGCCCGGCGCTGCCGGCATGCCCCCCGACTCACCGCCCGAGCAGAAGGCTCGGCGTGCAGACCGGATGAACCTCCGTTCATGCCCGGAGCACGCCGGTGTCAAGACTTGTTCGTCCCCGCACTCGCGGACCTAAGCCCTATCCCCTCGTTCGCCTAACCTCCGACACGCATCGCGCCATTCGCGCGAGTGGTTCGACGATGACTGCGCTCGCCTCCGTTGGCGGGTGGCGGCGTCTGCCGTCGTTCTCGGGGTTGCTCTATTCGGACTTTCCGGCGTCGCCGCTCACGATCGCGCGGCTGACGAAGCTCGCCGAGGTGATCGGGCTCTCGCCTGATCGGATCGTCGAGGCGTCGCGATGACGCCCGTCACCGAAATCGATCAGTTGAAGCAGCAAAACGCGCTGCTGCTGAAGCGCCTGCTGACGGTCAGTCGCGAGCGCGATGAACTCGCGAAGCAGCTCGCGACGCTGACGGCGCCGCAGGCGAATGAGGCGGAGGCGCGATGACCGTCTGGACCTACGCCGCCGACGGCTCACGCACGCTCTTCGACTTCGAGCCCTCGACGATCCGCGGCTGCTGTTTGTGTGGCGATCGGCGCGTCGAGCACGTCGGCTTGTTCGTGCCGGCGACCGACGAGATGCACGCCATTATTCTCAAACTGCGGCAGCACCCGGCGCGGCCGAACAGCACGCCGTGCGTCGCGTACGGCTTGTGCGGGCGGTGCGGCGATCGCGCTGACCGCTTCGATCGCGTCGAGGCGGCGCTGGCGACGGCGGCCGCGCGGGTGGTGGTGCAGTGATGGCGCCCGACATGCTCCTGATCGCCCGCGGCCTCGTCGCGCGTGGCATCAGCGTCTTCCCGCTCGATCATCCTGACGACACGTGGGTGACCGACCCTGACCAGATCGGAAAAACACCCGCCATCAAATGGAAACGGTATCAGGAGACGCGGCCGACGGATGCCGACCTCGTCGAGTGGTTCAGCAACGGCCGGAAGCGGAACGCGGCGATGGTCACCGGAGCGATCTCGAACCTCGTCATCGTCGACGGCGATAGCGCCTCGGCGCTCGCGTGGATGCGCGAACACCTTCCGTCGACGCCGATGAAGACTCGGACGGCGAAGGGCGAGCACTGGGGCTATGCGCATCCCGGCGTCCTGGTGCCGAACAAGGTCCGCATCAGGACAGGCGACCCCGCGATCAAGATCGACGTGCGAGGTGATGGCGGCTACGTCGTGGCGCCCGGCGGCCTACACAACACAGGTGTCGAGTACACGCCGGTTGGCAGGTGGCCGCAGGAGCGCGAGCTGCCGACGTTCGATCCGGCGTGGCTCGAGTCCGAGGTCGCGGACGAGGCGCCGCCCTCGCCGAAGCTGCCTCCCTCAATTCCGCACGGCCAGCGACACGACACGCTGTGGCGCGAGGGCTGCCGGTTGCGACGACGCGGATATACCGAAGCGGAGATCGCTGACACGCTCTGGTCGCTGCACAAAAACCGCAGCGAAGGGCCTGACGGGATGCCCGCCTCCGATGTACCGCGTGAAAACATCAACAAGATCGCCGCCGACATCTGCGACCGGTATACGCCGACCGTCGACACGTTCCCGTTGACCGAGGCTGGAGACGCCGAGCTGTTCACGTTGATCTATGCCGAGCACGCGCGGCAAGACCACCGACGCGATCGCTGGCTGATCCTCGACGACCGTTCCGGGATCTGGTCGCCGGATCGTACCGGTCACATCACGACGCTTGCCTTGGATGCCGTGCGCATGCGGCAGACGATCGCGACGCAGATCACTGATTCTGACAAGCGACAGAAGGCCCTCGCCTGGACATCGAAGGGCGAGAGCCGTGCACGGCTGACGAACTTGTTGGTACTGGCGCAAGACCTCGCACCGATCGCTGACGCGGGCAGTCAGTGGGACACGATTCCGCATCTGCTTGGTACGCCTGACGGTGTCGTCGATCTCCGCACCAGCGAACTACGCCGCGCGCTCCCCGATGAACGCATCACGATGCAGACGAGCGCCACCTACGACCCCGAGGCGACGTCGGAGCTGTGGACGCGCGCGCTGACGGAGATCTTTCCGAACGACGCCGAGCGCACGTGGCTGCAAACCGCGCTCGGCTACTCGACGACCGGGCAGATGAACCTCGACAAGTGGTTTCTGCCGAACGGCGAGAAGGGGCGCAACGGCAAGGGCACGATCTTGGGCGCGGTCGCGGCGGCGCTCGGCGACTACGCGATGGAGATCGACGCCGGAACCTTCGACAAGCGACAGCACACCCCGTACAACCT
>JBAROV010000142.1:0-9989 GCA_049642465.1 Vicinamibacterales bacterium
GCGGCACGGCGGCACGCTGGTGATCAATTGGCACGACCGAAGCCTTGCTCCGGAGCGCTTGTGGGCGGCCTTCTACAACACGCTGTTGGAAGACGTCAACGCGGATGCCCGGCCATGGTTCGCCACGGCAAAGCAAGCCGTCGAGTGGTTCCGGTCCCGCCGCTCGATTCGGTTCTCTGTGAACGACGCGGGAGGGATCGCGATTACGCGAGATCCGTCAGCTGCCGACGCACTCGCGCCGGTGATCCGGATCCAGCGCCCCTGTCCGAGAAGTGGCACGCGCGCCGAAGACAGACACTTCAACGGCCTGGGTATGGTCACGGTCCATGTCTGAGCAATCGAACGGTTTGAGGAGAAAACACATGAGCAAATTGAGATTCGCGCTGCTTGGGTGCGGCAACATCGCGCGCAAGCACGCGCACGCGCTGCACGAATACCTCGATGACGCAGAGATCGCTGCGTTTGTCGACCTGAAGGTTTCGCGCGCGCAAGAGTTCTCGCAGAAATACGGCGCCCCCGCCTTTTCGAACGTGCGCGAGATGATGCAGTCGATCGGTGATTCGGTCGACGTCTTTAGCGTGCTGACCCCCAGCGGAACGCACTGCTCCAACGTTCTCGAGCTGGCCGAGTACGGGCGGCCGATTGTCGTCGAGAAGCCGCTGGCGCTTCGGCTCGACGACGCGGACCGGATGATAGAGGCCTGCGACATCCACGGCGCGAAGCTCTTCGTCGTTCACCAGAATCGCTACAACCTGCCGATTGTGAAGGCACGGCAGGCGTTGGAGCAGGGTCGGTTCGGACGGCTCGTCCTCGGTACGATTCGGCTCCGCTGGACACGGGATCAGGCTTATTACGACTCGGAAGCATGGCGAGGCACGTGGGCGCACGATGGTGGGGTGTTCATGAATCAGGCCGTGCATCACATCGACATGCTGTCCTGGTTTATGGGCCACATCGAGTCGGTTCGCAGCATGGCGTCCACGCGGTTGGTCAAGATCGAATGCGAGGACACAGGCGTGGCGGTGATTCGATTCAATTCCGGGGCGCTGGGCGTTCTCGAGGCCACAACCGCCACCAGGCCCAAGGACCTCGAGGGATCCATCAGCATCCTCGGTGAGCACGGCAGCGTGGTCATCGGAGGCTTCTTCATGAACGAGCTCCTCACCTGGAGCTTCGACCAGAAACTGCCGGGCGACGACGAAGTGATTGAGAAGTTCGGAAGGAATCCGGCACAACTGGGTTACAACCTCGGCGAGTATCTACGTGATGTCATCGCGTCGATCAAGACGAAGAAGGCGGCGCTCGTCGACGGGTTGGAAGGCCGGAAGTCGTTGGAGCTCATCACCGCGCTCTACGAGTCGATCGAAACCAATACAGACGTTCAGCTCCGATTCCGGCCGAGACGGTGCCGACTGGGACTCGCATCATGACAACGCAGAAGATTTATGGGAACGTCCGGCTCGGCGAACGCGCAGTCGTCGAGGAATTCTGCATCATCGGGACGCCGCCGCGCGGCGCTCGCGACGGCGAGCTGCCAACCACAATCGGCGAAGACGCCGTCATCCGAGCCCAGACCATCATTTACGCCGGCAACCTGATCGGCCGCAACTTCCAGACTGGTAACAAGGTCAACATCCGCGAGTCGAACCGCATCGGCGACAACGTCAGCGTCGGTACCTTGTCCGTCATCGAACATCACGTCGAGATAGGGGACGGCGTCCGTATCCACACGCAGGCCTTCATCCCGGAGTTCACGGTACTCGAAGAGGGCTGCTGGATCGGTCCGAACGTGGTGCTCACGAACGCGAAGTACCCGCTATCTCCCGGAGTAAAGGATCGGCTGGCCGGCCCCGTCATCCGCAAGAACGCAAAGATCGGGGCCAACGCCACCATCCTGCCCGGCGTGGTTGTCGGCGAGAATGCATTGGTCGGAGCAGGCGCGCTGGTCGCTCGTGACGTTCCGCCCGGCGCAGTCGTCGCGGGAAACCCCGCGCGCGTCATTCGCCAGATCTCCGACCTGCCATATGCGGTCGCGCCAGCTCGATGACGATTAGTTCGGTTTCTTCACAACGCTCAAGAGAGGAACTCACAATGCAGGGACAGAAGGCCAGCGTCAGCGTTCCGTTCGTTGATCTGAAAGCGCAGTACCGATCAATCAAGGCTGACATCGACGCGGCGATTGCCGGCATCATCGCAGACACCGCCTTCGTCGGTGGCGCGCGCGTCAAGAGCTTCGAGACCGCGTTCGGATCCTACTGCGGCGTCAACCATTGCGTTGGCCTCGCCAACGGAACCGACGCCCTGTTCGTTGCGCTCAGAACATTAGGCATCGGCCCAGGCGACGAGGTCATCACCGTTGCGAACAGTTTCGTCGCGACTTCCGAAGCCATCAAGATGGCGGGCGCGCAGGTCGTCTTCGTCGACGCCAATCCGAGCACCTACACCATCGACGTCGAGCGCATCGAAGAGAAGATCACGGTTCGCACCAAGGCCATCATCCCGGTTCATCTCTACGGTCAGCCGGCAGACATGCTGCCGATCCTCGCGCTCGCGAAGAAGTACAGCCTCCGCGTGGTGGGCGACGCGGCGCAAGCACATGGAGCCCTATACAAGGGGCAGCCGATTTCCCAGCTTGCCGACATCACGTGCTTCAGCTTCTACCCAGGTAAGAATCTCGGTGCCTACGGCGACGCTGGCGCGCTCGTGACGGATAACGAGGAGTGGGCCGCCCAGGCGCGCATGTTCGCGAATCATGGCCGCACGAAGAAGTACGATCACGACTTCGAAGGCATCAACAGCCGGCTCGACGGCATCCAGGCTGCGATTCTCGAGGTCAAGCTTCGGCACCTCGATTCCTGGAGCGAGAGTCGGAGGGCTAACGCCTACAAGTACAACCAGGCGTTGGCCGACCTCGACCTCGTGACCCCACAGGAGCTCGACGATGTGCGGGCGGTTTATCACCTCTATGTCGTTCGCGTGGCGAATGGCGGCCGTGAGGCGCTGCGCGAGTTCCTTGCGGCGAACGGGGTCGAAACCGGCGTGCACTATCCGATCGCCCTGCCGTATCTCAATGCCTACCGCTACCTGAATCACGGCCCTGCCGACTTTCCCGTTGCGCTCAAGGCGAGCCAGGAGATCCTGTCGCTGCCGATGTTCCCTGAGCTCACCGACCAGCAGATCACGGTCGTGGCGCAGGCCATCCGCAAGTACGCCGCGGGTGTGCTTGTCTAGATCTGTCGTGATCGGGCCTATTCAGATGGTCTCGGGTGCGTCCGCGGTCTGGAGCCAGAGATGAAGATCTGCTCTGTTGTCGGGACGCGACCGAACTTCGTCAAGGAATACCTGCTCAATGCGGAGCTCAAATGCCGCGGGGTGCACCAGGTGTTGGTGCACACGGGTCAGCACTACGACTACGAGATGTCGCAGGCGTTCTTCGAGTGCTTCGATCTGCCGGCACCCAATCATCATCTCCAGGTTTCGAACACAGATGGCGCCACCTTCGTCGCCCACGCGATGATTGAACTCGTTCCGGTGTTGCAGGCCGAGCGGCCTGACTGCGTGCTCAGTTACGGGGACGTTAACTCGACGATGGCTGCCGCAATCGCGGCTAGCCGGCTGCGAATCCCTTTCGCGCACGTCGAGGGGGGCATCAGGTCGACAGAGCGGAACAATCCCGAGGAGATCAACCGGCGAGTGGCCGATGTGCTCGCCGACGTGATCTTTTGCTGCACCGAGACTGACGTCGAGAATCTCGAGCGGGAAGGCTACGAGCCGGATCGCGTCGTCTTCTCCGGCGACCTGATGAAAGACGCACTCTTGATGACACTGAACAAGTACGACATCACGCCGTCTCGCGGTGATTACGACGTTCTTACACTACACCGGGAGGAGAACGTCACCGATACCTCGAGGCTGAGCGCCATTTTGGAGGGTATCGCGCGCTCGGGCAAACGAGTCGTCTTTCCCGCGCATCCTCGGACCCTGAAGCGGATGGAACAGAGCGGGATCATCGACACCGTCGCTCATTCCCCGATCGAGATCTGCAAGCCGATGGGTTACGTAGAGTTCCTCCGCTTGACCGCTGGAGCCGACAAGATCCTGACGGACTCCGGTGGCGTCAGGCGGGAGGCGTACCTCCTCCGCAAGCCCTGCATCGTGCTGATCGAACTATCGTGGTTCCCTGAGATTTCGCGAGCGGGGTGGAAGGTCCTCACCGGGCCTGATCCGGACCGCATTGCGAACCTCATCCGAGACTTCGAGCCGACGGGTCCGCACGTGGAGTTGTTTGGCGACGGCGCCGCGTACCGGAAGATCGCTCATGAACTGGTCTCGCGATATGCTAACTGAGAATCGCGAACGACGTCGGATCGCGATGCTCGCGCACACCTGCTACCTGCGCGATCCGCGCGTCCGAAGAGAGGCTGAAGCGCTCGTCGAAGCCGGTCACGAAGTGCACATCGTCAGCCTGTCGGAGACAAACTCCGCCGGCGTGAAGGAACCGCGCCGCGCCACCTTCAAGGGCGTTCACGTACGCCGTTTGCCCGTCGCGAGGCGGCGCGGAAGCCTGGCCCGATACGCCTATGAGTACCTCGCTACCCTCCTGCTCGGCGCTCTCGAGCTGACGCTCATGCATCTTCGCAAGCGGCTCGACGTCGTTCACGTGCACAACATGCCGGATCTTCTCGTTCTGGCGGGAATCCTGCCGCGCCTAATGGGCGCACGGCTCGTTCTCGACGTCCACGATCCTATGCCCGAGTTGTTCATGAGCTGGGGCAAAACCAACAAGCTGCTCATCAAACTCCTGCGGATTCAGGAGCGGTTCAGCTGGACCATCGCCGATCGCGTCGTGTCCGTAAACGAGAGCATGCGAGATCATCTGCAGGCCAAGGGAGTGCCGGCCGAGAAGATTTTCATCGTCAACAATTTCCCGGATCAGCGGCTCTTCCCGCTGTGCGAGCCGTCGACGTGGCCACGCAATGGGGAGAGCTTGGTCCTGCTGTACTGTGGCACCGTGACCGAGCACTACGACCTGACGCTTGCGGTCGGTGCAATCGCGCGATTGGTCCGCGAAATCCCTGTCAAGCTACGAATTCTCGGCGAAGGCAACAGACTGGCCGAGGTGTTCGCCGTCGCCGCGAGCAGTGGCGTTGCCGCCTCCATCGAACATCTGGGCCTGGTTCCAATCGAGCAGGTACCTGCGGAGATGCGCAAGGCGGACGTTGGCGTCTCCTGTCACCGCGCCGGCGTCTTCGGAGACCTGTATTTTTCGACCAAGATTGTCGAGTACCTGACACAGGGGCTCCCCGTCGTCTCCCCGCGCACTACCACCATCACCAAATATCTCCCCGAAGAATGTCTGTTCTTCTTCGATGCCGGCAGTGAGGAGGCGATGGTCGACCAGCTGCGCTTCATCTGGCGCAATCACGCCGAAGTCGCACGCCGGCTCGAAAAATCGCGCGCGTTGCTACCGCAGCTCTCGTGGCAAGCCGAAAGGAGCAAGTTCGTGGCCTTCTACGCGGACCTGATGGGTCCGGCTCGCCCGGCGGTCGCTGAACCCGAGACACATGCCGTCCACGGCCCCTGACGTCGTCATCCTCTCGTGGGGCGTGCCCACGAAGTCGGACCGGAGCGCCCAAAAACTCGCGGCGTTCCTTGGCGTCGAGGCGATAGCTGTCGATCTTTCGAGCGGCCGACTCGAGCACGTGGGAATTGTGTCGCCCAGAACGTGCCTCATTGTGCACGCGGACACACTCGCGCACGCAGCCGACGCTGTGCCGAACGGGCTGGACAGGCTCAGGAGGTTTACGATCGACGCCGCGAAGCATGTTTTCATCTACGGCTTTGACCGGACCGAACGCCACACCAGGATCCTCTGTCAGCTGTCGTCGGGCGCGTTGACAGGCGTACAGCCCAGGGGCGCGGAAGCGAAACTGCGCATCACGGATGGCCACCGAGAGTGGTGCGCCCAGTTCGCGGGTTTGTCCCTGGAGTCCGTCGCCAGGGACTATGAGAGCTGTTTCGTCGAAAGCTCCGAGTCAGCAACGCAGAACACCATCATGCGCATTGGCAAGTACCCGTTTTTCGCGCGGGTGAGCTGCGGCGATTGCCAGCTCTTTGTGCTCGCCGTGAGCGAGCTGGTGGATTTGGACGACCCCGTTACTCACGGGGTCCGCGCCCTCTCGTTGTTCTCCAGGTTCGCTCCGCTTCTGATGTTCCTCCGTGGAGCGCTGCGCAAACGCGTGTGGCAGAACGAGAATCCGCGTGCCTGTTTGATCATTGACGACCCGCTGCTGACCCGGCGTTATGGCTTCTTCGAATACGAGGAGCTGGTGCGAGCTATGGGCCGCCGTAAGTTCGCGGCATCGATTGCCTTCATCCCGTGGAACTACCGCCGGTCGCGCCAGTCGGTCGCGAAGTTTCTGGCGTCCCACGCGAAGCGCCTGTCGCTGTGCGTCCACGGTTGCGACCACACGAACCATGAGTTCGCCCAAGGCGACTTCGCATCGCTCGCCGGGAAGGCGCGGCTGGCCCTGGACCACATGCGAGCTCATCGCGACCTTTCTGGCGTGCCATTCGACGACGTGATGGTGTTTCCGCAGGGGCGGTTCTGCGCTGAGGCGGTGGCCGCCCTGAAGGCTTCGAACTATTTGGCGACGATCAATGGCGATGTGTACCCTGCAAATGCGAAGTCGAACGTCACGCTTCGCGATCTTCTCGACGTCGCCGTCACACGGTTCGATGATTTTCCGCTGTTCGGCCGCCGCTACCCGCGGGACATCGGCGAGTTCGCGCTGGATTTGTTCGTAGGACGCCCGGCGATCGCGGTCGAGCATCACGGGTATTTTCGGGACGGCTACGACGCGCTGTCGACGTTCGTCGATCGGCTGAACGGTCTTGACAATCGGCTGGAGTGGACTAACCTGGCAACGATCTGCTCGCGCGCGTGCCTCACCCGCGACGCCGGCAACGGCGAGACATGGGTCCGGTTCTTCACTCCCCGATTTCAGCTCCAGAATCCGACGTCAACGACGACCAAGTATGTGCTGTTCATACGCCGCACCGACGGCGCTTCGCGTGCAACGGTAACGGTCGACGGACGTGACTGGACGGTCGACCGCAGTGGCGCCGAGCTGAGAATTGGCATCGAACTGGCCGCCGGACAAGGTGCCCAGATTGCGGTTTCCACCGGAGCCGAAGCCCTCCCGTTGCCGTGGAAGGGAACGGCCATCCACCGCATGAAGGTTGGCGTGCGACGCCGCCTCGGCGAGTTCCGCGACAACTACGTCGACACCGCACGGGCGCGGCTGCGACGGCTGGTTCGTCCTCATCGTAAACGCCCGGTCAGGGCAGGCGACTGCGTCGCGGCCGGGCAGAATCCTTAAAGAATTCATGTCCACCGAGCTGCCTCGCTACATACTGATTACGCCCGCCAGGAACGAAGCGCCCTTCATTGGCATGACGATCGAGTCCGTCCTCGCTCAGACCCATCGTCCGGCTAAATGGATCATTGTCAGCGACGGGTCAACAGACGGCACCAACGAAATCGTCGAGCCCTATGCTGCCGCGCACGATTGGATTGAACTGGTCAAGCTCCCGGAACGCACCCAACGCCACTTCGCCGGTAAAGCGGCAGCTTTCAACCAAGGCAGCTCCAGGATTGGTGACACACCATACGAGGTCATCGGTAACCTCGACGCGGACGTCACGTTCGAGCCGGATTACCTGAAGTTCCTGATGCGCAAGTTCGCGGAGAGCCCGCGCCTCGGCGTGGCGGGCACGCCATATCGCGAAGACAACATGATGTATGACGAGCGGTTCAAAAGCCCCGATCACGTGTCGGGCGCGTGCCAGCTCTTCCGTCGTGAGTGTTTCGAGGCCATCGGAGGGTATCCACTAATCCGAACGGGGGGCATCGACTTCATCGCCCTGCTCAAGGCCCAGGCCGCGGGCTGGGAGACGCGCCGGTTCGAAGAGAAATTCTGTTGGCATCACCGCAGCGTCGGCAGCGGACTGCATGGCCGCGTCTATCAGCGACTCCTGAATCACGGAAAGATGGACTACCTGCTGGGGAGTCATCCGGTATTTGAGGTCTTCCGAACAGCCCTACAGATGCGACGCCGGCCTTACCTGATCGGTGGGACGCTGATGCTGGCCGGCTACGTTTGGGCCATGCTTCGGCGCATGGAACGCTCGGTCCCGCAGCCCCTCATTGAGCTGCGCCAGCGCGAGCAGATTAAGCGCCTAAAGGGTGTTCTCCGCCACCCGCTTAAATACGGCAGCGGACTGAATCATCCGGTTCATGGGACCGCGCAGTCTGGTCAGTAGAACGGCGGCGGAGCCGATTCTGGAACTCATGGAGACGTCGGAACTATTCACCGCCGGGCAGAACGACCGGCTGCTCGTCACGGGCGCGACCGGATTTATCGGATCGAGAGTCGTCGCCTCCCTGCTCGAGCGCGGCTTTCGCAACATCCGCTGCTTTGCGCGTCCCTCGAGCGATAGGCGTCGTCTGGAAGAGCTCGCGGTCCGCTACCCTGACGGCCGCCTCGAGTTCATCACCGGCAACCTCCTGTCCCGTGAGGATTGCGTGGCGGCTGCGCGGGACGTGACGGTTGTATACCACCTTGCGGCCGGAACCGGGCAGAAGTCCTTTCCCGATGCGTTCATGAACTCCGTCGTAACCACTCGGAACCTCATCGAAGCGTCCGTCGCGCAAAAGAGCCTCCGCCGTCTGGTCACGGTGAGCTCCTTCGCCGTTTACGCGAATGGTGGCCGGCACGGCCACGTGCTTGATGAAACCTGCCCGCTCGAAAGCCAGCCCGAACTCCGCGGCGAGGCGTACTGCTTTGCCAAGGTCAGGCAAGAGGAGCTCGTCGCTGAATACGGCCGGACATCCGAGCTCCCGTATGTAATTGTGAGGCCCGGCTACGTGTACGGTCCGGGGAAACAGTACATCTCCGATCGCGTAGGCATCGACACGTTTGGCGTGTTCCTGCATCTGGGCGGCGGTAATACTCTGCCGCTCACCTACGTCGACAACTGCGCCGATGCCATCGCGATGGCTGGACTGACGAAGGGGATCGAGGGTGGTGCGTTCAACGTCGTCGACGACGATCTCCCCTCCAGCCGGCAGTTCCTGCGTGAGTACAAGCGAGCCGTCCGACGTTTTCCATCTATCTACGTGCCGCACGCCGTCAGCTACGCGCTCTGCCGGTTGTGGGAAGGCTATTCGCGCTGGTCGATGGGGCAGCTCCCGCCGGCATTCAATCGGAGGCGCTGGGACGCCTACTGGAAAAAAACGGCGTACAGCAACAGCCGGCTGAAGACACGCGTCGGCTGGACTCCTCGAGTCTCCACAACCGAAGGGTTGCGGCGATTCTTCTCGGCCCAGGGTGAGAGCCGTGCTTAGAGTAGCCATTGCCGGCTGCGGCAAGATCGCCGACGAGCACGCGGCCGCCATTGCCCGCATCGAGGGTTGCGAGATCGCCGCCGCATGCGATCGAGAGCCGCTGATGGCCCGGCAGTTCTGCGACAGGTTCCACGTCAAGCAGTCGTTCACCGACCTCGCAACGCTCCTCAGCGAGGCCCGGCCGGACGTCGTCCACATTGCGACGCCGCCGGCGACACACTTCGCGCTTGCCCGGCTCTGCCTCGACGTCGGCTCTCACGTCTACGTCGAGAAGCCGTTCACGTTAGATGCCGGCGAAGCACGCGCCTTGATAGCACTGGCCCAGGCAAAGGGCTTGAAGCTCACGGTTGGACACGACGCGCAGTTCGGCCACGCGGCGCGGCGCATGCGCGCCCTCGTTCAGAATGGTTATCTGGGACAGGGGCCGCTGCACATGGAGAGCTACTACTGCTACGAGCTCGGCCACGCCTACGCCCAGGCGCTCCTCGGCGATGCCAATCACTGGGTTCGCCGTCTGCCGGGCCAGCTGTTGCAGAACCTGATCAGCCACGGGATCGCGCGGATTTCGGAGTTCCTGACC
>JBAROV010000090.1:0-11461 GCA_049642465.1 Vicinamibacterales bacterium
AGGCCGACGTCAATGGGAGAACTGGTGACCAGGTACCGCGCGCTGGACGAGGATCGGCACGCGAGGATGGCGAATGCGATCAGGAGGAGGATGTACGGTCTCCGCATGCGTCGTTCCTCGCGTTAAAGCCGCACGTAAATCTCGATGACAAGCGTAGCCGAATCCCGGCATTCGTTGTCCTGCCGCCGACGTGAAGAGACGGAATCTCGTATGCACGCAGCGGGATCCGTCATCGCTGACCGCTCAGATACAAGACGTTCGGCGCGCCTGACCTGGCGAGCGCGATGTCGGGGAACCCATCACGGTTGATATCGCCAATCGCGAACCCGTAGGCGGACCCCTTCTGATCTCCGAAACTCACCTGTGTGAAACGCAGACCGGTGCCGTCGTTGAACAAGATCGAGTGCGGCCCCGACGTATAGCCGAGCACGATGTCCGGCTTGCGATCGTTGTTCAGGTCGCCAGCTCCAATTGCATACGGTACTTTCGACTTGCCGGCGACGCGAAACCCTGGCGTCAGCTGTCCTTTCCCATGATTCACATACACCGCCATCGAGGCTGCCCGCTCGTCGCCGACTACGAGATCCACTGAACCGTCGCCGTTGAAATCGGCGGCAGCACCCACGCGCGCGGCGGCGTCCGGCGGGCCGAATGGTAACTTCCGCGCAAACCCAGCCTTCCCATCGTTGAAGTAAATGTGGCTCTGCCCACCATCGCGGCTCGGAACGGCGAGATCGATGAATCCGTCGTTGTCGAAATCAGCCGGAACGATGCTGGTCGCAGATTCCGCTGGAATACTGATGCACGGGCTCGAAAAACGTCCGCCTGCCGCGTTGAGACAAACGAAACTCGGGCCCGGCCGATTGGCCGCAATGACATCGATCTTTCGATCGCCGTTGAGATCGGCGACCGCGCAATTCCTCGTAGACCACTCGGGAACGCCCCATGTCCCGGCCACGGCGAATCGACCTTTCCCGTTGTTCAAGTAGATCAGTTTCTTGTCCGGCGTGTCGTTGCTCGTGAGCACGTCCAAGTCACCATCGCCATCGATATCCGCGAGGGCGGCTGTATATGTCCGATCCGGAGTCGGACCGAGATCCGACGCGACGAACGCGCCGCGACCATCGTTGAGCAGAACCCGGTCCAGCAGCGGCGTGTGCCGTCCTTTCGCTAACACAAGATCAAGATCTCCATCGCCATCGAGATCGCCCATACTGACATTCGCTGAGTCTTCCGAGGTGGTTTCGAGGCTCACGACCGTCTTGAAGCTCCGGAGTGTGCCCGGCTGCGGCATGCTCAACGCGGCAATGACGAAAAGCAAGGGAACGGCAGTCCGTGGCGGCATAAATACTCCTTAACTGTCGGCACGCTGTGCAGCTGTCCTGGCCCCTCGGTACTTACGGCGGATTATGCACCGGCGATCTACGATATCGCACCGCCCAAATGGCAAGCTTTGGTCATGTTGCAGTCGGGATGGCAGCCGCCCGAATGCATTCGGGCGAGACTGACTCACGACGATCCAGGCCCCTGGTCGCGATGGTCCTGTGGTCGCTGCTCTCGCTGTCCCCAGACCTCGACGTCATCGGCTTCAGCCTCGGCGTGAAGTACGAGGACGAATGGGGCCACCGCGGCGCCACGCATTCGCTCGTGTGCTCGGGGGTGATTGGGGCGGCGACAGGCCTCACGGCAACGCTCATCGGGCGTGCAGGAATCCAAGTCGGCGTCGGAGCCGCGCTCGTGCTCGCCAGCCACGCACTGCTCGACACGTTGACGGACGGGGGTCTCGGATGTGCGCTGTTCTGGCAGTTCGACCGCACCCGGTACTTCGCGCCCTGGAACCCAATTCCGGTCGCGCCGATCGGAGCGGATTTCGTCTCCGTCACCGGGCTGATGGTAAGCGCGATCGAACTGGTGCTCTTCGCGCCGCTCGCGTGGTTTGCCCTGCGGTCACCTGTCGGTCCGCCGCGCTGGAAGCTTCGGGCGTGCGCGGGAACGGCGTGGCTGATCGCGGTGTGGTTCATGACGTCCAGCGATCCAGTCCGCCAACGCGCGGTGGGACTGTTACTACGAGAGGACACGGAATTCGCAGCAGGCTTCTCGGAATCCGCCCTGAACAAGACGAAACTGGGAGAATCGTCGCAGGACGTCCACACGCGGCTTGGTCCGCCGCTCAACCAGCTGTGGTTCTACCGAAGCGTTTATCCGAGCGGCTGTTTTGCGGTTGCGTTGAAAGACGACATCGTCATCTCGGCGAGGGATCCGGAACGCTGCCGGCAACTTGGTGTACGGTCGCTCATTTCGCGCGCTGACGCGGAACAGCAGCTCGGACGCGCGAACGAAGTCTGCTGGGTGTACACGCGCAGCCGAAACGGCAGTTACTACCGGGCACGCGAAGTCTGCTTCGCCGGCGACCGTGTCGTCGACGTCATCAGACAGTGGCATCGCGACTGATTGCAGTTGATGCTGCAGTGTCGCGGGGGCACGACGAAGGAGGTGCTTACGGCGATTTGGGCGGCGCAGCGGACTTCCGGAGCTCCTGCTCGAGCGAGTAAAGACGTTCTGTGAGCAAAGCCGCCCGGGCGGCAAAACAGGAACGTGCGAAGCGCGAGGTTGAACGGGTGATGCGGGACTTCGAACGTAGCCGAAACCACATCGCAACTCGGTCCGGGCCGGAATGAGTTCCGAGTTGGCACAACATCGGTGCCACCGGCCTCCCTGGCCTCGGGGCGATTCGCTCACTGTCCTAAAAAGAGCGACAAGCTCGCACTCTCCAGGTTGCTGGCAGCAATATCTGGCTTGCCGTCTGCGTTGACATCTGCGCTCGCAAGCCTCCACGTCCCCTTACCGGTGGCGAATGGCGACCCGCTGGCGGGAGTGAAGTTACCGTGCCCATCACCGATCATGACCCGCAATCCAGTCTCGGCCGCCGCGACGACGTCCAGATGACGATCTCGATTCAAATCGGCGAGCGCCACATACCATGCTTTGTTGCCGAGATCGAACGGAGATCTGGCTGGTTCGGTAAAGTTCCCTCGGCCATCTCCGAGAAGCACTGAGAGCAGGCGATCCTCAGTGTGAGTAGTCACGAGATCGGATTTCCCATCAGCATTCAAATCTCCAAACGCCACAAACCACGTGCGACCGGTTTTGACTGGAATGGCCGTGCGCTTGAAGCCGCCGCGGCCGTCGCCAAAGAGTGCCGTCAAGGCGTTCGCAGGCAGACCACCGGCCGCAGCTGGCTTGAGACCCGTGCTGGTCACCACAATATCCATCCGGCCATCGGAGTCGAGGTCCCCAAGTGCCATGGGATAGGGTGCCGGACCAACCGCAAACGGTGATCCCGGCGCACGCCTGAATTCTCCGCGCCCGTTGCCGAGCGCTACCGCAACATCGTTGTCGTCGTTGCTGTTGACCGTGACGAGGTCGGCGTGACCGTCGCCGTTGAAGTCGGTGATGCCGAGACCGTGCGTGTGAGGCTGCCGTCCATCTTTCATCGCGAAGGGCGAAGTCGGCGCCGCTCGAAAGCTTCCACGCCCGTCGCCGAGGAACAGAACGACGTTGTAGCTATCGTGGCTGGCAAGGCCCATGTCCAGGTTCCCGTCGTGATTCAGATCGCCGAGCGCAAGTTCGTGAGGACTCTCGGGAACGTTCAGCGCGCCGCCGGTCGGCAGCACAAACTGGCCGTTTCCCTGACCGATGTACACCGCGACTCCGCGCGCTTCCGAACTTGTCGCGATGAGGTCGAGATGCCGGTCGTTGTTCACATCGCCGATAGCGACGTTGCCAGTGCCCTTGAGCGCGCGGATGGGAGACTGGGGTGCCGGGACCAAAACCGGTGCGGCAACACCAATTGTTAGAGCAATCGCTCCGACTAACAACCGCACAAATCCTCGCGCAGACATGGTGGCCTCCAAGTCCTGAGGTACGCCGGTAACCGCGTCACACTGGCTGCACTTGCAGCTCGCGCCGGGATGGCTGCATCATCGCCCCCTAGGTTGCACCCTTCTCGCGAAGGTAGGCTGCAATCTCACGATATTGCTTCCCCTCGGCCGAGGCATCCGGCTGGGTGAGCGCATACTCCGCCCAGCCGAGCGGCGTCGCATGTTCAGCCTTATCCTTCGTGTTGAGTTTGGCTCCTGCTTCGACGAGGACCTTCACGGCAACTAAAGAGCCTGACCACACCGCGTGGTGGAGCGGCGTGGCGTGACTGTAAAAGCTAGACGTGAACGCGTCCAGTGCCACTCCGAGAGGAAGCAACCGCGCAAGTCCTTCGGCCCTCCCGTTCAACGCGGCCAGGCCCAACGCGGCCTGTTTGTCCGTTGCCGTCGCCTCGCCTGCCAGTCGATTCAGATCGTCCCAGCGCTCCAGACAGACCGCCGCTGGCAACGTCAACCTGGCTCCTCGCCTGAGCAAGTGTTCAGCCGCCGCCCTGTTGTGGCAGATCAGCGCCTGTACCGGGGCGCCTTCGATTGACGCGCCCTCATCAATCAGCACGTCGAGGAGTTCGAGTTGCCGGCCATCGTCTCGCCCAATCGGAGAGCACACGGCAAAATGGAGCGTCGAGTCGAGTTGCTTCTGGAGGTCTTTCACGCCCGCGCGCCTGGCGGCCTGGATTATGACCCGTGCGATCGCGGCAACATTCGGGGACAGCTGACCGGTACGCACGGCATCTTCTGTGACGAACCACAGCAGATAGGGTCGGTTGAAGAAACCATCGAGCGCGCTGCCGATTTGATTGCGCAACCACGCGCCAGGTGATCTCAATCGGTTTCGAACGAGGCTGGGATGCTGCGCGAGCAAGCGCTCCAAGGTCGCGACGTCGCCGACATCGATCGCGGCGACAGCGTGCTGAAACAGCGCGTCTAATGAATCCGATTTTCTCATTGTGGCCGAGCGCGGCGACGCATTTCGATTCCGCCCGTTCTCCCCGGCGCTGTGGCCCGTCGCTGAATGGCTCGCAGCCACATCCGGCGAATCAGCGCGCTACCAGGGTAGATGACGCGTCAGTATGCGGCAAACCGGCGGCGCGCCGGTCCGCTGTTCGCAAACACGCGCGTTTCTGTCGTCACGAGTGACCTTTCGGGCCCGGCTTCGGTGACAAGAAAACTCATCGTCGCGACTGTGACCCAATGGCAACGAGTGCGCCCGAATAGAAGACTAGTGAACCCCACATGAAGACTTCCGCGGAGCATTACCAATGAGCCGGTTCCGGTCGAGAATTCGCCTTCATCGCCCAGGCACGCACGAACGTCTGGGAAAGGGAACGTTCTCGATGCTTCGACGGTCGCCGCCCGTGAGGAGCGAACGGAAGGGAGCGAAACGCCGAGGCGTGTCAGCGCGTTGCACGTGGATAGCTGAGGGAAAGCGACGAGCGGCGACAGACACTTACCGATCGAGCTGTTTCTTCAGAAACCCCAGAACGCGATCGAATGTCTGGGCAATCGCCGGATCCCACATGGCCCCATCAAAGCCGTGCCCGCGGCCCGGCATGGTTATGAGCTCGTATTGGACCCCATGGCGTTCAAACTCTTTGGCCATCAGGGCGGACTGCTCGTAGGGAACATCCGTGTCGTTGTCGCCGTGAAGGAGTAACGTCGGCGGATAATCCTTCGTGACGTTGCGAACCGGACACAAGGGATCGAAGACTCGTGGTTCCTTGTCTGGATCGTGTCCGACGACTTCCATCGGCCACAGTCCCTGCTGCCGCGTATAGAGGTAGAAGCGTCCACGGTTCCCCCCTTGGTCCTCGGAGATGAGGCGAGTGCCCACGGCCTGAGACGCCTCCTGCTTCGTCACGGCTGGCTGCCGGTTGTAAAACGGGTCGGGCCGGCTGTACCAGGCGCCGGCAATGTCGCCATACCCGTAAAACGATACCAGCGCCGCGGGCCGGGGACTCAGCCGGAATCCGGCCATCAGTGTGAGATATCCTCCTGCCGAATGGCCGACGACGGCGATTCGATTGGGATCGATCCGAAACAGTTTCGGCCCGTCCACTCGTACCCATCGATACGCGTCGACCAGATCCTCGATGATGTCCTGCAGCTTGGCTTGCGGAGCCAGGCGGTAGTCGATTGAGACGATCGCGTAGCCTGCATCGAGATACTTCTCGGCCTGAATCGCATTCAAGCCTCGACGGTTGCCCATGATGAGCGCGCCGCCATGAAGCCACAGGACCGCTGGCCTCACGACTTCATCTGGCTTTCGATAGACGTCCGCGCGAATGCGGAGGTCGCCTACGGTTTTGTACGTGTAGGTAGTTCTGACGACCTCCTGCCCCTCAACGCTCTGAAACGCCGCACTGGAGAGGATGAACAGAACTGCCGCTCGATATGGAATCCGCGCGCGTTTCACTGTAACTTCCATCTAATTGATCCTCGACGAGAGCGCCAGTCACTTCACTGTTTCGGTCAATCGACGCCTGCGGGAGCCAGCACCTGCCTGCGGTCGGCCCTCTGCAACGGTCTGCGTTAGGTGGCCATCAGGCCGAACAGGACGAAACACAGGCGTTGGAACCTCGCTACAAAATCGTTGCCGACGGCAGTTAATCGGGAGGCTCGATGAGTGCCTCGAACAATCTGCCGAGCGGAGAGACTTTTCTGCCCGTTGCCTCGCATGTCCACCAACCTTGCGAACACCAGAGGGGATGATGCGGATGATCCGGACATCTGGGCCAACTCGTATCGATGAAGCTGTCGTGGATGTCCTGCTGCACGTCGTCGACGACTCGCTGCTCGAAATCAGCGATATCGTCGGTGAACAGGCGGATGCGGGCTGCAGCCTCCTCCACAATCGGCTCGTGGCCGGCGCCGACTGTCCTGGCAAGGTCTTGCCCTACCAACCTCACTACGCGTGCATCGTCTGCATCCGAAATGCCGCCGGTCTGTTCCCGATACCGGCGCCATTCGTCACAGCGCGCACAACACCACACGCCGCGCCGAAGTACCAGGTGACGCCAACAGAAGAGCCTCCAGCAGAGAAGGCACAGAGTGCCCGATGGGTGATCGAGCACGCGGTCGCCGCATGCTGAGCACTCGCACGTGGAAGGATAGGCGTCCACAAGCTTCGATCCTAATGAAGTGCAGGCGAGCACGCCACCCGCTCCACGCCGGATCGGGTTCTCTGGAAACAGCGACCACACTGACGATTGCGGACGGTGCTTGTCGAACGATCATCTCACGATGGCGGTTTGACGACTGGCGGGCTCGCCCCGGCGGAGTCTTTCTGAATCAACGCGTACTCGCCATTCCAGAGCAGTGGCACTTTCGTGCCCTCATCGCGGTTGTCGTAATACAGTTCGACTTTCATCCTACGTTTTGCGAGGACGATGCGCCCGGTGTAGCGGAGAGAACCCGGCCTGACCGGTATGTCGGCCCCTTCGACAACGCCCTCGATCCGCGGAAGTTCGAGCGTCAAAGTCTCTTCGTATGTCCGCCCTCGGATTGCAGAGAGGGGGTCGTGCGCCATCAGGCGCCTTCGAGCCTTCAGCTCCACGAGATAGTTCGAGCCGCGCGTGGTGAAATAGGCGTGCTCGTCGTTCCCAGTCCTGGCACAGGCCGACAGGAGCGTCGCCAGGCATATGGCGATGATCGAGACATGTTTCATGTTCAGTAGAGCGTTATGGAAGGAGTGCAGGACACTTCGGCATTTACGTGCGTGGATCTATCAACACTCGTTCCAGAACGAGTTCCATGGTGGCACAACATCGGTGCCGCTCGCGGCCTCACTTTTCGCGTAACTTCCGCAGCACCAGGTCGCGGAACGCCTGGTCGCTACCACCGCGGAACTCCCGGCTGTCCCAGCCGGAGATCTCTACCACGGCAAACGCCAGCATGAAGGCGTTCATTCGCCATCTCCGTTCAACGCTGCACGAACAGCCCGACTCTGGCTTTCGGCGACTGGTGCCAATTAATCTTCACCGACACGGTCATGCAAAGTGGCCTCGCCTGTGACTCAACGACAAACGGCTCGAACTGCCATTGCCGGACGGCATCGAGGATAGCGTTGTTGACGGCGGGAAACGGCGGTATGAGCCGGGCTTGGCGAATGGTCCAGATGTGACTCACGTTGCCATGCGTGTCTAGCAGGATTTCGCCGATCCACATTCCGCTGCCGCGGGTGCCAGGCGGGAGTTCAGGATACGTTGGCCTGACGTCGCGCACCTTCTTCGGTGGGCGTTGCCACTCGCGCAGCATCCGCGGCTTCGATCCAACGAAAGTGGCGCCCTCACGCTCACATGCGCTGGAGGCCGCCTGCTCCGGCCGCTTCGCGTCATCATCAACGACGCGCTGGCCAAGCGGCTCTGGCGCGGCGACCGTCGGTTGCGTGCCGGTCAGCAACAGACCGACAGCCGCAGCCACGAACAGTCCGGCGAGTCTGTGCCTCATCAAGTGTGATCGCGAACAACCATCAGTGCGATCGGCTGCCGCGGCTGACTGTCAGGTCGGCGGCGACACGCCTGGACGAGCCAGCCGGCGTTCTAGCCCGGTCATCGCTGGAGATATCGACTCCTGAGAATCTCCGCATGATGGATCACGTGCCCGGCCGTCAGATACGCCAGCGCACGCACCGTGAACGGGTTGCCGCTCGCCACGCCGCGGCGCGCCCACGCGTCAGCCGGCAGGGTCTCGAAGAAGGCCAACGTCGCCGCTCGAACAGCGCGGAACTCGTCGATCAGGCTGCGCCACGATCGTTCGTTCGCGCCAGCGGTGGCCACCGCGACATGCTGATCGAAGCTCGGCAGCGCGCTATCGAATCCGCGCGCAAACCACAACGCGCGGAATGCGAACAGCCGCTCGGTGTCGTTGATGTGACCGACGACCTCGCGGATCGTCCACTTGTCCGGTTCGTATCTGTGCCGGGAGTGATCGTCAGGAATGCTCTTCAACAGCGTGACGAAATCGTCCGATTGGGTGCGCAGGGTTTCGCAAATGTCCCCGTCAGGGACCTGATCGATGTATGTGAAGTAGTACTCCGCGGCCTCGGTGCGATCGGGCGCAACAGTCATCATCGGGACCTCCTCACGACGACCGACTGAATCGTATCAGAGGGCCTCAGAATCGCACCGCGGGCCCCGGCTTGATTACCGAGGCGAGGTCGGTGAGCCGGCGAACTTCGACTCGACTCCCGTCCGGCCGAATCAACACGCCGAAGCGGTAGCTTGGCGCTCCCGCAGGCTGTTTCTGTTGCGATCCGGCAGATAGCGCCAGGACGAGTGTGCGGCGTCCAGGCAGTTCCGCGCGGACCTGCACACACTTCGGAAATTCGCGACCGCGATCGACCGCCGGGTTGCCGGTCTGCTCGCCGCAATCATTGATCTCCCACTGCATCCGGGCCTGCGATTCGAGCAGGCCGTTCAGCCACCCTTCGAACGACGTCGGCGGCAACAGTGGATCGATTTCGTGGGCAACGGTGGACCTGACAGCCTCAATGAAAACCGTATCCGCGGACGCCCCCGGGGGGCCTGCACGCCCGGCGACCGCCGCCAGCGTGTCGATGAGACCGCCGGCCCACGCATCGAGGACGCAGGAACTGTCTATCGACCAGGCGCGGCGACTTTGCCAGTCGACGGCAATCGCGGTGATTGACACGGGTGCTCGCGCCGCAGGTTGGTACGCCAGCAGCGAGTACTCCACCCGTCCGAACAGCCCGGCGCGCCGTTCCGCAAGCAGACGATGACGAGGATGGATGGCGGCGATCGAGTCGCGCCCCTGGTCATAGTAGTTCTCGGTCACGCCGCGGGTCGGCGGCGAACGCTCCAGAACCGCGGGGCGGCAGTCGACGACCCCCGCCGGCTGCTGACTCGAGGCCACCACGACAGTCGCAATAACCAGTGACTCGATCATCGTCCGCCGTCCGCATTCATCTATCGGATCTTCCAAAGTCTGCGTCGTCTGGAGCGACTGGCAGCTGACTCGCGACTAGCGACCAGCGACTGACAGCGGCCGCGACCCGTATCACGGCCGCTCCCCTTTTTTCTGCCGCATGAAATCACAGCGCGCGAGCAGCGACGCGAAACGCGGATCGGACCGAAACCGATCCCACTTCGCGTCCACCGTGAGGAAGATGAGATGGACGTCCCTGGCAGTGTACGCGCGATCCAGCCATTCGAAGACCGCGTCAGGGTCGCCCAGCCCGGCGTGAATCAGCGCGAACGCATACGGTGGAACGAATCGCTCGCGTGAAGCGTTGTGGAGTGTCTCCATGACCTGGAGCGCTTCGGAACGTCGCCCGGTTCGGCCGAGTAGGTACCCGCGCATGGCCAGTGCCTTACTGTTTCCGGTCGACAGGCGTTCGGCCGTCTCCAGCGCCTGAATGGCACGCGCCGGATCGTCCACGCTCTCGTACGCCTGCCCGAGCACGACATGCCCTATCCACAGGTCCGGAGCCACCACGACCGCTTGCCTGGCTTGCTCGACAGCTTCCTGGTAGTCGCGCGCCTGGAAGGCGACCTGTGACGAGATCGCATGGGTCAATCCGGACAGCGGATCGAGCTCCCGAGCCCGCCGCATGAGTGGAGCTGCCTCGTTGTGCCGGCCGGCCTGCGACAAGGAGTGGCCGAGTGAAAGGAAGCCCATCGCGAAGCTCCGATCCAGGTCGACCGCCCGCCGGAATGCCGTCTCCGCGGCGGGCCAGTCCCAGTCCAGCATCCATTTCACATAGGCGTACGCAAATTGCGCCTCTGCGAGATCGGGCGCAGCTCGGACCGCGTTCTCCGCTGCCATCCGTGCATGGGGCGCAACCTCGGCCGGATCGCCATCGCCGTTGATCGGGCTGGCGGAGTAGACGTTGGCAAGCGCCGACCAAGCCAGCGCGTACGCCGGGTCGAGCTTCGTCGCCTTCGCAAAATGCTCGATTGCCAACTGATTGGTCGCCGGGGTCCGCTGATTCGCGAACGCGACGCCACGGAGATAGAGGTCGTAGGCCTCCGCGTTCCGGGTCTGCCTCCGCGCGAGTGCGGTGGCGTGATCCGGTGACAGACGAAGCCGAATCTGCTCCGCGATGGCGGCGCTCAGTTCCCCCTGAAGCGTGAGGGGGCTGGCCGGCTCGCGGTCGTAGGACGCCGACCAGATGAGTGACTGGTCTCGAGCACGAGTCAGTTTCGACATCACCCGGAGCCGTGAACCCTCCGCGCGGACGGATCCTTCGACCAGATACTCCACCTGCAGCTCGCGGCCGATGTCCGCAGCGGACTTTCGCGTGCCCTGATAGGCCCGTGTAGACGTGCGGCCGATGACCTGCACGCGCTCGGGATCGATCTGCCCGATGGCGGCCGCGGCCTCTTCCGTAAGGCCGTTTGCGAGATACTCGCGGCCCGGATCGCCGGTCATGTTCTCAAACGGCAACACGGCGAGCCTGACGATCGGCGCTGCCTGGCCATCACGGAACCAGAACCAACCAACGGCGGCGAGGACTGCGATCCCGAGCAGGAGCGCGAACGCACCGCCACGTCGGATCTGGAACC
>JBAROV010000095.1:0-33928 GCA_049642465.1 Vicinamibacterales bacterium
CTACTGAAGTACGCGCCGTAGGGGCAGCCTCGAATGCAGCGGTTCCGATACTGGCAGCCGCCGCGGCCGTTGTGTGGCTGGGTCAGATTTGCCACGCGTCCAATGATCATCGGACGGCCGCCAAAGGCCTTGGCGATGCGGTCTTTCACCTGGCGCTCGAGGCAATTCATCTCCATCGGCGGCAGGAACTGGCCGTCTGGCAGCTGCGGTAGTCCCTCGCGGCTGCCGCTGATACCGGCAAAACGCTCGACGTAGTCGTTACCAGGGCGCAAGGTCGCGGTAGCGGACAGGCCAATCGACAGCGATGCCGTCGTGGGCGTTGGCCTCGAAATCGAGCTCGTTGAAGCGGTAGGACTGCCGGCCCCAGAGAAGCGATCGTCCGCCGACGTGGTAGCCGCGCATCCAGTCGAACCGCTGCACCTCGGAGTAGGGATTCTCGATGTCGTTGACGAACCAGTGGGCCGAGGCCGGGTGTGTGGTGTAGCCAGTACGGTTCTGTTTCTCCTGCTTCGCAAGCTCCGCGCGCGACAGCTGGTTGCGGCCAGCGAATTGCCAGCTCTCCATCATCGCGGTCGGATACTCGCCATGTTTCACGTCGCGGCCGCGCTCGAGAAGCAGCGTCCGCAGGCCCTTCTCGGTCAGCTCCTTGGCAGCCCAACCGCCGCTGATCCCGGATCCAACAACGATGGCGTCGTAGGTGCGTTCGGCCGCTCCCGCGGCTTGGATGTACATGAGAGGCCAAGGATACCGGCGGCCCCACTCCTCTGCAACCGGTCTGGTGTTGATGCACTCACATCGCCGGCAGTTTGTCGGCGAAGGCGCGAGTGCGGTTGGTCAACGTTGTCAGCCAGGCGAGCTGTAGCGCAAGTCCGGTCCTGAAGACTTCCATAAACGCAGGGGGTAAGCCGGACCAGTCGATCGCGAGGCGGCCCCAGTCCGGGCGTCGGCCGTCGTAGTCCGTGAAGCCGTAGCGTCGGGCAAGTTCCCACGAACTCAGGAGCTGGCCCGTGTGCACGAGATACTGGGCGTCGCTCGCCAGGGCCGCAACGGCTCGCCCAACGAAGAGCGGCGACTCCGATTCCAGGAAGTTCGCATCTCTCTTGCCGGCGTCCCTCCAGTTCGCTTCACTGACGCCGAAGCGCTGCAGCATCGATTCCGACCGGAGGAACCCTGGTGTGATCGCGATGGCCGCGACGCCATGCGACTTCAGTTCTGCGGCCATGTTCAGCGCCAGCACCTTGAGTCCGGCCTTGACGACTTGTGACATCGGGTTGCCGCCACCGCCCAGCAGATCGTTCTCGGTGACCTCGACAATCAGTCCGCGTTGGTTGCGGATCATGATCGGGGCGGCGTACTTGGCCGTGATGATGTGCGACGTAAGCGCCTGTCGGAAGATCGCGTCGGCGTTTTTCAGGTCTGCCTGCCAGAAGTTGCCCCACTGCCCCATCATGGGCTCTTCGCCGGCGATGCTGTTGACCAGTACGTCGAGGCGCTGGTGCTTGCGACCGATGCGCCTGAAGAGTGCCTTTACGTCGGCCTCGATGGTGTGGTCGACGCGAACTGCGATTGCCGTTCCACCAGCCGCGTTGATCATCGCGGCGGTTTCGTCGATCGTCTCGCGACGTCGGTACGGCGACGGTCGGCCCTTGACGCTCCGTCCAGTGCAGTACACCGTGGCACCAGCCTCGCCGAGCGCGCGAGCGATGCCACGTCCCGCCCCGCGTGTGGCACCGGCGACGACGGCGATCGCGCCTGTCAGCGGTCGACCCGACTCAGGGGGCGCAGCCGGTCGTGGATTGTGTTTAGAAGTTCGCTTGCTGGGCATAGGCACGGGCCTTCGGCGCGGGTTTAAACAAAGTCGCTTTTACCTCATTTCGAGGGCGTTGAGAATTTTTTCGTGGGTTTATCTTCCTCTGATGCGTCAATAGAGGTGTGAGCCGGCCGCTGTCCGAACAGGATTTGATCGAGACCTACCGGAGCACGGTCAGACCGCTCTACGGCTATGTCTCTCGCAGGGTCGGCGGCGATGCCAGCCTGGCTGAGGATCTCGTGCAGGACACGTGGATGCGGGCCATTGGCGACTGGCCGGCGAAGGGGATCCCGGCAGAGCCCCTCGCGTGGCTGATCCGAGTGGCGCGGAACACGCTCATCAGCCACTCGCGTCGGCTGCGTCCGCAGCTCGTCGAGCCGGCGCTCCTCGATCTGATCGAAAGCACGCCGGCGGTGGCGGCCGACGATCCGGGCGCGGCGGCCCTCATCAACTGGGGGCTGGCGCGGCTTCGACGCGCGCATGCCGAGCTGCTCGAAGACTTCTACTTCACCGGCAAGAGCGTGCGCGACATGGCACGCGAGCGGTCGTTGTCGGAACGCGCGGTTGAAGGACGGCTGCGCCGCGCCCGCGAAAAACTGAGGAAGAAAATAGAAAAAGTGAGGAACGGGACATGTCGGGCCGACACGAACCTCGTGAGGAGTTTCTGAACCAGCTCGAGCTCCGCCTGCGTGCCGATCACAGACGGATCGACCTCGCGGCAGCCAGGGCCCACACCTGGATGCCACAGTCGAGACTTGCCATCGCCCTCGCAGTTGTCGCGATCGCAGTCGTGTCCATGGCGATGGGGGGCGGGGTCGTCGCGGCTAGGTACGAGGCGCGCCTCAGCGAGCAGCGCGATCTGCTGCTCAGCACTTTCGATCAGCGGGCAGTCATCGCCAAGCAGCGACTGGCCCTGGCGACCCAGCAGCTACAGGAGGTGAAACAGCGCGTGTCGGTCGGTATCGAACCGCCGGAAACCGTGGCCGATATCCGGTTCAAGGTGAGCGAAGCCGAGGCCGAGCTGAAATCGATCGAGCTCGACCTCGCGGAAATCCGGACCACGGGTCGGGAGCCGATGAACGCCCTCTCGGCGCCACCGATCTCGGGCCGCGACTTCGTCACGGAGCGTTTGCGCGTCGAGATGTCGGTGCCAGCCGCGGCGCTCGAGCTCGAGAAGGCGCGAGCGCACGCTGCGCGGACCCGGTTCGAAGTCGGCCTGGCGGATGCGGCCGACGTCGAGGCCGCCGGAACGCGAATGATCGAATTGGAGTCGGCCGTCGAGGTATATCGCCGGAAGATCGATATCCGTCAGAAGTTTCTGAAGGACGGCCTCACGGCGGCAGTTGCGGATTTGCGTGGACTCGAGTCCGAGACGGATCTGCGCCGCACGGCCCTCGCGCGCCGGATTGACTCCGCACGACGGCAGGTCCGTGACCTCAAGACCAGAATCGAAACAGGCACCGCCAATCCGTTGAATCTCGCGGAAGCCGAACTGCGTCTGCAGGAACTGCAGCTCGAGATGTCGAAGGCGGACTACGATTTGCTGCTGATTCGAAAGCAGCTCGATCTGCTGCTGATTGGGAAGCAGCTCGGGAAGTAGCGGAAGTGACCTATCATGACCCTCGATGCTCCACCGTCTCTCGATCGTCACCCTCCTCATGGCCGTGGGAACTGCTGCGTTTCTCAGCGGTCAAGAAACCAGTGTGTCGTGGCCATACAAGATCGAACGACTGTCCTCACCGGCGGGTGGGAATAGCGGGCAACCGCAATTATCATCGTCGACACGCGGGCTGGTGTTGAGCTGGATCGAACGCGACGGGCAAAAAGCGACGCTTCGCTTTGCCGAGCGCGATGCCGGCGCCTGGTCGGCTCCGCGGGATGTGGCGTCGGGAACGGATTGGTTCGTCAACTGGGCGGACGTGCCGTCTGTCGGGCGCCTCGCGAGCGGCGAGCTCGTGGCGCACTGGCTCCAGAAGAGCGGCCCGAGCACCTATGCCTATGACGTTCGACTGTCGTATTCAAGGGACGAGGGCAAGACGTGGTCGCCGTCGTTTACACCACATTCGGACGGCACCAGAACTGAACACGGATTCGCATCGTTGTTCCAAATGCCGGGCGCGGGGCTGGGACTCGCGTGGCTCGACGGTCGCGCGATGAAGACGGGTGGGTCGCACGATGGGCATGGGCCCGATAGCGGGGCGATGAGCGTGCAGTTTGCGACGTTCGGACGGGACTGGAGGCAGACGTCAGAGCTGCCCGTCGACCTCCGCGTGTGTGAGTGTTGTCCGACGAGTGCCGCTGTCACATCCGAGGGTCCCATCGTGGCGTATCGCAATCGAAGTGAAGACGAGGTGCGTGACATCTTCATCTCACGGCTGGACAACGGAACATGGACCGAGCCGAGGGCGATCCACTCCGATGCCTGGAAGATCGCCGCATGTCCTGTCAACGGTCCGATGTTGAGCGCGCGCGGTCGCGACGTGGCTATCGCCTGGTTCACGGCTCAGGGAGACCAGCCGCGCGCCCTTGTCGCTTTCTCCAGGGATGCGGGACGGACCTTCGGCTCTCCGATTCGTCTCGATGATGCCGGGTCGCTCGGCCGGGTCGACGTCGAACTCATGGCCGACGGGTCGGTCGCGGCCAGCTGGATAGAATTCGCCGAGGAGCGAGCGCAGTTTCGGGTGCGACGCGTCGAGCCGTCCGGGCGCAAGTCCTCAGCGATCGTAGTGTCCGATCTAGCAGGAGGCCGGGCAAGCGGCTATCCGCGTATCGCATCCAGCGGCAACGAAATTGTCTTCGCCTGGACCGAAAGCGCGAACGGTCGTTCTCAAGTTCAGACAGCCGCGGCGCTCCTTGCCCTTCAGCCTGGGCGCCTGAAGTAGTCGCGATCCCGCACGCTAGTGGCGGCTTTCAGAACGCCTTACGATGGCCGAAAGTCCATACCGAAAGCCGTAGACCGTCCTTCCCCGCTGCTTCAAAAATGGCCTGAACCCCGTGCGTCGGGCATTCGTCCTCCGGGCATGTCGTTTGCCAGCCAGCGCTGCGCATCCGTCGCTTGAGGCTGCAGGAAGGCACACGAAACATGACTGCTTCACGTACCTCGACCGCAGTATTCGCCACGTTCGCCGTGATCCTCTTCACCGTGCTCGGCAGCGAGGCGCCGCGTGGCGCCGCGCCCCCGTACACCGTCATCGACCTCGGCACCTTTGGCACCGTGCAGAGCGCGCAGGCGGTGGACGTCAACGACGCCGGCCAGGTAGTGGGTGTTGCGGGCAACCGTGCATTCCTCTGGCAGAACGGTACAAAGACTGATCTCGGTACGCTGGGCAGTGGCTCCGCAGCCTGGGCCTTCGGGCTGAACGAGGCAGGCCAGGTTGTCGGCCATTCTGCGCTCACGACGCCGCCTTCGGGGGCCCATGCAGTCTTGTGGAGCAACGGCGCGATCACCGACCTCACGCCCGACCTCCCTTCAAACCAGACCGCGGCTGCGACCGCCATCAACGAAGCCGGTCAGGTAGTGGGCAACATCTATTACACCACCGCCTTTCTCTGGCAGAACGGCACGCGGACGTCGCTCGGGCATCTGGGCGGCGGCAACAGCGCGGCAAGCGACCTCAACGACAGCGGCCTGGTCGTGGGCTCGTCCTACACGGACCAGATGACCCCCCTCGGGTTCATGCAGCATCCGTTCGTGTGGCAGAACGGCGTGATGACGGATCTGGGTCTGCTCGCAGGCGACGAGGACGGCGGCGCGTCGGCGATCAACAACGCCGGCCAGATCGTCGGATCATCGGGCCGCACCGATCCCGACACGTACGAGTCGTTCTATCGGGCGTTCCTCTACTCCAGCGGCGTCATGACGGCGCTGCCGGTCCCGAGCTGGGAGGCGTACGCGGGAGACATCAACGACGCCGGTGTCGTCGTGGGCAGCATGCGGGCCGGCGGCGGCGTCTCGAATTTCCACGCGTGGGTTTACATCGACGGTAGCGTGACGAACCTGAATACCCTGATTCAACCTGGAACCGGTCTTCACATCGCTTATGCGAATGCCATCAACAACGCGGGGCAGATTGCGGCAACGGCGTTCGACGCGCAGGGCCGGTACCACGCTGTGCTGCTGACGCCCGGCGAGGGTCCGCCGCCGACGCCAGCCGTGTCGATCGGTGACGTGACGGTGTTTGAAGGCAACTCGGGCACGCGGACCGCGGGCTTCCTGTTAACCGTTTCGCCGATGACCAGCAGCGCCGTGACCGTCGCGTACAGCACTGCCAGCGGCACCGCGACAGCGGGAACCGATTACGATGCGGCGTCAGGCACGGTAACCATTCCTGCTGGCCGGACGACGTGGGCGGTCTACGTCACGGTGAGAAGCGATCGCAAGCGAGAGTCGGACGAGACGTTCTTCGTGAATCTCTCGAACGGCACGGGCGCGACAATCGCCGACGGCCGTGGAGTGGGCACGATTCGGGACGACGATCGGTAGGACGGGAGGACGGGAGGACGGGGCTCGGGTTTCGGGGCTCGGGTTTCGGGGCTCGGGGTTACGTAGCGCGGCCGTAGCGCGCCTCCTCCGCGAAGTACGCCGGAAAACCGACGGCTTTCTTCAGATCCTCGAAGTCCATTGCCGCCGCGGGGCGCTCGGATCGTGCGAGGCTGACGAGTGCGGTCCGCATCGCCTGGATCGACACGTTGAGCAGCGTCAAGGGGTAGACCGCGATCTTGTAGCCGATCCCCTCGAGCCGCGACGGCGAGAGCAGCGGAGTCTTGCCCCCCTCGATCAGGTTGGCCATCTTGGGACCGTCGACCTCGATGCAGTATCGGCGCATCTCCTGCTCGTCGAGTGGCGCCTCGAGGAATGTGATGTCGGCGCCAGTCTCGCGAAACAGCCGGCAACGCGCGATGGCTTCTTCGAGGCTGATACACGCGCGCGCATCCGTGCGGGCCATGATCAAAATGCCGGTGCCGGCGTCACGCGCATCGACTGCGGCTCGAATGCGCGTGAGCGCCTCATCGCGGCCGACCACTGACTTCCCTTCCGTGTGTCCGCATCGTTTCGGCGCGACCTGATCCTCGAGCATGATGGCTGCGAACCCGGCGCGCTCGTAGCCCTGCACCGTCCGCTTGATGTTCTGCGCGCTGCCGAACCCGGTGTCGCCATCGCCGATCATGGGAATCGAGACGGCGCGGCAGATGTTCTGGCCCTGATCGACCAGTTCGCCGTACGAGATCAGTCCGGTGTCGGGCATCCCGAGCCGCGCCGCGGAGACAGCAAACCCGCTCATGAAGCCCAGCTCGAACCCCGCCTCTTCGATCAAGCGAGCGGACATCGCGTCGTGACAGCCCGGCATCACCAGTATCCCAGGGCGTTCGAGGAGAGCACGCAGACGGTCGGCAGGCGTCATCAGCTGATGGCAGCCTACGCCAGCGCCTTTCCGTAGAGCGCGAGCAAACGGCCGATCCCTGCGCCGATGAGGACACCGAATAGCCGGCGCGTCACCAATCCTCGCGCCTCAGACTCCAGTCGATCTTTTTCACATTGGTCCCGTTCGCACATGGTGACTCCTCAAGAAGCAGCGGACCGTTCGGCCACATCCGCGTGCGGCGCTGCCGCGCGTCGCAACGCCGCGCGGGCGAGCAGGCGTGTGGAATCGAGCGTCGGCAGCGGCGAGTTCGAGTCGTTCATGATCAACGGAATCTCGGTGCAGCCGAGGATCACGGCGTCGCAGCCTTCGTCCTTCAACCGTGTGATGACGCGCTGGCAGCGACCGACCGCTTCGTCCGTGAACACGCCTCTTACGAGTTCATCGAGGATGACCCTGTTGATGTCGTCGCGGTCAGCGCGGTTGGGGCGAATGTACTCCAGGCCGCGCGCGGCGAGCTTTTCTGGATAGACGCCGCTCTCGACCAGCCAGCGCGTGCCGGTCAGACCAACGCGGCGGAAGCCGCGGCGGACCGCCTCATCGGCGACGACGTCCGCAATGTGCAGCCACGGCAATGGCGAGTGCGGTTCGACCAACGGCAAGGCCTGGTGGATGGTATTGACCGGACAAATCAAGAAATGGGCACCAACCTTGGCGAGCTTGTGTGCGGACGCCAGCATCAATCCTGCGACCGCCTGCCAGTCGCCGCGGTTGATATGCGTCAAGTACGCCGCCAGGGAGTGGGCGTGAATCGTGATCTCAGGATGCACGTGCGGCCCGAGCAGCTCGCCGCCTTCGGCGCAGATCGTCCGATAGCAGAGGGCCGGCCCTTCAGCGCCGCAGGCGACGATCCCGATGTGTTCAGCCATGGCGACGAACGAGGAACGATTCTCTCACGCCTGTCGAGTACACGGCCGAATGAAGCCCCGCCGGAAATCTGGCACCGCTACGGCATTATTCCGCACGTCGACGCGGGTTATTCCGCACGACTCGAGGTTCTCGGCCGCAGCGCGTCCATGTTCCAGTGACAGGCGAATAGGCAAGGTTCATGCGTTCTGGAACGCACGTCGCGAAGGTCTGTCCCGACGCCGAATCGAGAGGGAGGGGCGGCATGAAAGACTGGGTCAAACGGCATCCGCTATCGTCGTACTTCTTCGTGGCGTACATCGCGTCGTGGAGCATTGCGGTCCCGCTCGCCCTGCAGGCGCAAGGCGTTGTCGCTGACCGTCTTCCGTGGTGGCTCCACTACCTGACGGCTTTCGGGCCGGCAGCGGCGGCACTACTGATCGCACGACTGCTGCGGGAGCCAGGAGCAGCGGCCGAGCGCGCCGAACCGAGATCGGTCGCTCGCCGGATCTTCTGGTGGACCGTCGGAGTCGGTTCCCCCCTGCTCTTGTTCGTCATCGCCCTGATCGTGGCCCGGATTGCCGGCCAGACGGGGCCGACCTGGACATCGCTCGGACACGTCAATTTCCTGCCTGACCTGGGCGTGGCCGCCTGGGGACTCTGGTTCCTTACCAGCGGCGCCGGTGAGGAGCTCGGCTGGCGAGGCTTTGCGTTGCCCCGCTTGCAGCGAACGCACTCGGCCATGTCGAGCACTCTGCTCCTCGCGATTGGTTGGGCGGGCTGGCATCTGCCTGCGTTCTTTTACGTGCCCAGCTACACCGCCATGGGTCTTGGAATCCTGCCCGGATTCTTCTTGGGCGTGCTCGCTGGAGCAATCGTACTGACCTGGCTGTACAACAGCAGCGGCGGCAGCGTGCTTGCGGCGGTACTGTGGCACGCGTCGTTCAACTTCGTGACGGCCTCGCCGAACGCTGGCGGGCTCGTGGCAGCTGTCACGAGCACGCTGGTGATGGTCTGGGCGATTGCCGTCATCTGGCGGTACGACTGGGCGACGCTCGCGAGCTCGCCGAGATCGGTAGGCGCTACGCGCGAAGAAAAAACGCGCGCACTTCCAGGTGACGAGCGAATTCCACAGGCCATTGACACGCTGACGCACGGCGTGACCATTCAACGGCCGCCCCGTGACGTGTGGCCGTGGCTTGTGCAGATGGGGGCTGGCACTCGCGCCGGTTGGTACAGCTACGACTGGCTCGACAACGGCCGGCAGCCGAGCGCCACGCGTATCGTGCCGGAGCTGCAGCATCCGGCCGTGGGGACGATCTTCCCGGCACTGCCGGGCGCAACGGAGGGCTTCGTGTTGGTGGCGATCGAACCCGAGCGGGTGTTGATGCTTGGCTGGCCGACGCCGAACGAGGTGACGTGGACGTTCTGTCTCGACGAAGTGGCACCCGGCGTGACGCGTTTGCTTGTGCGCGCGCGAGGCGGGCCCGGGTATCGATTCCACGGGCTGCCGTTGCTGCTGACGAGAGTCCTCGTCTGGGTGGTGCACTTCATCATGCAACGGAAGCAACTGCTTGGCATTGCCAGGCGAGCGGAGATGGCCATGTCTCATTCGGCACGAACTGACGATCGAGGCGCGATGACCGAGCGCTCTGTGGCGTAGTTGGCCTCTGCGTCAGCAGAAAGGAGATCCCCATGGTTCCGATCCTCCTCGTGGTTTTCACGGTTGCGGTGCTGTATTGGGTTCCGATGCGGCGGTGGATGAGCCGTTGGGGTGCCACTCCGTCCGATCTGTCGCGCGTCATGGCGGGCGACAGTCTGCTCGCGAATCCGACGTATTCAGGCACGATGGCCGTCAGCGTCGACGCACCGCCGGAAGACATCTGGCCCTGGCTGGTGCAGATCGGCTACCAGCGCGGCGGTCTGTACAGCTACGACTGGCTCGACCGGCTGTTCGGCTACCTGGATCGGCCGAGTGCCACCCGTATCCTCCCGGAGTTTCAGCACCTCGCCGTGGGTGACGAAATTCCCCTCGGACAGGGTCCGAACTGGCCAGTGGCCGTCGTCGAACCCCTTCGCGCGCTCGTGTTGGATATGCGGAACATGGGGGGCTTCGATTGGGTGTGGCAGTTCGGCCTCTACGCGGTTGACGGCAAACGAACACGACTCGTGTCGCGCAGCCGCGTCCGCACACAGACGGTCTCGGCCAAGCTGCTCACGTATGCGATCGAGCCTGCGGGATTCCTCATGACCCGGCGGATGTTACTCGGGATCAAGGAGCGCGCCGAAGCGCTGCGAGCGGGTCGCACCGAATCTCACGGCGATCGTGATGCGGCATGAGCCATGGCGAGCACGCCTGCGCCGCGCGAAATAGGTAGCTGGCGCACTTCGCGGGGGAGCCGCGTGCCGTTGGTTCGAGACTGGCGTGCCGATCCACCACATTCGAGAACTTGCTCGGAATCGGAGTTAGAGAAAGCCGCGCAGGGAACTACAATCAGCGCATGGCGACCATTCGTTCGTGGGCTCGGATAGAGCCACTCGTAAGGGTCGCTGCGTTGCTCGTGGCCCTCTTTACCGTGGGCGTCGGCGCGGTCGGCCTCGTTTCACCGGATAGCGTGACCGCGGCACGGCGCCAGTACTTCGCCACGCCAACTGGACTCTACACGGCCGGCGCCGTCCGTCTCGCGATGGGGCTCGTGGTGATCCTGAGCGCCACGGCCTCTCGTGCGCCAAAGACTCTGCGTTTGTTAGGTGCCCTCATGTGCATGCAAGGTATCTCGGCCACGCTCCTCGGGCCTGAGCATGCGCGCACCGTTCTTGAATGGGAGACCATGCGTCCCGCCCTCCTCCGGGCCGGTGCCGTCGTGGCCCTCGTGAGCGGCGTTTTCATGGCGTTTGCTGTGACTGGCCGCCGTCCTACCGAATCAAATACAGCGATTCCATGACGACCGCCTATTGGGCTTGATCGCGAGCCAGAGGGCGGCGCTGTCCTCACAGTCAGGCACCAGCGGTGCTGCTGCGCGGCCGGGCGGAGGAGTAAGAGCCGATCAGGCATTGGCAGAAGCGACGCTCTCGGTATCCATGCGTCGGACTCAACGGCATTCAACGTTTCCCGGTCGGCGAGCCGATGGTCGTTTCTGACAACACCTTGTCGCTGGCCTCGGTTGTTTTCTCGCGATGCACTGCAACGGCCTTTTCCGCCGCCCTTCGTTCGATTTCGTCGAGATGGGTCTGCACGTACAACTCGACCTGCGGCCGTTTGTCGCCGAAGTCCACCTTGCACATGTCGATGATGGCCGAAACGATTTCGTGCGCTCGTTCTGCTGAGTTCATGGCTCCCCCATTTCGGAAAAGGCGCAATGCATAGTTTCATCCTGCTTCCTTGATGGTACATGGAGCACGATGCGTGCCCTGTGCCGGCGCGTTGTGCCCGCCCCTAGTCCGCGCGGGCCCTGAACACACTGGCTCCGTTCCGGCCGCGCTCCCAGTGTCCAGGATGGCCGGGTGTCCACGGCGCCTCTGTCCAGAAGAAAGTAAACACATTGACGTCGGATGGCAGTACAGCCTCGTAGCCGCCCTCCGGCAGTGGCACGAGCGGCACGTTATAAACCGGGGCCCAGGTGCCGTCCGAACCGGCAACACCTGCATGCACGAAACCACTGCCGGGGACGCGAACGCGGAGCCGGTGTCCCGGTGAGAAGAGCGGCCGCTCAAACGTCCACAGCACCGTATGGCCGACCTCGGGCTGGCTCGGAGGAAGAGCGGCCCGACCGGACTCGTGCATGGCCGCTATTGCCGCGACGAACACATCTATTGTTCGATGGTATCCGCGGTGAAGACTGATGATGGGCTTGCCTGCCACGTCGAGCATGGCATCGCCGACGTCAATGACGGTGCCTATTCCGCCAGCTATCGCGTAATCGATCCCGTTGGGTGCCCTGGAATCCCCGATGTATGCCGCGCGTCCTGGATCGACCGTCGGCATTCCTTGCAGGCGTGGCTCCTTTGAGAGTCCCACCAGCACATCGAAACCGCTCGACCTCTCACGGCTGGCCGAATTCGAGATGAGCCGGTACCCGCCGTCTTCGAAGGCAAAGATCTCGGTGCCCCCCGACAAGATGAGCAGAACGCTTGCGAGCAGTGGCGAGCGCGGTCCGAGGTTGACGATAAGAGGCCGAAGGAGCTGGGCGTAAAGCCAGTCGAAGGCGGTATCCGTACTGAACACGAGGACGCCTCCGGCGCCGAGGTAGTCCGCGAGCACCTCGATCGTGTCCCCCTCGAGGGGGCCACCCGAGAAGGCCGTCAGCACCTCGTCCAAGTCGGTGACAATGACGCACCGGCCGGTCTGGCGGATCGACGTGAGGAAACGCTCGAGCGCGACGACCTGCGCCGGCGCGAGATCCGCGAAGAGGACTTCCTGAACATCCCCCAACGTTTTCCGTTTCGGCTTTGCAGCCTTGAAGTACCTGCTGAGCATTCGCCTCACGTGTGCCTCGCCCTGCTCTTCACGCCAGGCCTCGCTCGCTGCCTCGCGGGCCAGCTCGACGAACAGGGGCGTGACCTCGACGAGCCGCGCAGGACCGTCGGGGGTGACGGCTACCCACCCGAAGTCCGTCAGAAGGAGGCCTCCATTACCGGTCCCGTGCTGGCGCCCGACATCGATCGCGATGTAGTCCCGCCCCAGCCATGAACCCGGGGAGTAGCGAATTTCCCCCCTGTGGCTCGCGGTGTGGCCGACGACCTGCGGCAGCAGGTGCGCGTGGTAACGGTAGTGGTCCACTTCACGAAGGTCTGGCGTGAATACACCGGCCGGCTCGTACCCGACCTCGTCGGGCATACGCCGCTCTCGAGCGTGACTCGTTCCGATATGGAAGATTTCGTGGGGCAGATCCCGTGCCCGGATTCGCTCTCGTTCGACAAGCGTCCGGCGCAGCACGTCGTTCACGTACGATGCGACGGTCCCCGCGTCGCGTGCTCCGCGCTCGCGCATCGCGAGCTCGACGATGTTAGGAAGGACGCCTGCGTGCACGAACAGCTTGCCGTGTTCGAAGTACGCCGCCTGCACCGTCAAACCCGGATGTCGCTCCGGATGCAGCGCAGCCTCCCGGATCCTCGGCCACAGTCGATAACCCAAGGAGTCCTCGCCGCCCTGTCCACCGTCCCGATCCTCGTACAAATCGTGGTTGCCCAACGTCCATATGATCCGTCCCCCCAACCTGTGCGCCTGCGTGGCGAGGCCATGGATAAAGTCGAACACTTCCTGGAGATGGCGCCCGTGGCCCACGTCTCCCGTGAGCACGAGCGTCCCGTCGCGTGCGGACCAGTGGCCGTGCACATCAATGAAACCGAGGGCGAGCAGGATTTCCTTGAGCGCCTGCAGCTCGCCGTGGACGTCGCCCACCACCCCTACGCGTTTGGTGCAGTCTCTGAGAAACTCCGCGATGTCGCGATGCGCGGCCAGGCTCCGCTCAGCGGCCATATCGGCCACGCTGATGTCCTCCACCTGAAGGACGTGCAGCTCGTACGGCGCGAGACCGATGACGAGTCCGCGCCGAGCCAGGTCGTCTCCGGGCCGGACGTACACCTCTCCGGTGAAGAGGTCGCGAAGGTGATAGTGGATGGCCGGGTCGTCCTGCAGGTCCAGTTCCTCCGGGAGCCGCAGCCGGCCCCAATGCTTCACGAGGCCCGACGCATCGTCTGCCACATTTGCGATCACAAGGAGCGGCCGATTCTCGTAGACCCTCAGGCCGGCCCGAAACTGCGCCAGCGGGCGGTCTTGGTGCATCCCCAGTACGGCGACTGAGCGGTCATACACCGTGTCGGGCGTTGCGGGATCGAACACCGAGCGAATCAGCTCACCGACCGGATGCCTGACGAGCGCCCACAACTGAGCGTGCATCACGGTATTGACGACGTGAGTGGGACGCTGCTGCCACGTTTGATCGAAGCGCTCGAAACCGAATGATCCTCGTCCTTCCTCGATCCCCTCGGATTCAGCGTGAAAATCACGCACGAGCGCAGTGGCTGCTGCGGCTCCTTCTGCCGGGACGTCTTCAGAGCCCGTGACGTCCTGCTGGACGCGCCAGAGCGCCCAGCGGCTGCCGTCACGCGAAGACTGCAGGACGTTATCGATCGTGCGTTCCTCCGGCGGGCGTACCCACAGAGGATCCCGAACCTCACGCGCGCCGTCGGCGACCTCGATCTGTCCCATGTGCGGATCGAAGATTTGCAGACGCTCGGTCGGGCCAGAGCCGACGCTGGCAATGTTCAGCATGGAGAAGTCGAGGTGCGACACGCCGCAGCGCCACAGCTGCTGAGTGAACTCACGGTAGCGCGCTTCCAGATAGTGGGCGGCTGCGACATCACCTGCCCGCAGCGACTCTTCAATCGCGGTCGAGAGCGGTGTGACCAGGGGCTGCACCACCACGATCGACACCAGGAGGCGCTCGGCCGCCCGCTTCTCCTGCGGAAAATCGTCCGGGTAGCTCACTCGGAGCAGCCGCGGATCGCTCCCGAGCGAACGCACGATGCCGATCGAGCGGAACCGTTCCAAAGCCCTCCGCTCGTCAGCGGAGAGAGAATTCAGCCCGCTGTCAGAGATATAGATGCGGCTGGGCACCGCGAGCGGGCCATATGCTTCGAAGGCGCGGATGTGCTGCCAGATTGCGGGGTGCAAGGATCCGTCGGGTCGTACGCCGTAATCGTGCTCCCATTCCTGCCGAGATGCTGGCGCCGACGGCGCAAGCGGCGGAACAGGCGTCGCGTGTTTCGCGTACTTCACGACAAAGCGGCGGCCGGGCTCTACCAGGGCGATAACGTGGTATCCCTCGCCGAGTAGCTGCATTGGCTCATTGAGAGCCTGCAGTACGTCGCAATCGGCGGGTAAATCGTCTGCGTCCAGAAAGGCTTCACGCGCGACCGGTACGAGCTCGTCATCGAGGACCTGCTGCCCCACCCAGCGGGCGCCGCCGTGGAGTTCGTGGCGATGATAAGCAGTTAGCGCTCGTTCGAGAATCGCCTCGAGTTGATCACCGGGCGGATCCTGCTGAAATCGTTTGTCTTGGCTCGTAACCATGTGGCTCACCCGACGAGCTCGCGGACGTGCGGGGTTCTCACCAACCTTCATTACGCAATCCGCAGGCCGTGACCGGACGCCGCCGGACATCTCTGCGAGACGAGTGCGGCCGGGGATGGCAGCGACGTCAGATCAAGAAAACTGCGCGTTGCCCCTGACGAGTTCGGCAGCGCCGAAACCAACGCCTCTGTCGTCCTTTGCAGGTCCTCGGCGAGATCGCGCTACGGCTATTTTGACGACGAGGCGTGTAGGTTGGAACCGATCGAAAACCCGTTCTGGGTCGAAAGTATTACCTCTGTCTCCGGCAGGAATAAATTGCCACCCATGTGATCGGAATGGACGCGCCACCGCGAGCGGAACGGAGCGACCGGCGAAGCGGGAGCGAGTGGAGCGAGTCTAAGCGAGGCGCCGGAGGGAACCGACGCGAAGCGTTGGCGCCGAGCGCCAAGATTGGTCAGGGCGAGTGGATTCGAATCCGCCTCCGCTGAAGCTACGGCGGGACAGGCCACCGACCCCTCGGTCCCGAAGCGGTCCGGAATCCCTACGGCCCTTGCGATCTGAGCCCGTCTTTCCGGATCGCCCATGCGTCGCGCCCGGCCTCAGCCGACGCGCATTGGGCGCGTTCTGCCGGAAACCTTTCCCAAAGTTTGCCCAAATTCCATCTGACGGGGAACTAAGTTCCTTCTGCGAATCTTCGCGTGCGATAACCGACGGCTGCCGACGTGAACGCATACGAGCCGCTACCCATTTCCTCAAGCGGTCGAATGATTCCTTGTAGCGACAGGTACGCGGCGGCGCGGATCGATCCTCCTAGGCCCCCAACCCAAAAGCGCGTCCATTTCAGCCAGACTCGCGTGGTCCTCACCGCTATTGACCATAGCAGCGGCCAGCGTCGTCGCGTCCTCACTCGGATTCCAGTCTTGAAGTAGCGGATCCGTCACGATGAAGAAGGTAGCGGTCGGTGAGAGGTCCGAGAACCCGGCGGGCCCACATCCCATTGTCTTCAACAGCTCCACCAAACCCAGGTCCTCGAGCTCGCTCGCCGCACCACCCAACCCCTCTGGCGTGAGCTCCAGTGCGTCAAGCAAGGCCTGCTGCTCCACGTACTCATGGTCCAGTCCTTCCTTCGAGTTCAGGTTTAAGAACGCGGCGAGGCGCTGCGCATGCGGCGATAGCCCTGCGTTCGGGAGCGGGCGCTCGCTGGCCCAATTGGGTGCTGCGCCAAGTGGCGGCTTACGCGAAATATCATGGCAGACCTCGATCAGCTTGCGAGCACCGCTTTCGTACGGATCCAAAGACACCCACACGAGACCTCGTAAGGTTGCTGGCACATCCTCGGCACGGATTCCGAGCAGTACGGGAATCAGCCGGCACTTGCCGGAGATCCTGTTAACCATTGCAGCATCGAGCTCGATGTGCACCCACTCGGACGCGAGACTCGCCGTCGTTAGGAGAACGAGAAAGTGTGTCGCCCGGTCGACCCCCTCATCTATTCTGCGGCGCAGACTGTCCCCGGGTCTTAGTTCCCATTCCGCATACCAAACATCGACTCCGTTATCTCGAAGGTCACGCGCGAGTCGACGCGCGATGTCTGCATCAACGGTGGAATGGCTAAGGAACCCAGCAGGTGGCCGCGTCATTGTGGACCTAGATCTTGAGGACAGCGTTGTTGACCAGATCCGTGATGTACTCCTCAGCTTGAAGCTGATTGAAACTGATGCCTGAAGGATGAGCGGCAAGATTTCGCTTCGTGAGCTTCTCTGCAAGAACTTTCCCGACGTTCCCGCTCGTGATGTGTGCTGTACGACAAACGTCAAGCACTTGCGATTCCTTCAGTTCCGTCAGTTCGTCCTGAGTCGTAATTGGTGTCGCTTTGCCTACGCGTTTGGGCAACGCCGTATTGAAGTCGCTCAATCGGTTCTTGATGATGTGCACGCAGAGGTGGTCGTACGCCAAATTCCACGACATCACAATCGCTGCGCGGAAGGCCTGGGTGCGAAAGCACCTGATGGCCTCGTCCAAGAAATCTCGTTCTGCGGCGTCCGACAGCTTCGCCGGAAGCTGACGCAGAAGTTCATGCACAACGATCGTTGCGGCGCGGTTGCCGTAGCGCGCATCCAGCTTTTCACGGAGCTTTCGTTCGAGATAGTACCCGCGGCCGTCGCGCAGGACTTCCCGAGTGCTCTTGTTGGCCAGAGCCGCGAGGAGTTGCGAAATGTTCGACGGCTGGACTGCGTGAAGAGTGTCGTAGCACTCTTTGAGATCGGCGACCGAAAAGCGGTCGCGTCCTTGATGGACATGGACATGCCAAGCCAAGAGCCGCACCTGATCGGTTTGGCTCCAGTTGTCAAATCCATCGACTCCGCGAATCCACGACGGCGCAGTCCCGGGTCGAGCGACGCAGAAGCTCCGCAAATTTCGGTCGTCGCCTGCTCGCCCCGCTTTTCAACCGCATGCGAGCGACAACTATCCTGACGCTGGGGGCCGGAATGAACTGTTACCCATGTGCCCGGAATAGACCCGCCAAGATTGGTCGGGGCGAGTGGATTCGAACCACCGACCCCTCGGTCCCGAACCGAGTGCTCTACCAGGCTGAGCCACGCCCCGACAGGCGAGTTGTGCGCGGGAAGGTCCGACGGTCGGGAACCGCCGAACGGCCATTGTACCGCAGGTTGGACGAAAACCCCGAATCCTCCTCAGCGACCTGCGAATACCGCGCGGAAATCGGGGCGCTTATTCGACCTTCGCCGCGAGCGAGAGTTCTTCGATCGCGGAGAGCGCGGCGTGATCGGTCAGATCGGGCTGCAGCGGCGTGATTGAAACGTACCCGTCTTTCACCGCCTGGTAATCCGATCGGTCGTGCGGCGTCCAGTTGTTCTGCCCTTCCTCGATCCAGTAATACGCGCGCCCGCGGGGATCCACCCGTTCGTCCACAACCGTCACATGATTGCGGCGCGCCTGGACCGTGATCCGGAAGCCCTTGGGACGCCCAGGCGGGACGTTCATATTAATAAAGGTGCGAGGTGGCAAGCCGCGGATCAGCACGGCCTCGGCGACCTGCGTTGCTGCCGCCGCCGCATGCTCGAAGTCGTATACGTCCAGACTGCGCTCGAGCGACACGGCAATAGCCGGAATCCCCAGCAGCGCTCCCTCGAGCGCCCCGGCTACGGTCCCCGAATAGGTCACATCGTCTCCGAGGTTGTATCCCTTGTTGATCCCGGACACGATGAGATCGGGCGCGCCGTTGAGGAGCTTTGCAATCGCGACGTTCACGCAGTCGGTTGGCGTGCCGTCCACTTCGTAGACGCGGGCCTCGAGCTGCTCGAGGCGCAGCGGCCGTCGCAGGGTCAGTGCGTGTCCAATGGCACTGGCCTCCACATGCGGCGCAACGATGATTGTGTCGCCGAGACGCGAGAGCGCACGCGCGAGCGCGTGAATGCCCTCGGAGCGGACACCATCATCGTTCGTGACGAGAATGCGTTTCATATCAGGTGCAGACGAGGCGGGGAGAGAGACAAGTATAGCAGGGATGCGGCGCCTGCTGCCGCTGCGCAGAACGGCACTCGCTTTCAGCGAGCGACGTCGGCCGGACGATGTTCAACGCATTGCCTGCGGCATGCACGAAGACCACGAAGAGACGAAGAACTGAACTTCGTCCCTTCGTGTCCTTCGTCCCTCGACGAAGCTTGGGACGACCCTGAGCTTGTCGAAGGGTCGTGAATCGCCGTCAGCGAGTCCAGCCGGACTACTTCCGCTGCTCGCTCTGACTGCCCCTTTGCTGCGTGCTGCCTTCGCCGATCTCGATGCGGCGTCCGCGTCGCACTTCCTGAGATGGCGCCTGAATCACAATCTCGAGCACGCCATCCTTGAAGTTCGCTTTCGCACTTTCACTGACGGCCCCTTCTGGAAGCGGGACGAGGCGATAGAAACTGCCGTAGCTTCGCTCGCTTCGGAACACGCCTTCGCGCTCCTCTTCGTGATCGTATTTCCGTTCGCCACGGATCGTCAGCGCTTCGTCGCCCACCTCCACGGTGAGATCGTTGCGCGAGAGCCCGGGCACATCCGCGCGGACGATAAACTCGTTGCCCCGCTGGAACGCTTCGATGGCTGGGGTCCAGTCCATCCGTTGGCGTTCGGCGACAGGCGCGCCCCACCCCTGACCAAAGCCGAACCCGCCGAAGAGACGATCGAAGTCATCCTGGATTCGACGCATCATCGCAAAGGGACCGGCTTCAAAGAGATCGAACGGGTCGCGGCGGGCGAGGCCGCGGCTGGATTCAGACGAGCGTGACAGCCCGCGCTCGGACTGTGAGCGCTCGCTGGTTTCCGTACTGCGTTTCTCGGCCATACCTACCTCCTGACTGGATGTTTCTTGGGTACGTCTTGGCGTGCAAGTGAGACGCCAGTTGCGATTCACTGATTATCGCAATGCAGTGGCGGGTTCGCAGGCTCTCGGCGTTCGATCCGGCAACGGATGTGTCACGCGGGAATACAGACGGCTGCAGTTCGTGTGAACGAGCCAGTCAATGTGCGGGAGTTGGCCGCGGGCCCACGAGATACAAAAGCACAGTCGCGAGTCCCGCCAGAACAGCGCCAGTGGAAAACGCAGCCGGAGGCGAGACGCGCGTCCAAATTGCGCCGAAGAGCAGGCTCGCCGCCAGGCTGCCGAGTCCGAGCACCGCGTTGTAGACGCCAAAGGCCGTGCCGCGAACCGCCGGCGCCGCAAGATCCGCCACCCACGCCCTTTCGACACCCTCTGTCAGCCCGAAGTACAAACCGTAGATGAGGAACACGGCGATGACGATCGCCGGCGCGTTGAATACGGCGAACGCCCCATACACAGCCGCATAGACAGCCCAGCCGAGCGCGATGACATGGCGGCGGCCGAGTCGATCGGAGAGATGTCCCCCGGCCACAGAAGCGGTGCTCTTGACGACGTGGAGAGCCGACCACAGCAGTGGGATCCAGAACGTCGCCACACCGAGGTCGCTCAGCCGCAGCAGGAGAAACGCGTCGCTGGCATTGCCGAGGCTGAAAACCAGAATCACGAGGAAGGCGCGATACAAGTCGCGCGGGAGGCCGAGGAAACCGCCAGCGGCCACCGTTACCCACATCCGCGTCGATCCGTCCGGTGTGGGAGTAAGGGGTTGGGATTTGCGAGTTGTCGTCGGCTCAGGAACCCTCGCCAGAATGATGATGACAATGACGCCCGGGATGATCGTGAGCGCGAAAAGCGTGCGGTACTCACCCGGATAAAAGTACAGAAATGCTGACGCGAGCAGTGGACCAAGAACGGCCCCGGCGTGATCCATGGCGCGGTGAAATCCGTACACGAGGCCACGGTTCGCCGTGCCGGCGAACACCGCCAGCATCGCGTCGCGGGGCGCGCCTCTGATGCCCTTGCCCAGCCGATCGGCGAATCGCACACCCAGAACCTGCGGCCACCCTGTCGTGAAGGCAATGAGCGGCCGGACGGCGGAAGACAATCCATATCCGGCGAGGACGAGACGCTTGGGTGCGCCAGTCTTGTCGGCAAAGTATCCGGACCAGATCTTGAGCACGCTATTGGCCGCCTCTGCGGTGCCCTCGATGATCCCGAGTGACATCGCGCCCGCGCCAAGCACCCGGGTCAAAAAGATCGGAAGCAGTGGATAAACAATCTCACTCGCAGTGTCGGTGAAGAAGCTGACCCAGCCAAGCAGCCAGACTGGTCGTGGAAGGTTGAAGAGTGTTTTCAACGCGTCATTATAATTGCCCAAGCGTGCCCTCTTCGTTCGACGCCGTCCTCATCATCGCGTTTGGCGGTCCCGCAGGGCCCTCGGACGTGATGCCCTTTCTTGAAAACGTCGTGAGAGGACGCCGCGTGCCGCGGTCGCGCCTGCTCGAGGTCGCCGAGCATTACGCGATCTTCAACGGTGTCTCTCCCATCACCGAATGCACGCGGCGACAGGCCGCGGGTTTGCAGGATTGCCTCCGTCGGGCATCCCTCGATCTTCCCGTCTACGTCGGGATGCGCAACTGGCACCCCTTTTTGGCCGACACGTTGACCGAGATGGCGAGCCACGGTGTGAGACGTGCGATTGCGTTCATCGCGGCGCCGCACCGCAGCTATTCGAGCTGCGCGCAGTATCGTGAGAATGTGCGAGACGCGAAAGCACATCTTCGAAGGACCGGCTTGCCGGACATCGACGTGCTCTACGTGAGCGACTGGCATGCGCATCCGCGCTATGTCGCGGCGTGTGCCGAGCGTGCGCTCGCGGCAATCGCCACGCAGCCACCGTTACTCGCCGCCGGGGCGCAGCTGGTGTTCACGGCGCACAGCATTCCTGAGTCCCAGGCGGCACGTTATCCGTATCGAGCGCAGTTCGAAGAGACGGCGCGCCTGGTGAGTGAAGCCGTCGCACGCGAAGATGGCGTGCGGCGCTCGTATGCCTGCGTCTACCAGAGCCGCAGCGGCCGGCCTGAGGATCCGTGGCTTGGTCCTGATGTTTCGGAATACCTCGCCGATGCGGCGACACACGGGCTGCAGGCAGCTGTGCTCTGCCCCATCGGGTTTATCTGCGACCACATCGAGGTCCTGTTCGACCTGGACGTCGAAGCTGCCCAGACCTGCCGCGACGTCGGCCTTTCGATGACGCGTGCGGCGGCCGTCAACGATCATCCGCGGTTTCTGGACATGATGGCGGATGTGGTTATCCAGGTATCGCGGCGGTACGAGCGCGGGGTTCCGCTTGCACTTTTACATATTTAACCCGCCTCACGATTCTCGGGCATGGCACAATTCCCAAAGCACTTCCCCGCTCCCGAGGCTTTGCATATGTGTAGTTCCAGAACGCTTCGCGTCGCGTTGCTCCTGACCTTTCTCGGCGCGATGGCCCCCGCCGAGGCTCGCCAACAGATCGTGATCACGGGACCACCAGGCGACATTCAGTTGCCGGGCATGCCGGGTGCCCGGCAGTTCAAGACCGGAACGGGTCGCCTCCGCGGCAGGGTTGTCGCCGCGGAAACGGGTACGCCGATTCGCCGTGCGCAGGTGCGCATCAGCGGACCTGACATCGGGTCGAAAGCCGCGCTGACCGACGCCGAAGGGCGTTACGAATTTCGAGACTTGCCTGCCGGCCGGTTCTCCTTGAGTGCGACAAAGTCCGGCTACGTCAGTGTCCAGTACGGCCAGACGCGGCCTTTCGAACAAGGACGACAAATCGAACTCGCAGACAAGCAGGTGCTCGACAAAGCGGACATCAACATGCCGCGCGGGAGCGTCATTTCCGGCCGCATCGTCGACGAGTTCGGCGAACCCGTTGCTGATGCCATGGTCACGGCGATGCGGCAAACGTGGATGGGCGGGAGACGACGTCTCGTGCCGGCGGGTCGAATGAGTCAGACCAACGATCTGGGGCAGTACCGGATGTACGGGCTGCCGCCAGGTGATTACTTCGTCAGCGCGACCCTCCGCAATGCCGAGACCATGATCTTCGATGTGATGGGGGCCACGGGCGGGCCCACCGGGTCGAATCCCGGCTCCGGTTACGCGCCGACGTACTATCCCGGCACCCCCTCCGCCTCCGAAGCGCAGAAGGTTGTCGTGGCGCTCGGTCAGGAGGCGCAACAGACAGATTTCGCGCTGCTGCCGGTTCGCCTGGCCAAGGTTTCAGGCATGGTTGTCAGTGCCGACGGTAAGCCGGTTGAGACCGCAATGGTCAATCTGCTCCCTGCCAGCCGCAGCGGCGATATCGGCATGATGATGATGGGAGCGTCCGCTCGCACCACCAAAGACGGGCTGTTCACACTGAATGGCGTCGCACCCGGCGAGTACACGCTCAACGCGCGCTCAATGCGCATCCAGACCTCCGATGCGGGCGGCAACATGACGTTCACGGCAACGATCGGTGGCCCGGGCGGCGATGATGCGGAGTTTGCGTCGCTGCCGTTGACGGTGGCCGGGGAGGACATCGCCAATGTCGCCGTGGTGACGACGAAAGGATCGACCGCGGCGGGACGATTGTCTTTTGAGAGCGGTTCGAAGCCAGCGAATATCCAGTCGATCCGAATCAACGCAACGCCTGATCTGTCCGATGGTCCCATCATGGTCGGGGCAAGCGGCGGCACCGCCAAAGCGGACGGCACGTTCGAACTGAAAGGCCTCGCCGGCCACCGAATCATTCGCGTGGGGAACCTGCCGCAAGGATGGGCGCTCAAGTCGGTCCGGGTGAACGGAACCGACGTGACCGATTCCGGGGTGGATTTCAAGGCCGGTGAGCAACTCTCGAATCTGGAGATCGTGCTGACGTCGAAGACCACCGAGATTACCGGCGGCGTGACAACGGCCAACGGCGAACTGACGAGGGACTACACCGTCGTGGTGTTCTCGGACGACCCCGACCACTGGACCTTCCCGATGTCGCGCTGGGTTGCGGGCGCACGGCCGGATCAAGACGGCCGCTTCAAAATCAGCAACATGCCTCCGGGCACCTACTATGCTGTGGCCCTCGACTACATCGAGTCCGGAGCCTGGGGCGATCCGGATCTGCTCGATCGGCTGAAGACCCGTGCAAAGCGCTTCACGCTTGCCGAAGGGCAAACAGAAACGCTGGATCTGAAGATCACGGAAGGATCGTGATCGACACACCCATTAATCCTTGAGCAACACCTCGGCCTGATCCGCCGTCGCATCATCGTCTTCCACGGGCCCTTTGCGGCGAGCGATGAGGTACGCGACGGTGAAGATCACGGCGATCAACCCAAACGACAGCCATTTGTTCACTTCCAGGTGAATGAATCCTTCGGAGTGCAGGTACTCGATGAAGAGTTTGATGCCGACCCACGCGATGATGATGAACGCGGCATCAACCAGTGTGGGATAGCGGCGCACGATCGAGAGCAACTGCCCGATGACCACGCGCATGGCCACGATCCCCAGCAGGCCCCCCGTCAGGACGACCCAGGTCTTGCGTGACATGGCGACGGCAACCAGGATCGAATCGACGGAGAACGCGATGTTGACGAGTTCAACTTTCACGACCGTCCCCCACAACGCGCTCAAGCCCATCCAGGGTAGAGCTTGCTTTGGCTTGGACCGTTCCTCCGCGCTGCCGCTGCTGAAAAAGTGCTTGTAACAGAGATACAGCAGGTACAGTCCCCCGAGCAGCTTCACCCAGCCAATCTTGATCAGGTAGGTCGCCAGTATCGTTGCGGTAATTCGGAACGCGAACGCGCCCACCAGACCGTAGCGCAGCGCCTTTTGCTGATCACGCCGGGGCAGTCCCAGGATCATGACCGCCAGCACCAGCGCGTTGTCGGCGCTCAGCAGTCCTTCGAGAATGATCAGCAGACCGATGGTGACCAGATCGTCGGGTTGGAAGATCATTCAGCGGCTGGCGTCCTTGACACGGGTCGTATCAACGTTTATGTTGGGATGGTTGGTCTATGGCGGTTGAACCGGAGCTGTACTTTATCAGCATGGCCGCGCGGCTGCTGGACATGCACCCGCAAACGCTGCGGAAGTACGAGCGGCTGGGATTAGTGCGGCCCACTCGCACGATCGGCAGTATGCGCCTGTATTCCGAGGACGAACTCGAGCGGCTCCGACTGATCAAGCACCTGGTTGACGAGGTGGGGGTAAATCTGGCGGGCGTGCAGCGGCTGGTGAGCATTGCCGAAGCCCTGCAGCGTATTCAACCGCTGCTCCCGCTGATTGAGGAAGACAACGCAAACGGGCGCGCGCGCCGTCGGCTCGCGCGCGAGATCGCCCGCATTCGCGAGATGGCCGGGCTCTGATGGAATTCAAGGACTATTACCAGACCCTCGGCGTGACCAAGTCGGCCAGCGACAAGGAGATCAAGCAGGCGTTTCGAAAGCTCGCGCGCAAGTTCCATCCCGACGTGAACCCGGGTGACAAATCGTCGGAGGGGCGCTTCAAGGAGATTAATGAAGCGTACGAAGTGCTCGGCGATCCGGCGAAGCGGCGCAAATACGACGAACTGGGCGCCAACTGGCGGATGTACGAGCAGGCGCAGCAACAGGGTGAACCGTTTGGCGCCGGTTCGCCGTTCGGCTCTGGCGGCGCCCCGGGTCAAGGCGGCGCATGGACGATCAACATGGGCGGCGAACCTGGCGCCTATCGCACGATGACCCAGGAGGAGATGCAGGAGCTGTTCGGCAACGAAGATCCCTTCTCTGATTTTTTTCGAACGTTCTTTGGTGGCGGCGGAGCCGGCGTTCGTGAGCCTGGCCGCGCCCGGGGACGATCGAGAAGTCAGAAGGGCCAGGACATCGAGCACGAGGTGGAGCTGACGCTCGAAGAGGCGTACCACGGCGCCACGCGGCGCATGTCAATCAAGGAAGGCGGGCACGCGCGCAGCGTCGACGTTCGCATCCCGGTCGGCGTGAAGGACGGATCTCGCGTCCGTGCCGCTGGCGAAGGGGCTGCCGGATCGAATGGCGGCGCGGCTGGTGATTTATATCTGCGCGTGCGCGTCAAGCCGCATCCGGTGTTCGAGCGCAAAGGAGACGACCTGCACACGCATGTGCCCGTGCCTGTCACCACGGCGGTGCTCGGCGGCGAAGCGCAGGTTCCGACGATCACGGGGTCGGTTCGCCTGAAGATTCCCGAGGGGACGCAGAACGCCCAGGTCTTCAGGCTCAAGGGACACGGGATGCCGCAGGTCGGCAAGCCAGACGACCGCGGCGATCTCTACGCGACCGTCGAAGTGCAACTCCCTCGCACGCTCACGAAGGACCAGAGACAACACTATGAAGCACTGGCCAAACTAGAAGCGAGAAGCTAGCGCCTGCGGCCCGAGCGAGGCGCCGGAGGAAAGCGGCGGACAGTGACGTTGAAGAAGCCATGAATATCAACAAATACACAGAAAAAGCCCAGGAAGCGGTCCTCGCCGCGCAGCAGCTCGCCGATCGCGAGGGCCATCCTGAAATCCTTCCGGAACATCTGCTGCTCACCCTCCTCGAACAGAAGGAGGGCATCGTTCCGGAGATCGTCCGCAAGATGAATGGAGATCCCGCGGCGCTCGCGGCGGCCATCCGAACGGAGCTGAATCGGCAGCCGCGCGCTCACGGCGGATCGCAGGTCGGCCTGTCCGCCCGGCTGCGAAAGGTTACCGATGCCGCCGAGCAGGAAGCCGAGCGGCTGAAGGACGAGTATGTCAGCACCGAGCACCTGTTCGTCTCGATCGCGGCGGAAGGGGCCAGATCTCCAGGGGCGAAGCTTCTTCAGCAACGCGGGATCACCAAGGACACGATTCTTCAGGCGCTGACGTCGATCCGCGGATCGCAGCGTGTTACCAGTCAGAACCCGGAGGCGACTTACCAGTCGCTCGAGCGCTACGGGCGCGATCTCACGGAACTCGCGCGCAAGGGCAAGCTCGATCCGGTCATTGGCCGAGACGACGAAATCCGGCGTGTGATTCAGGTCCTCTCGCGGCGAACGAAAAACAACCCTGTGCTCATCGGCGAGCCCGGCGTTGGCAAAACCGCCGTCGTCGAAGGGCTCGCGCAGCGGATCATCAGGCAGGACGTTCCTGAGGGACTGAAGAACAAGCGGCTGGTGGCGCTCGACATGGGCGCGCTGGTTGCCGGGGCGAAATACCGTGGCGAGTTCGAAGAACGCCTCAAGGCCGTGTTGAAGGAAGTGACGGACGCCGCCGGCCAGGTGATCCTCTTCATCGACGAGCTGCACACTGTCGTTGGAGCGGGTGCCGCTGAAGGCGCCATGGACGCGGCGAACATGCTGAAGCCCATGCTCGCGCGCGGCGAACTGCACATGATCGGCGCGACGACGCTCGATGAATATCGGAAGCATATCGAGAAGGACGCTGCGCTCGAACGCCGTTTCCAGCCGGTCCAGGTTGGGGAGCCAACGGTCGAGGACACGATCAGTATCCTTCGCGGGTTGCGCGAGCGGTATGAGATCCATCACGGCGTCAAGTTCAAGGATTCCGCTCTGGTTGCCGCCGCCGTCCTGTCGCACCGCTACATCACGGATCGGTTCCTGCCCGACAAGGCGATCGATTTGATTGACGAAGCGGCCGCGCGTCTCAGGATGGAGATCGATTCGATGCCGGCCGAGCTCGATGAAGTCGAGCGGCGGATCATGCAGCTCGAGATCGAGCGCGAGGCGCTGCGCAAGGAGACCGATAAGGCGTCTCAGGAGCGGTTGCAGAAGATCGACAAGGAACTCGGGGATCTCAAGGAGGAGAAATCGCGCCTGGCGGCGCACTGGCAGCAGGAAAAGGCCGCCATTCAGTCGGCCAGGACGCTCAAGGAAGAACTCGAGCAGGTTCGTCTCGAGATGCAGCGCGCGCAGCAGGCGGGCGATTACGGCAAAGCGTCAGAGCTGCAGTACGGGAGGTTGCCAGAGGTCGAGCGCAAGATCCGCGAGGAGGAAGCGCGGCTCGCCGATCTGCAGAAGGACCAGCGCATGCTGAAGGAGCAGGTCGACGAGGAAGATATCGCCGAGGTCGTCAGCCGCTGGACCGGTATTCCCGTCAGCCGGCTCATGGAAGGTGAAATCCAGAAGTTGCTGCGGATGGAGGAACGTCTGCACCAGCGCGTGGTTGGGCAGGACGAAGCCATTCGGGCGGTGGCCAATGCGATTCGACGCGCTCGCGCAGGCCTGCAGGACCCGAACCGTCCGCTTGGCAGCCTTATCTTCCTCGGACCGACTGGCGTCGGGAAAACCGAATTGGCCCGCGCGCTCGCTGAATTCCTCTTCGACGATGAGCACGCGATGATTCGGATCGACATGTCCGAATATCAGGAGAAGCACACGGTCTCGCGACTGATTGGAGCGCCACCCGGATATGTGGGGTACGAAGAAGCGGGTCAGCTCACCGAAGCCGTCCGGCGACGCCCGTATTGCGTGGTCCTGTTCGACGAAATCGAAAAGGCGCACCCCGAGGTGCTCAACGTGCTGCTGCAGCTCCTGGATGATGGCCGGCTCACGGATGGTAAGGGTCGCACCGTTGATTTCAAGAACGCTGTCGTCATCATGACGTCGAACGTCGGCAGCCATTTCATCGCCGACGAAATCGTCCGCCAGAGAGCGAGCGCCACTGAACTGGGGACCGAGCTCAGCGAGGGAACCAAGCGGCAGGTTCTCGACGCGCTGCGTCAACAGTTCAGGCCCGAGTTCATCAATCGTGTGGACGAGATCATCGTCTTCCACGCGCTCGGTCGTGAGCACCTGCGCGAGATTGTCGATATTCAGCTGCGGAGCCTGATGAAGCGGCTCGAAGATCGCAAAATCCACTTCGACGTCACCGATAGGGCAAAAGACCTGCTCATCGAGGAGGGTTACGACCCGATCTACGGAGCTCGTCCGCTAAAGCGAACGATTCAACGGGAAATCCTCGATCCGTTGGCCATGCGGGTGCTCCAGGGGGACTTCGTCGAGGGGGACCTGGTCCGCATCGATGCCCCAGGCGGCGAGATCGCGTTCGAAAAGGCCAAGAGCCTTCAACACGCGTAAGATCAGGTAGATGACCGAGCAGCAGGCAAACAAACCGAATCGCCGCAGCGGAGACCGGCGCGGGACACCGCGGGCGCGCCCGGGCTCGGCGATGTGGTACGTGCTCGGAGTTCTCGTGCTGCTCGCGCTCGGCCAGGGTTTCCTCTACTCCATTCAGTCCCGCAACACGATCCCGTACAGCGAGTTCAAGAACCGCGTTCGCGAGGGCCGAATCCAGGAAGTTGTGGTGGCAGAAGACCGCGTCCGCGGCGTCCTCAAGGGGTCGGGCGAGCCCCGTACCCGGAGCTTTACGGCGGTGCGTATCGAAGATCCGAAACTGCTCGAGGATCTCGAACGGTACGGCGTGAAGTACACGGGGGAGGTCGCCAGCCGCTGGATCGGCGAAGTGCTTAGCTGGGTCATACCGCTCATCTTCCTCGTCGCGCTCTGGAGTTTCTTTTTCAGGCGCATGGGCGGCGCGGAAGGCGGCGTCATGTCCTTCGCACGGAGCCGCGCGAAGATATACGCCGAAGACGACGTCAAGGTGCGATTCTCTGACGTGGCAGGGGTCGACGAAGCCGAGGAAGAACTACGGGAGATCGTGGAGTTCCTGAAGACCCCGAAGAAGTACACGAGCATTGGCGGTCGCATACCGAAAGGCGTGCTGCTCGTCGGCCCTCCCGGCACTGGCAAGACACTCCTCGCGCGGGCGGTCGCCGGAGAAGCCAAGGTCCCCTTCTTCAGTCTGAGTGGATCAGAGTTCGTGGAAATGTTTGTTGGCGTCGGTGCAGCTCGCGTTCGGGATCTGTTCGCACAGGCCGAGAACAAGGCGCCGTGCATCGTCTTCATCGATGAACTCGACGCCCTGGGGAAGGTCCGAATTCAAACCCCGATGGGCAGCCACGAAGAGCGCGAACAGACGCTCAACCAGCTGTTGGCGGAAATGGACGGATTCGACGCGCGCAAGGGCGTCATCATCATGGGCGCGACGAATCGTCCCGAAGTGCTTGATCCGGCCCTGCTTCGTCCGGGACGGTTCGACCGGCAGGTGCTCGTGGACAAGCCGGACGTTCGCGGGCGCGAGGAGATTCTGCGCATTCATGTCAAGAACGTGAAGATCACCAGTGACGTGGATCTCAAAGTTATCGCCGCACGCACGGCCGCGTTTGCCGGGGCCGATCTCGCAAACCTCGTGAACGAGGCGGCGCTGCTCGCGGCGCGCCGGGACAAGACGGCCGTCGAGATGAAGGATTTCGACGAAGCCATCGATCGCGTGATTGCCGGCCTCGAGAAGAAACGTGTGATGAGCGACAAGGAACGGCGGATTGTCGCGTATCACGAGTCCGGGCACGCGATCGTCGCGACGGTTCTTCCAGGATTGGATCCGGTCCATAAGATTTCGATCGTGCAGCGCGGCTTTGGCGCGCTCGGCTACACGATGCAGTTGCCGCTCGAGGATCGCTACCTGATGACGCGCTCCGACCTGCGCAGCCAGCTTGCTGTGCTCCTTGGCGGGCGCAGCGCCGAAGAAATCGCGTTCGGAGAGATATCCACCGGTGCGCAAAACGATCTGCAGCGCGCGACCGACATCGCGCGCTCGATGGTGACCGAGTTCGGCATGAGCGACGCGCTCGGGGCGGTGAACTACAACGGCCACAAGCGCGGCATGTTCCTCGAGATGCCCTTCGTGCAGGAGCGCGGAAACTACGCGGAAGAGACGGCGCAAAAGATCGACGCCGAGGTCAAGCGTATTCTGACTGAAGCGCACGAGGAGGCGAGACGCGTATTGCGCGAGCGCCGCAGTGTGCTCGATGAGCTGTCGCGCCGGCTTCTCGAAAAGGAAGTCGTCGAGTCGGAGGAACTCCTCGCGATTGTCGGTCCGATACCGCCGAAGGACCGCGACGCCGTTCCTCCCGAAATTCCCCCACCGGGTCCGATCGCGGAGCAGTAACCGGGTTTCCGCGAGCGCACCCGGGACCGAGCCGCACTTCCCTTCACCACGCGCGAGGCGCCCGACTCGGTCTGCAGCGTCAAACACTGTCGCCGGCGTGCATTTCGCCCACCGCACTTGAACGGATAAAATTCGCAGACGTCTTTTGAGAGCGACAACGAGGCATGGCGATGACGAGCAGAATGCATGCGGCGGCAGCAATGGTGTGCGTGACGGTACTGGTGAATGTCGCGGCGGCGCAGTCACCGTCGAACCCGTACGTTCGAGATGCGAAGCAAGCCATAGACGAGGCCTACACGCAGAAGATGAAGGAGCACACGACAGCCCCGCACTTCACCTCGCCGCTGGTCGATTACCTTCCGGCGTCGAAGAGAGTACCGACGCCGATGGCGGTGCTCGGTGACGTCGCAGGGGCACCCGGAAAGCTTCCCTACTCGCACGAGGTCTACGACTACATGCGCCGAGTCGAGAAGGCAAGCCCGAGGGTCAAGGTCTTTTCGATCGGGCGTACGGAAGAAGGCCGCGAAATGATCGCTGTCGCCGTGTCGTCGGAAGCGAACCTCGCGAAGCTCGACGAGAACCGCGTCCGACTCGCGAAACTGGCCGACCCGCGCACCATCGGGATGAATGACGCGCAGGCCGATGCCGTGGTCGATGTTTCGATCCCCGTCTACTACATCACCGGGACGATCCATTCGCCCGAGACCGGCTCGCCAACCGCGTTGATGGAGCTGGTCTACCGGCTGGCCGTGGATGAAAGCCCGTACATCCAGAAGATCCGGAACCGCGTGATCACGCTGATTACGCCAATCGTCGAAGTCGACGGCCGCGATCGCCAGGTGGACATCTACCGCTGGCACCTCGCCAATCCAGGGAAGCACTGGCCGAGCACGCTGTACTGGGGAAAGTACGTCGCGCACGACAACAATCGAGACGCGATGGCGCTGACGCTCAATCTGACGCGCAACGTGCTCAACACCTATCTTGGATGGAAGGCGCAGGTCCTCCACGATCTCCACGAATCCGTGGCGTATCTCTACGACAACACCGTCGGTGACGGTCCGTACAATGCATGGCTCGATCCGATCCTCACCGACGAGTGGCAGATGATCGGTTGGCACAACGTGTCCGAGATGACGAAGTTCGGCATGCCGGGCGTTTTCACTCACGGCACGTTCGACACGTGGACGCCGGGCTACTTGATGTTCATTGCCGCGACGCACAACGGCATCAGCCGTCTCTACGAGACGTTTGGCAATGCCGGGGCGGACACGCTCGAGCGGCGGCTTTCGCCGAGTGAAACAGAGCGGTCCTGGTACAAACAGAATCCTCCCTTGCCGATCGCGAGGTGGTCGCAGCGCAACAACAACAATTACCAGCAGACGGGTCTGCTCGTGTCGCTCAACCACTTTGCCGACAACAAGAATCTGTTTCTCAAGAACTTCTATCTCAAAAGCAAGCGGTCAATCCTGAAACCAAAGACCGAAGGACCCGCCGCGTACGTGTTCCCTGCCGATGATCCTCGTCCCGGACCGCAAGCCGATCTCCTTCGAATCCTGCAGCTGCAGGGCTGCGAGATCTCACGAGCCTCGGCTGCGTTCACCGTGACGCTGCCGGCCCGACGTCCTGCGGATCGCCGCTCGACGACCGATCCAGCCACGAATGGCGGATCGAATGGCGAGGCGCAGGACAAAGATCCGCAGGCAAAAAAAGAGGAGAAAGGCAAACCCTCCGAGCCGGAGACTCGAACCTTTCCCGCTGGCTCTTACCTGGTCCGGATGGATCAACCCTATAGCCGCATCGCGGACATGCTGCTCGATTACCAGTACTGGGCGCCAGACGATCCGCAGCGAAACCCCTACGACGACACGGGCTGGACGTTTGGGGAGCTGTTCAACGTGAAAGTGGTTCGCGTGGCTGACGCACGCGTCCTCGATACGCCGATGGAATCGATCAAAGGCGACGTGACGGCGCCCTCCGGGGTGACCAACGGGACGGTCTTCGTCGTCAATCACAACGCCGATCCGTCGTTGGCTACACTTCGGTACCGGTTCAAGGAGGCACGGATTGACGTGGCGGAAGAGCCATTCGAAGCCGCTGGCCAGAAGTTCAACCGCGGGTCCTTCATCATCCGTGGCGTCGGTTCGTCTGAACTTCTGGCAGCGGCGCGCGAGCTGGGGTTGAAGATCAGCGGGCTTGCCGAAGTCCCTTCCGTGAGTACCCATCCCGCGCGCGCCGCCCGCGTCGCGGTCATGCACACCTGGCTCAATACCCAAGACGAGGGGTGGTGGCGGCTGACGCTCGATCAGCTGCGGATTCCGTTCACCTACATCAGCACGCAGGATGCGGCCAAAGACGCCGATTTAGGGTCTAAATACGACGTCATTCTGTTCCCGCCGGTGGGGCGTGGGAGCGGTCAGGCCATCGTGTCAGGGATGCCGATGTACGGGAACCCGATTCCCTGGAAAACGACAGAGCTGACGCCAAATATCGGGAAGATCGACGACACCGACGACATCAGGCCGGGACTCGGGTGGGAAGGAATGGCGCACCTGCAGAAGTTCGTGCGCGAGGGAGGCGTGCTCGTCACTGTGGACGATACGGCCAGTTTTGCCGTGCAATTCGGTTTCACACCCGGAGTTGCGGTCGCTGCCGCGCAGCGCCTCAAGATTACGGGAGCAGTGCTTCGCTCGAAGCTCATCGATGGGGCGAGCCCGCTCGCGTACGGCTACGACGAAAACCTCTCGATCTATTCCTCCGACGGCCCTATCTTTTCGCTCAGCAACCTGGTCGGCACACGGGGCGGCCGTGCGCCAACCACCGACGAACGGCGCCGGGCGACGGGACGCGGCACGCCGGACGATCCCGATCAGCCGCAAGGTCGGCCGCTGACGGATCCGCTTCCGGAAGATCCACGCGTCGAACCCTGGCAGGCGGCGCCTGTTCGGGAAGATCAGCTGCGCAACGGCGTGAATGTGATTCCGCCCACACAGCGCCCGCGCGTGGTGTTCCGATATGGCGACGCCAAGGATCTCCTGGTGTCGGGTCTGCTCGATGCCGGTTCGGAAATCGCGCAGCGTCCGATGGTGGTGGACGTGCCCGTCGACAAAGGACACGTCGTGTTGTTCTCGAACAATCCAGTCTGGCGTGGTGAAACGCAAGGGAGTTATTTTCTCGTGCTCAATGCCATCTTGAACCACGACAGCTTGAACGTGGGGAGGAAGCTGGATCCGAGGTAGGGCAACGAGTCGGCAGGACGGGAGAACGGGAGCGCCTGCGGCCCGAGCGAGGCGCCGGCTTGCCAGCCGGAGCGCGGGCCCGCCTTCGCAAAAGCTACGGCGGGCAACCTTCGCGAAACTCCGGG
>JBAROV010000113.1:0-2497 GCA_049642465.1 Vicinamibacterales bacterium
ACGGTTACACCACCTTTGCGGAGGTGTACCGCTACATCCTCGAAGACACCAAGATCGAGAGCGACATCAGCAAGCTGAAGGCGACGTTCTCTGCGGAGCCGGAAGTGCTCGTCGTTCCAGTCCCGAATTATGAACTGCAGCTGGCGGGAAGGCCTTGGACCAACTGGTTCCCAGACGGTCCGGAACACATGGCCCACCAATACGCCGCCGAGCTCGAGTCATACCTGCACGAGCAGAACGTACCGTTCGAGGTACGGCGTGCAAAGGGAACGGCGTGGATCGAGCGGAAACACCGGCTCGATGCCGTGGACCGATGGTTCACGTACGGCTGGCGGAAGCTGGATCACCGTCTGCGTTCATCGATCACGGAGGGGATCGTCGTGTTTCTGTCGCTCTTCGACGAGAACCCTGCCGTTCACCGTACGTTCTGCCCACCGCGAAGCGCGTACGTCGAATTACCCAAACCTGGAGAACCACGACCACTACCGCCGCTTGAAGAGCTGCTCGAATCAGGGCGTGTGCTGGCGCTGAATTTCCCCGTGGGTCTCAACCCCGGACTCGCCCGGGCACTCGGCGTGATGCTGAAGCTCGATTTCCAGCGCGCGGTGCTTCAGCGCATTCCGCGAATCGCCGCCCATCCGAAGCGAATCTGGCGCGACCTCCTCTTTGTGTGCGACGAGTACCACGCCTTTGCCACCGTGGGAGAAACTGACCCCACCGGCGATGAACGCACATTTGCCTTATCGCGCCAGGCGCGTCTCATCCCGATCGTCGCGACTCAGAGCGTCAGCTCACTCCGCTCCGCGCTTCCGGGCGACGAGAGCTGGCGCACGCTGCTCCAGTGCTTTCGGACGAAGTTGTTCCTGGCGACCAGCGATGAGTTCACGGCCAGGGCCGCCGCGGATCTCTGCGGCCGACGGGATCGCCTCAAGGCGCACTACACCCTCTCCGAAGGGGGGCAGGCCGCTCACATCTCTCTCCTGACCGGGCGTGCGACCGCGGCGAAGCAAACCGTGAGCGCCAGTAAGAGCTATGCGCCCCACCACGAGTACATCTTCTCGCCGCGAGTGTTCACGGAGCTTCAGAACGCGCAGGCGATCGCGCTGCCGTACGACGGCCTGAACCCGATGCGCCCCCAGTTCTGCTACCTCAAGCCGCACTATCTTGATGTGCAGACCAGCTATTTCGATCATGTGTCGCGGGGTGCGCTATGAGCAGCCTGGACCGTATCCTGCCGTTCCTTAAACCGATCGAAGATCTGCTGATCGACCCAGCCATCACGGAGGTGATGGTCAACGAGGGTGGCCGGCGGGTATTCGTCGAGCGAGACGGCGCGATAGAGAGTGTGCCCGAGCGCACGCTCGAGACGCGGAATTTGACGGTCGCCATCAAGAACATCGCCCGAGCATGTGGAGATGAAATCTCGGACATGCAACCGCTGCTCGACGCGCGCCTGGAGGACGGGTCCCGCGTCGCCGCGATGTTTCCGCCGTGCGCCGTGGCAGGCCCGGTGCTCACGATCCGGAAGTTCACCCGTCGCTACAGCTTGCAGGACCTGATCGGCATAGGGGCGCTAACTCCGCAGATCGGGTCGGCGCTGACCGCTGCAGTCGCCACGCAGCAGAACATCCTAATCTCTGGTGGAACCGGCACCGGAAAGACCACGCTCCTCAACGCGCTTGCCGCCCATATTCCCGATCGCGACCGTATCGTGTTGATTGAGGAGACGGCCGAGATTCACCTCGACAAACTCAACGTGCTTCGACTGGAGGCCAGGCGCGCACAAGCGCCCCTCGGGCAGGAAGCGCCACTGCCCCCGGTAACGATTGCCGATCTGCTGCGTGCCTCACTTCGCCACCGCCCCGACCGCATCTTGGTGGGCGAGGTACGCGGAGCGGAAGCATTCGACCTGTTGCAAGCGCTGAACACCGGGCATCTCGGCAGCCTGACCACGATCCATGCGAATTCGGCCGAGCAGGCGCTGACGCGTCTGGCGCACTGTGTGCTGACCGCCAACGTGGGCTTGCCACACCGAAGCACGCGCGAGGCGATTGCGCTGGCGATCCAGGTCGTCGCACACATCGCGCGGGTCGACGGACGCCGACAGGTAACCGAGCTGCTCACGATGAGCGGATACGACACCTACGGAGACCGGTTTCTACTGCAGCCGGGTCTGGCTCAGTCACGTGACAAATCTGGGGATTCGCAATTGATACGGCCAACCCTTCAACGGGCCTGCTTTGATGGCGATGACTGAAGGAGCTGAGGAACGACCATGGCCACGATCGATCGAGCTGCACCGCTCCAGTTTTTGAGGACCGCATATGTGGCGGACGACTGGTTGGCCATATTCCTGAAGAACTATCAGACCGACGAGACGACCCAGCGAATCGTCCCCGTGTCTGTCGCCACAAGCGCTGGGTTCCAGGCATGGCTTCGATACCGAAATGCCGCCGGCTTCAATATCTATGTCAGCGTCAATGCGATCGTCTCCGGG
>JBAROV010000160.1:0-17669 GCA_049642465.1 Vicinamibacterales bacterium
GACGGGATGTTTGTTCTGCCGAATCGTCGCCGGTGAGATTCCGGCATCGATCGTCTACCAGGACGAGCGGATGGTTGCGTTTCGCGACATCAACCCGCAGGCGCCGGGACATGTGCTTCTCATCCCGCGGCGTCACATCGCGACGCTCAACGATCTCTCGAGCGAGGATGACGCGCTCGTTGGTGAACTGGTGCGACGCGGTGCCGCCATTGCCCGCGAGCTTGGCTACAGCGAGCGGGGATACCGAACGGTGTTCAACTGCAATGCGGAAGCCGGACAAACCGTGTTTCACATCCACTTGCACGTGCTCGGAGGCCGGAAGTTCACGTGGCCGCCGGGGTGAATCAGGGACGGGAGGACGGGAGTCCGGGGCTCGGGGCTCGGGGCTCGGGGCTCGGGGCTCGGGGCTCGTGAGAAATCATGCTTCGGTTTGTGCGAGCAAGTAGTGACCCCTCCCGGCCTCGCGTGACAAGAAGAAATCGACCGCTCGATAGCCTCGCTTGAAATACGCCTGAAATATCTCCCGCGTGTGCAGACGCCAGGCGAGCGCCAGCGGCGCATCCTGCACCAGCATCTCGCTGAAGCCCGTTGGAATCTCGACCAGCAGGCGCCGCGCATCCACGGACAGATCCGAACTCCCGGGTTGCAGCTGCTGTGAACCTGATCTGGACGGATTGACGACAACGGCGGACGCGATCGAGCCGTCCCGAATCAGCGGCTGTCCGGGCTGAAAGATCCGCCGTTCGACGTGCGGTCGTGTGAGATGCCACTCGGCGATCAGACGATCGGTCGGCGTGCCGCGATGCAACGGACTGCTGGAATCCCCGTAGATGTTCTCCGCGTATTCCGACGCGACCACGCCCAGACGCGCAAAATTCATATGGGCGTTGAGCGCTTGCAGCGGATCGTAGGTCCACTCGATCAGGTCCGCGCCAAGTTTGAGGGCCTGTTCGCGCTGCGCAAGCTTCAAACGCAACCCAAGTCCCGTGCCTCGCGCCTCGGGCACCACACCAAGCATGTGGGACCACTGCGTCACGCGCCCGTCTTTGAGCGCTGGCAGTGAGTAGACAAATCCCTTCATCGCGCTCGTATCATCGAACGCCCCTAACAGAATCCCACCCCGTTTGACCGACACGATCAGGACCGGAGGCGGGACGACGTCCTCAGCATCCGCGTAGCCCCATACCTCGCGCTCGAGAGCCGCCACCTGACGGCATCCTTCGATAGTGGTGATTGGACGGATATGCAAGCGCACGGTGGGGAATCGATCACCACTTACAGGAGCGGCGGCAATTCGCGCAGCGTCCGGATGACCGGTACGCCTGGCGGACAATTATCGACCTGAGCGCTGCGCGAGACGAGCACGGCGCGCATACCCAGCCGCCGCGCTCCTTCGACGTCGTGCGCGACGCTGTCACCGACCATCACTGACGAACCAGGCTCTGCCGCTGCCTGCTGTAGCGCAGTTTCGAAGATGCTCGGATGGGGTTTCATATAGCCGTGCTCTGCCGAAGACACCGCCGCAGAGAACAACCCCTCGAGCTCGAAGTGCGATTGAAATGACGTCAGGCACCGGTGGGAATTCGAAATCAGCCCAATCTTCAAACCACGCCCGTGCAATTCGCGCAAAACCTCGGCAACATCGTCGTAGAGAAAGAAGTGATGACACGCGGCCCACTGTTCATAAATCTCGCGGGCGGCGGCCTCGATCTGCTCACCCGCTCCGCCCATGCCTTCGATAATGCGTCGTGTGTAGTCGATGAAAATCCTGGCGTCGTACTGGCCGCTGCCAGCGTCAAAGGCGGTCGCCGCCGCGGCCACAGCTCGATCAAACGCCGAGGGATCCACGGCGATCCCGAAACGCGAACAGAATTCGCGGTAACCGGATCCCTGAAAGGCGGGGCCCGGGTGGATGAGTGTGAAGTCGATGTCGAAGAAAACGGCGCGGGTAATGGACCGCACCATGCCGCCGCTCACACGAACGTCTCTTGCGGACCTGCAACGACGACGCTGGCGCGAGAAGTTTGGAGCGCTTCACGAGCCGCGGCGCGCACCTCCTCGAGCGTGACCTGTCGCAGGAGGCCCGGCAGACGCCGGTCGAAGTCGAGACCGAGTTGGAATTCCTCGGCAAGTTGCAGAAACGTCGCGATGCTTTGGTTTGTCTCGAGCAGCCGCGGAATCGAGCCGACGAGAAAATCGCGCGTTTCCGCCAGCTCCTGCTCCGTTGGCCCGTCCGCTCCGAGACTGTCAACCTCGTGATCGATTGCGGCAATCGCACGTCGAACGTTCGCGGGATCGACGCCCGCTCGAATGATCAGAGGGGCCTGGGCAGGCGCGGGATCGAAGGAACTGTAGGTGTAGTAGGCCATCCCCTGACGTTCCCGAACATTGTCCGCGAGCCGACCTCCCAACCCGAATTGTCCCAGGATGTTGTTCATCATCCAGTACGCGTAGTAACGAGGATCGAGCCGTGGAATCGTCGTGAAGCCGTAAGCGATGTCCGACTGCGCCTTCCCCGACATCACGATCGATCGTTCACGACGCGGTCCGGTGGACGGAACAGCCGGAAGCTCGGTCCGTGGAATCGCGGCAGTCTGCCACTCCTCCAACTGAGCACGGCTGCCCTCGATCGCTTGTTGGCCACGCACATCACCAGCGATGACTAGCGTCAGTGACGACGGACCCACTCGGCTGCCGTGAAAACGAACGATGTCCCTTCGACTGATTCGCTCGAGGATCTCGGCGGTCCCCTTTACGGGCCGACCGTACGGATGCAGGTCGCCGTATAGAAGGGCCATCAATCCCTGCACTGCGAGCACAGCTGGATTGTCCTGGTCCTGGCGCACCGCCGTGACGGCTTCCGCTCGACGCTTGACTATTTCCTCCTCAGGAAAGACCGGCGAACGCGCCACGTCGAGGACGATATCGAGTACCTCGTCAAAGTCCTCGGCGAGACACGTCGTCGAGAGAGCCAGGTTATGCCGGTTGGTCGAGATCTTGAGCGATACCCCGCGATCGTCGAGCTCCTGAGCAATCATCGCGGCGGTTCGTCGTTCGGTGCCGCGATCCATCACACGACCCGTGAGGTAGGAAAGACCGGCAAGCTCCTTTGGCTCGTACATCGATCCGGCGCGGAACACGGCACTGATCGTCACGGCAGGCGTCATCGACGTCTCTTGCGCTATGACGACGGCGCCGTTCGACAGGACCGCCCGGGCAGGTGCGAGCCCGCTGCCGGCCGTGGTGATGGTCATGCAGTACGTTCCCGGGTTACCGGCGTTTCCCCTGAGCGGCTGCGAAGAGGACGGAACCAGCCGACGGTCCTCGAATTCTTCGTCAGGCGACGGCGGGCGACGTCGCGGACCTCATCGACGGTGACGCTCTGAATCGACCGCAGTAAACGGGGGTAAAACCCGGTCCCGACGACAGTTTCGAAATACCCAAGCTGATGCGCCAGATTGGTGACGCTGTCATTCTCGAAAACGAGACGCGCCTTCAACTGCCGCTTCGCCCGCGCAACCTCCTCCTCGTCCACGCCTTCAACGGCCTCATCGATCGCCGCGAGTGCCGCATGTTCGAGATCGGCCAGTTCAACGCTTTCCGGTGCCGTAAAGGACACCGTGTACAGGAACGGATGTGAAGTCGGGACGATCGCTCCTGAGACGGCAGACGCCAATCCCCTCTCCACGACGGCCGTGTACAACCGCGCTCTTCTTTGTGGTGGCGGCACTCGAAAGCTGGACCAGAGATTGAGTCCCTTGGCGCCAGTCAAGACGGCGTCAAGCACGACCAATGGGAAGAAATCCGGTTCGGTCGCTGCGGGAGCGTGGAACGCCAGCTTGAGGTATGCGGTCGTCCCCTCCCGTTGGACCTCCACGCGCCGCTCACCACACTGCGGCGGCTCGGTCGAGACGCTTCGACGAGGGGCTTTACCCTCCGGAATGACACCAAAATGCCGTTCCACGCGGCTCAGGGCGTCGTCTGTGTCGACGTCGCCGACGATCACCAGCGTCGCGTTGTTCGGAATGTAATGGCGGCGGTAGTGCCCATAGAGATCGTCCCGCGTCATCGACCGGAGGTCGTCAATCCATCCAATGGTGGGATGCCGGTACTGATGCGCGCGAATCGCTGTAGCCGTCACTTCGGTGTCGAGAACCTGCTCCGGATCGTTTTCTCCCCCCTGCAATTCCGAGATGATGACCGTTCGCTCGGACTCACACTCGTCGGGATCGTAGAGGCTGTTGTTCATTCGTTCGGCTTCAATGAACAGCATCTGATCGAGTGCCTCCCGTCCGGCGGTCTCCAAGTACGTCGTCTGATCGATCCAGGTGTAGCCGTTCCACATTCCCCCGAAGCGCTCCACGATCCCCTTCATCTGATCTCTCGGGATGTTGGTCGTCCCTTTGAAATTCATATGCTCGACCCAGTGGGAGACACCCGTCTGACCGGGTCCTTCGTCTCTCGAACCGACGCGATACCAGCACCAGACCGACACGAGCGGTGCCGTGTGGACCTCCTGGACGAGAACCTGGAGACCGTTCGAGAGGGCCTCGGCGCGTACAGTGCCTTCTGCGGGGACCTCGAGCGGGGACATGTATGAATTATAGCGGGCGGTGACGACCCGAAACTGGCCGGAAATCGGCCATTTTGGGCGAACTCTACCCGTCCGTGCCCGGCCGGACATTTGCATCCCAATCAGGCGGACTGATAATTGAGACGAACTGACGAGCTTGACGGCTCTTGAGGAGGAGGAACATGTTCCGCAACGCACAGAAGCACTTACTGGTCGCTTGTGCCATCGCAGTTGGAGCTATGGCAGTACCCGTTGGTGCACAAGTCACAGCGACGCTGGTACTCAAGAACGGCCAGCGACACACGGGAACGAACCTTGGCTACCGGTTGGATCGACCCGAAATTGCGGTGAGGACGAGCCTCAACGAGGAACCACGTGTACCGCTCGACCAGGTGGCGTATGTCGATTTCGGCGGAACAGCGGACACGAGCATCAATCTCAGCGGCTCCGAACAAGCCGTCGTTCTCCGAGATGGTTCGGTGGTGAAAGGACAAGTGCTGGAACTTGGCCACACGAATCCCGCCGACCAGAAGACACCCTATCTCGTCGTGTTCCGCACGTCGGCTGGTGAGGAACGTCGCCTGCCAGTGTCGCAGGTGGCGCGCGTTTACTTCGGGTCCTCGACCGGGGTTGGGACCAGCGGCTCGCCAAGCCAGGTTCCGGATGGTTCCGGCATTGCTGTTCCGGCCAACCAGAAGTGGACGCCGACCGGCCTGACCGTCCGGCGTGGTGAAGTCTTGAACTTCAGCTCGACGGGTGAAGGGCGACTCAGCGCCGATTCAGCGGACGTCGCGCACGCGTCCGGCGCACTCTCTCAGCGCTACGCGCAGAACTCGCCGCTGCCCCGCGTCTTCGCTGGAGCGTTAATCGGTCGTGTCGGGAATGGCGAGCCATTTCCAATCGGCGGCCCGACCAACACCGTGACGATGCCGGCAGCCGGTCAGCTGTTCCTGGGCATCAATGACGACGACGTGAACGATAACCAGGGCGGCTTCCGCGTGACGGTTCAGCGTTCGAGCCGCAGGCGATAACCGCTCGCCTGCCTCGGCGGCCAGACAGGCCGGCGCACCCCAGGGGTCGCCGGCTTTTTTTATTTTTGAGCGCAGGATCTCCGCCTTTCAAAGGCGGGGCACAAAGTCCATCAGGGCGGGGGAAGGCCTGCCACCTAGCGAGTACAATAAAAGAACCGCATGGCAGACTGGAAAGACACCCTGAACTTGCCCCGGACCGACTTTCCGATGAAGGCGAACCTGCAGGCGGCTGAGCCGCAGGCGCTCGCCCGATGGGAAGAAATGCGTCTGTACGACCGGATCCGCGAGGCGCGTCGAGGGCGACCGAAGTTCGTGCTCCACGATGGTCCGCCTTACGCAAACGGGCAGATCCACCTCGGAACCGCGCTCAATAAAATCCTGAAGGACTTCGTGGTCAAGGCGCGAACCATGGCGGGGTTCGATTCGCCGTACCTGCCGGGCTACGACTGTCATGGTTTGCCGATCGAGCTGAAGGTGGATCGGGAGTTGGGGTCGAAGAAGCGGGCGATGAGCGTCGCCGACTTCCGCCGGGCCTGCCGCGCGTACGCGGAACGATTCATCGGTGTCATGACCGACGAATTCAAGCGGCTCGGCATCTTCGGCGATTGGGATCATCCGTATCTCACGATGAATTTCCGCTACCAGGCCGCGATTGCCCGCGCCCTTGGCAAGTTCGTCGAGCAGGGGCTGGTCTACAAAGGCAAGAAGCCGGTTCACTGGTGCATCCATTGCCGCACGGCGCTCGCGGAGGCGGAAGTGGAGTACGAGGATCACACCTCGCCCTCGATTTTTGTGGAGTTCCAGCTGGCGCGCGACAGCGAGGATGAACTCGCAAAGCGTATCCCGGGACTGAAAGGACGGCCGGTTTCCGTCCTGATCTGGACCACGACACCGTGGACGATCCCGTCGAATCTCGCCATCGCATTCCATCCCGATTTCGACTACGCCGCTTACGACGTCGATGGTCGGGCGGTGATCGTCGCCGAGGCGCTGGCTTCGCGAGTGGCCGAGTCGACGAAACGAACATTCAGCGGGCCAATCGTGCGGATGAAAGGAGCGGAACTCGAACACATCCGATTCGAGCATCCCCTGTACGCGCGGCCATCAGTCGGCGTCTTAGGGGAGTACGTGACGCTCGATGCCGGCACGGGTGCCGTCCATACCGCCCCGGGACATGGTTCCGACGACTTCACCACGGGTGTGCGGTATGGACTCGATATTTATGCCCCGGTCGGACCGGGCGGTCACTTCCTCGATACGGTCGAGTTCTTCGGCGGTCAGCGAGTGTTCGACGCGAATCCGAAGATTGAGGAGGCGCTGAAGCAGCGCGGCCGCTTGTGGCATCGAGAGGATTTCCAGCACTCGTATCCGCACTGCTGGCGCTGCCATCACCCGGTGATCTTTCTGGCGACATCTCAGTGGTTCATCAAGATGGAAGGAGAGATCGGGGGTTCGGGAGTTCGGGAGCCAGGGAGTTCGGCGGGTCAGTCGCGGACACCTAGACCGTTGCGTCAGGCCGCTCTGGAGGCCATCGACCGCGACGTTCGGTGGATCCCAGCCTGGGGACGCGATCGCATCTATAACATGATCGCGAACCGGCCTGACTGGTGTATCTCGCGGCAACGGGCATGGGGCGTACCGATCCCCGCGGTCGATTGCGTCAAGTGTGGCGAAGCGATGCTGACGCCTGAACTCGTCGAACGAGCGGCATCCCTCTTTGATGTGCACGGGGCGGACGCGTGGTACGAGCGCCCGACTGAGGAATTCATTCCGGCCGGACTCGTGTGCCCCGCATGCGGCGGACGCGAGTTCGAACGCGAACGAGACATCCTCGATGTGTGGTTCGACTCCGGCTCCAGTCACGAAGCGGTGCTCCCGTTCAACCCGGAACTGACGTGGCCGGCGGACATGTATCTGGAGGGAAGCGACCAACATCGCGGCTGGTTTCAGAGTTCGTTGCTCGTGGGCCTTGGGACGCGAGGACGTCCGCCGTTCCGGCAGGTGCTCACCCACGGGTTTCTGATCGACGTGGACGGCCGCAAGATGTCCAAGTCGCTTGGCAACACGATCCAGCCGCAGGAGGTCATCAGGGAGAGCGGCGCGGAAACGCTGCGGCTCTGGGTCTCGATGAGCGATTTCCGCGAAGAGCTCCGCGTCGGCCGCCAGATTCTCGCGCGTGTCGTCGAGGCCTACCGCAAGATTCGCAACACGCTCAGGTATCTGCTCGCGAACCTGTACGACTTCGACCCCGCGCGCGATGGCCTGCCGATCCCGTCGCTGCGGGAAGTAGACCGCTACGCCCTGGCGCGCTATGCGGAGTTCGCGCGGGACGTGCTCGACGCATACGACGCATACGACTTCCCTGCCATCTTCCAGCGGGTCAACCAGTTGACCACGGTGGACTTGTCTGCCTTCTATGCGGACGTTTCCAAGGATCGGCTGTACACGTTCGCCCCAGCGTCCGAGGACCGGCGATCGGCGCAGACCGCTATGTTCATCATTGCGGACGGCTTGTCACGTCTCCTCGCGCCGATCCTTCCCGTCACCTGTGAAGAGTTGTGGAGGCACCTGCCAGGTGCGCGCGAAGACTCCGTGCACCTCGCAGAATTTCCGTCGCGCGAGTCGCTTGACGCATTCACGGATCAGGCTTTGGTGCGCGATTGGCAGCGCCTCATCACGGTCCGGGACGAAGTGAACCGGGAACTCGAAGCCGCCCGGCAGGCCAAAACGATTGGCACGTCGCTCGGGGCACGCGTCCGGCTACGCGCGCGCGGAGAAGCGCTCGCCCTGTTGGAGCATTATCGAGACGAGCTGCCGATGCTGTTCATCGCGTCGCAGGTCGATCTGGAGGCGGGGAGCGGCGAGGGCGAGGGGCTCGAAATTGCGGTCGAGCGCGCCGAAGGAGAGAAGTGTGCGCGCTGCTGGCGAATCGTGACCGACATCTCCAAAGCGGCTGACACTCAGGGGATCTGCGGGCGCTGCGTGGACGCGCTCGCCGATGGTGGGATTGCGGCGTGAGCACGGCGGAACCCCTCCCCTCTCCGGCGCCGCCGGCTGATTCGCACGAGGTCCAGCGAGCGCCGAGCTTTGCCCGTCCGGTGGAAATCGGCGCGATTGCGGCGATTATCGTCTTCGATCAACTCACCAAGCTCGTCGTTCGGCACACGCTCTCGCTGCACGACAGCATCAACATCGTTCCTGGTTTCCTGGATTTGACGCACGTACAGAACACGGGCGCGGCGTTTGGTTTGCTCAACGCCGCAGACTTTCCCTACAAACCAGCCGTCATGATCGGGATTGCCGCCATCGCGCTGGTCGCCATTGCGGCCTACGGAACGCAGCTCGGATTTCACGAGCGTCTCGCGCGCTTCGGGCTCTCGCTCATTCTTGGCGGCGCATTTGGCAACCTCATCGACCGAGCGGTTTCGGGACACGTGGTGGATTTTGTGGACGTGTACTGGGGAACGTCTCACTTCTGGGCGTTCAACGTGGCTGACGCCGCGATCACCGTAGGAGCCATCCTCGTTTTGCTCGACATGATCGGCCTCGGACGGCAACATGCATCCCATACTGTTTGAGATTGGCGGGTTTCCGGTCTATACCTACGGCGTCCTGCTGGCGGCCGCCTATCTCCTGGGCCTGCAGTTTGCGCTGGTCCGATCGCGGAAGCGTGGTCTCGATCCGAACCGGGTCATGGATCTCGGCATCTGGATCATCGTCAGCGCTCTGCTCGGCGCGAAACTGCTGCTGCTCATCGTCGAATGGGACACCTACAGCCGCAGCCTCTCGGACCTGCTGACGCTGGTTCGATCGGGCGGGGTCTTCTACGGGGGCCTGATCGCCGCAGTGGTCGTCGCGCTGTGGTACCTCTGGCGCCACAAGATGCCAGTGTGGCAGGTCACGGACGTCTTTGCGCCCGGCATTGCCCTCGGCCACGTCGTGGGACGACTGGGCTGCTTGTTTGCCGGCTGTTGCTTCGGAAGACCGACGTCGGTCCCGTGGGCGATCACATTCCACAGCGAGTACGCCGCGCGAAACGTGGGCACGCCGCTCAACGTGCCACTGCACCCCACCCAACTCTACGAGGCTGGCGCCGAACTGCTGATTCTCGGGCTGTTGCTGGCATTCGAGCGCCGGGGCCGCCCATTTCCAGGACGCACCTTCTGGGCCTACATGCTGCTCTACGGGATCTCGCGCTTCATCATCGAGTTCTACCGGGGCGACAGTCGCGGGATGGTGGGGATGTTCTCCACTTCACAGTTCGTGTCGCTCCTCATTGTGCCGCTCAGCATCATCATGCTGATTGTCCTGGCCAGGCGATCTGCGCCAGAGCCGACTGCCGCAGCTCGCCGGGCACGGGCCGCCTGACGCGGTGAGCGCGCCGACGGCTACTCACGAAAGCCACCTTCGTGCAGGCCGCAGGCCGGACCGTTGCGGCGCTTCGGCAGATCGGGAACGCTGATGTCCGGATCAGTTCGTCGAGTGGTGGTCGAACCCGAACACGAGGGTCTTCGCCTCGACAACTTCCTGACCGCACTCATCCCCGATCTCTCCCGCTCCCAGGTGCAGCGGTTAATCAAGGACGGACTCGTGAGCGGTCCCGCCGCAACGCTACGCCCCAGCACGGCCGTCCATGCGGGCGAGATGTTTACCGTTGATGTGCCTGAGCCATGCGCCGCGACGCCGCTGCCAGAGGAACTCCCGCTCCGCATCCTCTACGAAGACGCGGACCTCGTCGTCCTCGACAAACCAGCGGGGATGGTTGTGCACCCGGCAGCCGGCCACGACAGTGGAACGCTGGTCAACGCCCTCCTGCACCACATCAAGGATCTCAGCGGCATCGGCGGGGAGCTGAGGCCTGGCATCGTCCATCGGCTCGATCGCGGTACGTCAGGCGTCATGGTGGTGGCAAAACACGATCGCTCGCATCAGGAACTCTCGCGTCAGTTCAAGGATCGCGAGGTCGAGAAGGAATACATCGCGCTCGTCTGGGGCGTGGTGCAGGCAGGTCGCCGCATTGACGCCGCTATCGGGCGCGATCCGGCCGATCGTCAAAGGATGTCCACGCGGGCCCGCCGCGCGAGGGAGGCGGTCACGCGGGTCACGTTCGCGCGGCACCTGAAGGGGGTGTCGCTCCTGAAAGTGGCCATCGCGACTGGTCGCACGCATCAGATCCGTGTCCACCTCAGCGCCATCGGTCATCCCATCGTCGGCGACCCGGTTTACGGCGGCGTGCACCGCCGGGTGCTGCCAAACCTTCGCTCCGTCATGCGGTTGGAGCGGCCGTTCCTCCACGCGGCGCGTCTCTCCTTCACGCATCCGGCCGACGGCAAGCGCCTGGCCTTCGAGTCTCCATTGCCGGACGACCTGCAGGGCGTGCTGGATGATATCGTTGCGCGCGAAGAGTAGGGAAAAAGGGAGAAGGGAAAAGGGAGAAGGGAAAAAGGACAAGTGACCGATCACGAAATCCTCGAACACCAGCGCGTCTACGACGGACGCGTATTCGATATCGACCGCGATCGCGTGCGGATGCCAAACGGACGTGAGGTCACCGTCGACGTCGTCCGGCATCCGCCCTCGGTGGTTATTATCCCCATGCCAGAGCCTGGCCACGTCATTCTGATTCGGCAATTCCGCTATGCCGTCCAGCGCTCGCTCTGGGAATTGCCTGCCGGAAGCGTCGATGAAGGTGAAACGCCGGAGGCAGCCGCGCGGCGCGAATGCCATGAGGAAATCGGGCTGCTGCCGGACACTATCGTGCGCCTCGCGGCGTTGTATCCGACGCCCGGCTACTGCGACGAGGAGATGATCTTTTTTCGAGTGTCCGGGCTGAATGAAACGGCAGAGAAAGCTGAAGTGGACGAGGACGAGGACATCGAGCCAAAGACGTTCAGCCTGCCAGAGGCGCGCGAGATGGTTCGCCGCGGCGAAATCACCGATATGAAAACGGTCGTCGGGCTGGGTCTGATTTGAACCGCCCGCGGCCCGAGCGAGAGCGGGTGCGGGGCCACGAGCACTGAGAAAGACATCGTGACGAAGGAAAACGCTCGTCCGACCACAGTGATCCCCGATGCGGGTATTCGGGAAAAGGCCTCCGCGATCCGCTGGTATCACACCATCGATCTGGGACAGGGCGTCATCACCAACGGAGCCGACAACACTCCGCATCGTCTCGCGCTGCTCGACCTCCCCGAATCATTGGCTGGCAAGACTGTTCTGGATATTGGCGCGTGGGACGGGTTCTTCTCGTTCGAGGCCGAACGGCGCGGCGCGTCACACGTGGTCGCGACCGATTACTACTCGTGGCACGGCACGGGATGGGGCACCAAGGCCGGTTTTGAACTCGCGCGCACGGTACTCGGATCGCGAGTCGAGGACATTGACATTGATGTGATGGATCTTTCGTCGGAGCGCGTTGGAACCTTCGATGTGGTCCTTCTTCTCGGCGTCCTGTATCACCTGCCCGATCCGCTTCGTGCTCTTGAACGTGTCGCGGCCGTCACGCGCGACCTGCTGATTCTCGAGACCGTCGTGGACATGGTCGGCTTCTCACGACCGGCGATGGCTTTTTATCCAGGACGTGAGTTGAACGACGACCCGACGAACTGGTGGGGGCCAAACCCCCCGGCGGTTCACGCCATGCTAAGGACCGTCGGGTTCAAGACCGTTCGCACGGTTACCCGTTCCCCATCCGCGGCATACCGCGCCGCGCGCGCGTTCTCACACTGGACGCGTCGAAAGAACCGCTTGTCGCTTGCCTTTCGTCAGGACCGAGCCGTCTTTCACGCGTCCAAGAACCGTTGAGGAATCGAGAGGTCAGACGCCGAAATTCCGAGCTTCGAGCACTGTGTTGACGTGTGCCGTAACCGTGTCCTCCACTTTGACCGCATAGCCGCCAGCCAGGACGATGGCGACCGGTACCCCGGCGACTGAAGCGGCCTCCAGAACCAACCGATCGCGTCGGCGCAGCCCGTCGTGGGTCAGTGAGAGCCCACCGAGTCGATCCTCACGGAACGGATCCGAGCCAGCCAGATACACAATCACTTCGGGTCCCTCGTCCGTGACTTTCGGCAACGCCCCGCTCAAGGTCGACAAATACTCGTCGTCTCCGGCGCCATCGGGCAAGCCGATGTCGAGATCGCTCGCCGGTTTCCAGGCCGGATAGTTCAACTGCTGGTGGATGGAGAACGTAAAAACCGATGGATCCATGGCAAAGATGAAGGCCGTCCCATTGCCATGGTGTACGTCGCAATCAACGATTGCGGCGCGCTTGATGCGCCGATCGCGTTGAAGACGCCGGATCGCCACCGCGACGTCATTGAACATGCAGAAGCCCTCGCCGTGATCCGGAAACGCGTGGTGCAATCCGCCTCCGAGGTGGACGGCAACGCGATGGGTCAGCGCGAGTTCCGTGGCGCGCCACGTTCCACCCGTCATCAGCCGAAAGCCATCGACCAGTTCCGGGATCCACGGCAGTTCGAGGGTGCGAATCTCGCCTTCGCTCAGCAGTCCGTTCCGAACCTTGTGCAGATAGGCAGGCGTATGCACCAGGGCAAGGTCCTCCCACGGCGCGAGTTCAGGTTCGATGAACGAGGCGGGCTGGACAATCGCGAGTTCGGTGAGCCGCTGCGCGATCAGGCGGTACTTCGCGATTGGCCACACGTGGTCGCCAAGGTCGACCTCGTAGGCGCGGGAGTAGATAACGGGGATACTCAGTTCAGTCGCGGAGCGTTCACCATCGCCGCGACGCCCGTGTGCGTCTGAGCCGCGGACGGTGTGAGCGCAATCGCGAGGACTTCTTCGATGTGTGACACGTAATGAATCGTCAGATCACGCCGAAGCTCCTCGGTCAGGTCTTCTTTGATGTTCTTTTCGTTTTGCCTCGGAAGGATCACTTCAACGATGCCGTGGCGTCTGGCGGCAAGAACCTTTTCCTTGATGCCGCCGACCGGTAGCACTCGACCCGACAGTGTGGTTTCGCCCGTCATGGCCAGGTCACCCCTCACAGGCCGCCCCGTCAACTCCGAAGCCAGTGCAGTGACCATCGTCACGCCTGCCGAGGGTCCGTCTTTCGGAATGGCGCCGGATGGCACGTGCAGGTGAATCTCGGCGTCCTTATAGAAATTCGGATCCACGCTGTAGCGGTCGGCGTTGGCGCGCAGCCAGGACAGTGCGGTGCGCGCCGATTCTTTCATCACATCGCCGAGATGGCCGGTCAAGGTGAGCGTTCCGCCACCGTGCATCCGTGAAGCCTCGACGAAGAGCACCTCGCCGCCAGCCGGCGTCCAGGCAAGACCGACAGCCACCCCAGGATCCTTGGTCCGGTTCTCGATTTCCTCGTCGAGAAACGTCGGCGCCCCGAGCATCTCCACGACAGTATCGGGGGTAATGACGACGCGGGACTCGTCACCTTCGGCGCGGCGGCGCGCCACCTTACGGCAGAGAGCGCCGATTTCACGCTCGAGGTTACGCACACCAGCCTCGCGCGTATAGCCGCGAATCACCTGGCGAATCGCAGGCTCCGTAAACTCCAACTGTTCGGCTGTCAGACCATGATTCGCGATCTGTTTCCCGATCAGATGCTCGAGAGCAATCTTGAGCTTTTCTTCCTCGGTGTAGCCGGCAAGCTCCAGCACCTCCATGCGATCGCGCAGCGCGGGTGGCACGGGATCCAGCACGTTTGCCGTCGTCAGAAACAACACTTCTGACAAATCGAAAGGCACGTCGAGGTAGTGATCGCGGAAGGTGTTGTTCTGTTCAGGATCCAGGACTTCGAGCAACGCCGACGCCGGATCGCCACGGAAATCAGACCCGAGCTTATCGATCTCATCGAGAATGAACACCGGGTTCTTTGACTCCGCACGACGCAACCCCTGGATGACCTGACCAGGGAGCGCCCCGATGTAGGTGCGGCGATGTCCGCGAATCTCGGCCTCGTCTCGCATACCACCAAGTGATACGCGCACGAACTTCCTGCCCAGGGAGTTGGCAATCGACCGCGCGAGAGAGGTTTTGCCGACTCCAGGAGGACCCAGGAAGCAGAGAATCGGCCCCTTCACGTCCGGATTCAGTTTTCGGACGGCGAGATACTCGATGACGCGGTCCTTCACCTTTTCGAGGCCGGAGTGATCGGCGTCGAGTACTTCCTTGGTGCGACGGAGGTCGATCGAGTCCTCCGTGCGCTTGTTCCAGGGCAGCGCGACAATCCAGTCGAGGTAGGTCCGCGACACCGTGTATTCGGCGGCCGCAACCGGCATCTTCGACAAGCGATCCAGCTCTCGCAGCGCCTCTTTCTTGACCAGCTCGGGCATTCCTGCCGCATCGATCTTGGCCCGCAGCTCTTCAATCTCCTTGGCTTGCTCGTCGCCTTCGCCGAGTTCCTTCTGAATCGCCTTCAGCTGCTCGCGAAGGAAGTACTCGCGCTGGTTCTTGCCGACCTCCGACTGCACTTGCGACTGGATTTTCGACCCGAGCTCGAGAACCTCCAGCTCCTTGATGAGCAGCCGGTTGAGCACGTCCATGCGCGCTCGAATGTCGAGTGTTTCGAGCACCTCCTGTTTCACCGCGGTCCCGATCGTGGTCAGGCTGGAGGCGATGAAATCGGCGAGCTTTCCTGGATCGGTGATATTGGCGGCGAGCGGCTGAAGATCGTCGGACAGCAGCGGAGAGAGTGAGACGACCTGCTGGAAGTTACTCTTGATGTTTCGCTGGAGCGCGTCGATCTCGAGGTGGTCTTCGTCCCTGAGCAGTTCCTCCGCCGCCGCTACCGCCGCCTTGAGATACGGCCGTGTTTGAACGATGCGATCGAGGCGCACTCGAGCGAGACCCTGAACGATCAACCGCAGACTGCCGTCAGGCAGCTTGAACATTTTGTGAATGTGCGTCGCGGTACCGATCGGATAGAGATCGTCCTGCACGGGCTCCTCAGTCGCAGCCTCGCGCTGGGTGAACACCCCGATCATCCGGCCAGACGAGGTCGCCTCGTCGATGAGGCGGACAGAGGCCTCTCGCGCGACGGCGAGTGGCATGAACGAGTTAGGGAACAGCACGGTATCCCGAAGCGGAAGCACGGGCAGCTCCGGCGGGATCACGACCGGCCGTTCAATCTCGTCCTTTTCCTGAACGAGCGGCTCGTTTTGATCGCTCATGTGCGGCGATTGTGGCTTCGGAGGCGCGGAAAAACAAGGCCCGAAGAGACAAAGAGGGCGGCTGCAGTGTCAGGCAGCCGCCCTCTTCGTATTAGCCCTGAACGTCGAGAAACAGAGACGATGCACCGCGCCGCTGCGACATGAGGCGCTCGCGCTGCTGCGCGACTTCGCGTGCTTCCTCGCAATCCTTGCAACGAACGGCGAATGGCAAGGCGCGAAGACGCCGCTCGGAGATCTCCTCACCGCACTCGAAGCAGTAGCCGAAGGTGCCTTCCTCGAGCCGGCGGAGCGCCTCTTCAATTTTGTTCAGCGTCTCCGCCTTCATCTGAATCAGCGCAAACTCGATATCGTCCTGGATATCCGCTTCCGATGTTTCGGCCGCGTCGAGGACTCCGTGCGTGGGGCTGTTGGCCCCTTCAGTCCGGACGTCCCGGATTTTCTCGTGCACTTCGCTCATGATCTCGCGGCGACGCTCTTCGAGTATCCGCTTGAGCTCCGCGTACCGATCGCGGGCCATCTGTCCGCCAGGCGTTTTAGAATTATCAGTGCGCATAATAAAAATCCGCTCCTTCCGTGCCCGCATCCTTGTTTCTGCGCGGGCCGCCTGGCCATCTCCCTCGGCCCAGGCATCGCTATCGTCCCTATAAAGTCGCTGGCCGTTATGCAAGGCATCTGCCAGATATAAAGCCTCACAGTTTACTCCAGAACGGCAGCCGAGGTGAAGAATTGCGCGGGGGGAAATCGTCCGAGGAGAGCAAAATTTGCTGCGGGACCCATCCGGCCACGCGCCACTCACGCCCCCCGCCACCCGCGGTTTCGGTTCACCATGTGCTTCATGAACAAGAGTTTACAAGCCTCTCCCGCTCCGTTCCTGCAGTGTGCGGCTGGCTACCGCTTACCCCGTTGAGGCTTTAGACGCCAGAACCCGCCAATTCGGTTCTTTATTCCCGACCGAAACAGGGGAGTCTGCAGCGCTGAGGCGAGCGAAGAATTCTGGGTGACTGGGGCGAAGTGCCCCACCTCGGGCTTCGCACGGTCATGAGTGTCGCTTCACGAGGACACCCGGTTGTGGCCTGGAAGCCACACCGGGCCTACTGAAGGAACCGCTTTCCAATGGAAAGGTTCGGCACGATTCCGCGATCCACGAGCCGCTGGCCATCGCGTTCGCTGCCGGTGCGCAACCACTTCTCGTACAGCCGCAGCACATCGGAGTGCGACACGAGCGCGGTCCGCTCGCTGATGTCGGCCAGAACATCGGTGAAGCCGACGAACTTGTTGGCGAGCTCCGCGAACACTTCACTGAATGCGTCCTCATCGCGGCGTCCGAGCGACGCGTACGCGTACTCACCCATCGACACGTAGTAGTCGATGTCGATCAACTTCCGGCGGAAACTCTCCGAGAAGAAGCCGGACATGAAGAGCGAGAAATCGCCGAGACTGCGCAGGCGGGCCCGTTGCTCCACGCCGCCACTCTGGAGGGCGCGCGCGAGCCGCACCGCGAGGGGCTCACCGTCATCGCCGAGACCTGATGCCGCATCCAATCGGATGTACTGACAGAGCAGATTCACCAGGTAGTACTCCGTCAGATCCGCCGCCTGAATGTGCTGGCGGGCAAGCGACGACTCCACGAGGTCCTTGAAGTACTCTGCAGGCGTTTGCTCGCGCAGGAGCGGACGTTCCATCAGCGTCTCCTCCTCGACGCGGCCGGTTAGGCCGCACGACCGACACATTTGCAACTCGTATTCCTGGGCCGCGCGCTGGGATTGCGGGCGTTATCGGGCGGGTTTGCGCCGATTATACGCAATCGATCACAGTTTTGTGCCCTTTCAGGCGGACAAAAGGCGTCCCGCCTTCGCGCTGCGCGGCTCCGGCGGGCAGGCGCCGCCTTCGCGCTCCGCGGCTCCGGCGGGCAGGCGC
>JBAROV010000167.1:0-67035 GCA_049642465.1 Vicinamibacterales bacterium
GGGTTCGAGTCCGTTTCGGCACAGCCACCGCGCCTAGTGATGGCGCTGAGTGCGCTTCTCTCATCCAGCTCGCAGAGCAGCGGGCAGAGTCGGACCGCCTGGGGGAACCTCCTGCGTCCGTCCACTAATGCCATGGACGTTTGGACAGCTCTGCTTCGTCGTGGCCGGCTCATGGAGGCACAAAGAGCCATAGAGAAAAAGCGTCGGGTGTCAGTACCTTGTACAGAGCTAGTGGAACAGGCGGAGCTCTTGCACCTTCTTGGGTCTGAAGAGGAGGCGACTCGCCTTGCGCTGGAGGCGGCTCCGTCCAGCGCTCCTTTCGCCGTCCGCGCCAAAGCCGCAGCAATTCGAGCCTCCTGCGCCTATGACGTGGGCAAATATGAGGAGTCGATTTACCAGTCTCAACGCGCTCTTGAATTGGCAGAGCACGGAAAGGAATGGGCGATCGCGGCGGTGGCAGTCGCCCAACTCATAGAACGTCGCTCGCTGACGACAGTATTAGACGATGCATTGCCCCTCGTTCCTTTAGCTCGAAAATACACACTTCGAGGCGGTGATCCGCAGGCGACAACGCAGGTTCACGTCATCTTCGCGAGAGTTGAAGGTCGTGCGGGGCACTTTGATCGGGCCTTACGTCACCTTGAGGTCGCACGACTCGTGTTGGAGCGTGATCCTAATCTGTGGCTCGACGCGTCAATCGATCTGGCACTGGGCTCCATACTCTCGCTCGTCGGCGATTATGCGACTGCATATGAAGTTGCACAGAGCGCGAAAAGGAAGGCCGTCGAGAGCGGATGGGCAAAGGGTTGCGCTGTCGCCGCCGCTAATTTGGCAAACATCTGCGTATTCTTGGGACGCTTTGAGGAAGCTGACCGATCACTCACGGAGGCGCCTCGCGCGTTCGTTAACCACCCCACCTATGTCGTCGCTGTCGCGGAAACGAAGGCACAGCTAGCGATCTGTCGACGGGATTTCGAAACCGCCCGGAGCATCTTGTCGGATTTGCCTCATCGAGACGTCCCCAACCTCACTTGGTATTCACTCTCTTGCCGCCTGACGGAGGCGCGAGTCCTCTTGGCACTCAAACGGTGGGAGGAAGCTCTGCGGTGCGCTGCGGAGGGTATTCGGCTCACCGAAGACGCGCCGTTTCATCCTGCCCGTGCTGGTCTTAGGTTCTGCCACACGCAGGCTCAGATAGCCTTGGGTAGTCCAATCAAGGGTATCGACTTGGAGTGTGAAATGACGGATCCAACAGTCGCCCTACTCGCAGCATCAAGACACACGAAGGCCGTCGCCCTTGCGGCGACCCGAAATTCCGAGCGGGGGCGAGTGCAAGCAGAGTCAGCTCGGCGGCTCGCTATGTTTGCAGGCTCCGCGGATGTGATTAGCCCTCTCGATCTCGGCGACGAAGAGTCGATACCGCGCCAAACCCCGTCGCCTGTCGCCCCCAACCTCGATAGCGCCGTGACCCTGCTCGACCTCGCGGGGCACCCCAATGTGCTCGGGCGCGAGGCACTGGCGGTCCTCGAAGGCGCCGACTGCACCGACGCGCTCGCCCTCGTGGCGACTGGAACGGGCGCGCCGCGCATTATCGAGGAGCGTAACTGGAACGAGCGCGACCTGCTGCGTGCCCTCGAGCATCGGCCCGAGGGCATCGAAGTCCTCCCCGTCGGGCGCTACCGCGACGACATGTGGCAGATCGTGGCGAAGCCGAAAACCGATATCGACCCGTACTGCACCTTTGCTGCCATTCGAAAGCTCCTCGCCGCTGCGGTCGCGCTGGATCGATTCCGCCGCGACGAGAAACAGCGGTCGGCCTTGTGGCCCGCCGATGCGCTCGAGGGGGATCCCGAAAGCATCTGGGCATCCGAGCAGATGGCCGAAACGGTCGCCATCGCGCGGCGGATTGCCCCAACCTCGATGTCCGTCTTGCTCACGGGTGAAACAGGCACCGGCAAGGAAATGCTGGCCAGGGCGATCCACCGGGCATCGGATCGCGCCGACAAACCGTTCCTCCCGTTCAACTGCACGGCGGTGCCGCGGGACATGCTCGAGAGCCAGTTGTTTGGATACAAGAAAGGCGCGTTTACCGGCGCGGACACCTCATTCGCGGGCGTCATTCGCGCGGCCGCCGGCGGAACGCTGTTCCTCGACGAAATCGCCGACGTCAACCTGGAAGTTCAACCGAAACTGCTGCGCTTCCTGGAAACGCGGGAGATTCATCCGCTCGGCGAACCGCACCCGATGGCGGTTGACGTTCGGATTATCGCGGCGACCAACGCGAGGCTCGAAAAACTTGTCGCCGAAGGACGCTTCCGGGAGGATCTCTTCTACCGTCTGAACGTCGTCCGTCTAGAGCTGCCGCCTCTCCGCGAACGTCGCGAAGAGATCCCGCCGCTCGTCTACCACTACCTGCGACGGTACGGCGACGAACACCGCAAGGGGCGGCTCACGATCAGCGACGAGACGCTGGAGTACCTGCTGCTCTTTTCATGGCCGGGCAACATCCGGCAGCTTGCCAACGAGATCCGCCGGATCGTGGCGATGGTCGAACCGGACACGACGATCAGTCCGGCGATGCTGTCACCCGAGATCCAGGCATCCCGACGCACCCTTCCAGCGGTATCGGCGCCGGAGGCAGAAGTCCGGCTCCCGCTCGATCAGCCGCTGCCGGCTGCCGTCCAGCTTCTCGAACAGGTCATGGTCCGCCGAGCGCTCGAGCGTGCCCACGGCAGGGTCGAAGAGGCCTCGCGGTTGCTTGGGATATCTCGGAAGGGGCTGTTCCTCAAACGCCGCCGCCTCGGTCTGCGCCAGGCATCCTGACTCGGCTACACCTCGGAGTTATCGAGACCCACCAAAAAACGACGGCAGTGGCATGTCTCGCATCGTGTGCAGACCCGGCGCCACCTCCAGGATCTTTGGTAACGAGTTGACGACGATCGAAGCGGTGGCGATGTCGCCATGGACACCGCCGGAGATCTTCGAGCGTATCGCGGGCGAACCGGCGATCTCGACCGAATCGAACGACTCCGGTGCACCGAGATAGGCCTCCATGTGCAGCGTGATGACGGGACTGCCGTTGCGGAATCCGATGCCATCCTGAACGATCCCGCAGACGTAGCCTGCATCCACCGCGAGAAACTCGCTCGCCACCGTCTCAGTCGCGATTTTCGGCTGAATGTCATCGGTGATCCGATCGAGCTTCCACCCCATCGCCTCGGCAATCATGGAAACCGATTCGGTCAGCCCGACATGCCGCACGCTGCCGTCATCCACCTGCTTCTGAAATTGCTCGCGCGTGAGGCCCGCGCCAATCTTCTGCTGAAATGGCAGACGACGCACGCGCGCATCCTGCACGCGATCGACGCGGATTGAGTCCACGCGCTCGCAGACACCGGTCAGCATGATCGGCAAGGCGTCCATGACGAAACCGGGATTGACGCCGGTTCCAAGCACCGCCACCTTCGACTTCCGGGCGAGCTGGTGCACCGCGCGCGCGTAGCGCAGATTGCCTTTCGACGGATAGGACAACTCCTCGGTCGTGGACACCACGGGCACCTTGAGCTTGAGGATGGTCTCCAGCTGCGGCATCACCGTCTTCAGTGATGAGCTCGTGCACAACACCACGACGTCGGGCTTTGCTGATTTGATTGCCTTTCTCGCGTCGTTGACGACGCGGACCTTGAGCGGGCGGCGGAGCCCCGCCACTTCACCAAGATCTTTCCCGACCTTGATCGGATCGATATCGACGGCGCCGACAATTCGGAAGCCTTGCCGCTCCGAGATCTGCCGGACCACGGCCGCGCCGATTGGACCTAGGCCGAAGTGCATGACCCTGATGGGTCCCGAGTGTGCTGCCATCGCTGACTCCTGAAGCAATGATGACGAAGAGAAGAAACCAGAGACCGAAACGATCCGAGGATTATATCCGGCGCATGCGACCGGAACAGCGGGCGTTCTGGTGTAGGATCGCCGCGTGCTCGCGCGGTCCGCAGCCATTGTGGCGATGCTGGCGATGCTGGCGTCAGGCGGTGCCGGTTTTTCTGCTCCGCAACCACCGGCAGCGTCGGCGATCGCTCCATCCACGACGGCTGCGCCACGTTCTCCGCGAAACGCGAGTTATGTGATGAGCGCGCGGCTCGATCCTCAGAGCCGCACGCTTCGCGGCGAGCTGCTCCTCACCTGGCGCAATATCGCGAACCTTCCCGCACCCACGCTGCAGTTCCACCTGTATTACAACGCGTGGCGAAATACGCGTTCCACATGGCTTCGTGAGCGCCGGCTCGTCGGAGATCCTCAGGATCTCCTGGATCGCCCGGAGTCCGATTGGAGCTGGATCGATATCACCAGCCTGCGGATCATTCGTGGCGGCGCTCCGATCGATGCCACGCTGGCGCTGCGTTTCATTGCGCCGGACGACGGCAACGCCGACGACAGGACCGTTGCGGAAATTCCACTCGACAAACCAGTGGCGCCCGGGGAAACGATCAACGTGCAAATCACCTGGTCGTCGCACGTGCCGCGGACGTTCGCGCGCACCGGCGTCATCGGCGACTACTATTTCCTCGCGCAGTGGTTTCCCAAGATTGGCGTCTTTGAAGACACCGGATGGAACTGCCACCAATTCCATCTGGCCACAGAGTTTTTCTCAGATTTCGGCACTTACGACGTCCGCTTGACGGTGCCCGCGGGGTGGGTGGTCGGTGCCACAGGCGTGCAGCGGGACCGTCGCGATGAGCGGGACGGTACCACCACACATCATTATTATCAGGAAGACGTCCACGACTTCGCGTGGACGACGAGCCCGCATTACCAGGAACGCACGGCATCTTTCGAGCACCCGACGCTGCCCGCAGTTCGCATGCGTCTGCTGCTGCAGCCTGAGCACGCCAGCCAGGCGGAGCGCCATTTTGCCGCCACGCGGGCGGCGCTACGCTACTACGGCGAATGGTTCGGCCCCTATCCGTACGGTCACATCACGATTGTCGATCCAGCCTGGCAGAGTGGCGCCGGCGGAATGGAATACCCGACCCTGTTCACCGCGGGAACGCGATGGCTGGCGCCAGCGTCCGTGGCAGAGCCCGAAGGCGTGACGGTGCACGAGGCGGGACACCAATTCTGGTACGGCATCGTCGCAACCAACGAATTCGAACATGCGTGGATGGACGAAGGATTCAACACCTTCGCAACCGGCAAGCTGGTGTCGCAGGTCTTGCAACCCAGCTATGTGGAGCGCCGCTATTTCGGCGGGTTCGTGCCGTGGGTGTTCAGGGATTTGGACCTCGCTGGCGGAATCGACGGAAATCCCCTGCCCGGGTACCGCCGAGCGGCACGCGGAGACATGCAGTCCTCGCCTTCGTGGCAGTACTGGCCTGGCACCGCCGGGGGCATCACGTATTTCAAAACCGCGCTGTGGCTGCGCACGCTCGAACGAATGCTCGGTTGGAACACCTTGCAACGCATCATGTCCACGTATTTCTCCCGGTGGTCGTTCAAACACCCGCGCCCCGAGGACTTCTTTGCCATCGTGAACGAAGTCAGCGGCCAGGATCTGACGTGGTTCTTCGACCAGGTGTATCGCAGTTCGAACTCGTTCGACTACGGGCTCGACGTCCTCACGAGCGAAGCGGTTCGGGAGCACGGGCTGTTCGGCGAAGGTCCGGCTCGTAGCTATCGCACCGACGCCAGTGCAACCAACGTGTACCGCACCACGGTCGTCGCTCGACGGCACGGCGAAGGCGTCTTTCCGGTCGATATCCGCATCGTGTTCCAGGACAACACCGAGAGACGATGGCGCTGGGACGGCAACGATCGGTGGAAGGCGTTCGAGCTCACGCATACGTCTCGCGCCCGACACGCGCAGGTCGATCCGGATCGGGTTCTGGCGCTGGATATCAACTCCACAAATAATTCGATCACGCTCGAGCCGCGCGCGAAGCAAGCCGCGCGCAAGTGGTCGTTGGCGTGGTTGATCTGGCTGCAAGGCCATCTGCTGACTTACGGCTTCTTCATCTGAATGGCCGCACTCTCTGCGTTTCGAGCTGGCATCGGTCGGGTCAATCGGTCCCCCCTCATCCTGATGGGAATGTTCCTGGTGACGCTGCTCATTGCGTTGCCGCTCTCGCTGGCCCTGCGCGGAATGCTTTCCGCGCACCTCGGGCGCAGTCTTGCGGCCGACGCCGCCGCGGCCGGGGCCAATTACGAGTGGTGGCAGGAGTTTTCCGCGAGCGCAAGCGGTTTGGGCACCACGTTCGCTCCCACCATCATTGGCTTTGGCGCGGTACTCGACAGCGTGGGCGGTCTGATGGACAACCTGCCGCTCGCAACCACGATCGCAGGCGCAACCATCGCGTGGATGATCATCTGGTCGTTCCTCAGCGGCGGAGTCCTGGATCGATACGCACGTAATCGACCGACACGAACGGCCGGATTCTTCGCCGCCTGCGGGACACACTTCTGGCGCTTCCTCCGGCTGGCCGTAGTGGGATGGCTCGTGTACCTCCTGCTCTTCTCGGTTCTCCATTCGTGGATCTTCGACTTCGGGTATCAGACGTTGACCCGTGACGTCACGGTCGAGCGTCAGGCCTTCGCGATCCGCACGATCGGGTATCTGCTGTTTGGTGCGGCGCTCCTCCTCTGCAGCATGGTGTTTGATTTCGCGCGGGTCCGGATCGTTGTGGAGGATCGCCGCAGTGCCGTCGGAGCACTGGCGGCATCCCTTCGGTTCGTTCGGCGGAATCTTTCCGCCGTGGTCCTTCTGTACTTGCTGAATGGCGCGGTGTTGCTGGTGCTGCTGGCTGCTTACGCGATCGTGGGGCGAAGCGGGCCAAAATCCGGTTGGCAAATGTGGGCGGTTCTCCTGGCCGGAGAGCTCTACATCCTGGCGCGACATTACTTGAAGCTTTTGTTTTATGCTTCTCAAACCGCACTGTTTCAGAGTGCCCTCGCCCACGCAGAGTACACGGCCGCTCCAACACTCGTGTGGCCCGACTCGCCTGCCGTAGAGGCGGTAGTCAACGCCGACCCCCCTGGGCGCGGCCATGAGGTGACCTGATTTCGATGTCGCACCGAGGCTTCAAGCACGCGCGCATCATGATCGTCGATGATGAACCTGGCAATGTCGACCTTCTGAAGCGCGTGCTCGAGCGGGCTGGTTTTCACAAGCTAGACAGTACCAACGATCCACGCGAAGCCGTTTCGCTCTATGTCGAGACGCGCCCGGATCTGATCCTGCTCGACCTCCACATGCCGTACCTCGATGGGCTTGCCGTCATGGATCGCCTGAACGACATCGTGGAGGCGAGTTACCTGCCGATCCTGATGCTGACGGGAGACATGACGCCCGAGGCACGCCGCGAGGCGTTGTCGCGCGGGGCCAAGGACTTCGTCAACAAACCCTTCAACCCCGATGAAGTGCTGCTGCGGATCCGCACGCTGCTCGAAACCCGATTCCTGTATCTACAGATCCAGAGCCAGAATCAGATGCTCGAAGCGAAGGTCCGCGAGCGCACGAGAGAACTCGAGGCCGCGCAAATCGAGATTATCGAACGGCTCGCGCGGGCGGCCGAGTTTCGCGACGACAACACGGGACAGCACACCGAGCGCGTGGGACAGATGGCGGCGCTGCTCGCGCGCGAGCTTGGGCTGTCGGATGCGCAGGTGTCGCTCATTCGGCGCGCGGCGCCGCTGCATGACGTCGGCAAGATCGGCATCCCGGACTCGATTCTGCTGAAGCTCGGAAAGCTCACGCCGCCTGAGTTCGAGCTGGTCAAGACGCATACGAGCATTGGCGCGCGCATTCTGTCCGGCAGCCGGTTTGCCCTGCTCCGGCTCGCCGAGGAAATCGCCTTCAGCCATCATGAGCAATGGGACGGCCGCGGATACGCGGGCCTGACCGGCAATCACATTCCACTCGCCGGGCGGATCGTCACCGTGGCGGACGTCTTCGACGCCCTCACGCAAAAGCGCCCGTACAAGGCCGCCTGGCCGGTTGAAGAAGCCGTCGCCGAGATCGAACGGCAACGCGGCCGGCAATTCGACCCTGATGTGGTTGATGCATTCTTGCGTATCATCGACCAGCAACAGCGAACGTAGCACCTGCCGACTGAAGGAACACGCGATGCACACGCGCCCAACTGAATTAGCAGACTGGCTTCGGCAGCGCGTCACCACCTCCGGCGCAAGAGGGATCGTCGTCGGACTCAGCGGTGGAGTGGACTCCGCGGTCGTGCTGCGGTTGGCGCAGATGGCCGTTCAAGATCAGGTGGTGGGCGTGCTGATGCCGTGCCACAGCGACCCCCGGGACGAGGCCGATGCCAAGCTGGTCGCGGACCATTTCAACGTCTCGACCGTCCGGATCGATCTCGCGCCCGCCTACGATCGGCTCGTCGCCGACCTGAAGTCCGCCATGAGCCGTCTCACGCCATCACTCGTTCAAGCTACCGCTTCCGAGGGCACGGATATCAGGGCTCGCGTGCCGCTGGCGAACATCAAGCCACGCTTGCGGATGTCGTCGCTGTACTACGTCGCAAACGCGATGAACTACCTGGTTGCGGGAACGGGAAACCGGTCGGAACTGACGATTGGCTATTTCACCAAGTTTGGTGACGGCGGCGTCGATCTGCTGCCAATCGGGCACCTCTTGAAGAGTGAAGTGCGTGTGCTGGCGAGGGCTCTCGACGTGCCCGCCGCAATCATCGACAAGCCGCCCAGCGCGGGCTTGTGGCTCGGCCAGACGGATGAGGAGGAAATGGGCTTCACCTACGCCGATCTCGAAAACTATCTGACCAACGGGCCGGAGGCGGTGTCCCCAGCCCTGGCGATGCGAATCGAGCGGCTGGTTCGAGCCAGTGAACACAAGCGCGAGCTGGCGCCGACGCCCGAAGCGGAGCGTCCGGTCGGATTCAGGGAGGCCGATCCGCCGTAGTTGAAGAAGGAGCGCGGCATTATCAGCCGGCGCCCACACCCATGTCGATGTCCGCCGGCGCTGGTTCCTGCGGCTCGGCTGAAGCCGGCACGCCGGCCAGCCGCTCGCGCGCGGAGCGCACCGCCTCCTTCAATACCAGATCGCTCGATTCTTCGAAGCGGTTGAGCACCCCTTCCAGCCCGTAGAGGCGCAGCGCACCAACGGCATACACGCCGCACGACCGCATCCAGGAGTCTTCGCTGCCGAGCATCGTTTCTACGGCCTGTTCCGGAGTCTCGAGCGGCGCTCCGACAAACCGATTCGCAAGCGCCACGCGCTCGTCCGTCGTCACCTGGGAGTCGAGCAATGGAACCAGCACCTGCCGCAACTCCGGTTTGAGCGTGCTCTCCAGAAACTCGAGAGCGTTTGCGCGAACGATGGGATTAGCGGAGCGAACACCGACATAGGCGTCGTGCAGTCCAGTGGCGGGAAAGATCAACGCCATCAAACGAAAGATCCGCTCGAGCTCCTGCTCCATGGCATGGCGCATCGCCTGCAATACGGCATCGTCTTCTTTCAAACGGCGCTGCAGCGGTCCGATCAGCTGGTAGGAGCGGTAGTGTCCGGCAATTTCGGCGGCTAGCAACACTTCGATGACCGCTGGGTCGACCCGCACGTCCGGGTGCAGGACTTTCAGTTTATTGAGCGACGAGATGATGCGGTGGCGTAGTGTGCCATCCGCCTGGAGCAATCCCTGAACGAGGACTTCTTCCGCTTCCGGCGTGCCGATGCGCAGGAGAACCGACGGAATCTCACGGCGTGTTTCGAGGGGTACGTCGGGCGCGCCCATCGCCTGCTCGAGCTCCGGGATGATCGAGTTGCCGAGCCGTGAGAGCGCCCCGGCCGCTTCGTCTGCCAGCTCCGGACGTCCAAGAGCGGTGAGCAGCGACGGGACGAGTTCCTCGCGTGCCACGGTGAAGGCGGCGCGAATCGCCTGGCGGGCAACATCGGGATGGTCATCTTGAATCAGGGCGGGCAGCAGATCCACGGCTCCGTCAGGGATGACGCCCAACAAGCGGGAGGCCTCGATGCGATCGCGGACGCCATCCTCGCCGTGATTCGAAGCCATCCCTTCGAGCACGAGCCGCGCGGCATCCAGGTTTTGCGCCGCTCCAGGAGCAGCAAAGAACGCGGCTGTTCCTGCGCGAATCGAAAACCCTTCGACATCCCCCAGCTCTTCAATCTGGCGGAGCGGATCGAGGCCGACGTTGTGCGCGAGGTACAACAAGGCTTCGGTGCGAACCCCGATATCGGGATCGCGAAGCATCAGCGACACTCGATCCGCGATCTCCTTGTCGCCACCGCTGCTCAGCAGGGCGAGCGCACGACGTCGAATGTCCGGGTCCGGGTGCGTCAGCAACTGGCGCAGGGCCGGGTGCCATCGCCTGCTCTGCTGGCCCTCGATGAGCGCCAACGCGTATCGGACCTCACCTGGATCGATCGCGCCAAGCTTGCCCGCGAGAACCGTCGCCGTAGACCGCTCCGCGGCGCCCGGAGCCAGCCGCTCGCTGTCGATCCGGTGCCGGTGAATGCTGTCCTGAATGGCTCGGACGTACTCCGTTCGAACCCGCCAGGCGACGGCGATCCAGACGCCGATGATGCACACGTTGATCGCCGAGATACCCCTCAAATCGAGACCGAACCCGCGCAGCATGAAGAATCGCTCGGTGACGATTCCCAGACAGACCGCGCCGGCCGCGTCAGCGACTCCGCTGAGCACGATTTCGATCGCGTTCTTGACGCGGACGCGATCGGCCGGAGCAATCGGGAGGTAGAGCAGCTCGTGGCTCGCTTTGTCCACGGAGAATCGAAGCCCCTGGTCGCACGCGTTCGTGACAAGGACGCTCCAGAAGGCGGGAATGAGAAAAATCAGCGCACTCCCGAAACCGAGCGACACCGGCAGCGCGAGAATCGTCAGGCCCAGTCCGAACGACCGCAGCAGACGGCCGGTCACGAGGATCTGCACGAGAAAACTGAACGCACCCAGGGCCAGGTTGAATGCACCGAAGAATTCGGTCAATGCATCAGGATCGTTTCCGAAGCGTCGGGCCGCCGCCAGGCTCAGTTGAAAGCCCGTCCACTGGGTGGCAATCGTCATGAGCACGACGAGCGCCGCGATCAGCCGCAAGTAGGGACTTGCGGCGATCTCGCGCCAGGTATCGGAGGCGCGTGCGGCAGTTCGGCGGACCTGTCGTTCAGCGCCTCGGCGGCGGCGAGATCGAACGAGGCTGACCAGACCGGCGGCGATCAATATCAGGAACGCCAGAACGAGCAGAAGATTGACGGCGCCGCCGACAGGCCCCACCAGCACGCGGGCAAGCAGCCCGCCCGTGATGGCGCCGAGAGACGCGCCAGACCCGACCAGCCCGAACAACCGTTTCGCCTGGCGGGTATCGAACAGCGAATTGGTGAGACTCCAGGCCTGGACTGGAGCAATGATGCCGAAACAGTTCACCCAGACGTAGAAGATCCCGGGCAGCAGCCAGAAGCCGTGAAAGCGGAAGCCATACCAGAACAGGACGACGTTCGAGCTGAAGAACAACAGCGTTCCAATCGTGACGAGCCTCGACCCAAACCGCGCGGCAATGCGCGTGTAAATGGGAACGAAAATCGAGAGAACGATAGGAACGGCCGCGTAGACGTAGACTAGCGCATACGGACCGTACTGATTCAGGAAGAGACCGTTGCGAATGGGTTTGGCGAGGAGAAACGCCGAAACCACGACGGCGATGTAGACAAATGCCAGCACGACTGGCAGGCCCTCTCCGGTCCTGACGTCGAAGACCCGGCGCGCCCAGTGGAGCATCGAATGGCCGCAGTTTACTTCAGTTCCTGCATCGCTTAGATTGACACACTGATTCCCACAATCATCGAGGCTTCCATGGCTCTGGTCCAGCGGGCGCTCAGGCCGATCGTCGAACTTCGTGAGGAAGAGAGCACGACGGCTCTCATGATGTTCGGGTACTCCTTCCTCGCGATGACGGCCTACAACATCGTCCAGCCGATCACGCGATCCCGCTTCATCTCATCGCTCGGTTCCGAGAACCTTCCGTACGTGCTGCTGGTTTCGGCGTTCATCATTGGTTTCCTCATGCAGGGATACAGCCGGCTCGGCGCCCTGCTGCCGGGCCGTTGGCTCATTCCCGTGACACAGACGGCCATGGTCGCGCTGCTCCTCACGTTCTGGATCCTGTTCGCGGCCGGACAGCAATGGGTGGACGTGGGCTTCTATCTCTTCGGCCAGATCTATGCCGTGCTCCTCATCAGCCAGTTCTGGACGCTCGCCAACCTTATCTACGACCCCAGGCAGGCGAAGAGGCTCTTCGGGTTCATCGGCGGCGGCGCTTCGCTCGGCGGCGCCGTCGGCTCCAGCATCACCGCGTTCATGGTGGAAGAAGTCGGCACGACCCAACTGGTGCTCGTCAGTGCGATCGTCCTCGCGGCATGCGCCGGACTGGTCATACTGATCATCCGGCGCTCGTCGAGCGTCGAGATCAAGGGACTCGAATCAGCAGGCGAAGAAAAGGGCGTCGGCGGCTCGGAAGCGCTGCGGATGCTCAGAGAATCGCGACATCTTCAAGTCATCGCGCTGACGATTGCATTGATGTCGATCGGCGCCGGCTTCATCGATCAGCAGTTGAGCATGGCGAGCGAGGCGGCCAAGGGCCGCGGCGCTACGGATGCCATCACCGCAGTGCTCGGGCGGGTCCAGGTCTACGTCTCGCTGCTCGGATTCGTCATCCAGGTCTGGCTGACGAGCCGGATCCATCGCCTGTTGGGTGTGGGATTCGCGCTGTTGATGCTGCCCTTCGGACACGGGGCGAGCGCGCTGATCATTCTGCTGAATGGCGGACTCTGGACGGCGATGCTGGCGCGCACCATGGACAAGACCGTCCGCTACACGGTTGACAAAACCACGCGCGAAATCCTGTTTTTGCCGCTCCCAGCGGCCCTCAAACAACGCGCCAAGCCTTTCGTTGACGTCACCGTCGATCGGTTCGCCAGGGCCGGGTCGGCCCTGCTCCTGCTCGTGCTGATCAAACCCTGGGGATTCAATTTTTCCTGGCAGCAGATCAGTTGGGCGAGTCTCGCGGTGATGGTGGTCTGGATCGTGACGGCGATCCGGGCCAAGCGGGGATATGTCGCGGCCTTTCGCCAGAGCCTCGAACAGCGTGTGATGGAGCCGGAGAAGGTCACGCTCGGCTCGATCGATCTCACCACAATTGAAACGCTCGTGCAGGAACTCGCTCATCCTGATCCAGCGCGAGTGGTGTATGCGATCGACGTCCTCGAATCGCTCGACAAACGAAACCTCGTCACTCCGCTGCTTCTCTACCACGAATCGCCCGCCGTGCGCGCGCGAGCGCTCAAAGCGCTCAGTGCTGTTCGAGCGGACATTGCGGAGCGGTGGGCGCCGCACATCCGGCGCATGCTGGCGGACACCGACTCAGAGGTGCGTGCGGGCGCGATCACCGCGCTGTCGTACATCAGCCAGCAGGACGCCGCGAGTCTTGCCCGGCCGATGCTGTCGGATCGGGATCCACGCATCCGGGTCACGGCCGCGGCCGCACTCGCCGACAGCGACACGCCGCAAGATGCCGATGCCGCTGAAGCCACGTTCGTGGACATCATTGCGAACACCTCGCCGGAGACGCGCAACGCGCGCCGCGACGTCGCGTCGGCAATTCGGCAGATTCGTGACCATCGCTTCAGGCGATTGCTGGTTCCGCTGCTCTATGACCCTGCGCCCGAAGTCGCGGACGAGGCGATGGAGAGCGTTCGCTCTGCCGGTTCGGGAGATTTCGTCTTCGTCCCGACACTCGTGGCGCTCCTGCGGCACCGCAGGCTGAAGGGACAGGCGCGATCGGTCCTCGTCACCTACGGCGAGCCTGTGATTGACGCGCTGGCGCATTTCATGCGCGACCCGGACGAGGACATCTGGGTGCGTCGGCACATCCCCGCGACGCTGGCGTTGATTCCCTCCCAGAAATCCGTCGACGTGCTTGCTGCGGCGTTGGCGGAAGGTGATGGATTTCTCCGTTACAAGGTCGTCGCCGCACTCGAGCGGCTGCGCCGCGAGGCTTCGAGCCTGAAGTTCCCTCGCGAGAACATCGAGCGATTCGCGTTGTCGGAAAGCCGGCAATATTTCAACTATCTGTCGTTACGACACAATCTGTTCGGGCGCCGAGCCAACCAATCCCCGCCGGCTGGCTCGTTGCTGGAGCTCGCGCTGGACCAGAAGTTGGATCGGACGCTCGATCGGATCTTTCGTCTCCTGGCTCTCGTCTATCCGTGGAAAGACATTCGCGCCGCGCGCTGGACGCTGCAGCATGCCGACGGGCGCGCGCGTGCCGGTGCCCTGGAATACCTGGACAACCTGCTGACCGGCCAGGTGCGGAAGCAGATCATGCCGGTCATCGAGGAAATGCCGCTCGAAGAGAAGGTCCGGCGTGGCAACGTGCTCCTCAAGACGCGGCCGCGCGACGTTGAAGAAACGCTGCTGCAGCTCATCAACGACGACGATCAAGTCGTGGCGGCGGCGGCAATTGACGTCGTCCGACAGCAGAAGATGTGGACCCTTGGCGACGACATCGAACACGTGCTCGCTCACCGCGACGTCCGCGATTGGTACGTGTTCGAAGCCGCGTCGTGGGCGCTCGCCGAGCGTCGAATGCCGGCGGAGCGTCGCCGCGAGCTGTGGCTGGAGCCGCTTCCTGCCGCCGAACTCGCCGGACGTCTGAGACGCCTGCCGCTCTTCGCCTCGCTCAGCGTTGACGAATTGTTTCGAATCACAGGAGCCGGCCGGCAGGTGCGCCATGAGCCGGGCTCCGTCCTGCTTCAGGAAGGGGTGGTTCCAGAGAGTATTCATCTGCTGCTCGATGGCGCGGTGACGGCAACGAGCCGGGACGGAGCGCCCAGAAAACTCGAGGGCACGCAAGCCCTGGGATTTGTCGAAGCGCTCTCGGGCACGGCCATGCGCGACACGCTGCGCACGATGGACATGGCGGTGACGCTCGTCCTGAGCGTCGAGGAACTCCGCACGCTGCTTTCGGAAAACACCGACCTCGTCGTCGGACTGTTCGCAACTCTCGCAAAGCGCGAACACGAGGACCCCGTTCACCCGACTGGGGCCGCTTCCGAGCTTGGCGCCCTGGCGGCGGGCGGGCTGGCGCCGGTCCAGAAAGTTCTTGCGCTCCAGCGCGTGCCAATCTTCTCGCGCGTGTCCGCAGACGAGATCCGGCCGCTTGCGGACATCGCACAGGTCGTGACGATGGAGACCGGCGCGCCGCTCTTCAGCGAGTCCGCGCCGGCGGCGGTCTGGCTGCTGCTTTCAGGCGAAGTACAATTGAATAGTCCGGCCGGAGACGCGTCGGTCATCGCGCGCGGCGGGGACGTCATCGGATCCATTGGCGCGATGGCGGGCCAGCCACTGGGCAGGTCCGCAACCGTCACTCGCGGCGGCTTTGCGCTGCGTCTCGATCGCGAGGATCTCTTCTCGTTGATCGCCGAACGGCCGGAGCTGCTGCGCCAGGTTTTCGCGGGGCTGTTCCGCAACGAGGCGTTTGTCGCCTAAGCGCGGACTGCCTTGCGCGCCGCTTGAACGGCGGCGACGATGTGTCGGGCTGAAATCCCGTAGCGATCGATGAGCTCGTCGGGCTGGCCGCTGTGCGGGATCTCCCGCACCGCCAGCCGCTGGACGGCGATCCCGGCCGCGGCGACCGCCTCGCTCACGGCATCGCCGAGGCCGCCAGCACCGTAGTGATCCTCAACGGTGATCACCGTGCCCCCCGCAGCTTTCGCGGCGTCAATGAGCGTCTTGGCGTCGATCGGCTGAACGGAGTACGCATCGATCACGGTGATGCTGATGCCCTGCTCCTTCAATTGATCGTGGGCCTTCAACGCCTCGAATACCGTGACTCCGGCACCTACGACAACCGCATCGTCGTTGCCGCTGCGGCGCAGGACCTTGGAGCCGCCTATCGGAAATCGGTCGCTCGGTTCGTAAATCACCGGCGTCTTCGGTCGTGACGTTCGCATGTAGGCCGGCCCCTGATGCCGCGCCATTTCCACAACCAGACGCTCGGTGCTGACGGCATCGCAGGGATACAAAACCACACAATCGGGAACGGCGCGCATCATGGCGAGATCCTCTAACGCCATCTGCGACGGACCGTCTTCGCCAATGGAAACGCCGGCATGCGAGCCGGTGTACTTCACGTTTGAAAACGACACGCCGGCCATTCGAATAAAGTCGGCTGCCCTCGTCAGAAAACAGGCGAAGGTAGAGGGGAACGGGATTGCCCCGCGCGCCGCTAATCCCATCGCGGCGCCGATCATCCCCTGCTCGGCGATGAAGCATTCGAAGAACCGATCGGGGTAGACCTTTTCGAACCGTTCGCTGAAGGTTGAGTTCTTGACATCCGCGTCGAGCGCGACGAGGCGCGGATCGACGCCGCCGAGCGACGCCAGCGCCGTCCCCCACGCTTCGCGTGTGGCAACCACATCATCCTTCTTGTACGAAGGTGCGGGCATGCGCGAGTAGTCCGGTTCGGCAGTTTCCGTTGGACCGGCCGCGGGCCGATCGATTGAGAACGGGACCTCACCGGGGACGATTTGCGACTCGAGCTCGGCGAGCGCCTTGTGGGTCTCGTCGCCTTTCTTCAGGGCCTTGCCGTGCCAGCCGTCCTTCCCCGCGATGGACTCCAGGCCCTTGCCCTTGACTGTTTGGGCGAGCACGACCGTCGGCTGTCCCTTCGTAGAGCGTGCCCGCTCGAAGGCTGCGCGCAGCGCGTGGACATCGTGACCGTCAACGACAATCGAGTTCCATCCAAAGGCGGTCCAGCGGCGCTCGATGGCGGCCATGTCGTGGCCGAACTGCGTCGCCTGACTCTGCCCGAGACGATTGACATCCACGATCGCGCATAGATTGTCGAGTTTGAAGTGCTGTCCGAGGTTCGCGGCTTCCCAGACGGACCCTTCGGCCATTTCGCCGTCACCCAGCAGCACGTAGGTGCGATAGTCGGACTTGATTCGGCGCGCATTCAGCGCAATGCCGATGCCGGCGCAAATTCCCTGGCCGAGCGAACCGGTGGCCACGTCGACATACGGAAGGCGCGGCGTGGGGTGTCCCTCCAGGTCCGAATCCATGCGCCGCAGATTGAGCAGCTCTTCACGAGGAAAGAGTCCGGCCCCGGCCCACGCGGAGTACAAGATCGGCGCGGCGTGCCCCTTCGACAGGACGAATCGATCAGCATAGGGGTTACGCGGATCGCGTGGATCGAACCGCATCTCCGAAAAGAACAAGACGGCGACGATCTCGGCTGCCGACAGGCAGGTCGTCGGGTGTCCGCTCCCGGCTTCACTGGTGGATCGAACGCAGTCGATACGAATTCGGGTGGCAATGTTGCGCAGCGTGGGAATGGAAGTGGTGGACATCGTTGAAACTTCTCAGTGCGGCTCGACTCGCTCGCCGCGGCCGCAGGCGCTCGCGAAAGCGAAACAAAAATCGAGTCTATCATCGGAGCGAAACGTCGCGCATGGCCAGCACGTAGTGGGCGGCCAACGGCCCTTGGCTGCTGGCTTGACCGGCTATCGTTCGAAGCGCCTCATCCGCCAGTTCGCTGAAAGCCGGGTCATTGCAGACGACCGCCAGCCTCCGAAGCAGTCGCGCAGCCTCGCAGTTGGCCACAAATGGCTTGAGACGATGCTTCAACAGACCGATATCGGATGTGGATCGAGCCCGATCGAAGAATCCGCCATCGCGCTCGTCGTGAAATGCAAGGATCAGCTGCCGCGCCAGCTCCTCCGCCATCATCTGGTGCACCACGTCGTCCGTCGCTTCGAACGCGTCGAGGTGCGCTGTCGCCATCGCCAGCTGATCGTCGAGCAGACCGCGCACGTGGACGTCTCGTTCAATGCAATGTGCGACGCCCCCGCCGGGCCGGTAATGCTCGAGGACGATCCGTTCCAACGAGCGCAGCGCGAACGCACGCAAACCGTCATCCTCAAACACTCGAGCGGCGCGCAGGGCGGACGATACCATCGCCGCGTTCGGTGCGGACAGAAGCGTGCGATCGACGGCAGGAGCGGAACGCGCGGCTCGCACCTCGGGATCGATGATGGCGTAGAAGTCCGGCTCCTCTTGCTGCGATGCCGCCCAGCCCCCTTCTTGTGAATCGGCCAACGTCTGCTGCACGTAACCGAGGACGGCTTCCGCTCGCTCCGCATAGCGCGCGAGACGGAGCGTCTCGAAGCCGTCGAGGTACAGCATCAGCAGGGCGGCATTCACGTCGAGAAGCTTTTCGGTCTGGGGCCGGGTCCAATCAGCCGCGTTGCAGTAGCGGAAGAACCCGCCGTCGATTTCGTCGAACAGGCCACCCCAGCCCATCGAGTCGAGACAGGTGGTCGCGACATCTGCATGGCAAGACGACGGATCGTGGCGGACGTGCAAGAGGGCGAGATGCACGGGCGCCGTGTGCGGAAACCGTGGCAATCCGTCAAACGCACCCGATTCTCCGTCGTAGGTGTCGAACACAAGCCTCTCGAGGTCGTCAACAGGCAGCGCACGACCGGACGCGGTCTCGGCGCCAGCGGTGCCGGCTGAACCTGTGTCGTCGATCTGCAGGCCAAACGACTCGATGACGCGCTTCAAGGCGGCGCTCAAGCGATCGACGGGAACGAATGTCCCTCCGCCGAGGATCTGTCCGGCCGGTGTGAGGAAGGCAGTCGTGGGCCAACCCCCAAGCGTGTAGCGACTACTGATGTCGGGCCGGCGGTCGGCATCGACTCGCACGGCCACGAACCGCTCCGCCACCAGATCGGCCACCACCGGATCGGCAAAACTCGTCCGATCCATTTCCTGGCAGCCTCGCGACCAGGTGGTGACGATCGAGAGCAGGACCGGTTTTCGCTCGGCTGCGGCGCGGGCGAATGCGTCCGCCGTCCACGGCAGCCAGCCGATTTGAGTCATGGGCTGTCAATTATAATGAGCGAATGCTCGCGCTGCGGTATGCGGCGCTGCTGGCTCTCGTCGTGTGGGTTGGCGGCCTCGTCATTCTCGGCGCCGTTGTCGCCCCGTCCACCTTTGACGTTCTTGGCACAACGGGCGCCGCCGGCACACATCAAGCGGGGACGCTATTCGGCGAAATCCTCCGAAGGTTTCACCTCATCACCTACGGTTGCGGCGCGGTCGTCCTGATCAGTCTGATCACACGCGCCATCCTGGGCCCGCGCCCGCGACGATTTGCGATCCGGTTGTCCTTGGCGGCCGTCATGATTGCGGCCTCGGGATGGGTTGGTGTCGTGGTCGCGCCGCAGATCAGCAGCGCTCAACGTGAGATCGGCGCCCCCATGACGAGCGTTCCGCCACACGACCCACGCCGCGAAACCTTCGAACGTTTGCACCGGCTGTCGAGCCGACTCGAGATGTTGCCGTTCTTTGCTGGATTGGCGCTGCTCTTTTGGGAAATGAAGGATTAACATTGGAGCCTTCCGTGTCACGTGCTGTCAGTCCCTACAACGACGTCCTCGACGAGATTCGTTCCGCGATCAGTGCGGAGGGGGATGCCACTCGCGCGCTGGCCACCACTGTCGCGCGACTGAAGAAGCGCCTGCCCGATTACACATGGGTCGGCATCTACCTCCTCGACGGCAATGAGCTGGTGCTGGGCCCGTTCCTCGGCAAGCCTTCGCCGCATACGCGAATCCCGCTTGGGCTGGGTATTTGCGGTGCCGCCGCAGCGGACGAAGCCACGATCATCGTGGACGATGTGAATGCCGATCCCAGGTACCTGGCCTGCAGCACTGACACTCGGTCGGAAATTGTCGTCCCCATCCTGAGGCGGCGTCACGACGGCACCAACGAGGTGCTCGGCGAAATCGACATTGACAGCGACCGTCCGGCTGCGTTCGGCGCCGCGGACAAAGAACTCCTCGAAGCCATCGCCGGGCTGCTCGCCACGCGTCTCCCGCGCGGGTGATCGCAGGCATGTCGCGGACGATCACACTGATCCCCGGGGACGGCATCGGCCCGGAAGTCACCGAGGCCGTCGTTCGGATCTTTTCGGTCGCGCGCGTCCCCGTCGATTGGGAGCGCCACGACGCGGGCGTCACCGCATTCAAGCGCTACAACACGTCGCTTCCCGCCGAGCTGCTCGATTCGATCCGTCGAAACAAGGTGGCACTGAAAGGGCCGGTCACGACCCCGATCGGCGAAGGATTCACGAGTGTCAATGTCGGGTTGCGGAAGGCCCTGGATCTGTACGCGAACCTGCGACCGGTCAAGAACCTGCCAGGCGTCGAGAGCCGCTTCCAGGCTGTGGACCTTATCGTCGTCCGCGAAAATACCGAGGATTTGTATTCGGGACTCGAGCACGAGGTCGTCCCTGGCGTCGTGGAAAGTCTCAAGATCATCACCGAGCGAGCGTCCACCCGAATTTCGGAATTTGCGTTCGATTACGCCAAGTCACACGGACGCAAGCGCGTGACGGCGATCCACAAAGCCAACATCATGAAGCTCGGGGATGGCCTGTTCCTGGACAGCACCCGCAAGGTTTCTCGCGCCCACACCGATGTCGGCTACGACGAGCGGATCGTGGATGCGGTCTGCATGCAACTTGTGATGTTTCCTGAGCGATTTGACGTACTGTTGCTTCCAAACCTTTACGGTGACATTGTGTCGGATCTCTGCGCCGGCCTCGTCGGTGGACTTGGGGTCGTGCCTGGCGCCAACCTTGGTCTGGACGGAGCAGTATTCGAGGCGGTGCACGGCAGCGCGCCCGACATTGCCAACAAGAATCTGGCAAATCCGACGGCGCTGCTCCTCTCGGCGTTGATGATGCTGGAACACCTCGGCGCGGGCGCGCATGCCCGGCGGATCCGGGACGCGCTCGATCACGTGCTGACGCGAGGCGCGACGCGCACACGCGATCTCGGAGGGACCGCCACCACGACCGAGTTCACTGACGCAATCTGCCGCGAACTGGAGACATGATGCTCGACGACATCACGCAGGCCGTTCTGGCTCGGGAAGATGTCGGCCGCTACCTGCGCGGAGGACATGGCCAGTCGGAGTTCGACGCGCGCGAACGGATCCAAGCCTATCTCGAGGAACTGCACACCACGCAGCGGTATCCAATCTACCGCGCGTTGAAGCACCCGCTCTACCCGATTCTGCGAAAGATCGATCGTATCGACGAGCACGTCGAGATCGCACAGTCCGCCACGCGCGACGGCCGCGTCATTTACATCTCCAACCACAAAAGCCACCTGGACTATCTCGTCGAACCGCTGGTCCTCGACGACAACGGCGTGCGACCGCCCGTGATCGCTGCAGGCATCAACCTCTTCGGCGGCCCGCTTGGCCTGATCCACCGACACGTCACCGGAGCGATCCCAATCCGGCGAAACACAAAGGACCCCGCGTACCTGGTGACGCTGAAAGCCTACGTGTCGGAACTGCTGAACCGCCACGATCTGTTGTTCTACATCGAGGGAGGCCGTAGTTACTCAGGCGAATTGAAGGCACCCAAGACCGGCTTGCTCCACGCCGCGATCCAGGCGCGGCGGCCCGACTCGGTCATTGTTCCCGTGGCCGTCGCCTACGATCTCGTGCTCGAGGATCGGATCCTCGCGCATCAGGCGACCAAGCGCCGCAGCCGTCCATTCGCTCGAGAGGTGGCCGAGATGGTGCGCTACGCCGTTGGCTATCAATCGCGCGCATTCGTCACGTTCGGGTCACCGATTCCCTTGACCACCTACGATCCGGATTCCCGTCGCGAAGTCATGGATCTGGCGCATCGAACCCGCGACGCGCTCGGCCGCTTGATGAAGGTCCTTCCCACTGCCCTCGTGGCCTCAGCGATGAGACCGTCCATCGCTCGTCGTGAACTCGTCGCGCGCACCGACGCGCTCGTGGTTACGCTCGCCGAAGCCGGCGCGAACCTCGCGGTGCGATCGGGTGAGCAGGCTGTTGATGAAGGCACTCAGCCGCTCGTCGATCGCAACATCATCTTCGTGGAGCGCGGCGGGCGATTCCGCGTTCGCGAACGAACCGTGCTGCGTTACTACGCTCGCTCGCTCGAGCACCTGCTCACGTCCTCCCGACGGCCATCGCGCATGCACTGACGGTCTCTGGTCTCCAGTCTTTGGTCTTGGGCTTCGGTCTTCGGTCCTAACCAGAGACTAAAAACCCGAGGCGACAGACCCGCCGCGTGGTCGAGGTGGCAACCGACAACCCATGTGTATGTAAACCGCCATCCGCCGGCGCCATCCACTGCGTCAGCCATTACACATACTCGGGATAACTGATCTGTAAGCAGAAGGTAACCGGCTGATTGAGCTGAGGTTCGTGTCCTTTTCGCCCCGTGGCATACCTCTTGATACCTGAACAGGTCGGATGGGAGGGACGGCTGGGCTCCGCCCGGCGTCATACAAAACGGGTACGAGACGATAGGGAGAAAATCGCCCAATGGTGACCAATTATCCCCAGCAGCTCACGGCACCGGACGTCACGTCAGCAGCGGAACCTGATGCGCAGCGCGACAGCCTGGAGCGAGGTGTCGTTGCGCGAACCATGGGTCGGCTCGGGCAGCTGATCTGCGGCATGCGGGGGCACGACGCGGTCCTGCACTTCGAAGGCAATCGCGTGATGATGCGGTGCACGTCGTGCGGACACGATACGCCGGGATGGGAAATCAGCGGCCGCGGTCCCCGCCGTCGTTACGAGGGCGACGCCAGACGCCACCTGCTGGTGCAGCGCCGTCTGGTGTTGCGAAAGAGCGCCTGACGACAAGGCGACGGTCAACCGATTAGCTGATCGGTTCGATTCTGGCCCGCGTGCCGTCCGCTCGCGAGAGTTCGCCCGCCGACATTTCTGAGATTCAAGGCGAGCGACGCGAGTGCATCACGGCACGCGATCACATCACCGAGATTTACGTATTCTTCCGTGCTGTGCAGTCCAGCGCCGCCGGGTCCAAACAGAACCGTTGGGATCCCGGCGGCGCCGAGCACTGCGGCGTCGGTCCAGAACGTCATCCCGACAGGTGAACCCTTGGGGACAGACGAGGCGGCGCCGAGTGCCAATGGCAGCGGGTGCCCTGCCGGCAACTCGTACGGCGGACGCGAAAACTCCAGCCGCGTCTCTGCGGCAAACTCCGGGTCTTCTTCCTTCAAGCTGGCGAGAATGTCTCGAACTTCGTTCTCGATTTGATCGGGCGGCTCTCCGGCCACAGTTCGCCGCTCGATCGTCAACTCACAGCGATCGGGATAGCTGCTCAATTCTCGACCGCCGCTGATGAGCGAGGCGTGCAACGATCCCGTGCCCATAATCGGATGCGGTTGTCGCGACTGTAGCGTTCGATCGAGCGCTTCAAGCCGCGACAACACCCGTCCCATGCGGATGATCGCGTCCCGACCCTCGGCGGGACGGCTCCCGTGCGCGGCACGACCGTAGGTGATCAGGCGGAGCCAGGCAAACCCTTTGTGACCGATCGCAATCTGCAGGTCGGTTGGTTCAGTGACAACCGCCATGTCCGCGGACCACTGAGAGACGAGCGCGTCGGCGCCGAGGCTGGCGTATTCCTCGTCGACGACGGCAGCGATGACGAGCCGACCGGCGGTGAATCCGTGTTCGGCGGCCACGCGAACCGCGTCAATCATCGCGGCCACGCCACCCTTCATGTCCTGGGCACCCCGCGCGTATAACCGGCCCTCGCGTTCGACGGGCTCGAACGGATCGCGCATGCCCTCCACGCCAACGGTATCGAGGTGCCCGCAGAGCATGAGCGATGGACCTGGCTCACGGCCTTGCAGCACGCCGATCACATTTGGCCGTCCGGGTGCCACCTCCTGGACGGCAACGTCCAGATGCAGTGTCCGGAGGTGTGCCGCAATGGCCTCTGCAATCGCTTGCTCACCCGCCGCTCCGGGAACGAGTGAAGGATTGACCGAGTCAATCGACACCAGATCGCGCAGCAGGGAAATACACGGGTCGCGCATAACTTCTTTTTTAATGCGCGTGGGGCCCCACCCCCACGCGCCCGGGGGCGCCGCTGCGCGGCGCTTCCCTCCGGCCCCTCGCGCGGGCCGCAGGCGCCTGTATTATGCCCTCATGAACCCCAGAGGGAGGGTGGCGGTTGTGACCGGTGCCTCGACCGGCATTGGCTTCGCGGTGGCTCGCGAACTCGCGCAGGCCGGCGCCGCTGTCGTGCTGGGCGCCCGCCGTACGAATAAGCTCGACGAAGCGGTCGCGCGTATTCGCGCCGAAGGTGCACGCGCCGAAGCCGTGACAATGGACGTCACCTCCGAAGCGGACATGAACCGTCTCGTGGCTCGTGCCGAGTCCGCGTTTGGCGGGCTACACATCATGGTCTGCAATGCGGGGTTCGGATTCTACGGTACCGTCGAGCAGACTCCGCTCGAGGTCATGCGTCGCATGATGGACGTCAATTTCATGGGGACCTTTCTCGGCGCTCGCGCCGCGCTGCCGATTTTTCGACGCCAGCAGGCGGGTCATCTGGCCATCGTTTCTTCAATTGTCGGTCAGCGCGGCATTGCAGCCATGAGCGGCTACACGGCGACCAAAGCGGCGCAAGTGGGATTCGCCGAGTCGCTGCGGTCGGAGTTTGCCGGAACCAGTATCGAAGTGAGTGTGGTGTTTCCTGTTTCCACCGAGACGGAATTCCGCTCGGCAATGGCGAGAGACTACGGGCACTCGGTTGCCGGTCTCGGACCCAAACAATCGACAGACGTGGTCGCTCGAGCGATCGTTCGGGGCATCCGACGGGGGGATGTCGAGATCTATCCGCACGCCGCGTCGCGCGGCCTCACGGTGCTGAACGCGATAGCTCCGCGCTTCACCGACCGTCTCGTCCGCAAGTACGGGAGACGGCGAACGGAAAACGGTGGGACGTGAGCCTCGACACGGCGATTCGAATCGCAGAGCGCGTCAAGCTCGAGGGTGGGCGCGCGCTCATCGTCGGCGGATGGGTGCGCGACCGGCTGATGGGACGCCCGAGCAAAGATGTGGACATCGAAGTCTACAACGTCGATGCGCAGCGACTTCGAGCGCTGCTCGAGACAATCGGCCGCGTCAATGCGGTTGGCGAAAGCTTTACGGTGTACAAAGTCAACGAGGTCGATGTCTCTTTGCCGCGAGTCGAGTCGAAGGTCGGACGAGGTCATCGCGCATTTGCCGTCACCGGAGATCCTCGCCTCAGCCCCGCTGAGGCAGCAAGACGCCGCGACTTCACCATCAATTCGATTGCGTGGGATCCGCTCACTGACGAGTACATCGATCCGTACGGCGGCCGCGAGGACATCGAACGGCGCCTCTTGAAGGCCGTCGATTCCCGGACATTCCCTGACGACAGTCTGCGAGTGTTGCGGGCTCTCCAGTTCGCCGCGCGATTCGAGTTCCAGCTCGAGGCCACCAGCCGCGCGCTGTGCGCCGGGATCGAGCTCGACGACCTGCCCTCGGAGCGTATCTGGGGTGAAATCGAGAAGCTGATGCTGCAGGCACAGCGGCCGTCGATCGGATGGCAACTGGCGCTCGAATTGGGCGTCCTCGATCGTCTTTTTCCTGACGTCAAGGCACTCGTGGGTTGCGAGCAGGAGCCGGAATGGCATCCAGAAGGCGATGTGTGGATCCACACGCTGATGGTGATCGATCAGGCGCGATCGCGAATTGACGATTTGACGCGAGGCGAGCAGGTCACGGTGATGCTTGGCGCGCTCTGCCACGACCTGGGTAAGCCCCCCACGACGGCGTACGTCGAGGGACGGATCAGATCGATGGAACACGAACAGGCGGGCCTCGAACCGACGATCCGCGTGCTCGATCGGCTGAACCTGCATACCCTCGAGGGATTTGATGTCCGGCAACACGTCCTGGGCATCGTCGCGCACCACTTGAAGCCCCTCTCGTTCTTCAAATCGGCCACTCCGGTCGGCGATGGCGCGTTCCGCCGACTGGCTCAAAAGGTGGACCTCGAGCTGCTCTCGCGCGTTGCGAAATCGGATTGCCTCGGGCGAACCGGCAACTTCGATTGCACGGGCATTGATTGGTTCGCGACGCGAGCCCGAGAGCTCGGCGTGCAGCACCGGCCACCAGATCCGATTCTCAAGGGCCGCCACCTGCTCACTCTGGGTGTCTCACCCGGACCACAGATGGGCGTCATCCTCCGCGAGATCTACGAGCGCCAGCTTGATGGCCGCGTGACAAACCTGGATGAAGCCATTCGCGCAGCCGAAGCGCTCATCGCGGCCGATTGAGCGTCGGCTATACTCCCGAGGCGGATGAAAGATTTCGTCAGGCGCCTGCGAGATCGACTCGGCCCAGCGCTCCAGTCCGATACCGAGTTCATCGAGACGGCATACCGCAAAGTCCTCGGCCGGCCTCCCGATCGCGTGGGTCTTGCCCATTACCGTGCCGCGCTGCGCAATGGCCTCGGACGTACCGACCTGCTGATCGCTCTCGTGCACTCCGATGAGTACACCGCGCGGTTGACAGCGGCCGCCCGCGCGGACGTGGGACCTCGCGCGCTCCGGCCGGAACGCTACCGCGACATGATCGACCGGACCAATGGTCACGTGATTGCCGTGTTTGAAGTAGAAAGGGCGACGGATTTCGATTGGCTCGAGACGCGGATCCTCGAAGATGGCTATTACGAGAAACCCGGCGTCTGGAACCTGGAGATTGACACCGACAAACGCGTCGTTGCCGAAATGATCGCGTCATTCGCGCCAACGCGGGCGATCGAGCTCGGTTGCGCGTCGGGCGCGGTGATTGATTGCTTGTTGGATTACGGCGTCAAGGCCGAAGGGCTGGACATCAGCTGGTCTGCCCTGGCGCAAGCTTCTCCCCGCGTCCGATGGGCCGTTCATCATGGGGACCTCATGTCCTTTGCGTCCACGGCGCCGTACGACCTCGTCTACGGTCTCGACGTGTTCGAGCACCTGAATCCCAACAGGCTGGATGCATATGTCGCTCGAATCTTCGAGATCACGGCCGACGGTGGATACGTCTTCTGCAATATTCCCGCGTTCGGGTGCGACGCCGTGTTTGGAACGGTGTTTCCCTATTACATCGACGGTTGGGAAACTGATGCGGCCGCTGGCAGGCCATTTTCCCGGCTGCACGTGGACGTGAAAGGCTATCCGATTCACGGTCATCTGGCCTGGGCAGACGTGCGGTGGTGGGCTGAGCGTTTCGAGGAGGCGGGGTTTACCCGCGAAACGGATATCGAGCGAAGCTTCCATCCCAAGTACGATGGCTATATGTCGCGCATCACGCCGGCGCGTCGCGCCTATTACGTCTTCAGCAAAGGAGCCTCAGTGGCAAGCCGCCTCGCAATCGTGGAACGGATCGCCTCACAACCGTCACGCGCACTCGCGCATCTCACCTAATCAAATCGTGTTCACGACCGAACGTCGAGCCGCCACTTGGGCAAGACGCCGTGCGCTGTGCGGCATCGTGTTCCTCATCGGCGTGCACTACGCCACCGACGCACGGGCACAACTGGCGCAGCCGATCGGGCGTTACGTGGTCGACGCGCGCATCACGTTGGCGAGATTCAAAGAGGATCCAGGGATTGCCGCGGCAATTGGCGTTCGACCCGTGAATCTTCCGACGCGTGGCCTCGGGTTCGTGGTCGGGGCACATTTGTACCCGCTGAGGGGCAAGCGCGTGGCACTTGGCCTGGGCGCGGAGTTCCTGGCAGCTCGGGATCACCGTACGTTGCCGACTGCCGACGCCGCCGAAGAGGAAGGCCCAACGGTGGAAACCCAGCTCTCGTCATTTGCCCCGCAGCTGTCCCTGAACTTCGGCAAGAGAGATGGATGGAGCTACATCAGCGGCGGGATCGGCTCGGCGACGTTCACGGCGGAACGAACCGATGAGCCGCTCGGCGAGGGATCCAGAGCGCGAACGATCAATTACGGCGGCGGCGCCAGATGGTTCACGAACAAACACCTTGCCGTCTCGGTCGATTTGCGCTTCTACTCCGTCGCCGCGCAGCCCGGTTCCACAACGAGACCGGCGTTTCCCAAAAGCAAGATGATGGTGATCAGCGGCGGAATTGCATTCAGATAGCTGGAAGCTGGAAGCTGGCAGCTAAATATCCCAGATTCGCTCCTGCTGGTCGTAAAAGGTGATCAGCCCGTCCTCGCTGACCTTCAGCACGGCACCAAAGCGTCCGGCCGCCATGGCCGCAGTCGTGCGCGCTCCCTCGACGGCCAGGCTGGAATGAGGCTCTGGCGGTTCGGAATGGAGCAGAATCGCGCCGACGGCGAGCAGTCGTCCTGACGTGTCCATCACCGTGGCGCCATCGACTTTCGCAAGACCGGCAAGGACGGCCGGATCGAGGCCGGCTGCTGTCTGACCGCGGAGTGTCTGCAGCAGCTGCGCACGCGTCGGATTCACAGGCGGGCCAGTAAGCCTATCGGCATCGAGCTGATCGGCGGGCGCCACGAGCAGCGGCAGTGATCGTTCCGGGTCGCGCAGCACGACAAAGAGCGCGCCTTCGCGCGCATCGGCCAGGTCGAGCGCGGTCTGGAACAGGCGATCGGCAACCGCGGGATTTCCCACCGACTCTGCCCACATCCTGTATTTGGCCGCGATATCCAACAGGTGCCACCGCGCGTTCCGGAAGCTGAACACCTGCACGCCCTCCGAAAAGACCTTGATCTCGTGCGTCGGGCTCAGCACGATGCTGACGTCCCTCGTCTCTTCGGTCGCCAAGGCATGGGGACGGTACGGCGTGGGACATGGCACATCCAGCGCACCGTCCGAAACGCGACGGGCCACTTCGATGATGTCGAGCACCACCCCGTCTCGATTCAGAAGAAACACGGTGTTCAGGCCGTCACACAGACGATAGAAACTCTTGACCGCGGTCAGTTCCTGCGAATAACGCAACGGCCGCTCGGGCTGTGGCCGCCGTCCCCGCTGCAGATCAGCGTCGGTGTCGAGAATCAAAACGCCGGACGAAATCGATCGGTTCTCGTAACTCGACAGTGCGGCAACGCGCAGCACTTCAATCGCGTTGGCGATAAGGTCGGCTCGTGTCTGCGTGGGATCCGCATAAGAGGTCGCGTCCAGGAACGCGCCCACGTACCGATCCTCGATGGCGCCGCGAAACAATGTTTGACGGTCGAGCATCTGCCTGGGGTCGAACAACGCCCGATACCGGATCGAGAGCACTGCCCCGATCCCGCGAGCCAGCCTCACCTCGTGTTCGGTAAATGGACGGCGAGGTGGCACGTGAAGCACGTGGCGCGTTCCGAACCACCGTACGGAGAGGACTGACGGATCGCCGGTCGGCTCGATCGATAAACGTCCATCCGAAGAAAGCGAAGGAATTGCCTCCGTCTCGAAGGTCGCGCGGCCAAAAAACTGCCGCAGCGCTCCCTGCAGGAGGTTGTCGTAGAGCGCACTGGCTGCGAAAACGGGGGGAAGCGTGGCCATCGGTTCCTTTGAATCATAATTCACCAAAATGCCGCGGCGGATATTGTCTGTCTTCGCAGGCGGCCAGTCGCGGCTCTGAGGCCATCTTGCGGCGAACACTCATTGACTTTTTCGACGACCTCGCGAAGGCCGAGGGGAACTTCCTCACTCACGACGACGGGTATCGGACGCGCTCGTACCCCTACCGCGACGTGGCGAAGGCGGCGAACGCCCTGGCGCATCGGCTCGAACAACAAGGCATCGTCAAGGGGGACCACCTTGTCATCTGGATGGAGAACCGGCCGGAGTGGATCTGGACGTTGTGGGGCTGTTTGCTGCGCGGCGTGGTGCTCGTCCCAATCGACTATCGCGCGTCAGCCGACTTCCTGCTCCGGGTCGCCTCCATCGTCAGCGCGAAAGCAATCGTGGTTGGTGAAACCGTCGCAGAGCTCGAAACCACGATACCAATGTGGACGATCAAGGACATCGGTTTCAGAAACGGCGCGGCCAACCCACATCCAGGCGTGCCGGCATTGACGGCAGACGATGTCGCCGAAATCATCTTTACCTCTGGCGCAACGTCCGAACCCAAGGGCGTTGTTCTCACGCACCGGAACATCCTGGCCAATATCGTGCCGATCGAGCGCGAGGTCGCGAAATACCGCCGGTACGCCCGGCCCTTCATGCCGATTCGGTTCTTGAATCTGCTGCCACTCAGCCACATGTTTGGCCAGGCGATGGCGACATTTGTGCCCCCGATGCTCTCCGGAGAGGTCGTCTTCACGCGGAGCTTCGCTCCAGCGGATATCGTTTCCCAGATTCGGTCGCGTCGGATCTCTGTCCTGGTGTGCGTGCCAAAGATTCTCGAGGTGCTTCGAGAACACATCCAACGGATCGCACCAGAAACGGCGCAGCCACCACCCGCCGGCATGCACTGGACGCGACGGTGGTGGCACTATCGCCGAGTGCATCGCCGCTTTGGTTACAAGTTCTGGGCGATGGTGGTTGGTGCCGCTCCGCTCGATCCGGATCTCGAAGCGTTCTTCGGCCGACTGGGCTTCGTCGTGGTGCAGGGCTACGGCTTAACCGAAACCGCGCCAATCGTCACACTCAATCACCCGTTTCGTGCGGCACGTGGAGCTGTCGGGAAGCCCATCGCCGGAGTGGAAGTGAAGATCGCCGAAGACGGCGAAATCCTGGTTCGGGGTGAAAACGTGACACGGGGGTACTTCAACGCGCCAGAGGAAACCCGCGCGGCGTTCGAAGACGGCTGGTTTCACACCGGCGACATTGGAGGGTTCGACCAGGCCGGTCAGTTATTCATTCGCGGCCGCAAGAAGGAAATGATCGTCACGCCCGAAGGCCTGAACGTGTTCCCGGAAGACGTGGAACGCGTGCTCAACGACATCCGGGGCGTCCGCGACTCCGCCGTGGTGGGAGCACCAGTGCACGGATCCACCGCCGAGCGCGTCCAGGCCGTACTCGTCCTTGAACCGGGAACCAGCGCAGACGATGTGGTTCGCGAGGCAAATGCGAAGCTCCAGGATCATCAACGAATCAGGGCGGCCGCCGCCTGGCCTGACGCCGAACTGCCGCGAACGGAAGGCACGAGAAAGCTCAAACGACGAGAACTTCGCCAGTGGCTGACGGGCGCGCGAACAAAACCGGAGGCTGGAAAGGGCGCCGGCCGCGCCGACGTCGTCAGCGTGCTGGGCCGATTCGCCCCGAATCGAACTATCACGTCCGCGACGACGATTGAAGAACTCGGGCTGACCTCACTCGAGCGTGTGGAATTGATGATGGCGCTCGAGGAGGCTTTCCAGGTGACGGTCGATGAAACGCAATTCGCCGCGGCGACCACTGTCGGTGATCTCGAGCGGCTTGGGGAAAGCCCCTTGCAAAAGGAGGGGGCTGCGGTTCGCTCGTTCGCCGCGTCACCGGCAACGGCCGAACCCATCGACTTCCCGTCGTGGAACCGAAGCTGGCCGGCGAAGACCGTCCGGCGTCTGAGTCTGCCAACATGGATCCTGCCACTCGCCCGTCCTTTTATGAGCCTCACCGTCCAAGGCCTGTCCAACCTGGACGACGTCTCAGGTCCGGTCATTTTTGCTGCAAACCATCAGAGTCATCTCGATACGCCGGCGATCCTTCAGGCGCTGCCGCCCCGGTGGCGATATCGAGTGGCCCCGGCGATGGCCAAGGAATTCTTCACCGCGCACTTCCATCCGGAACAGTACGGCTGGAGGGCACGGCTGCCGAACAGTCTGAACTACTACCTGGCGTCGTTGTTCTTCAACGCCTTCCCACTGCCACAACGGGAAACGGGAACGCGGCAAACGCTCCGGTATATTGGAACGCTGCTCGGTGAGGGCTTTTCCGTCCTGATTTTTCCGGAAGGCAAGCGTACCGACAGGGGGGAGATTAAGCCGTTCCAGGCGGGCGTCGCGATGATCGCTTCGAAACTTGAAGTGCCCGTCGTTCCTGTCCGCCTCGAAGGGCTCGACCGTATCCTCCACCACTCATGGAAATTCCCGAGCCGCGGGCAGGCGCGCGTCGCGTTCGGAAAGCCTATGTCACTGACTGGCAGCGACTACGCCGCACTCGCCCGCCAACTGGAGGAAACGGTCAGGCAACTCTAAACCTGACCAACAGCTGAGTTTGCCAAGCTCTGGTTCGATGTGGCACAATCTTTGATTGAAAGGATAGCACTTGAGCAAGGATGATCTGATTGACGTGCAGGGCACCGTCGTCGCCGTGCACAGTGGCGGTCTTTACCGCGTGCAGTGTGACCAAGGGCACGAGGTGCTCGCCCAATTGAGCGGCCGGATGCGCCGCTTCCGAATCAAGGTGGTGCCGGGAGATCGGGTGACCGTGGGTGTCTCGCCCTACGATCCGGTCCGGGGCATCATCACCTTCCGCGCTCGCTAAATTACGATTTGAGTTCCCACACAGCACAACACCAGGCGCCGCGGCGACGACGGAGACGGGGGAGTTCGCGCGGAAGCGCGGCTCGACCCGCGCACCGCCCACAGCCGACGCCGGCACCTGTGAAATCAACACGTGTTCAGGCGCAATACGACCCTCGTCCGGTCGCGTTTGAGACGCTCGGCCTCGAAGCTTCGCTCATTGAAGGGATCCGGGTTCGTGGATTCAGCGCCACCACCCCCATTCAAAGCGCCGTCATTCCGATTGTGATGGATGGCGACGATCTCATCGGGTGCGCCGACACCGGAACGGGCAAGACCGCCGCTTTCCTGCTCCCGATTCTCAATCGGTTGCTGAAATCCCGGGCAGCTGCGCCGGACGAACGCGGGTATACGCGCGTCTTGATCCTCGCGCCGACGCGCGAACTGGCCGTGCAGATCGCCGACGACGTGGAGGGCTTCATCTACCACACGGACGTGACGAGCATCGCGGTTTACGGCGGCGTCGACATGGGACCCCAGGAGCGCGCGCTCAAATCCGGCGTGGACATCGTCATCGCGACGCCGGGCCGGCTGATGGACCACATGCGAAGCAAGACGGTCGCATTCGACAAGCTCGATACGCTTGTTCTCGACGAAGCCGACCGCATGATGGACATGGGGTTCTGGCCAGACGTTCGGCGTATCGTTCAGACGCTGCCGGACTCGGCGGCGCGTCAGACGCTCCTCTTTTCAGCCACCATGCCGGACGAAGTCATGCGACTGGCCGATGAAGTGGTCAGAGAACCGAAGTACGTGCAGATTGGCTCGGCGGGCGGTCCAGCCAAGAGCATCACGCACACGGTCGAGAATGTACCATCGGGTCAAAAAACCGAGTGGCTGGCCAGATTTCTGCGCCGCGCGGACGGCCCGGTCCTGGTTTTTGTTCGTACCAAGTCGGGTGCTGAGCGCCTCGCGCGAAAACTCGCGGCGTTTGGCCTGAAGGCGGCAGCGCTGCATGCCGATCGCACGCAGGCACAGCGCACGCAGGCGATTGAGGGATTCAGAAGCGGCCGATACCGTGTGCTCGTGGCCACCGACGTGGCCGCGCGCGGTCTCGATATCGACGGGATCACGCACGTCGTCAACTACGAGGTGCCTGTGAATCGCGAAACCTACGTGCATCGTGTGGGACGCACTGGCCGAGCGGAGGCAACCGGCACGGCGTTGACGCTCGTTGCGCCGGAAGAGGTCAGGGCGCTGCATGCGCTGCAGCGACATTTTGGAATCGAGCTGCAGGGATAATGGACGAAACGACGAATCAGTTCAGCCATGCCACCTCTGTGCCCGACTCGGGTAAAGAGGGGGAACCAACTCCCGCGACGCCACCCGCCGCCTCGACCGACTCGCCAGCCGTCGAGCGATTCAAATCATGCCGATGGAGATGTGCGCCGGATGAAGGCGCCTTCTGCACGCACCGTGATGTACTGCCCTTTGCAGGCAAGGAAGGGTTTGCCGCGGATTCTTGGTGCCCTGACTGCTCGTTTTACAAGCTGCGGCGCACACCGAAGAAGCGAGAACGCCTCGACTTCACTTACTGACGCTGACAAGGGAGAAGGGAAAATGTTCCCTTATTCAGAGAACTCCCTCGCCAACTCCACCCACTCGCCGTTTGGCGCCAGGTCTTGGTAGGTGCGCCAGTGTGGCTTCGCCTCCGGAGAGTGCCCGGTCTTCTCGAGTGTCACGGCCAGATAGAAGTGAGCGTCCGCGTAGCCCGGATTCAGCTTCACGGCACACCGATAACAAACCAGCGCATCCTCGAAGCGGCCGAGATCGTGATGAATGTTGCCGAGGTTGAAGTGTGCCTCGAAGCAGTCCGGATCGAGACCAATGGCGCGTTCGTATAAGGCCTGGGCTTCAATCAGTTCATCGCGCGCGTAGTGGATGTTGGCGAGGTTGACGATAGCCGGCACAAGGTCGGGATCGATGACGAGCGCCTTGCGGTATGCGGCTGCCGCCTCCTCCATGTTGCGTCCCTCTCCATCGTCGAGCCGCGAACCTTCGATGAAGTACTTGGCCGCAAGCGCCGCCTGCGGATCCGAGAAGGGGAAGCCGACGAGCGACGCCTCGCGCGAGGCGGCTGCGCCGGGATGAATGGAACGTGTCGAATGCGCCGTCGTGCGGGACTTGTGACCTTCTAATGCGACGACCTTGGCACGAGGGGCGTCCGATGCGTGTCCGTGAAAATCCAGCTCCAGCTGACCCTGACGCTCTGCAAGCAGTCCTCTAAGGATCACCCGCAGTGGCATGCCTCGTTCGATTTCAGTGGCGACGTGCTTGATGGTCAGCAGATCGCCGAACGAATAAAGGCGATTGTTGGGGTCAGGGCGTGGCGCTCCGCCGCGGATCAGTCCCCACTTTTCCAGGTATCGAAGATGGTTCTCGGTAATGGACGGGTAGAGGCTGCGAACGTCCCGTGGAGTGTACGGTCCCGGCGATGACGGTAACGACGTCATTCATCGCGAAGATTAACGACGCCGAGCATAAAGTCAAGCGTTGATCTGACTCGCGCTCGACGCCAGTATGCCGCTCGCCGTGGCCTCGCGGACAAATCGCCCGATATGATAGGGCATCTACCTATGATCCTTGCGGGCGATGTTGGTGGAACCAAAACGCTGCTCGGCTTGTTCACGCCGGAGCCCGAACGTCCGTCACCCGTGGAAGTCGGGGAATTCGTGACGCTCGACTACGACGGCCTCGAAACCATGATCGACGAATTCCTTCGCGCGTGGAAGGTCGAGCCGCGACATCTGCATGCCGCGTCGATCGGCGTGGCTGGGGCGATCACGTCGCAGGTGGCCCGCATGACGAACGTGCCGTGGGTGGTTGACGCGGCGTCGGTGTCGGAGCGGACGGGCATTAAACGTTCACGAATTCTCAACGATCTCGAAGCACTCGCGTATGCGGTCCCCGTGCTGCGGCCTGATGAGCTCGCCCCGCTGCAAGCAGGAGAGAAGGTTGACGATGGCAACGCGGCGGTGATTGCCGCTGGGACCGGACTCGGCGAAGCATTCCTGCACAATATCGGCGGACAGTTCATCCCGGTGGCATCCGAAGGCGGTCACGCCGATTTTGCGGCGCGCACCCCGCGGGAACTCGAAATGGTCGGCGCGCTCTCGCCCATTTTCGGCCGCGTCAGCGCAGAAACGATCATCTCGGGACCAGGCCTCGTCAATATCTACCAGTTCACACACGACGCGATTGGCAGCGGGCCACTCCTCACGCCCAGCAGCCTCGCTCCTGCTCGATTGTGCTCGGCAGTCGGTCACGTGGACGACCCGGTCGATCTTCCAGTGCGCATCAGCGCAGCGGCGACCGAAAGGCGCTGCGCTCAGTGCGTCGAAGCGATGGAGATGTTCGTTGCCGCATACGGCGCCGAGGCAGGAAACATCGCACTTCGTGGAACGGCAACCGCGGGTGTCTACGTCGGCGGGGGCATTGCGCCAAAAAACCTGCCAGCGCTCCGAACAGGCGCATTCATGGACGCGTTTCGCTCTAAAGAGCCGATGGCAGAGTTGGTCGTCAAGATTCCAGTTTCGGTCATCTTGAATGACGATGCGGGCCTGCTCGGCGCGGCGGTCTTCGCTCAGTTCTCCCTGTTGGACCGGTGAGTGCAGGCATAGTGCAACGCGGTTGCTCGTCAGTCCTGCTGCTCGCGGCACTGCTGGCGTCTGCCTGCCGTCGGGCGCCGGCCGCCGAATCCGGCACCACTTCGCCTGGCCAACCGGTTTCCATTCTCCTCGTCACGCTCGACACCACTCGCGCGGATTCAATCGGCCCCGACGCTCAACGCGTCGACACTCCCGCATTCAACGCACTCGCGGCACGCGGTCAACGCTTTCAGCAGGCGTACGCCACCGTCCCGGAAACACTGCCCTCGCATGTTTCCATCATGACGGGACTCTATCCGGCGGGTCATGGAATCCACGAAAACGGGCGATATCTAGCGCCGAATCGTGAGGTGGTCGCAGAACGTCTGCACGATGCCGGGTATCGAACGGCGGCGTTTGTCTCGTCCTACGTGCTGTCTCGTCGTTTTGGACTTGCTCGAGGGTTTGATGTCTACGATGACGATCTCGAGCGGGGCCGAGTCGAACGTTCGTCTCGCGACACGACCGACCGGGCGCTGGGATTCCTCGAGAAGGTCTCACCTGAACGGCTCTTTTTGTGGGTGCACTACTTCGACCCCCACGCACCGTACTCGCCTCCGGATCCGTTTCGGCGCGAGTACGCCGAGCGGCCGTACTTTGGCGAGGTCGCCGCGATGGACCAGCAGCTCGGGCGCCTGATCCAGGCGTTCGAACAACACGTGGCGCGCAACGATGGTCGACCCGCCTTTCTCATCGTTGGCGACCATGGCGAGGGCCTGGGTGACCATGGGGAGTCGCAGCACGGGAATCTCCTGTATCAGTCCACGGTGCACGTCCCGCTGCTTGTCGCGGGGCCTGGCTTTCCGCCTGGAAGCTCTAATGACCCGGTCAGCACGCGCAGAGTTTTCCACACCATCCTCGAGTGGGCGCGACTTGGCTCCTCGAACAGCCTTCGATCCACGACGAACGAAGTGGTGGCCGGCGAAGCGATGAAGCCGTTTCTGGGATACGGGTGGCAGCCGCAAATCATGGCGATAGAGGGACGGACGAAAGCAATCTTCTCGAAGCAAACGGAGGCGTACGACCTCGTTGCCGACCCTCAGGAAACCCACGATCTCGGAAGTGGGGCGCCTCTATCGGCCGCCGTGCGAAAGGTCCTCGATGAATATCCCGTGCCCACCCCGGGGGGCGAGCGTTCCCCTGACCGCCTGAGCGACGAAGCGCGTCGAAGCCTGGCCAGCCTGGGGTACGTCAGCGCGACTGCGACACCAGTCATCCGGAAGGATGCTCCGCGACCAGTCGACATGGTTTCTCTCTTCGATCCGCTCGAACGGGTGTCGACGCTGTTCGTGCAGGAACAGTACACCCTGGTGATCCCCTTACTGGCCGAAGTGCTCAAGAAAGATCCGGACAACCTCGATGCGACGCTTCGGCTCGCAACCGCCTACTCATCGCTGCATCGAGAGAAAGAAGCTCTCCAGGCGTTCACAAAGGCCGCCGCGATCGCCCCCTCGTCTGCTGACGTACGTCTGTACCTGGCGCTTCACTACGCACGCGGGCGGGAGTGGCAACGCGCGGTGCCGGAGCTCGAGCGGATCGTGGCCGACACACCCGAACGACTTCCAGCGCTCGAAGCCCTCGCTGTGATTCGCGATCGGCAAAGGCGCACTGGTGACTCCGTCGCCTTGCGTCGAAAGATTTACCGCTTACGCGAACCGACGGCTGCCGAACTGGTCCAACTGGGCCGGCAGGCCATGGACGTTCAACTGACGGAAATCGCGATTGAAGCGTTCGAGCGCGCACGCGGGCTGCAGAAACAGACCTTCACGCATGACCTCGAACTCGGTGTGCTGTATCTGGCAATGCGGAAACTCGACGACTCCAGGAACGCGCTCGATCGGGTTCCGCCGACGGACCCAGATTACCCGCTGGCGCTTTTCAAGCGCGCTCAGGTCAGCGTACTGCTGGAAGAACCGGATGCTGCCGCGCGCATCGAGTCGGCGCGACGCCACGCCGACTCGATCACACGACCGCTCATCGCAAAGGAAAAGCTTTTTTCAGGCGTCCCACGCTAAAAACGTATACGGGCCGCGATTTGAAACCGCCGGGGATCGAAATAGTTCCGCGGCTCACCAAAGGCGGAACTGTGGACGCTCGGTTGGGGGTTGTACCCCGTTTGTTTGTCGAACAGGTTGAACACGTCCGCCGCGATCTGGAAATTGATCCGGTCGACGCGGATGTTCTGGGTGTAATTCAAATCAACCTGCCAGTGCGAGGGCGTCCGCCGTGAGCCTGCGGACTCCGCGTACCGGTTGGTGTCACTGGTGTTGGTGGTGAGCGCAATATAGGGTTCGTAGCTCCACGCCTCCCACGGATGTCCCGACTGCGCGATGGCGTAGAAACCTGCCGTCGCATTCCAGAAGAAACCGTAGTAGCCGTAGATCTTCAGCATGTGACGGCGGTCGCCGCGGAGATCGCCGTCCTTGAAGTCCCAGAGCTGCCGGCCGGCGCCATCGGCAATGTTCGACGAACCGATGAAAATATTCGCGTCGTTTCCAGTCGTCGAGTTGTCCTGGTCGAAATTGCCGTAATAGTGGCTCCACGTGTACGACCCTCGCATGAACGCGTTGCGGCCTCGCCACTCCGATTCAAGCGTCGCCTCGTAGTACTTCGTGTACGCGCCATCGAGTTCGGCTATCACGTAGGTTGAGCCACTGCCAATCTGGGCCAGCTTTTGCGTCAAGTCGGCTATGTACAGCTCGCGCGGAATGCCTGGCGGGGGGTTGAACGCAATTCTGGCGTTGTTGTTGGTGTCTTCCCAGAAGTGGCTCCCGTCCCGGTATCGGCCGTAGAGCCTGGCGGTCCATCTCGGATTGAACTCTCGCGCGGTCCCGACGAGATATTCATCGATCGTCCGTGGCGTCAAATCGTCTACGAATAACTTGCCTGAAGACGACCCAACGGGCACCGCCGCGAAGAGAACGCCGCTGCTATCAAAGTGCGCGTCGATGAAGGTGCCGATGAGATTGCGATCCCATGACGCCGCCCGCGGCAGCGAGCTGGCCGCCGGAGTGTATCGCGCGAAGCTCGCGTAAACGGTGTGGCGATCGTTGTAGGCCCACGTGGCACCAACGCGAGGCTGAATCATCTTGCTGAACGGGATGTCGTACATCTTGTAGCGATTCCCCGGGGCCGAGCGGTAGCCGGAGAGGGTGGATGGATCCTCCCTCAGGCCCTGCCCGTAGAGCGTGTCGTTGCTCATGAGCACGCCTGCATTGAACGTCCAGCTCCTGAACCGAATACTGTCGTTCACCTCGATGCTCTGCGACCGGTACTCGGACACAATTGGCGCAGCCTGCCCGGTCGTCTGCTGCTGATACCTCGCCGTGAAGTACGCGGATTGACCTGTTCCAGCGACAGGTGCCAGGCGGCCGCCTGGCACCGAGATCGACCCCCAGCCATTCGAGCTGCGGAGCAAGTCCTCCGAATCGACATATCGCTGATAGCCGACGTGGAGCTCGTGACTCACCGCCGTACCGAAAATCAGGTTGTAGCCCACCTGGCCAGCGTCCCTGAAAAAGTCCTGATCGTTGAACTCGGTTCCATATCCCACCAGGCCGCCGCCAGTCCGCGCGCCGTTCTCGATGTAACCGTAGCGTTCGATGAGCGGCTGGATGAAGGTGTTGTAAGCCGTTTGGCCCGCAACCGGTGTGGGAACCGACAACAATCCGAGTTGGTCGAGGTTGGCGAGGTCGAGCCGAGTGCCAACCGCATTGGTGGGACTCACCTTCGCGAGGTTGTCAGGGCGGCCAAGCGTTTCGTTCGCAAAATGGGTGTACTTGAAAGTGGCGTGGCTTCTGGAATTGATGACCCACGAACCCTCGGCCGTTCCGATCTTCAACGAGGACTCGTTTCCTGTCCCCGTCGTCGACGAAGAACTCGCACCGAACAGATCGCTCCTGTCGAGCCGTTCCGAATCGCGGTAGCTGAAGTTCAACAGCACACTGTTGAGTGGCGTGAACGTCAGTTTGCCAAACCCTTCGTTGCGTGTGCTCTTGTAGGGCGGCAGCTCCCCGTAGCGGTTCGCGCGGTTCTCGCGGCGATTCTGCGGACGGTAGTAGGAGGCGTAGAAGTGCAGTTTGTTCGGCAGAATGGGGCCGCCGACGTTGCCTGTCAGCCAGCTCCGATCCTGTTCGTATCGCGACGCGCTGCCACTATTGAGCTGCGCGACCATGTTGTCGTTCTGCAGCTGGTAGCTCAGTTCACCAGAAAAGCGGTTCGTTCCCGACTTGCTGACAGAATCGATTGTGAAACCTCCGGATCGATCGAAGTCAATGGCACGCGCTCCCCCTTTGATCGTGGTTACCTGGGCAATGTCGTGCGCCGCGGGTTCGGCGGAGAGCGTGCCAAAGAGCGGGAGGGTGACGTTGACGCCGTCGAACTGATACACGTTGTCCTGGCCGCTTCCACCGGCGCTCGGGCCGCGGACCGCGTCCTGCGTGTACTGCACGCCGGGAATCAATTTGACCAGATCGCGGTACTCCTGGCCGACCGGCAGCGACATGATCTGCTCGTTTGACACACCACTCTTGATCGTTGCCGAGTCGCGTTCCACAAGTGAGACGGTCGCGGCGACTGTGACGGTCTCGCTGACTCCCGCAATTCCGAGCGTGGCGTCAACAACGGTGTCCTGTGCGAGCTGGACCTGCGCTTCGCGCGTCACCGTCTGCATTCCCGACAGCGTGAACGTCACGGTGTAATTCCCCGGCGGCAGCGCCGGCAAGCGATAGGCGCCGCTGACTTCCGTTGTCGCCGACCGTGCCGCCGGAAGAACGTTCGATCGCGCTTCGACGGTCACACCCGGCAAAACCGCGCCACTCGTGTCTGCAACTCTTCCAGTGATCGCTCCGGTCTGCTGTGCGCCGGCGGGGAGTGCAAACAGCACGACGAAACACGGGCAAAGTAACCGGAGCGCGCGTACCGATACCATGAGGACCCCTCCATCCATCTGTCGATTACAAGGAACGCTTTCGCGCAAGCGGAAAGTATACTGCGCTGATATGATCCTCGGCTTCGCGCTGGAGGTCTCGTGAGAGGAGTCTTCGCCACCGCGGTCCTGGGTGGCCTCGCCGCATTGGTGCCCGCAATCGAGTGGCAAGTCACGCCGGCTCACGCACTCCAGACCACGCCGGAGCGCACCGACTTTCGTGATACGAGCCGCTACGAAGACGTCGTGGCATTCATCGATGCGCTCGCCAAGACGTCGTCCAAGATCCACGCCACCACCTTCGGCGTAACCAACGAAAAGCGGAGTCTGCCGCTGGTCGTCGTCGGTGCCGACGACGCATCTGCGGACGCGGTCAAGCGAACGCGAAAGCTCCGCGTCTACATTCAGGGGAACATTCACGGCGGTGAAGTCGAGGGAAAGGAATCCGCGCAGATCCTGCTGCGCGAGCTTGCCGAAGGGAAACACGACGACTGGCTGAAAACGATGGTGCTGCTGCTGGCGCCGATTTACAACGCGGACGGCAACGAACGATTTGCGCTGAACAACCGCAGTTCCCAGTACGGACCGCTCGGCGGCCAGGGGCAGCGTGCGAACGCGCAGGGCCTCGACCTGAATCGCGACCACATGAAGCTCGACTCGCCCGAGGGTCGCGCGGTGGTCAAGTTAATGAATGACTACGACCCGCAGGTGTCGATGGACCTGCACACGACCAACGGTTCGCACCATGCTTATCACCTGACTTACGCACCCCCTCTCAATCCGGCCACCGATCCATCAATCGTACGGCTCCTTCGGCTCGAGTGGCTGCCCCGCGTGACCGCGACGATTCGCGCGAAATACGGATGGGACTACTACTATTACGGCAATCTGCAGGGCAAGACCCGCGAGGCGGGATCGCCGAACGAGCGATCGTGGCGAAGCTTCGATCACCGGCCAAGGTTCAACAACAATTACATCGGTCTGCGGAATCGGTTCGCGGTATTGAGCGAAGCCTATGCAAACGCCACCTTCCGCGATCGCATTCTGGCGACCAGCCGGTTCGTCGAAGAAAACCTGAACTATGTTCGCGATAATGCCGCGACCATTCGAAGACTCGTGGAGGACGCTGACCAGAAAACCGTCGTCGGTGCTCGGCTGCCGCTACGGGCGGAACTCGAGCGCGCCCCCGAGCTGGTCGAAATCCTTCTTGGCGAGGTAACGAAAGAACAACACCCGGTTGACGGACACATCATGCACCTCCGCAAGGACGTCAAGAATCCGGAGAAAATGGCAGAATACGGGACGTTCAAGGGAACAGAGTTCGAACGGGTTCCGTCAGCGTACTTTGTTCCTGCCGTGCTCACCGATGTCGTCGAGAGGCTCAGAATGCATGGGGTGGTCGCGACTCCCCTCGATTCGTCCAGCCGCGTGTCGGCCGAGGAGTTTCGCATCGAAAAGAGTGAGACGGCGGCCACACCGTTTCAGAATCACAAGGAACGAACACTCACGGGGGCCTGGCAGGCTGGCGAGCGGCAACTGCCGGCAGGAATGCTGCGGGTGGACATGAAGCAGCCGCTCGCACGTTTGGCGTTCTATCTCCTGGAACCCAGGTCGGACGATGGGCTGACCGACTGGAATTTCCTGGACCAGGCGTTGGACGGCGCACAGCTGTATCCGATCCTCCGCACCAGCAACTGAAGACACCATGCCGATTCTCATTGCGCTCGTTGCGTCGTTGGTCCTTCAGGCGCCTGCCGGTCAAGCGCGAACTGCGGACGGCTGGCAGCCGCGCCGCACGGAGATCGAGCACTGTCTCGTGGAGGCGAAGGTCGCGAAGCTCGAAGAAGTTCCTATCGGCGTGACCAAGCCCAGTCGCGCGATTCTTCAGGACGTCGGATGCGCGAGAGCCTTTGCATGGAAACCGCTGCGGCCGGGGATGTACAGCGGCTACTGGGAGAGCTACAAGTCAGAGATCGCCGCCTACGAGATGGACAAGCTGCTCAACCTGAACATGGTGCCCATCGCGGTCGAGCGCAAAATCAACGGAGTCACGGGCGCCGCGATCCTGTGGCTTGACGGCGTCCGCAGCTGGGATCAAATCCTTCCGTTGCCAAAACCCGCGGTCTGGCCGATGCGGCTGGTGCGCATGAAGATGTTCGATTGCCTCGTGGGTAACACGGATCGCAACAAGGGGAACATGCTGATCGATGAGGCCTGGAATCTCTATCTCATCGACCACTCTCGAGGCTTCGTGGCCGAGAGGCGACTGCCGCCCTCGTCTCTCTTTCAGAATGTCGATCGGGCGTTGTGGCAGCGCATGCTGACGCTCGACGAGGCGACGCTCGAGCAGCATCTCGGCGCGTGGCTGGAGGCCCGGCAGATCCGTTCGATACTGCAGCGGCGCGACGCGATGAAGAAGCACATCGACTCGCTCGTGGCAAAGCAAGGCGACAAGGTGTTCTTCGCGCCCTGACTACTTGCGTCTGGACCCCACGATCAAGAGCACGATCCCGCCGGCCAGTGCGAGGCCTCCCAGCACAGGGGGCAGCGGAATCGTTTCGCGCCTCTCGGTTGTCGCTTCGATCGGCCCGATGTCGAGCACTTTTTCGCGTTTCGTGTAGGTAATGCCGCCATACGCGAGCGCGATGATGCCGATCACGATCAGCACGACGCCGATGATCTTCATGGTCTCTCCCTGATAGTTCGAGCCGCGCTATCGCTGGATCCGGGCCGATCCGCCCTTCGCAAATGCCCGCACCTGTTCCAGCGTCGCCATCGAGGTATCGCCGGGGAATGTCGTAATCAATGCACCGTGGGCCCAGCCCAGCCTCACCGACTCGTCCGGTGATTCCCCAGTCAGCAGGCCGTAGAAAAGACCCGCCGCAAAGCCGTCACCGCCGCCCACGCGATCGTGAACGTCGAGCTCACAGGTGTTCGGGATGTAGGTTTGACCGTTGATCCACGCCACCGCTCCCCAGGTGTGGCGGTTCGTCGAATGCACCTCCCGCATCGTCGTCGCGACCACTTTGATGCGGGGGTAACGGGCGACCACTCGGTCGATCATTCCGAAGAACACCGTCGGATCGAGTTTCGACGCCGCCGCGACCTCCGGGCCGGGTATGCCCAGCCCTTTCTGCAGGTCCTCCTCGTTGCCCACGAGTACGTCCACGTGCTCGACGATTCGGCCGATCACCGACGCCGCGCGTCCGAGTCCGCCGGACGCGCTCCAGAGCTTCTCGCGATAATTGAGGTCGAACGACACCACCGCGCCATGCTTCCTCGCCGCCTGCATGGCCTCGACGATCAGTTCAGCCGTCGTCTCGGACAGCGCGGCAAAGATGCCGCCACTATGAAACCATCGGACGCCGCCGCCAAAGATCGCGTCCCAGTCGAAGTCGCCGGGTTTGAGCTGCGCCGCCGCTTCGTTGCAGCGGTTGTAGAACACGACTGGACCGCGAACGCCATAACCGCGATCGCTGTAGACGGCTGCCATGTTCGGCCCGCGCGCGCCATCGTGCTTGAACATCTTGTAGAACGGCGTCACGCTCATCGCGCGCACGCGACCGGCAATGAGATCGCCAATGGGATAGTCCACCATTGCGCTGGCGACGCCCGTCCGCATGCGAAAGCAGTCCGCCAGGTTCGCCGCGGTATTGAACTCTCCGCCGCTCACGTGTATTTCGCACGACATCGCCTTGCGAAATGGGACGATCCCGGGATCGAGGCGATGAACGAGAGCTCCGAGCGCGAGGAAATCCAGCGCGCCGCCCGCAGGAATGTTGAGAACACGGTCCATGGTCGAGCAACGCTATCGATGCCGTTGGGGTCATGTCAAGTTACGGCATCCGCTTACGGCATCCGCTTCAGTTCGAACGACACCGTAACCGTCATCACGATGGGCACGGGGTGTCCATTCAGCAGCGTCGGGGTGAACTGCCACTGGCGCACGGCGTCAATTGCGGCGTTGTCGAGCAGCGGGATCGAGCGAAGAACCCGCACGTCGCGTACGCGCCCGGTCTCGCTAATCACCGCCTCCAGGATTACTGTTCCCTGCACGCCGTTGGCACGCGCAATCTGCGGGTACATCGGCGGGACATGTTTCGTCTTGGCCGGCGGCCGGATGTCGCCGCCGGTGGGAATGGGTTTCGTAACGGGCGGAGGCGGTGGGATCGGCAGCGTCGGACCAAGGACGACGACACCGTTCGAATCGCCATTGGGCACGCCCGGAAGACCGTCGTAGGCCGGTGCGGAAACGGTCAATTCGGGATTGATGCTGTCGGGCGCCACCGTCGGCGCGACTGTGTGGTCAACCACAGTTGACGATTGGGGCGTCACGCGCGAATGAGGAGGCGGTGGAAGTTCCGGCAACTGTGCCGGCTTCGCCTGCATGAACTCGGGCACGATGTGAATGCGCGGAAGCGCATCCATAGCCGCCAGCGGAATGACGACCACGACGACGAGCACCGCCGCGTGGGCGGCGATGGAGAGAAAGATCGGGTAAAGACGCATTCGGTCCTCCTTCGCGTGTGACGCGATGGAGGCCGCGCCGGCGTGGCCTGTTCACTACTTTGACCCCGCACCCATGCGCGCGTTCCGGTGAAAAAGGGGACAGTCCCCTTTTCGCAGAAACGGACACCACGAAGAAATGGGGACAGTCCCCCTTTTCCCCGACTGTCCGGATGTGGGAAAAGGGGACTGTCCCCTTTTTCACCTTTTTCAGCGGAAGATTCCTCGGATCTTTTTCCCGAGACCCGAAAAGACTCCTTCGATCGCGCGGCGGACGCGTTGCTTGACCGTGCCTTCGTGAATCGGGCACAACCGGCCCGGGATGATGTCCCCTTCTTTAAAGTACTCGGTGTAAATCGGACAACCTTCGACAGGCCGCAAGTACGACACGCGGCAGAGCACCTCGTCGTGCAGGCCTGACGGGGCTTCGAACGCCTCGGGACGCCGCAGTCGCGCGGCCTGACGCATGAAGTCGCTCCAGATCGGAAGCGCGTAACGCGAGCCATACGCTTCGCGCGCAATGGTTGCCGGTTGATCGAAGCCGACCCAGACGCCAGCCACCAGCGACGACGAGAAGCCGACGAACCACGCGTCTCTGAAATCGTCCGTGGTCCCGGTCTTCCCGCCGACGGCGAAGCGGACGCCGAGCGAGCGTGCGCTCGCGCCGGTGCCACGATCCATCACGTCTTCGAGCATGGAAACCATCTGGAACGCGGTCGCCGGCGAAATCACGCGCGCCATCTGGATGGAATTGTCGTCCGCCACCCCACCGTCGGCGTCGATGACGCGCACGATTCCGCGCGGCCGGACCGCGACCCCGCCGTTCGGAAACGCGGCAAATGCCGCCGTCAGTTCGAGCGGCGTCACCAATCCTGTCCCCAGCGACAGCGACGGGACGTCCGGCAGATCGTGCAGGCCGACGGCCGACGCAAGCCGCAGGACGGGGCGCGATCCGATGCGCTGCTGGAGAGCGGTGGCGGCGCGGTTGTTGGACTCGAGCAGCGCAGCACGGAGCGTCAGGCGGTCGGGCGTCTCGCCACTCGCATTCCTGGGCGACCATTCTTCCGGACCCTGCGGCGCAATGCTCGCGAGCCCTTCGAGGATGGTGACAGGCGAATAACCATGTTCGAGAGCGGCCGCATACAAGAGCGGCTTGAACGCGGAGCCTGGCTGACGCCGACTGCGAACCGCGCGATTGAACTGCGATTGGCGAAAATCGCGCCCGCCAACCAGCGCGAGGATATCTCCCGTTCGAGGATCGATGGCGACGAGCGCCGCCTGCAGCTGTGGCTGGCCAAATCGTCGCAGGCCGTCGGCCACGGCTCGCTCCGCCATGCCCTGCAGTTCGGGAACGAACGTCGTTCGCACTTCCCAGTCCGGCGGGTGATCCCCGCCAAACCGATCCCGAAACTGCTGACGCAGATATTCCTTCGCGTATCCGCCACGCGGATCCACGGCGCCGGGATAGGGACGAATGCGCAGCCGCGCGGCTTTTGCCGCCGCTTCCTGTTGCGCGCTGATGAATCCCTCCTCCCGCATTCGCATGAGAACGACGTGGCTGCGCTCGACTGCCCCGTCAAGGTTCGACCACGGCGACAGCGCCGAGGGCGCCCGCGCCAGCCCCGCGATCAGCGCACTTTCCGCGAGCGACAATTGCCGCGCCGGTTTGCCGAACAAATGCCGCGACATCGTCTCGACACCGTAGACGCCCGCGCTGAGATAGATTCGATTGAGGTAGAGTTCGAGTACTTCCTGCTTCGACAGTTGCGAGTCGATCATCAGTGCGAGGACCGCCTCGCGAACCTTGCGGCCGTAGGTTTTCTTGTTGGACAGAAACAGCGTCCGGGCAAGCTGCTGCGTGAGCGTACTGCCGCCTTCGACGGTTCCGGGCTCCCGTATGTTGCGAACCACAGCTCGCATGAGGGCAATCACATCGACGCCCGGATGCCGGAAGAAGCGATGGTCCTCGACGGCAACGAACGCATGCTGCAAGTCGGCCGGGATTTGGGACAGCGGCACATCCTGGCGGTGTTCGTCCATTCGGAACCAGCGCGAGCCGTTCGCTGCCAGGAACCATGTATCCCCGACTCCGCGTTTCAATCGTGAGACGGCATACGCCTGCCGCAGCGTCCACACGACGGTGATCGCGCTCAGGACGACCAGCGCCGCGAACACCACCGCGGCCATGCGATCGCGGATCTGTCGCCAGGACGCCATTCAGGCCTTTCGCCGCCTCGGCTGCAGGGCCAGAGACAACATGAAGTAATAGACGGGAAAAAACAGCGAACCGATCCAGAGCCACCGCGGCACGTCGGGCAGGGCAATCACGATGCTGACGACCGCCACGCCCCAAAGACACCCCAGCGCCACCGTCAAGCCGCGAAGCACAGGCGTGCGCGACGGATACACATATCCGATGCGGATGAAGACGAGCACCACGAACACGAGCAGCACGAAGGCGTTGAGAAACGGCGGGAACCCGGCGACATGGAGGTACAGCGCAACGATGTTCCAGTAAGACGGAAAGCCGGTGAAGAAGTAGTCGTCTGTCTTTGCGTCGAGCGAGGCAAAACCGTATGCGCTGCTGAGCAACACGGCCGATGCCACTCCGACACCGACGGCACCGCCAGGGATATCCCCGGCGTGATACAGGAGCAGCACGGGTAGAAAGACATAGGTGAGGTAGTCGACGATGTCGTCGAGCCGTGCCCCATCAAAATGTGGAAGCACTTCTTTCACGCGCGCCAGCCGCGCGAGCATCCCGTCGGTCGCGTCCACCAGGGTCGCCGCAATCATCCAGAGGAATGCGCCGCGATAGTCCGCCGAGATCACCGCCAGGACGCCTGCCAGTGCAGCGACGGAACTGAACGCCGTGTAGGCGTGCACGCTCCACGCGAACAGCATTCGCGCGCGGGTCGCGCGTTCCGAGTACGGCTGAGCTGTAGGCATGAGCTTTTCTGCTTTGAGGATACGGGCACGTCGTTGTAAAATCTGAGCACATTCCAATCCCCAGCGGAGTGTCTTCTTCAACTTAAAGTTGGCCGTCTGAGGCGCTGAGGTGGGCAGATCTGTGCAGTTGCGGATCCGCTCCCGTTCACGGCCAGCGGTTCGGCACTTCGCGAAAGCGGATCAATGGATTCATCACGCTTCTATCGCTACCGATTCTGGATCCTTGCGGCATTCATCCTCCTGCTGACCGCTGCACCAGCAACAATCATGATTGCGCGGCGGCCCGCGGCGACGCCGCCGATTCCGTTCTCGCAGTTCCTCCAGCAGGTCGAGGCCAACGCCATCGCGCGCGTCACGTTCAGCGAACGCGCCGTGGCCGTCGTCCTCAAGGACGGCAGTCAGCTGCAGACGGTCGCACCAGCCGATTTCCTCGCCGCCAACCCGACCTTCCTGAACGATCTCATTCGCCGGAACGTGCAGTTCGAAGCTGCGCCAACTCCAGACCCCGGCAGTTTGAGCTGGAGCGCGATGGCCACCGCCGCGGCGTTCTTCGCACTGCTCGCCTTCACGGTCTACCGTACCACTGCCGGCCGTATTCCTTCGATGTCGGGCCGCGCCCGCGTCGCTGAACGCGGCGAACACATCGTGACCTTCCAGGATGTCGCCGGGGTTGACGAGGCGAAGGACGAGGTCAAGGAAATCGTCGATTTCCTCCGCGAACCCGGCCGCTTTTCCGCGATCGGCGGTCGCATCCCCAAAGGTGTGCTGCTTGTCGGCCCTCCGGGAACGGGCAAAACGCTCCTGGCGCGCTCGATTGCAGGAGAAGCCGGCGTGCCGTTCCTGTTTGCCAGCGGCTCGGATTTCGTAGAAATGTATGCGGGTGTGGGTGCGGCTCGGGTGCGTCGGCTCTTCCGCGACGCGCGACGCCACAAGTCCTGCATCGTGTTCATCGACGAGCTCGACGCCGTCGGACGCAGCCGTGGAGGCAACTCGCTCTCCCACGAAGAGCGTGAACAAACGCTCAATCAGTTGCTCGTCGAGATGGACGGGTTCGAGAACCATCAGGGAACCGTCGTCATTGCGGCGACGAACCGTCAGGACATCCTTGACCCGGCGCTGCTCCGCCCTGGCCGATTCGATCGGCAGGTCACCGTCGGCAATCCGGATCTGAAGGGCCGCGAGGCCATCCTGCGGGTCCACGCTCGAAAGGTGCAGATCGAACCGGGTGTGGATCTGCGATCCATCGCACGAGGAACGCCGGGGTTCTCGGGCGCGGATCTCGCCAACCTCGTCAACGAAGCAGCCTTGCTCGCGGGCCGGGCCAGCCGACGCATCGTCACCAACGAGGACATGCACGAAGCCCGCGATAAAGTGCTCATGGGGGTCGAGCGCCGGTCCGTGGTACTGAGCGATCTCGACCGCGTGAACTGCGCGTATCACGAAGCCGGACACGCAGTAGTAGCGGCGCTCCTGCCGAAGGCGGATCCGTTGCACAAGGTCACCATCATCCCCCGCGGCCGCGCCATGGGCGTGACGATGCAGCTGCCCGAAGCCGATCGTCACACCTACACGAAAGACTATCTGGAGACGCAGGTCGCCGTGCTCATGGGCGGTCGTGTCGCCGAAGAGTTGTTCATGAATCACATGACGAGCGGCGCCTCGAACGACATCGAGCGCGCCACTGACATCGCCCAGCACATGGTCTGCGAATGGGGCATGTCTGAGCTCGGACCGCTCGCCTATCGCAAGCCGGGTAACAGCTTTGAAAATGACCGCGCGCACGTCGTCAGCGAAGCCACGGCGCAGCGCGTGGACGAAGAGATCCGCAAAGTGGTCATGGACGCCTACAATCGCGCCAGGTCAATCGTCGAGCGCAACCGGCGCGCGGTGGACATGATGGCCAAGGCGCTGCTCGAAGACGAGTCGCTCGAGGCCGATGAAATCAAGGACTTGATGGAGCGGGCGGGCGCCTCCGTGGAGGTCTCTGGTCTTTAAAGACCGAAGACTCCAGACCTACACTTCGCGCCGAACCGCTATCATCAATCCCGACGCCCACGCGAGCTTCACCGTCAGGAACTCGGGGCGGCTCTCGAGATCGGCAATTAGCGCTGTCACCCTTTCGGCGTGTCCTTCGGGCCAGTTCGGCTGCGGCAGCAGATCATCGATGACATAGATGCCTCCGATGCGGAGGTGCGAGAGGGCGAGATCTCGCTGCGGAAATTTTCCCGGCCACGCGTCAGCAAAGATCAGATCGAACCCGTGCGGATGCGGTTGCTCGAGAAAGGTGGCCGCGTCCTTCAAGTGAAACGTGATGCGGCGGTCGTCGCCCAGGTGACGCCGGGCAACCTCCTGGGCGTCCGGATCGCTGTCCACCGACTCGAGCCGCGATGATTCGTCCATTCCTGCCAGCAACCAGGCCGTGCCGATTCCGGTCCCGGTGCCCAGTTCGAGTAAACGTCCTCCAGGTTTCGCGGCGGCAAGCGCCCGCAGCACCGTGCCAGTCGGAGGTTCCGATCCCATCGTGAAACCAATGCGCTCGGTATCGCGCATGATGGCCTCCAGTGTCTGCGGAAACGAGATGATTTGAAAGTCGTGCATTGGCAATCCGTTCGGTGTGTTGAATGTGCCCGATCCAAATAGTAAAGTGCGCGGCAACTCAGGAGTTCATTCAATGCCATTCTGGATCGCCATGCTGTCCTCCCTGCTGTTGCAGGCCGCGACCGCAGCCCCGCCGCAACCGGAGCTGACGCCCTCCACACTTTCAACAGCCCTGGCGGCGAAGCCGGAGGGCGCCGACGCCGATCGACTGGCCGAGCAGATACGCACGTATTTCGGAGGAAGCGACACGCTGCTGAAAGGGGCTCCGCCAAAGATCACCGAACTTCAGGTGGCCTGGGCCCTCGACGTTCCCCAGCCTCCGGCAACCGGACCTGGTCCGCGCGTCGTGGCTGACGTCGGTTTCTTCAACTTCCCGCTGACGAGGGTGGGCACCACGACTATCTATGCCGGAGTCGCCACGCTTTCTCACGGCACGGCGTTTTCGTGGCATTACGAGATCGGCAACACGCGGCTTGGAGGCGGACAACTCGAGGCGTACGAAACGCATCCCGACAGCCGCGAACAGCAGGGCGTTCCAACGGGCACGTTAAAGCAAATGGCGGCCTGGTCAAGTCAGGTCTTCGCGGGGACGATGCGTGACTGGTGGGTATACGTTCCGGCGCAGTACACAACGGACAAACCGGCCGCCGTCATGGTGTTTCAGGACGGTGCGAGCGCAAAGGATTTCGTGCCCGTCGTGTTCGACAATCTGATCGCCAAACGAGATATGCCGGTCACCGTCGGCGTCTTCATTCAACCGGGTGCCCTTGCCGGCGGGCGGTCGAATCGAAGTTTCGAATACGACACGTTGTCAGATCAGTACGCGAGGTTTTTGCTCGAGGAGATCCTCCCGGAAGTCGAGAAAACCGTGAAGCTTCGTCACGATCCGGCCAGCCGGGCGATTGCGGGGGCGAGCAGCGGCGGGATCTGCGCGTTTACGGTCGCGTGGGAACGGCCCAACGAGTTCAGCAAAGTCCTGTCATGGATTGGGAGCTTCACTAATCTCGCCAGCGGCAAGACCCTGCGCGAAGGCGGGCACAACTATCCGGCGTTGATCCGCCGAACGCCGAAAAAACCCATCCGCGTGTTCCTGCAGGATGGCGCCAACGACCTCGATAACATCGCCGGCAGCTGGCCACTTGCCAATCAATCGATGGCCAAAGCGCTGGCCTTCGCGCGGTACGACTATCGCTTCGAATTCGGGCAGGGATTCCACAATAACAGGCACGGTCGCGCCCTTCTGCCCGATTCGCTCCGCTGGCTGTGGCGAGACTATGAGGGACGATAACCGTCTGAGCGGTCCCAATGTCTCCTCGCGACGCAGTCGGCCTCGAGCGGCGCCCGCAGATGATGTGGGCGATTGCGGCGATAGTCGCGCTGACGCTTGCCTGCACGGCGCTGCAAATCGCGCGCGTGCTGCCCTACCTCTGGCCGGCAGGCGACGGCATCCACTTCGCCGGTGCTCCGCCGGCTGACACGCCACTTCCTGCCCGACCGGTTCGGCCAGACCCGGACCTCGCCTCGCCGCCTCTCATCGACGTTGTCGCCGCCGGGAGCCCGGCCGATCGCGCGGGGATGAGGGCGGGCGATCGCGTGCTCGAACTTCGACATGGCGCCACCGACCGATCCATCAATCTGGCAACGTTGTCCCAGGCCAATTCGGGTGGGCGGCTTGACGTCTGGCGTCAGATGTACTGGCTCGGCGTGCGAGGCCCACTCGAGTGGGCGACCGTTGCTCCCAGTGGCGATTCACGGATCGTTCTCGAGCGCCCTCCTGCGTGGGATGCGATGGCGTCCAGAGGATGGGCACGACTGCACCTGGGCGACCTCTTTCAGTCGCTGGTGTTCAGCGGGGCCGCGCTCGTGCTCCTGGTACTTCGAAGTCGGGACTTGACCGCCTGGCTGTCGGTGCTCGCGTTGGCATTGACTGCCGTCAGCGGAGGCGGACCGTTGCGCGGAGAGGAAGCGGTGATTCCAGCGGCCGGCCGGATCCTGACCGTCTACGCCTGGATGGCGGCTCCGCTTGCCTTTCCAGTCATCGCGCTGGCCATCCTCCACTTTCCCTCTCCCTCTCTCCTTGTCGTTCGCCACCCCTGGCTTCAGGCGATACCGTTCATCGCGGCGGCGCCGATGATTGTGCCGTCGCTCGCGACGGCACTCTATCTTTGCGGCGTCACCTCGATGCGTGAGCTTGCCGTATGGGATGCGAACCACCCGGAGGTGTTCTACGCATCCGCGGCGGGGGCGATGGTGCTCAATCTGCTGGTGCTGATCGAAGGCGTGTTCCGATACCGATGGAACCACGACGCGAACGAGCGACGCCGAGTCCGAATGGCGCTCTACACGGCCGTCCCCGGAGTGCTCGCCTACACCGTGAAAGATGGCGCCTCAATCTTCGCGAGTGTGACCGATACGCCGGCCCCGATTTATTCGTGGCCGGTGCTCGCCATTCTGCAAATGTTCGTGCTGCTTCCCGCCTTCGGTCTCGTCTACGCCGTCGGAGTCGCGCGCGTGCTGGGCCCACGCACCGTCCTGCGCAGAAGTCTGCAATACGCGCTCGCAAGTCGCAGCTTGACGCTGCTCACGCTCATTCCATCCGCCGCGCTGATCTTTTCACTGCTGCGCGATCGCGAGCTGACCATTCGGGAAGTCGTAACCGGAAGCTCCGGTGTATATGTCGCCCTCATTGCGGCGTCAGTGGCCGCCTTTCGCTATCGTGAACGTGCTCGGCTGTGGCTCGACCAGCGATTCTTCCGGGAGGAATACGACGCGCGCGAGATTCTGCTGTCGCTCGCGACCCGTGTTCGTTTCGAAACCGACCCAGCAGATCTCGCATCCACGGTGGTTCAGCAGATCGATGCGGCGCTCCATCCTGAATCAGTGGCCATCCTCGTGAGCGGCATTGAGGAGGGACGCGTGACGCCGGTCAGCGTGCTTCACGGATCGGTCGAATCGCTGCCGCTCGAAGGCGGTCTGGCTTCCATGCTCCGGTGGTCGGACGAGCCGCTCGAGATCTTTCTGCGCGATCCACGATCGCCGGCGCGTCGGTTGCCCGCCGTGGAACAGGAGTGGCTCGAGCGAAGCGCGACCGTCCTGCTCGTCCCTGTACTTGGCCAGGATCGCGCACTGATTGCCATCATCGCCCTGGGCGCGCGGCTGTCCGAGGAAGCCTACACAGATGAGGACCGTCAGCTCCTGGCTGGCATTGCCGCGCAAATGGCGCTTGGCTTCGACGTCGCACGACTGCGCCGGCCGCAGCTTTCGATCGCGTCGAGCGACACGACGCGCGTGTTCTCCCCGGCGCCGCCGATGCACGAGTGCCCTCGATGCGGTCGCTGTGAGGACGCAAGTGTCGACGTTTGTCCCGCGGACGGATCGACGATGCGATCGGTTCCAGCCGTACCGAGGGTGATTGACAACAAGTATCGACTCGACCAGCTGCTCGGACGAGGAGGAATGGGGGCCGTCTATCGAGCCCGTGACATGCGGCTCGATCGGCTGGTCGCCCTCAAGGTCGTGCGTGCGGAGCTTCTGGGCGACCCGGAGGCGCGCGGCCGGTTCAGACGCGAAGCGCAGATTGTGGCGCGCCTCCATCACCCTTCCATCGTGGCCATCTATGACTACGGCACGTTCGCCGATGGCGGCGCGTATCTCGTGATGGAGCTCGTACGCGGTGAAGATCTCCGGCGCGTTTTGCTGAGAGAAGGACGTCTCGACCCGATGCGGGCGGCGAAAATTCTGACGAACGTCTGCGGCGCCATCGAGGCTGCACACCGCGAAGGCGTGCTGCATCGCGACTTGAAGCCGGAGAACATCTTGCTGCCAGGAAACGAAACGGACGTCAAGGTGCTCGATTTCGGCGTGGCGAAACTGATCGCAGAGGATCGGTCACCGGAGGATTCTGCCGATCGTGCCTCAGCGGATCCCACCGCGATCCGGACAACGGCGGGAATGATCGTCGGCACACCGGCTTATATGGCACCGGAACAGCTGCAAGCCGCGTCCACGGACGCGCGAACCGACGTCTTCAGTCTGGGCGTGATTGCTTACGAGATGTTTTCCGGGAGGCTGCCGTTCGGCCGCGGAACGCTGGCCGAGGTGATGCTCGCCCAATCGCGCGGCGTTCCGCCGCTCTCGTCGGATGACGTATCAGCAGCGGTGGAGCGGGCCGTACGGGCGGCGCTTGAACTCGACGCCGATCGGCGCCCCGGGACGCCCCAGGCGTTCGCACACCTGCTCAACGCCGCGATGGCCATGTAACCCGGGAACGTGAATCTGCTTATCGGGCAGCCAGCCGCTTGTCGATCTCGGCGATAGCGGCCTCGATCTGCTTCTTCCGGACCGGGTGCGTCGTGCTGCTGCCCTGTCGCTCGAGCTCGGCTTTGGCGAGCCGCAGCGATTCGATCTCGCGCACGCGATCCGGATCCGCCGGGGCGGCGCCGCTTCGGCGCTTCCGTTCGGCTTCCCGCTCTTCCATCTGTTCCTGAATTCTCGCGTCCGCGTCTACCAGGCCTTCTCCGGAATCGCCCATATACGATGCGTCTTGTCCTTTTGATGGCGCGGTTGCCCGCGCTGCCTATACACAAAGGTACAATGAAATGCGTGACTCGCGGCGATGTTTTGCGCCTCTTCCGTCCCGCCGTGGCGGACTGGTTCACGGGCTCCTTCGAGAAACCCACGCCTCCTCAGGAAGAGGGGTGGCCCGCTATTGCACGTGGTGAATCGACGCTCATCCTCGCGCCAACCGGCAGCGGCAAAACTCTCACGGCGTTCTTGTGGTGCATCAATCGCCTGATGTTCGATCCGCCGCCAGAGGCGGACCAGAGATGCCGCGTTCTCTATATTTCTCCGCTCAAGGCCCTCGCCGTTGATATCGAACGCAATCTCCGCGCTCCACTGGCCGGCATTGCCCATCGAGCCTCCGCACGCGGGGACGAGCACTACTTACCCGTGGTGGCGATTCGAACAGGCGACACTCCGGCGGCGGAACGCGCGAGATTTCAACGAGACCCTTCCGACATCCTGATCACGACACCGGAATCGCTCTATCTGCTCCTGACGTCGAACGCGCGTCAGGCTCTGCGCTCGATTGACACCGTCATCATCGACGAAATCCACGCGCTCGTTCCGACCAAGCGCGGTGCACACCTGGCGCTGTCGTTGGAACGTCTCGAAGTACTGACCGAGGGCAGATCCGTTCAGCGGATCGGCCTTTCCGCCACCCAACGTCCGCTGGACGAGGTCGCGCGTTTTCTGGGGGGCACCGCGCCGGCGGCCCGAGCGAGGCGCCGGAGGGAAGCGCCGGAGGCGCCGCCGAGCGAGAGCGAGCGGGGGTGCCCGCCTCTGCTGGTCGCACCCGAGACCAGCGACCAGCTACGGCGAGGTCTCGCCGTAGCACGCATGAGTCGTTCGCGCGCGGAGGCGGAGGGCCCCGCGAGCCCTGAGGAAAGCAGACTGACCGCTGGTAATCCAGACGAGGCCATCCAGCACGAATTCGGGTCCGGAAACGTCAACGCGTTCCGACCCGTGACGCTCGTTGATACGTCGGCCAGGAAGCGCCTGGAACTCAAAATCGAAGTCCCTGTCGAAGACATGGCGACCCTTCAACAGACTCAGGGTCGTCCCGAGCCCGGCCGAGGGACGAAGATCGGCCAGGCCGACGATATTCCCAGCGGACCGGCATCGCAGGGGGCTGTGCGCAGCTCTATCTGGAGCGCTATCCATCCCCGGCTGCTGGAACTCGTCAGGTCTCATCAGTCAACGCTCATCTTCGTGAACAGCCGGAGAATCGCGGAGCGGCTCGCATCGGCGCTCAACGAGTTGGCCGGCGAGGTGCTCGTTCGGTCGCACCATGGATCGCTCGCGCGCGCCCAGCGCATCGAGGTTGAGGATCGGCTCAAGGCCGGACAGCTTCGCGGTCTGGTCGCGACCTCGTCGCTCGAGCTTGGCATCGACATGGGCGCTATCGACCTGGTCATCCAGATCGAAGCGCCACCTTCGGTTGCGAGTGGTTTGCAGCGCATCGGCCGGGCCGGGCACACCATTGACGCAGCCAGTCAGGGGATCATCGTCCCGAAGTTTCGCGGTGATCTCGTTGCGTGTGCCGCGGTGACGCGGGCGATGCACGACGGACGCATCGAGGCAAGCCGCTATCCGCGCAATCCTCTGGACGTACTCTCCCAGCAGATCGTGGCCATGGTGGCGCTCGACGACTGGAACGTAGACGACCTCTACGCCATCATTCGCCGCGCTGCCCCGTTTGCAGATCTGAGCCGCACGATCTTCGAAGGCGTGCTCGACATGCTGTCGGGTCGGTACCCCTCGGACGATTTTGCGGATCTCCGGCCACGATTGACATGGGATCGCCTGAAAAACCGCGTCAGCGCCCGGGAAGGTGCGAGACGTGTCGCCGTGATCAATGGGGGCACGATCCCCGATCGCGGCCTCTACGGCGTCTTCCTCATCGGCGAGCGCGGACCGGGTGCCCGCGTTGGTGAACTCGACGAGGAAATGGTCTTCGAAAGCCGCGTCGGCGAGACGTTCCTGCTCGGCGCATCGACGTGGCGTATCGAGCAAATCACGCACGATCGCGTGTTGGTTTCCCCCGCACCGGGCGAGCCGGGCAAGATGCCGTTCTGGAAAGCGGACGCTGCTGGCCGTCCGCTTGAACTCGGTCGCTATATCGGCGAGATGGTGCGTACGCTGCGGCAGATTCCCCCGCCCGCCGCAGTGGAACGGCTGATGCGCCACCACGATCTGGACCAGCAGGCGGCCGAAAACCTCGTGCGTTATCTGAGCGATCAGCAGGCGGCGGCCGGAACCGTTCCAGACGACCGCACGATTCTCATCGAACGCTGCCGCGACGAGCTTGGCGACTGGCGGATCTGCGTACTCACGCCGTTTGGCGGTCGCATCCATGCGCCATGGGCGATGGCCGTCGTCGAGCGCGCCAAAGCCCAGACCGGTCTCGACGTGGAGACCATGTGGACCGACGATGGGTTTGTCGTGCGGTTTCCGGAGACGGACGATCCACCCGACACCAACCTGATGATCCCCTCGTCGGACGAGGTGGAATCGCTCGTACTGCGGCAACTCGGCGGCACCGCGCTCTTTGCAGCGAAGTTCCGTGAAGCCGCCGGCCGTGCGCTGCTCCTTCCCAAACGCCGTCCCGGCGGACGAAGTCCTCTCTGGCAGCAGCGCAAGCGTGCGGCAGACCTGCTCGCCGTCGCGGCGCGCTTTGGATCCTTTCCGATGCTGCTCGAAGCGTATCGGGAGTGCTTCCGAGACGTGTTCGATATGCCGTCGCTCATCGCAACCCTTCGGCGCATAGAGATGCGCGAGGTCAAGACCGTCACCGTGGATTCGGCGATGCCCTCGCCGTTTGCCTCGGCTCTGCTCTTCACCTACGTGGCGAATTACCTGTACGACGGCGATGCGCCGCTCGCCGAACGTCGCGCACAAGCGCTCGCGATCGATCAGTCCCAACTCAGGGAATTGCTCGGCGAGGCGGAGCTGCGCGAATTGCTCGACGCTGACGCGCTTGCTGACGTTGACGCGCAACTGCAGCAGCTCGATCCGGATCACCGCGCGAAGAGCCTCGATGGGGTTCACGATCTGCTGCTTCGCTGCGGCGACCTGACGGCTGGGGAAATCGACGCGCGCTCGCGGCTCGACGGCGCAACAGCCGCAGCGGAACTGGTCCGGATGCGGCGCGCGATCCCGCTCCCGATCGCCGGGGAATCGCGCTTCGTACCGGTGGAGTACGCCGGTCGCTATCGCGACGCGCTTGGCGTGCCGCTGCCGCCGGGATTGCCGGAGTCTCTGCTTGGATCTTCTCCCCACGCCGCCGAAGATCTCGCCCGTCGATACTCACGCACGCACGGCCCATTCACGACGGCAGATTTCGCGCGACGTTATGGCCTGGGCCACTCGACGGCCGAGTCGCTGCTCAAGGAACTCGCCGCATCCCTCCGTCTGCTCGAGGGAGAGTTCAGACCCGGGGGTTCGGGGCGCGAATGGTGCGACCCCGATGTCCTGCAAACCGTGCGACGGCGCTCGCTGGCGAAACTGCGTAAGCAGGTTGAGCCGGTCGAGCCGGCTGTGCTCGGTCGACTGCTGACGACATGGCAGGGGGTTGTGAGACGTCGCTCCGGTCTGGATGCCCTGCTTGATGCGATCGACAATCTGCAGGGCGCACCATTACCCGCGTCCATCTTCGAAACTGAGATTTTGGCGGCGAGGGTCGAGCACTACAATCCTTCGGATCTGGACACGCTCACGGCCGCCGGCGAAGTGCTTTGGTGTGGGCTCGAACCGCTCGGGGAACGCGACGGCCGTCTCGCCTTGTATCTCACCGATCAGGTGTCGCGGCTTCGGCGGCCAGTGTCGTTTACGGATCTCGACGCGCGGGAGCAGGCGATCCTCGCGCACCTCGCGGAACATGGCGCTTCGTTCTTTCCGGCGCTTCATGACGCGGCCGGCGGCGGATATCCAGGTGAAACTGTCGATGCGACTTGGAACCTCGTCTGGAAGGGTGCTATTACCAACGACACGTTCCATGCGCTGCGTGCGTTCACCAGACCGCCAGAGCGACGACGAAAGCGCCCGCTGCCCGCAGGACTGCCGCCCGGCGGGCTGAGCCAGTCCACAACCGGATCCACGCCACGACCTCGCCCTGGGCAGATATTCCGTAGCCGTCGCTCGACTCCGCCCACGACGGAGGGACGCTGGTCGCTCCTTGGTGCGCGCATGGCGCCAGATGTCACAGCCACCGAATGGTCTACCGCCGTCGCGCAGCAGTTGCTGTCACGGTATGGCGTGATGACGCGCGACGTTGCGGCGGCCGAAGGCATCGCGGGCGGATTCAGTGCGGTCTATGACGTGCTGAAAGCCATGGAAGACACCGGGCGCATTCGACGGGGCTACTTCGTCGCCGCGGTGGGCGCCACGCAGTTCGCGTTGCCGCCGGCGCTCGATTTGCTGCGATCGCTGACGGAACCGCCAGACGAACCGGAAGTGGTTGTTCTCGCCGCGACGGATCCGGCAAACCCCTACGGCGCCATCCTTGGCTGGCCCGCAGGCGCGGACCAGAGCGAGGGCGGACGCGGCCCGACGCGAACAGTAGGGTCACTGGTGATTCTGATCAACGGCGCTCTCGCCGCCTACATCAGCCGCGGCGGTCGGCAACTACAGGCGTTTCTACCAGAGGATGAACCGGCTCGCTCAACCGTCGGTCATGCACTGGCCGATCGACTGGCGGGTCTTGGGCTGCTGATCGGGGAGATCAACGGCGTCCCCGCGGAGGAACATCAGCTGGCTCGCTTCCTCATTGATGCGGGGTTCAGCCCATCGGCAATGGGATTCCACGTACGACGCGGCGTATCGCGATCTGCGGCCGTCAACACCGACATCAACGCCGCGCCGCCTGCAGCCACAGGGCGCCAGCGAAATGCCTGAAGGGGACACGATCTTTCGTGCCGCGCGGACCTTGAACCGGGCACTCGCCGGCAAGACAATCGTGCGATTCGAGTCGGCGCTGCCGGCGCTCACACGCGTGCCCGAAGACGCCCCGATCACGGGGCGCACTGTAGACAGCGTCAGCTCCATGGGCAAACACCTCCTCATGCGGTTGTCCGACGCGCTCGTCCTGCGGACACACCTGCGGATGAACGGGAGCTGGCACATCTACCGCCCCGGCGAGCGATGGCAACGTCCTCGTCGCGACATGCGCATCCTCCTCGCGACGGCGGATTTCGAAGCCGTCGGCTTCAATATTCCCGTCGCCGAGTTCATCGAGGAGCGGCATCTCCCGCGCCATAGGGAATTGCGAGAGCTTGGATCCGATCTGTTGTCCGAAGATTTCGACGAAGACGAAACCGTTGCCCGTATCCAGGCGCACCGGACCACGGCAATTGGCGACGTCCTCCTGAATCAGCGCGTGCTCGCCGGAATCGGCAATGTGTACAAGTCTGAAGTCCTCTTCGCTTGCCGGGTGAATCCTTTCCTGGCCGCCGGTTCACTCGACGCTGCGACCGTCCACATGCTCGTCAGAACGGCTCGAAAGTTTCTTCGCGCGAATGTCTCGACGGCTCTGCCGCCGATGACGACCTACGGCGGGTTCAGGCGCACGACAAGCCGTGATGACCCCTCGCAGCGGCTGTGGGTTTATCGCCGCGCGGGAAAGCCATGCCGTCGATGCGATACTCCGATTGCGACGCGCAAACGAGGGCCAGACGCGAGGAGCACGTATTGGTGTCCAGGATGCCAGGGAAAGGGTTCAGATTAGTTCAGAAGGGGTTCAATAGGTTCAATAGGTTCAATAGGTTCACTGGTTCAAAAGGTTCACAGGTTCAAAAGGTTCGCCGAGGTGGATTGATTGAGAGTGACGGTTGTAACGGTCGCCATGCTGTGGTTGGTCGCATCGAGCGCGGCGGCGCAGTCGGTATTCGTCGAGGGAGGATTCTCGCGCGACGTGCGGCGGTTTTCGCACGAAGGGACACAGTCTGCGTTTGATGGCACGGTGAACGGGACGTGGGTCAACGGCAGCGGGTTTGTGACGCCCCGTTTGTCCGTCGGCGTCGAGCTCGATACAGGCGGTGAGGTCACGTTTGACGATACGGTCACCGTAACGATCGCCGGCCGTCCTTCGCAGATCACCACCACCTACACATCCAAGCGCCGGACCGTATCGGCGCTTGCCGGCATCCACACCGCACCGGGGCGCGCGGTTCAAATTGGGGCTTATGTCGGTCTGAGCTTCACGGAGTTCCGTCGCCAAATCTCGTCCGACGCGCCACCGATCGTCCTCAACGAAACACCCGCGCCGTCGGTGCTGGAAGAACGCGTGACCAACGCCGTCGTTGGCGTCGATGTGGCCATCCTGCTGGCGCCCCACATTGCTCTTGTCCCGGCCCTGCGCGCGCAGAGCCTCACACTGAGCGGTGACCTCTCCGGTTTCAGCATCCGCCCGAGCATCGGTGCCCGCGTCACTTTCTAGGGTTGCCCTCGTGGCCAGGAAAAACATCCCTCTCACCTTTGCTGCGCTCGGGCTCGTATTCGGCGCTCTGCTGACCGCGCCAGTCGACGCTCAGATGACGCGCAACGCGGGCAAGTACGGGGCGATGTTCTCGTGGTGGTACGACAGCCTCCCGAGGCAGACGATGTACGCGCCCACCGTGGCTTGGGACGCTCGGCAACAACGCTGGTGGAACGCCATGATCCGTCAGGCGTCGGATGCGGGTCTTGGCTGGATTGCCGCGGCGTGCTGGGGCCAGGGCAGCACCGCGGATCCGATCATGCTCGAGCCGTTGCTGCGCGCGATTGATGCAAACGGCGGCCGGTTGAAGGTTGCGCTCTTTGACGACACGACGTCCCAAGTCCTCCGCAAAAACGAAACGAAGCACGGAATGTGGTCGCTGACACCACGGTTCGATCTGGCCGATTTCAGTGGAGCAGGAGAAGGCGGGTTCTTCTACTTCTACGATCAGCAGTGGAAACGCTTCTTCGCGACGGTGCCCGACCGGTACTTGCTGAAGATCAACGGACGTCCCGTCGTGTTCATGTGGCACGGCGGTTTTGACTGGTACACGAACACACGTTCGTTCGGGTTGGTCCTGGATCGGCTGCGCGAAGCGACGAAACGCGAGTTCGGCTACGAACCGTTCGTGATCGTTGAGGAGAGCTGGAGACAACTCGACCCCGCCTCAATGCCGGACGGCCTGTACGACTGGTTTGTGCCGCCCGAGTTTGCCACGCTCACGGAGTTCGGCGGCATTCACGTGGCGCAGGTCGTACCCGGCTACGACTGCAGCCGCTGCGATCCGGCAGGCCCGGTGATCGATCGGCAGAACGGCAGCGTATTCCGTGCCGCCATGAATGCTGTTGCGCCACAGGCGGATCTTGTTCTCGTTGAAGGGTTGGTCAACGTCGACGAGAACGCCCACCTCGTCGAAACCACGACGTGGGGGCGCTTGTACATCAACCTGCTCAGGTGGTTCACCGTGAACATTCCGTAGCGGCGCGCCTTGCACGATCCGCACCGCGGACTATCGCTGGGTGACGACGTATCGAATGATCCCGTTGCGATCCGTGATTTTTTCGACGAACAATCGTGCGCCCCTGCGTACCACGGCACCGACGACAGGCTGCTGCAGCGCAGCGTCAACGAGTGGTGTGCTGGTTGGAGTGGGTGAGGAATCCACTACGCCGTGAACCGGACACGGCTGCGGCGGCACGGTGCCGACCGGGAACAAATCCTCGTAAACGGGCGGTTCATTCTCCTCAACGGGAGCCGAAGGGGTCCCAATCGACGCGGGCGACGCAGCCTGAGTGAATGACGTATTCACGACTGCCGCGCCAGCCGGGGCGTACCATTCGGGATGCCGGCAAGCCTCCGTCGCGCGCGCGCCGGTCAGCCGGCAGATCGCGACCTTCTCGACGTCGGACGGCATCGAATACCACTCCGCCTTTTCTCCCTTGGTGACACTGCGCATGAACTGCGCCCAGGCAGGCACGGCGACGACGCCGCCGAAGCCGTTGCGCATGATTGGCGCGGGACGATCGAGACCAAACCAGACGCCGGTGAGCAGCCGAGGCGTGTAGCCGATGAACCACGCATCGGCATACTCGTCCGTCGTTCCGGTCTTGCCAGCGGCCGGAAGCGTAAACCCGGCGATACGAGCGGTAGCCGCGGTCCCGTACGAGACCACGTCCGAGAGCATGCTCGACATGAGATACGCCGTTGTCGCGCTGATTGCCTGCTTGCGCTCTTCCGGAGCGTGCCAGATGGCGAGGCCGTCGGCATCTTCGATCCGGGTAATGAGTCGAGGCGGTGAGAGCCAGCCCGAATTTGCGAAGGGGCTGTAAGCGGCAGTGAGCTCGAGAAGCGTGACCTCGCCAGTCCCGAGTGCGAGCGACGGCACGAGTGGCAGCTCTGAGCCGATGCCCAGCCGATGGGCGTAATACACCGCCGTGCTCAGACCGACCTGCTGAAGCAGTTGCGCCGCCGCGCGGTTGCTCGACACCTTGAGCGCTCGACGAAGCGTGTACTCGGAGCGCTCGTGCTCACCTTGCGGCAGCCACTCGCCTGCAGGACCGGCGTCAATTGGATTATCGAGGTCGCGCAGCAGCGTGCCGGGGGCGTAGCCTCGCTCGAGTGCCGCCGCGTAGATGATCGGCTTGAATGCCGATCCGGCCTGGCGCCGCGCCTGCGTCGCCCGGTTGAAGCTGCTCTCGCGGAAGTCCCGGCCGCCGACGAGGGCAAATACGTCGCCGGTCTTCGGATCCATCGAGACGAGACTCCCCTGCAGCTCGCGCGCCGCGCGTCGCCGTTTGGCGATCTGCGCGATTCTCGCTTGCACCGCCTGCTCCGCCTCGCGTTGCAGCGACGGGTCGTAGGTTGAATACACGCGCAGCCCGCCGCGCAGCACCCGGTCCGCCCCGAACATCGCGACGAGAATCCGCCGCACCTCTTCTTCGAAATACATCCCGGTTCGGTTCGCGGCGCGAGAGCCGCCGGCGTCCTGATGCGAGGCGTCCGGAATGGGAGAGGTCAGCGCCGCGCGAAGTTCAGCGTCCGAGATCCGCCCCTGCTGCCGCATCAGACGAAGCACGAGGTCACGTCGAGCTGTGGCACGCTTGGGGGCCGCACACGGAGCATCCACGGAAGGAGACCTCACGAGTGCGGCCAGCAGTGCGGCTTCGTGCAGATCGAGATCCGAGGCGGGTTTGGCGAAGTACCCGCGCGCGGCAGCCTCGACGCCGTAGTAGCCCTCGCCGAAGTACACCGTGTTCAGGTACTTTTCGAGAATCTGCGCTTTCGTGTACCGCTCCTCGAGGGAACGTGCCAGCAGGATCTCTCGAATCTTTCTCCCGTAGGTGCGTTCGTTGGTCAACAGCGTGGCACGCCCCAGCTGCTGGGTAATGGTGCTTCCGCCTTCCACGATGCGTCCGGCGCGGACATTTCGCCAGGCCGCGCCCAGGACCCGAATGGGATCGACGCCGTGGTGCGAGAAGAACCGGCGGTCCTCGACGGCAAGGATCGCATCGATCATGCGCGCGGATACCTGTGCCAACGGAACATCGACGCGCTGCTCGACAAAGAACGAAAAAGCTGGACGGCCGGTCCGATCGAAGACAATCGTTGCCTGCGGGGCCGGGGCCATCCTCGCGAGACCGCTCGCCCGCTCGAGCTCGCGCCGCATCGTCGATGTGAACGTGGCAACACGCCAGGCGGCCACCGACAAGACGATTGTCACTGTCACGATCGTCGTTGTCAGAAACTGGCGTTGCATTCGTTGCCCCGATCGTCATTCGAGCAACGCCAATGCCAGCAGTTTTGAGCTGCTTAGTACTTGAAGCGACTGGATTTGGCCGGCGAAAGCGGATTGCGGGTGGTGAAGTGGGTAACGCGCTTCACACACCGGCGATACGGCCGGGGTGGGTGTAGATATTGAATCCGCCGTCGCGGGCGAACCCAAGCAGCGTGATTCCCGCAGTTTCGGCGAGGTCGATCGCCAGGCTCGACGGTGCTGACACCGCGCACACGAGCTCGATTCCCGAGAGCCAGGCCTTTTGGATGATCTCGAATGACGTGCGCCCGCTGACAACAAGGATGGACTCCACCGCCGGCAATCGTTCGTCGAGGAGTCTCCTGCCCACCACTTTGTCTACGGCGTTGTGACGCCCGACGTCCTCCGCCGAGCAATCCGCGGCGCCGGTAGAACCAAAGATGCCGGCGGCGTGCAGACCGCCGGTCATGTCGAACGCCGGCTGGCGCGCCCGCAATCGCTCGGGGAGTTTCGCGGCCAGTCGCGCGTCGATTTGCAGCGACATCGGCAGTCGCTTCGCGCGTGTTCGCAAGGAGTCGATTGTGACTCTCCCGCAGAGGCCACACGATGAGGTCGTCAGAACACGACGTCGTGCGTCGAGGTGTTCGTCCACGGCCGCCGCGGCGGGCCCCAGCAAATACACGTCAACGACGTTGTGATGCTCCGGATGCTCCGGATGCCGGCAGTGCTCTATCGCGCCGACGTCGTCGGCCGACGCGATGACCCCTTCGGAAAACAGGAAACCTGCCGCGAGCTCTCGATCGGCGCCCGGTGTGCGCATGATCACCGCAAAGGGACGGCCATGAAGGCGCACTTCCATCGGCTCTTCGACCGCCGCCAGATCGTCGGTATTCCCGAGGGGACCGCGCGCCACCCGCGTGACCGGAACCTGACGCGTGCTGTCAGCCATCACGATTCCGCCAGTACTCGAAGACACGCTCGATAAACGCCTCACGAACGTCGGGCCGGGCCAGACGGCCTTCGTCTTCGATAGGCAGGTCAGGGAACTGTCGGATCAGTACCTCGGCAAAGACGCCACGTCCCTCGCCCGCGCGTTGGCCGTTCGGCTCGTGAATCGGGACCTGTTCCAGACCACAGCTCGGTGAATTCTTCTTGAGGACGTAGCCGGAGAGATCTTCGTGGGCGAGTTCCTCGACGCGGCGTTTCCCCCAGTCTTCCATCGCGTCGGTGTAATCGAGGGCGGTGACCGTTGTTTTCATTCGCACTCGCCGATCGTCGCGAACGAGATACAGCGTTTCGCGCGGCGTCCCCATTCCCACTTCCACCTCGGGGCAGACACGTACCCACTCGACATGTTGACCCAGTACTTCGACGAGATAGGCGTCGCGCTTGTCGCTGCCGTCGTACCGCACCTTATCACCGAGAAGGCAAGCCGAAATGCCGACGCGGGGACGGTCAGAGCGCCGCGGACGCATGGCCATTGGGCCATTCTACTTGTGCGCCTGCTGCGCTTCCATCCAGCTGCAGAGCGCCGTCACGTCCTCGGGGCTGAGCCGTGTCTCAGAGTGCATCCGTGCGTACTCCGGTAAAGGCATACTTCCATCGCGAGCAAACTCGCACGATTTCTTCACCAGGCGATCCGCGTCTTTCGCGTTGTAGCGCGCCCAATCGGAGTAGTTGAAATGGCTGCGGCCGTGGTTTACGTGATCGATGACGAACCAGGACACTGGCGCCACATTGCTGTAC